>JAKPUQ010000055.1 GCA_029572815.1 Bacillota bacterium | reverse complement strand
GTTATCGTCGGTCACTGCCTGAATGCCGCTTTTATCAGGCTTATTCCTGTGTGTGACTATAGGGAATGCTCCCACAATACACAGTGATGTGAACACACTTAGAAAACGCCTGAATTTGATCTTATCCATGCCAATTCCCCCTAAATATTTTATTTTTATAATTTTATCACAAATTAACAGAAATTTCAATTTGCGATTTAAACAAAATTGACATTTAATATTAAAGTCATATTCACAATCATGTCATAAAAAAGGCGTCCCCCGTCATACGAGGAACGCTTGTAAACTAAAAAAAGCACCTGCGATCGCAAGTGCTTCTGGAGGCGCCACCCAGATTTGAACTGGGGATCAGGGTGTTGCAGACCCACGCCTTACCACTTGGCTATAGCGCCGTCTTTGGAGCGGATTACGAGGCTCGAACTCGCTACCTCCACCTTGGCAAGGTGGCGCTCTACCAGATGAGCTAAATCCGCATAATGGCGACCCCGAACAGATTCGAACTGTCGACCTCCTGCGTGACAGGCAGGCGTTCTAACCAACTGAACTACGAGGCCAAAGAATTGGTGGGGACTACAGGGCTCGAACCTGTGACCCTCTACTTGTAAGGCAGATGCTCTCCCAGCTGAGCTAAACCCCCACTTTTTCTTCCGTTCATCGGTTATCAGTTCCGACGACTTTAATATTATACCACGGTATTTTTGATTTGTCAACCCTTTTTCAAAAAAATTCAAAAAAATTTTCGAGCTGCGATACATGGCTATATACCGCAGCTTTTTAATCAGATTATATAGAACCAGCTCTCCTCAGGATCAAGATCTGCCTTCTTGACCTGCTCTACAGGAGAATCAAAATTATATCTCAGCTCCTGATTTTTAATGCTGACCTTTGCACCTGCGGGCACTGAACGGGTTATGAATGCGTTACCGCCGATAACAGCATCCTTGCCCACAACAGTCTCACCGCCGAGTATAGATGCTCCCGAATAGATAGTTACATTATCCTCAATGGTAGGATGGCGCTTCTTGTTTCTGAGAGACTGGCCGCCCCTTGTGGAAAGAGCTCCCAAGGTAACGCCCTGATATACTTTAACGTTGTCCCCTATCTCTGTGGTCTCACCGATAACGATGCCTGTACCGTGGTCGATAAAGAAGTATCTGCCGATAGTAGCGCCGGGGTGAATGTCGATTCCGGTCTTGCTGTGAGCGTGCTCAGTCATTACACGGGGTATCAGTGGAACGCCCAGAAGAAAAAGCTCATGAGCAAGACGGTTTACCAGTATCGCATAGAGTCCCGGATAGGAATAGATTATCTCGTCCTTATTATAGGCAGCGGGATCGCCGTCATAAGCTGCCTGAACATCAGTCTCGATAAGCTCCCTTATCTTCGGCAGCTTGTTGAGGAACTCAAAGGTTATCCTCTCGGCGTTGTCGGTTATCTCCTCGTCCCCAAGCATAACGTACTTATCGTCATACCTCAGCACAATGGAGATCTGCTTGATAAGCTTGAAGATAACGTCCTCAAGTATCATGGAGACATTGTTCCTGACTGTGTAGACCCTGTAGCTCTTATTGCGGAAATATCCGGGGAAGATAATGCGTCTCAGGGACTCTATAATATTTATGATGACATCATTTTCAGGATGATCGTAGGCTTTTACCTCATCAATAGTCCTGTTGCCCTCATAGTCGGCAAGTATGCTTTTGGTAAGATCATTTATGTCCTTTTCAAGCTTATGCATTGTCATTCACCTCTTATATAATTATGAAGCTTTATGCGCTGTTATCACTCTATAATTATACCGTATTTTTCATATTTAGTCAATATGCATTATATGATTGTTGCCTCTGTCTACCCTTCCGCCAATTGTTTCGCCTTGACATTATCCTTTTTTCGCTGTATATTATATATAAGTAAAGGAGTGATCCCTGTGAACAGCAGTATCGACAGCTCTCTGACAGGAGAGTTCAGCAAAAGTATATGGTCTAAATTCCGCAAGGGTATCGACCAGTACCGCCTTATAGAAAATGGTGACAGAATAGCTGTCTGTATTTCGGGCGGCAAGGATTCCATGCTTATGGCAAAGTGTATACAAAGGCTGCAAAAATACGGAAATATTGATTTTGAAAGCGAATACATAGTCATGGACCCAGGATACGCTCCCGAGAACCGCGAAAAGATACTTGCAAACGCTAAGGCTCTTGAGCTTCCCGTGAAGCTTATGGAGACGCGGATATTCGAGTCAACTGCAAAAGTCGAAAAGCACCCCTGCTTTCTCTGTGCAAGGCTCCGAAGAGGCTGGCTCTACAAGACCGCTCAGAAGCTGAGCTGCAACAAGATAGCCCTCGGTCATCACTTTGACGACGTTATAGAGACTATTCTCATGGGTATGCTCTACGGCTCACAGGTTCAGACCATGATGCCGAAGCTCCACAGTGAGAACTATGAGGGTATTCAGCTTATTCGCCCTCTTTACCTTGTCCGCGAAAATGACATTATCCGCTGGAGCGAATATAACGGACTCAGCTTCATACAATGTGCCTGCCGCATAACAAGAAGTGAAGGCAGCTCCAAACGTGCTGAGATAAAGCAGCTTCTATGTCAGCTCCGCGAGACCAATCCCGCTGTTGATATGAATATTTTCAGAAGCGTGGAGAATGTAAACCTTCAGACCCTTATCTCCTATCACCTGGGCAGCGAGTACCATCATTTTCTCGATGACTTCGACAAAGGACTTAGTATCAAGGGCACTAATAATTTCTCATGAAAGTCAAAGGCTCACCATCAGGTGAGCCTTTTCTGTTGTCGAAAAGCATAATCGAAGCGCTTCTTCTTTGGCTATTATGCGGAATTATGGCGTATGACAGCAAAATCTGTTGAACCTTCTCCCCGTTTGTGTTATAATATTTTTATATCTTGTCCCATTTATTATATGGGCATTCAATGGTGATACTTTGATGCTAAAAAAACTCCGCGGCAGTATTCTGCTGCTAATTACTGCCATCATCTGGGGCACAGCCTTTGTAGCTCAGAGCGAAGGCATGAACTATGTAGGCCCCTTCACGTATAACGCTGTCCGAACACTTATCGGAGGGGTTGTCCTTATACCTGTCATAGCACTTTTCCGCTGCACACCACTGCGTAAAAAAGACAGCAAAAATGAAAAGGCTCCTCTGAATACTACCGTAAAAGGCGGTATCTGCTGCGGAATACTGCTTTTTATCGCCAGTTCCTTCCAGCAATCCGGAATAAAACTTACCACCGCAGGCAAGGCAGGCTTCATAACTGCACTCTATGTGGTAATAGTTCCGCTGGTGGGGATATTCTTCGGAAGGAAGTCCTCGGTAAAGACCTGGGTATGCGCCGCTGTTGCCGTACTGGGATTCTACCTACTGTGCATAAAAGAGGGACTGAACCTCTCAAGAGGCGACTTTCTTGTGCTTATCTGCGCTCTTTTCTTTGCACTGCACATCATGGTGATAGACAGCTTCAACGATAAAAGTGCCGACAGTATGCTGATGTCCTGCATCCAGTTCTTTACGGCAGGGCTGATGATGACGGTGTGTATGTTCATCTTTGAAAAGCCCTCACTCAGCGGTATTTTCGCTGCAAAAGCCACTATACTCTACACGGGCATAATGTCCTGCGGAGTTGCTTACACATTGCAGATGATAGGTCAGAGGTATACTCCCCCGTCAGCGGCTACTCTGATAATGAGCCTTGAATCTGTTTTTGCTGCCCTGTCAGGCTGGCTGATACTCTCGGAAAAGCTTAGCATAAAAGAGTTCATTGGCTGTGCGCTGGTGTTCGCTGCGGTCATTCTCGCACAGCTCAATATAAAGACAAAAACAAAACAAACAAACGGAGAAGATGCGTATGGAAAAGAAGTATCTTAGCAAAATCATTTTTGCCCTAATCGTTGCAGCCTTCATTATCTGCTGCATGATCCAGGCACCTGTGTCAGAGGCTGTCGGCTCGCTGTGGTCGCTGCTGCCGCCCATTGTGGCTATCGGTCTGGCACTTATCACCAAAGAGGTATACTCCTCACTGTTCATCGGTATACTCACAGGCGGAGTCCTCTATTCCACTGCAACCTCAGGCGGCTTCCCGGGAATGTTCAAGGCAGTTGTACAGGACGGTCTTATTGCCAATATAGCCGACTCTTATAACGTGGGAATTCTTGTGTTCCTGGTAGTTCTTGGAATCATCGTTGTTCTCATGAACAAGGCCGGCGGAAGCCGCGCTTACGGAGAATGGGCTGCTGCTCATATCAAGACCCGCGCAGGCGCAAGTCTCGCTACCTTCCTGCTGGGAGTACTCATATTCGTGGACGACTATTTCAACTGTCTCACAGTGGGCTCGGTAATGCGTCCTGTAACGGACAAGCATAAGATCTCGCGCTCAAAGCTCGCCTACCTCATCGACGCCACAGCAGCTCCTGTCTGTATCATCGCCCCCATATCCTCATGGGCAGCTGCTGTCAGCGGCACAGTGGACGGAGTAAACGGTATTCAGCTCTTTATCAGGACTATCCCCTACAATCTCTACGCTATACTCACACTTATAATGGTTGTATTCATAGCGCTGAGCAACGCAGACTACGGTCCAATGAGAGTTCACGAGAACAACGCCAGGAACGGCGATCTGTTCACCACACGCAGCACAGTTTACGCCGAGGACGCAAAGCCCTCACACTCAAAGGGAAAGGTCATCGACCTTCTGCTTCCCGTTATTATCCTCATAGTTCTCTGCGTTATCGGAATGATATACACAGGAGGATTTTTCAGCGGAGCAAGCTTCATTGACTCATTTGCAGACTGCGATGCTTCGTTTGGTCTGTCTGTTGGCTCACTTGGAGCTCTCATCATTATAATACTCTATTATCTCTGCCGCAGAGTGCTTACATTCAATGAATGCATGGACTCAATACCTGCAGGCTTCAAACAGATGGTGCCTGCAATACTTATCCTCACCTTCGCATGGACACTGAAAACCATGACAAGCCTACTTGAAGCAGGTCCCTTTGTTTCGGGAATTGTAGAGAGCGCAACAGCTGTAAAGCTTCTGCTTCCTGTGCTTCTTTTCGCAGTAGCAATCGGACTTTCCTTCGCAACAGGTACCTCATGGGGCACCTTCGGAATCCTTATCCCTATCGTAACCAGTGTATTCAGCAAGCAGCTCGCTGATGTCGGCTCATCGGGAGATATCCCTTCAATGGTAATAATCTGTATCTCTGCCTGTCTGGCAGGCGCTGTATGCGGAGACCACTGCTCGCCTATCTCAGATACGACAATCATGGCTTCAACCGGTGCACAGTGCGATCATGTAAACCATGTATCAACGCAGCTCCCCTACGCATTCACTGTTGCAGGTGTATGTGCAATCGGCTATCTTATCGCAGGTATCGTTCAGCACTTCTTTGAGATGTCCAACGCATTCCTCAATGTTATCGTAACAGGTCTGTCTGTAGTGATCATGCTGGGCATACTTCTTGTAATAAAGAAAGCAGGCTCTCAGGAGCCCGAGCCAGTGGCAGTTCCTGCAAAAGCAGCCCCCAAGACTGTTAAAAAGACAGAACCCGTAAAAAGCATCACCGCAAAGCCTCACAGCTCCTCAAACAAGAAGAAAACAGGCAATAATAAGAAAAAGAAGAAAAGATAACAAAAGAGCCGCCCTGATGGGCGGCTTTCTTATTATACATTGTAGATTATCTCGGAATAGCAAGGGATAGGCCACTTTGCAGAAGGCATATTCAGCTCTATCTCGTCAGCTATGCTTCTCATTATATCCATTTCAGCCAGAACTACATCGTGGAAGAACTCAGCCTGCTTCTGGATACCCTCAACAGCGTTTGCTTCATTCACGCGCTGTTCAAGTCTCTCGATAGAATCATAGAAGCGGTCAGCAAGATCGTTGAGCTTCTTTGCGATCTTTTCATCAGTGTTGCAGGTAAAGCCGATCTGCTTCTTTGTTGCGATAGCGTCACAGAGTGACTTAACGTGCTCCATTGTAGCGGGAAGAAGCTGCTTTCTTGCCATTTCGACCATTGTACGGGCTTCGATGCGGACTGTCTTGGAGTACTTCTCAAGATGGATCTCTTTTCTCGCTGTAACCTCGTTAAGGTTGTAAATCTCAAACTTGCGGAAAATACGAACATTCTTCTCATCGGTATAATGAGGCATACAGTCTACTGTGGAAACATAGTTGGGAAGTCCTCTTCTCTCGGCTTCCTTCACCCACTCAGGTGAATAGCCATCGCCGTTGAAGATTATCCTTCTGTGCTCCTTTATAACGCTCTTGAGGAGCTTTCTTACCTCGGCGTCAAAGTTATCCTTGCCCTTGAAGGGTTCCAGTATCTCTGTGAACTGGCTCAGCTCCTCGCAGACGATAGTGTTGAGAAGCACATTGGGACAAGCGATATTATCGGAAGAACCCACCATTCTGAACTCAAAGCGGTTGCCCGTGAAGGCGAAGGGTGATGTTCTGTTTCTGTCAGTAGAGTCCTTGGGGAATGAGGGAAGCGCATCAACGCCTATCTTGAAGGCTCTTGCCTCTGTCTTGTATACAGAGTCGTCCTCGATAGCCTGTAACACAGCCTCAAGCTCCTCGCCCAGGAACATGGAAACGATAGCAGGAGGTGCCTCATCAGCGCCGAGTCTGTGGTCATTGCCTGCGGAAGCCGCAGAAAGTCTCATAAGATCGGCATACTCGTCAACGCCCTTGATAAGTGCGCAGAGTATGGTAAGGAACTGGAGATTGTCCATAGGTGTGTCGCCGGGATCAAGAAGGTTCTGACCGTCGTTTGTGGACATGGACCAGTTATTGTGCTTTCCTGAGCCGTTTACTCCCTCGAAGGGCTTCTCGTGAAGGAGACAAACAAGTCCGTGCTTGAGAGCTACTTTCTCCATGACCTCCATAGCCAGCTCATTCTGGTCTGTACCCAGGTTTGAGGTGGTGAATATGGGAGCCATTTCGTGCTGTGCGGGAGCGACCTCGTTGTGCTTGGTCTTTGAATATATGCCCAGCTTCCAGAGCTCCTCGTCAAGATCAGCCATATAAGCAGCTATTCTCGGGCGAAGATTAGCGAAGTACTGGTCGTCAAGATCCTGTCCCTTGGGAGGCTTCGCACCGAAAAGTGTTCTGCCCGTGAGGATAATATCCTCACGCTGATCGTACATTTTCTTGTCGATAAGGAAGTATTCCTGCTCGGCACCGACTGTGGAAGTAACTCTTGTTACTCTGTCGTTTCCGAAAAGTTTCAGGAAACGTACAGCAGTCTTGCTCAGCGCCTGCATAGAACGGAGGAGAGGAGTTTTCTTATCGAGGACTTCTCCTGTATAAGATACGAAAACTGTGGGGATATAGAGACTGCCTTCCTTGACAAAGCAGTAGGATGTAGGATCCCATGCGGTATATCCTCTGGCAGTGCTGGTCCTTCTGAGACCGCCTGACGGGAAGGAAGATGCATCAGGCTCGCCCTTTACAAGAGCCTTGCCCGAGAACTCCATGATAGCCATGCCATTGGGCGCAGGATTTATGAAACAGTCATGCTTCTCAGCTGTTGAGCCTGTCATAGGCTGGAACCAGTGGGTGTAATGGGTAGCGCCTCTCTCAATAGCCCATTCTTTGATAGTATTGGCAACAACATCGGCTGTAGCCATATCAGCAAGAGGCTCGTTGTTCTGCATAGTCCTCTTGAGGGCTTTATAGATGTTCTTTGGGAGACGGGTCTTCATGACCTCCTCGTTGAACACGTTACAGGCAAATATCTCGGGAATATTAACTGACATATACTTTCCTCCTCAGAGCATTCTCACTCTATATACAATACTCCATTATATTTAGAAATTATACCACTATTGCGTGGATTTGTCAATATCAGCCGGCTATATGCCGCCTACTTTTTATTGTTAGTACAAAATAAATATACCTCTTACTCAAAAACGGTATATTTTGACAATACATGGCTCTGCTATGGCAAAAAATTACTGCCGTTCCTGTTAAGAACGGCAGTATATCCGAATCCCCTGAAAGGAATTTTATCGGACTCATTATGCGGACTCGACCTCTGTCTCCATTGTTTCCTTCTTAAGCTCCTTGCTGTTGAACTTCTCGGGAGTTGTAAAGGTCGGAACCATTTTATGAAGTGCATCTACAGCGATCTTCTCGTTGTTCTGAAGAGCGGCGTTTCTCAGAAGATCAAGGCGGAAGGCAAAGGTCGCCTCGTCAATCTCGATCTGCTTGCCGATGAAAATAAGCTTGTTGGAAGTCTTCTGAAGTCCCTCCTCGTTCATAAGGAGCTCCTCCTTTATCTTCTCGCCGGGACGGAGTCCTGTAAATCTTATCTCAACGTCCTTGTAAGGCTCCTTGCCATACATACGGATAAGATTTTCTGCAAGAGTGACTATCTTGACAGGCTTGCCCATATCAAGGACGAATATCTCTCCGCCCTTTGCGATAGCTGCTGCCTCCATAACAAGGTTAACAGCCTCAGGTATGGTCATGAAGTACCTGATTGTGTCGGGGTGTGTAACGGTAACAGGTCTTCCCTGCTCGATCTGCTTCTTGAACAGCGGGATAACAGAACCGTTTGAACCGAGAACGTTGCCAAATCTTGTTGTAACGAACTCTGTTCTGCCCTCATGCTGCTGTGCAAGATACTGAACTATCATCTCGCAGCAGCGCTTTGAAGCTCCCATGACATTGGTGGGATTTACCGCCTTGTCAGTGGATATCATAACAAACTTGCCTACATCGTGATACTGGGCAAGAGTAGCAACATTGAAGGTGCCGATGATGTTATTCTTTATGGCTTCCATAGGCGAAACCTCCATGAGAGGAACATGCTTATGGGCAGCTGCATGGAAGACAACATCAGGCTTGTAGGTGTCGAATATCTGATTCATACGGAAATAATCCCTTACAGAAGCGATCAGTGTGACAAGCTTGAGCTCGTCACCGTACTCCATTTTCAGTTCCTGCTCGATCTCGTAAGCATTATTTTCGTAAATATCAACTATGATTATCCTCTCGGGGGCATACTTTGCGATCTGGCGTACAAGCTCTGAACCGATGCTTCCGCCGCCGCCTGTTACCATACAAACCTTGCCGCCGATAAAGTTTCTGATATCGGCATTGTCGAAGGTAATAGGCTCACGTCCCAGAAGACCCTCCACTCTGATGTCACGGATCTGGTGGATAATTGTCTTGTTCTTTTCGTCAAAGACAAGATTTCCGATAAAAGGCACGATCTTTACAGGAATCTTTGTATCAGCACATATATCAAGTATACGTTTTCTCTCATCATCAAGACATGAAGGGATCGCGAAGAGTATCTGCTCTATCCTGCGCTCTCTCACAAATCTGTGTATCTCATTGGTGGTACCAACGATCTCGACGCCTTCTATATCCATGCCGACCTTGTCTCCGTTGTCATCAATGATGCAGACAGGATCAAATATTGTGACCTGCTTGTCCTCAGAATAGGGAGAGAGCTTTGCGTTATGTATCTCCTTGAGGATAGTTCTGCAAGCCTGTCCGCCGCCTATGATCATTGTTCTCTTCCCTTTTACAGCCTTTGGTTTAACAAGGGTTATAAAAGCGCTCTTGAATAAATATCGGAAAAGGCATACGCCAAAAGTTATTATAGTAAGATGAAGGAATGAATAAAGCGGGTAAAAAACGTTATCTATTATATATACAATAGATGCGGCAACAACTATACCGACTATCGCGCCATATACACAGGTGAGATAATCCTTGCTGTTGAAGTATCTCCACATCCTGCTGTAGGCGCCTGTTATTAGCAATCCGCCTATACAGCATATTGCACTTACTGCGCCTGATACGATAAGCCGGGACTCATCGATATCTTTACCCCAGAAAGAAAGAATGAAATTGGCGATCAATGCTGCAACACATACAATAAATACATCAGCGACTGCAAGAACGATCTTTCGGCATTTGAAACTCCTGAACAAATCTTTCATAACGTATTCCCTCCAATTGGCCACAGTAAAAGCAGTGACCGTTTACTGCAAACACTCATAATTTGATTATAAAAATAAAACAAAATATTTAATACAGTAAACCAATCTTTTTATAAATATATAAATCCCCATCTACTCTTATATATATTTATTATACTTTCTGTTGCATGAAAAAGCAATACAAAAAAGAAATCCATAAAAATCATTGTCGAATTTCGTCACAACTCACAAAGAAAACTTAATTAATCAGTTGAATTCTCACGTTTTCGTCTTTTCACAAATTTATCACAAGTAAAATGATACGTGTTTTATACTGTTTGTATTTATCAAAAAGAATAGCCGGATATATCACTTTTATGCTGTACATTTTATATCATCATATGAATTTAACTATCTCCTCCACAGCCTTGTATTCACTGTGCATGGGAAGAGGGCTTGCATCGGGGGACGGATAACCAATGGGCATAATGAGTACAGACCGCTCGTTTTCGGGCAGTCCAAGCTCCTTTTCAAGGCGGGAATTGCTGAAATAGTTTACCCAGCAGGTACCGATACCAAGCTCCCAAGCCTGAAGCATTACGTGTGAAGCAGCTATGCTCACGTCCTGCTCTCCTGAGTGAACACCCTTTTCAAGAGGATTTTTCCAGTCCTCCGTCACGTCATAGGTAAACACAAGTACGGTTTTAGCACCAAATGTACATCTGCTTATCTCCCTGAGTTTTCCGAGTTTTTCTTCACTTTGCACAACATATATCCTCTGAGGCTGATAATTGCAGCCAGTAGGTGCAAGCACAGCAGCTCTCAGCAGTATCTTCATATGCTCATCACTTATTGGGCGATCATCAAAGCTCCTTACAGAGTATCTCTCAGCTGACAATTTAATAAAATCCATCGCATATCATCTCCTTTTAGGTAATTATATCATCTGAAATAACTTTTTTCAATAGATATTATACAGGTACTTTATGGATCAGATTATATTTAGTGACATTTGTCATTCAGAAAATGACGAATTACACCTTACAAAATAAGTACGGAAATGTTATGATATAGTCACAGTAAACCACTTCAGGCACAAAGAAAGGATGATGGTTATGTTGACTATCAATATTATTATCGCCCTGTTTATTATTATCCCCTTTGCTCTTCCGATTATAATAATCGCAATCGTAAGAGCATCGGACAAAAATGGATCTTCGGGAGCTGTGCAGCCACCCGGAACCCCAATGAATATCCCGCCTATTTATACGCAGCCATACCCTCAGCTGAAAGCTCCGCGCGTTTCTGTGCCGCAGCCTGCTCCACAGTACATTCCGGAACCGCCGCGTAAAAAGCACGATATGACCGTTTCAAACGTTCTCTTCCTTATAGGCACATTTTTCGTGGTGCTGTCGGGACTTGCCTTCGGAGTTGCCAGATGGGTCCATACCTCTCACTCGGGCAGGGTCGCTATAATCGCAGCAGCAGCGGCTGTTACCTTTATACTTAGTGCTGTTATCAAAAAATTCCTGAAACTTTCGGGAACTGCAGTATCATTCTACATCCTCGGAACAGGCTTTATGTCCACAGCTCTCCTTACAGCCGGCTTCTACAGACTCATGGGTGAATGGTTCTCATTCCACGGAGACGGCGCCTGTGCGCTTCTGGCAGCTTCTACCGCTCTGGCAGCTGCAATGCTGTTCCTCGGAAACAAACTCTTTTCAAAGCTCCCTCTTATTTATTCTGCTCTTTCCTGCACTGCATTTGCACTGCTGTTCGCAGCCTTCCGGGCAGGCGATACAATTGAGGGAACAGTTCCTGTACTCATCATACTTCAGGCAATAGTTACTGCTATTATTTATGTATTCAAAGCTGCTGACGGCAAAAAGCATGAGCTGCCATTCAAAATAGTCGGCTCAGCGGCCGCTCTTATCTACGGAGTATGCCCTGCAATGTACGTTTTGTCCGAAATAGCATCTCCCTCTGTACAGGGATACTTCATATCAGCCGTTATCATCGCACAGCTTGTATTCTATGGCTTCTATAAAAAGATAGAAGGTCTTATCTATGCTGAGTCAGTTGTAAGTCTCCTGCTTGCTCTTATGTTTTCACTGGACGTTTACAACGGGTATGACAGGAGAAGCAGCTGCCTTTGTTTCTTCGGCGGAGCGTTCCTCATTTATATCATACATCGTTTTGTTCCCGGATTCAGGCACATCTTCACCGAGAGCTTCACCTTTGCCGCTTCTGTCATCTCAGCTGTTGTATGTCTGGCAAATGCTTCAGAATTTGAATATATTCCCGAAATAATGATCGCAATGCTGGTTTCCGCAGTAATAGGCGCATATGTTTTCAGCAAAAACAACATCATAAGCACTGCCGCAGGTATCACAGCAATATATCTTCCTATGCTGACCTGTGGATCAGCTATACGTATTATCATCTCAGAAACAGGTTTATCCCGTGTATCTGCCAACACATTATGCTGGTGCTTCCTTGCTTTTATATTCACGGCTTCTGCTTTCATTTTAAAGAGATTTGCCGGAAAAGCTGCTCAAGGAATTGAAGCCGCACGTTACACTGATCTTATCGCAGCCGGTGTGATCCTTATTGCAGCTTCTGAGACAGGCCGTTTCTTCCTCGTCCCCCTTGCTGTATGTCTCATTCACTTCGCAGTATCAAACAGAATGCGCTATAACTTCACAGCATTGCTTCCAGCTCTTTCCTTTATCATTACCGTCTACAAGGCTGTTACAGCATACTCATCGGACGAGATCATCAAGCTTATCGTATTATCGGCTGTATTTCTCACATATATGGGTCTTTCAAGGCTCATTTATTCAAAGGGCATTTTTGTTGCCTCGGATGAAAAGACAGTTCTGGATCCCATGCTCTCTACAGGCTGGCTGGCTATAGCATTGATGAACGGTCAGGGCAGAAACACCGCATTCTGTATGCTTATGGCTATGGCAGTGTATGCAGCCTGCTTCATAAAGAAGAATACACCGGATCATGTTTCATCGATCCTCCTGACGATAACAACAGCTCTTACTGCTATCGCACTCATCACACGCCCCTTCCTCATACCCGATTCTGAGCAGATATCCAGCAAAATAACCATCGCTGTCATAGCACTCACCGGCCTTGTCTGCCGCTTTATCTGGCGCAAGTATACCAGCGCTGCAAAATACGCATCCAATTGTCTGTTCATCTTCTCGTTCATTGCTCTCCTCGCAGACGCTTTACGCTTTGACAACGGCGGAAACACCATATTCGTAATGGCTGTAATGATGCTTGTACTCATTATCTCGATCATGACAAGATCAAAAACCTGGTTCATCGCTTCATCAGCCTGTCTGCTTACAATTACCGTATATGCCACAAGAGAATACTTAATGGCTCTTAACTGGTGGATATACCTGTTCTTCGCAGGCATGATGCTTATCGGACTTGCAGCATTCAACGAATACTGTAAGAAAAACAATGAAACTCTCCGCTCAACAGTCGCAAAGAGATTCAGCGGCTGGACCTGGTAATGTCTTTAACGCTCCGCGTAATGCGGAGCGTTTTCTCTAAATCAGCTTTATGCTATAAGTGGCGAGCAGCTGCCCCTTTTTCGCGTTACAGACGTGAAAAACAAAACTTTCTCTCCGCACATCTTGCTATTAAAATCCTTTTATGCTATAAGCGGCGAGCCGCCGCCCCCTTTTTCGCGTTACAGACGTGAAAAACAGAACTTTCTCTCCGCGCATCTTGCTATTAAAATCCTTTTATGCTATAATTATAATAAGGAGGTGTTATATGGTTAATACTATTGTTCCTGCTATACTTCTCGCACTGGGTCTATGCGGTATGATAGGCTCACTCACATGGGTCATCAGACGCGGAAACAAAAACAGCCTCACAAGACTTTTCATATGCTGTCAGGTATCTATAGTTCTGTGGCTCATATCAGAGCTGCTCATACTTTTTTCATACACCCGAATGCAGTACTGGATAAGCTACTCCATAGGCAATGTGGGCATAAGCCGCTTCGGTCCTCTATGGTTCATGCTTTCTGCGGAGTACTCCGACGCAAACCCAAGAGCCAAAAAACACTCCGTCTGCTTCTGCTAATTACTGTATCTGCCATTATCCTCACCTTCACAAACCCGTGGCACCATCTTTACTATTCCGTATTTGAAGCAGGTCATGTTGAATACGGTCCGATGTTCTACGTTTTCCAGGTCATATATTACATATGTATAATTGCAGGTATTACTGTAATCTGTCTTAAGCACACCAAAAACTCAGATCAGATCAATAAGCAGTCTATACTGCTTATACTTTCAGCAGCTATACCACTGGGTATCAATACTCTTTCACTTGCAGGTATTTTCAGGTCTAAGGCTACTCTTACTCCGCTTTTCTTCGGCTTCTCCAGTCTGCTAATCATTATAGCACTGGGAAGATACGGGCTGCTCAACATCAATAATATCGCTATACGCGACACAATTAATAATATAAACAGCGGTGTCATGATCTTTGATATCAACAATAATGTTTCCTATAAAAATAAGTACGTGGAATCCGTACCATTCCTTGCGTCAGCAGCTGACACTCATCAGTTCATCAGCGCACTTTCGGCAGCTTCGGGACAGACCGTGCCCGAGGACTTTTCCTCTGTTGAGATCGGGGTCGGGGGCCAGTTCTACAACCTCAGACAGTCATACTGTGAAAATCAGCGCGGCAACAGAGTGGCGACCGTGATCACCATAAGCAATGTTACGGAGTACCATGAGCTTGCTTCCGCAGAAAAGAAGCTCAGCCTCGAACAGGAAAGAAACCGCATCGCTCAGGAAATGCATGACTCGGCGGGACATACCTTCACCATGATAAGCTCCCTTGCAAAAATGCTAAGGTTTGAAGCTGAAAAGGACTCACCCGATGTCAGCTCTATGCTCACCAATATCACCGAGATAGACGGACTTTCACGAAGCGGTGTAACTCAGCTCCGCTGTACAATAAACAACCTCAGGGACGATGAGTTCATGACCTCTGTCACAAAGGCAGTCCAGACCGTCATAACCGCTGTCCGCGGCGTCGAGACTGAGCTTTGTATTCAGGGCAACGAGGACGACAGATACAGCTTCTGTATCAGGGAGATGTATGATAACTGCCGCGAGACCGTTACTAATGCCCTGAGATACTCGGAGGCAAGCCGTATAGATATTATCCTCAAATTTCTCGATGACCGGCTTGAGATGTATATTCTTGACAACGGAAAGGGCTGTAAGAAAATATCAGAGCACAACGGTCTCCGCGGTATAAGAGAGCGCACAGAGGCTCTCGGCGGCACTGTAAGGTTCTCCTCGATAAAGGGAGAAGGCTTCAATACAATGATAAAAATTCCGATAAAAGAGGTGCAGATATGATAAATATTATACTTGCTGATGACGTTCAGATACTCCGCGCAGGTCTGAAGGCTGTGCTTGCAGGCGACAGCGAACTGAATGTTGTGGGAGAGGCTTCAAACGGAAAGGAAGCCTATGAGATGAGTGTAAGACTAAAGCCCGATGTGGTCCTCATGGATATGCGTATGCCCGATTACGACGGCGGCTACGGCACAAGGAAAATAAAGGACACTCTCCCCGATGTAAAGGTCCTGGTGCTGACCACCTTCGACGACAAGGAGACCGTTGACAAGGCAATTGCCAGCGGTGCTGACGGCTATATTCTCAAGGAGATGGACAATGATAAGATAATCAACTCCATAAAGGCTGTGGCAGGCGGTATAAACGTATTCTGCGACAACATCTTCCGCTCCATAAAAAAAGATGTTTATGTTCAGCAGGATGCTAAAAACTTTGACCTCACCGACCGCGAGATAGACTTCCTCAGGCTCATATGCGACGATGCCGACAATAAGGAGATAGCTTCAAAGCTGTTCCTCGCCGAGGGTACCGTAAGGAACGGCATCTCTCGCCTTCTGGAAAAGCTGGGTCTTAAAGATCGTACTCAGCTTGCAGTCTTTGCTATCAAGAACAACATAATATAAACAAAAAACGGAGCTTTAAGAGCTCCGTTTTTTACTGTGACAGTGTTGCATTTCTTTGCCAAAGGTGGTATAATACACATTGGTCCAACTAATTATAAAGGAGTGCTTTATGAGTAAATTCAGAAAACAGCATATGTCAATTGACTGGCATGAGATAGTTGACAGCGAAAGCATGGAGCCTGCTATAAACGCCTCTCTCTGTGAGAAGGCAACTCTTGTGGGCAGGATAGGACTGATGATGCTATCCGTGGGAACCGCCGCCTGGCGCGTAAGAGCTTCTATGAACAAGCTCGCCCGTGCTCTTGATATAACCTGCAACGCAGACATAGGTCTGCTGTCAATAGAATATACCTGTATCGGCAACGGCGAGACCTACACAAATGCCATTTCGCTGAACAATACAGGCGTCAACACCGACAAGCTGAACGAGCTTGAAAACTTCGCCGACGGATTTGCCGAGCGGGTTGGCAAATACTCCGTTCAGCAGTTTCACATGATACTGGATAAGTTCCAGGATATGAAGGGCAACTACAAGGCATGGAATCTGGGACTGGCTTCTGCTCTCGCCTGCTGCGCCTTCACATTCCTTCTCGGCGGCGGTATCGTTGAGATGATATGTGCCTTTTTCGGCGCAGGCATCGGAAACTTCGTACGCAAGAAAATGCTTGAAAAGCAGATAACCCTATTTGCCAATGTGGCTGTTGGAGTTGCTTCTGCCTGTTGTACCTATGTGCTGTTCATCAAGCTGGCAGAGCTGCTGCTGAATGTTTCCGATATACATCAGGCCGGATATATCTGCTCAATGCTGTTCGTTATCCCGGGATTTCCCCTTATCACTGGCGGTATGGACCTGGCAAAGCTGGATCTGCGCTCGGGAATAGAACGAGTCACATATGCCCTGCTCATTATCCTTGTGGCAACGCTGACAGGTTGGGTAACTGCACTGATATTCAACTTTCACCCCCAAGACTTTGAATCCTATCAGCTTGATCCCCTGCTCCGCTTCGCAATAACGATGATCACCAGCTTCTGCGGAGTTTACGGCTTCTCCCTTATGTTCAACAGCACCCGCAAAATGGCAGCAACAGCAGGCCTTATCGGTAGGATAGCCAATACGCTCCGTCTTGAGCTTATCGATATGGCAGAGATACACGTTGGTCTTGCCGCTTTCATAGGTGCTCTTACAGCAGGTCTCCTTGCTTCAGCTATACACCACTGGATCGGCTACCCGAGAATTACGCTGACCGTACCTTCTATCGTTATTATGGTTCCCGGAATGTTCATGTACAAGGGTATCTACTATATCGCTCTCAATGATATCGCAACAGGCGGACTCTGGCTCACAAAGGCTGTCCTTATCGTTGCTGCCCTTCCTCTCGGACTTATATTCGCAAGGATAATCACTGATAAGAACTTCCGCAAGAGCAGCTGATATGGAGGAAAACTCATGAAAAAACAGCTTGCCCTTTTGTCAGCTGCTGTGATGTGCGTTTTGTCAGGCTGTAACAAGGTGACAATTACCGAGAATACCGCAGTTGTGACTACAGAGGCTGTGACGACTGTACCGGTTACAGAAGAAGCAACAACCACTGCAGCTCCTGCCAACGTAACTGAGCCCATAACGGTTTATACTACATATGATGCTTCTCTTCTGAGCTCTCCCGAGGATATTGGTCTTCACGATACCGACGGAGATGGTGTGAATTACATTTTCAGCTACGGAGGCGAGGAGTTCTATGCACTTTGCGAACCCGAAAACTGGCACATAACCGACTCATACAAGATAGAAGATGAGGACGATATCCTTTTGATATGTCAGGCGCTTATCTCCGTACACCCCATACACAGCGCTGATATGCAGAGCTACAGGACTGCCGAGGATATGGCGTTTGAGTGGCACCAGCATAACCTCGCTTACAGCCTGCTCCCTGACAGCTCAAGCTGGAAAAGCGATGCCAGAGATGTTGATCTTGATTCTAAGGACGAGGGCAAGGGATTGCTTGACTTCCTCATGGACAGACTGGACAGCAATGAACAAACCGAATAACATGAAAAAGCCGCAGTTTTACCTGCGGCTTTTGTTTATATCAAAGGTTTTCGTTTTTAAGTGCATCTATGGGGTTATCCTTCTTTATTTTGCTCATTGAGAACATCATTGTGGAGAATACCACAAGGAATACGCTAAGTACTGCAACTGCAACTGCTACCCACGGAACAAAGAAAGATGTGTCTATTCCTTCATTGATAGAGAGATAGATGAGATAGGTAACGCCCACTGATACGGGAAGTCCGTACAGAAGTGCCTTTGTGCCGTAAAGCAGGCACTCGTAGTTCAGCATTCTTCTCATGCCCTTTGCTGTCATTCCCACGGATTTAAGCATTGCGAACTCTCTGCGGCGGAGGTTGATATTGGTGGTTATGGTATTGAATACGTTTGCTGCGGCGATAAGTGAGATAAGTACGATAAATCCGTATGCGAACACCTTTATGATGATTATCATGCTGCGCTCTGACTCAATGCTCTCTGCATAGTTCCAGAACTCTCCGTCGGGAATTCCGTTTTCCTTGAGTGTAGTTTTCAGTGCCTCATATCCTGCCTTAGTATCGTCGGCATTGATAGCATATTCATACGAGTACATCTCATTAGTATAATCTCCGAGGATCTCTTTTCTGAGACTGTATGGATATATCACGGACACTCCATATGAGCTTACAAAATAAGGACGCTTATCCGTTACCTTTCCTATATGCATTGTAATATCTTCAAGGCACTCATCATAGGGGACGTACTTTTTGTCAAGCTCATCCTCAATGTTTACATATATTGCGCTGTCTATATAATCACCACTATAATAATATCCTTCTATTTTCTTATTTTTCAGGAGCGTTATGTCGAAATCATTATTATTGAATACCTTTGTCCGCTCCATCCTTCCGCTCTTTTCATTAAAAAGAAGAGTATTGTCAACAAGTATTCCGAGGGGATGATCTTTATTCATGAACTCGCTTTCGGATAGACCTTCGCTTTTCAGAACTTCCCTGAAAGTTTCATCGTCAACATAATAATAATTTATATCATATAATCTGAATCCGTCATGTTTAATATTTTCATCGCCACGTCCGGACTGCCCAACATTTTTTCAATATAGTCCTCTTGTATATCTCTTTCATCAGCATACACTCTGAAGCCATAATCTCTTAAATAGAAAGCTGAGTCGGTTATATGCTCGGTGTTTCTTATACAGCGGAGTATCTCAAGAGGATCATCAGATGCGTCCTCAACGCCTTCGGGCTCATATACATTGAGAATGTAGTCCATTCCGAAAGAATTATTTGCGTCCTTTATTGCGGATACAAGATATGCCGTGAAGGAGTATGCCGAGATAAAGAGCACTATGCTCAGGAAAAGACTGATAATGGTCGCACGGTACTTCTTCTTGCTTCTCTTGAAATACTTGTGTGCAAGCACGCCTGATACGCCAAAAAGCTTTAGAATTATCTTGGGAGTCTTTATGTGCTTCTTCTGCTTTATGTCCTTGCTCTGGCGGATAGCTTCTACTGCTGTTATCCTTGTGGCTCTGATAGAGGGGATCCATGCAGAGATCATTATGGTCACAAATGCGATAACACAGGCTGCTGCGATAGCTATGGGCGATACACAGATACGCATTGGCTCAGGATAACGGTCTCCCACAAATGTAGAGAACCTGCTTCCTATTGCAAGGAAGGTCACCCACATACCCACTATTCCAAGAATTATACCCAGAGGGATACCGATAGCACCAAGGGAGATCGCTTCAAAGCGTACCATCTTGCGGAGCTGCTTCTTGGTGGCTCCTATGGAGGAGAGAAGTCCGAACTGCCTCGTCCTGTCGGCTACTGAGATAGCAAACGCATTGTATATCAGCATAATTGAGCCGAACATGATGAGCCCGATAACTACGGCAGCAAGTCCGTATATCACGCTGTAGAAAGTCTTGTACCTTGATACACCGCTGAACATGAGAAGATCGGAATGAGCCATGCCATCAAGTTTATTTTCCTTCATGAAGTCATAGATATCCTTCATGTTGTTCATGCGGTAGTATACTGTGAACATGGTATCATCGGTGTACTCATCGGGAACTGTCAGTGCGGTATAGCCTGCACAGTAAATATCCTCAAAATCAGGGCGCTCATAAAATCCGACAACCGTATATTCCCTTGTCTCTCTTACATCGAGTTTTTCTACCGAGATTGCGTCGCCGTCCTCATCATCAAATCCCTGAAAAGGATTTTCCTGTGTAAGGATAATATCGCTTACCGCCTCATCGGGAATGTCTATATATTCGGGAATATCCGCAATTTTCCTGACTTTCTCGGGAGCAGGCTTTCTGTCGCCTATTTCGAGAGTGAGCTTGTCACCCTCATGGAGCTCCACTTCACCGTTTGCGCTGAGATGTTCGGGAAGGAGTATCTCGCTGCTGTTTTCGGGCAGACGTCCCGAGATCATGTGTATGGGGATTATTCCCGTCTCGTCTTCCTCATAACCCGAGATGTAGAGATAGGGCTTGTAGCTGTTGGTGCTGTCGATCTCAGCATAACCGATATAACTCAGGACTCCTGTGTCCTTGACCTTGTCGGAGCCTTCTATTATGTCGTATGTATCCTTGTCGGTGTACTTTTCAAGTCCGTGCCATTTGCCCTCGGTATATTCGTAATACCCGATAGCAAAGTTCCTTGCAGAGGCAAATGATGTAGTAACTGCACATATCAGAGCCGTCGACAGCATGATACCTATTATGGTTACGATAGTACGCGCTTTGTTCTTCTTCAGAGACTGGAGCGTTACCTTGTTGAAGATCTTCATTTGCGGATCACCTCGTCGCGTGTTATCCTGCCGTCCTCGATGGCAAGGATACGGTCTGCCTGAAGGGCAATGTTCTCATCATGGGTGATGATGATAAGTGTCTGGTTATACTTCTTGTTTGATGTCTTCAGCAGGTCTACAATCTCCTTGCTGTTCTTGCTGTCAAGATTTCCTGTAGGCTCGTCTGCGAGGACTACCGCAGGAGCGTTCATCAGTGCTCTGCCTATAGAAACTCTCTGCTGCTGACCGCCCGAGAGCTGATTTGGAAGATGCTCCTCGCGACCCTTGAGCTTGAGTATGTCAAGAAGCTCATTCATTCTCTCCTCATTGACCTTCTGACCGTCCATGAGTACGGGAAGGGTGATATTCTCGGTAACATTCAGCACGGGGATAAGATTGTAGAACTGATAGATAAGTCCAACCTGTCTGCGTCGGAAGATAGCAAGCTGTTCATCGTTCTGAGCATAGACGTCACAGCTGTCCATGAATACCTTTCCGGATGTGGGCTTGTCAACACCTCCAAGGATATGGAGAAGTGTGGACTTGCCTGAACCCGAAGGACCGATTATCGTAACAAATTCTCCTTTATTCACTGAAAAGCTAACATTGTCAAGAGCGCGGACCTGGTTTTCACCGCTGCCGTATGTCTTGCAAAGATTTTCGACTCTTAATATTTCCATGAGTGTAACTTCCTTTCTGAGTTTATGTGTATATCTCACCACGTCAATATGACACAGCGGTGACTTTAAAATAACAAATCTGTCACCAAAGAAAAAGGCAGGTAAAACCTGCCTTATACTGTGCTTTCATATATCCTTATAGTAAACATTGCTCCGCCCTTTGGAACATTTTCAGCTTTTATGGTACCGTTCTGCTCTGTAACTATCATTCTTGCAAGCGCAAGACCTATTCCGAAGCCTCCCTTTTCGCCGGAGGCTCTGCCCTTATAGAACCTCTCAAATATGTGGGGAAGGTCATCTTCTGCTATGCCGCTTCCGCTGTCTGTTATTATGATCTCAGAGTAAAGAGGATTACAGTTTCCGCTTACAGTTATTGTGCCGCCGTCGGGAGTGTGCTCCATGCAGTTCTTGACTATATTGCCGACAGCCTCACAGGTCCAGGAAATATCGCAGTCAAGCTCTCCCTCAGCCTTAACGCTCAGCTCCTGTCCGCGAAGCTCGATAGGTACACGCACAGGCATACACGCCTTGTCAAGAAGCTCCTGCATAGTCACTTTTTCCTTATGGAATTTTATAGTACCTGCATCAAGCTTTGACATTTTCAGCAATGCGGTTATGAGCCAGTCGATACGAGAGAGAAGCCCATAGAGCTTGTGAATGGTCTGCTCACGCTTCTCCTCAGACATCTCGGGGTCTGAAATCATGGATACAAGTATATTTATAGAGGTGAGCGGAGTCCTTATCTGATGAGATATATCTGCAAGAAGATCAGCAAGATAGACCTTGTCCTGCATTAGTCCCGACTGCTGCTCACGTAGACGAATAGTCATCTTGTAGACCTCGCTCTGGAGCACACCGATATCTCCCTCGGAATAATCCTCGATACTGATATTTTCCTCGCCATGGAGTATCCTGTCTATATCTGCGGAAAGCCTGGTTATCCTCCTGTAGCGGAGAAAGGCTGAAACAAGGTAAACCACAATGAATGCAGCACCGAAAAGAAGTACAGGTATGATAAGCTTCCTGTCATAGAACCATACGGCAATAAGAGCGGCAGCTGTTATGACTGCCATAACGGCTGTGGTGCGCTTTATCTCGATATTACGCAAGAACTTCATATCAGTCCACCCTGTAGCCCAGACCTCTTACAGTCTTTATTATAGTTGGGTCTGAGGGATCGTTCTCGATCTTCTCACGCAGACGCTTTATGTATACTGTAAGAGTGTTGTCATTTACGAATTCGCCTGCGATATCCCATATAGATTCAAGGAGCTTGGTCCTGGTCATCACTGCTCCCCTGTTGTTGATGAATACAAGAAGAAGCCTGTATTCCAGTGCGGAAAGAAACAGATCCTTGCCGTTCTTGCTGGCAGTTCCCTTAACGGTATCTACAAGTACGTCACCAAGCTGAGTTACCGAGCCAGTGCTGCCTGTAAGTCTCAGCACGTTTTTGATTCGTGAAACAAGCTCACGGGGACGGAAGGGCTTGGCAATATAGTCATCAGCTCCCAGATCAAAGCCTGTTACTGTGCTGAACTCATCTCCGGAAGCGGTGAGGAATATGACAGGAAGGCAGGTATTCGCCTTTATGGCCGAGCAGACTGCAAAGCCGTTTCCCTCAGCAAGGGACACATCAAGGAGCACAAGGTCGAAGGTATCATTTTCAACCATCTCAAGAGCCTTTGTCTGTCCGTTGGCATTTTTTACTATAAAGCCCTCTCCTGTGAGAAATTCAGTGAGATTGGCTATTATTTCCTTATCGTCTTCTACAAGCAGTATTCTGTTCATTTTGTTTCAGCTCCCTTGTTTTCATATTCTATATAATACCACAAACTGACAAAAAATGCAACAGCCGCAAAAAAAGCAGCTCATGTGAGCTGCTTTTCTTTAATTGATGCTAACGAAAAATTTTACATCTGCCTTCGCGCCTTCAGTTGTGACCTCTTCTTCTGTTTCAGCCTGGTCAGCAGGAGAAACATAGATCACAGAGCCATCTTCATCCTCGGGCATTGCTATATCTGTTCCGCATGAACAGAGCATGGATACCGAGGCGATCAGTGTTAATACAGACAGGATTTTCCTCATATCATTACCCCCATTTTTCATATCGATATCATAATAATCCACAATCCTTAAAGCAATCTTAAATTAGTCTTAAAGTTCAGACTTTTTGTTTATTTTTTGTTGAGGTGCAAAATTTACTATCACTATGCCCAGAGCTACCAGACCAAGGGCTTCGATAACGCAGGCAGGTCCCGCGGCACTTCTCTCCGAAAGCAGCAGAAATGACAGTATAACGCCGAAAACAGGATTCATAAATCCGAATACCGAGATCATGGACACTGGATTGTGCTTCAGAAGTGTTCCCCATATTGAGAAGGCTGCCGCAGAAACTATGGCGAGATATACCAGCATCGCCGTGCCGCGGAAGTTTATCTCACCGATACGTCCGCCCAGAGCAAGTCCCAGAGCAGTCATAAAGGAGCCGCCTATGATGAACTGCCAGCCGCTGAGCATGACAGGATCCTCCTCAGAGGAGAAACGCTTTATCAGTGCCGCAGAAAAAGCATAGGACAGTGCAGAAAGGAATACGAAGCCTTCTCCTGTAAACCTGAAACCGCCGCCGATACCGCTGAGGTTTATGAGAACTACTCCCGAAAAACCTACAATACAGCCAAGCACCTTTCTGAAGGTCAGCTTCTCTGTACGGAATATCAGTGATGCTACAAGTATGGACAGAAAAACATTTGAAGCTGTGATAACAGAGCTCTTCATGCCTGTGCTTCGTGCAAGTCCGATATAGAAAAATGTGTATTGAAGTATGGTCTGGAAAAGTGACAGCAGCGTCGCCTTTGGAAGTGACTTCCTTGTGGGTATAAGAGGCTTTCGGGCTGCTATGCTTCCTATTACTATGGCAAGGACTCCCGCAAGTGCAAAACGCAGACCTGCGTATAGTATCTGGGAAGCCGTATCGTCAGAACCGATGGCGGAATAGCCGTAGCCCAGTTTTATACAGGGAAAGGCGCTTCCCCACAGCAGACAGCACAGCATTGTAAGCGGTATTACTGCCGCTTTTTTAGTCAGTACAGAGTCCTCTTTCATATATTCTCCTTGTTTTCAAGTATTCCCAGTGATGCAGCCTCACGGGCAAGTTTGCGGCAGCCCTCGTTCATGGTGCCGAATTGCTTTACAGTGCAGACCGCTCTGCCGCACTTTTTCATGAGCTCAGATGCTTCTGCAAGTTTTTCCTCTGATATGGCTTCAAATGCATTCTCTGTCACAACCTCCGCTCCGAGAGCTGCTGCAACGGGATACTCAATGTCATTTTCGTGTATGACCCCCACAGCGAAAGGGACTCCTCTGCGTCTGAGACGCCGGTACAGAGCGATACCGCTTCCGCCGCCGCCTATTATGAATATCTCAGGCTCGCCCATGACAGGTGCAAGCTCGGGAGAGCCGTAAGCCTCGCAGAAGCTGCCCTCGGGAACGCCATAGAGCTTCCCGATATAGTCGCCGGAGAATATCTCCTCGGGGGTGCCTGTCCTGTCGGGCGCAGAATCCTTGATGCAGAGTATCCTGTCGGAAACACGCTGTGCAAGCTCCAGCTCATGCAGGGAGAGTATCACGGCTATATTCTGCTCGGAAGCAAGCCTTTTCAGCAGATCCATGAGCTCAAGCTTCGCCCTTATATCCAGAAATGTGGTGGGCTCATCAAGAATGAGCACTCGTGGTCTACGGCAGATAGCCCCTGCCAGAACCACCCTCTGGCGCTGACCGTCGCTTATCCTGTCAAAATCACGGTCCGCAAGCTCGGATATGCCAACAAGCTCCATAGCCTGTCTGACCATCTCATGGTCTTCCGCAGAAAGCAGTCCAAGTCTTCCTGTATATGGGTAGCGTCCCATTTCGACAACGTCTATACATCGCATATACTCTGTCTTTACCCTGCCCGTAAGGAGCACCGAGACCTGCCTTGCAAGCTGACTGCCGCTGAGTTCGCTGAGATTTTTGCCTTCGATGTAAACTGCTCCCCCAAGGGGATCAAGCTGGCGGCAGAGAGTTTTCAGAACCGTAGACTTTCCCGCCCCGTTTGGTCCTATGAGAGTGAGTATCTCTCCACGCCGCGCTTCAATAGTGAGTCCGCCCACTATCACCTTTTTCCCGTAGCCTGCGGACAGATCCTCAGTGCGGAGTATCATGTCAGACATTCACTTTCCCCCTCTCTCTGTGAAGCAGCATATACACCACAACAGGTGCGCCAAAAACAGCCGTAACCGTGCTTATACTCAGCTCTGTGGGAGCAAATAGCGTTCTCGTTATAAGATCGCAGAGCAGACAGAACACCGCACCTCCAAGAAAGCAGGCGGGCAGTATACGTACAGGCTTCGCTGTACCAAATATGCTTTTTATAACGTGAGGGACTGCAACTCCCACAAAGGAAACAGGTCCCGCAAAAGCCGTAACACAGGCGGAAAGTATGCTGGAAAGCAGTATCAGCGCTACGCGGAAAGCCTTTATCCTTACACCTGAATTCACAGCATAGCTCTCTCCAAGCTGATAGGCGTTCATTGGCTTTGACAGAAGAAATGCCGCAATGCATGTAGGAAATACTACTGCTGCCGCCGTGATAGCTTCGCCCCTGCCTATGCCCGAAAAGCTTCCCATGGACCAGTTGTGTAGGTTCACGATGTTGGAGTCGTCGGAGAAATTCACCACAAGCTCTGTAATGGAGGAGCAGATATAGCCTATCATGACTCCGCAAACGATAAGCACCGACATACGCTTTACCCTGCCCGAGATCATGAGGACTGTGCCCATGGACAGCATAGCTCCCACAAAGGCGGCTCCTATCATTCCAAAGGAGCTGACTGCAAATCCCTGTGACAGGGACAGCACCATCAGCAGTGCCACCGTGAGCTTGGCTCCCGATGATATGCCCAGTATGTATGGTCCTGCAATAGGATTTGCGAAGAAGTTCTGGAGAAGAAAGCCCGATACCGCCAGCGCTCCGCCCAGAACAGCCGCTGCAGCAGTCCGCGGAATTCTCAGCTGAGTGATGATGTTATAGGCTATCCTGTCAGACTCAGGATCCGCAAGGGCGCTTCTCAGTCTGGAAAGAGTTATATCGGCACTTCCTGCGCATATATTCACCACAGCAAGGACTATGAGCAGCACAGCCAGCACTGTATAGCCTGCTGCAAGGCGGATCCGCTGAGTCTTCATTTTCATCACTCCAGTCTGTACATAAAATTCATTTTATCTCCGGCTTTATCTGTAAAAATAAGGTGAAGCTCCGCAATTATATCAGCCGCGCCTGTGGTCTGCTGGAACATATTCTTCTCAGTACACCAGACGTTGCCGTTTTTAACTGCCGTAAAATCATTGAGCAGCGGATATTTTTCTGTCAGCTCGGATATGCTGTCCACACTGCCTGCAATATCAGAATTGTATATGAGCACATCTGCGTCCCAGGCTTTTTCGTAGAAGGTCTCGGGCTGTATGGTCATGGTAGAGAGTGCGTTGTCATCGGTATCAAGGTCGCTGTTGGAGAAAATGTACTCTCCTCCCGCCATTCTCATCATCTCGGGGACATAGTCGGCAGGCTTGCGGACTACCACGCCTCCAGATGAGTTTATGTAGAAGAATGCGGCAGTTTTTCCGTTTTTCTCATCTGTAAGTATATCAGAAAGGAGAGCTGTCTTTTCATCAAAGAGCCGCTCTGCCTGCTCCTCACAGCCAAAAAGTATGCCGTAGAGCTTTATCCATTCCATTCTGCCGAGAGGGTCCTTCTCATAGCTGGAACGCTCCACAAGAACAGGTATGCCCAGGGCTTCTATCTGCTCCCTGACCTCGGGGCTGTGGTATATCATGGTGGACTCGATGGCAAGTCCGCAGCCCTCCTCCAGGAGAGCCTCATAATCCGGAGCGCTGTATTTGCCGATATAGCTTATATCCTCCCTGTCCATAGCGTCTCTGACGGAGCTGAGACACCAGTCCTCATATTTTGTAGAGGTCATAGAGACCTTGTCCAGAGCACCTGCTCCGTCGATAAGGTCCATAGCTGAGGAAGCCGCATTGTACACGCATTCAAGGGGCTGCTGTATGACTGCTGCATCTGCGTATCCCGACGGAGCGGTCTCACCCTCGGGAACGACTATAAATCTGTCCTCACCGATAGATACAAGTGTGCAGCCGTTCTCAATATACTCGGCTGTGAACTGCTTTGCGTATTCAAGTTTAAGGCTGTTTTCGGGGACTTCCGCAATTGAAGTACCTGTGCCCTTTGCAGAACAGCCTGCAAGGAAAATGCAGGCTGCTGACGATAAAAAGATACGTCTCAGCATCACTTTATGGAATCGGGATCAAAGATCAGTGTATAGCTTATCTCATGGGGAGTGCTCATGGCTGTTGTATCAGCGGATACTGCCATTCTACCGCTCAGTGAAGCAACAGGAATGTCAAACACAGAGAACTCTTCTGTGCTTGTGGGGAGTATCTTCTCGCCGTCCACTACCATATAATCGTACTTGTTGCTGCTCCATATAAGCTCAGCATACGCCTGTCCGTTCTCAACAGTGAGCTTTGCAGGAGACTGAACCGAAGCCTTGCCCGAGCCGCCCTCCAGCGACACCTCTATAGTGTATTCACCGTCGGAAAGCCCAAGAGTCTCGGGAGTTACGTCCTCATCGCCTGCAATCGCACCCTTTGGCAGTGAATCTGCACGGAACACAAGCTTTCTGTCATACCACTGCTCTTTCTTTTTGCTGAATGCGGCACAGTCTATCTCCTTGTCGAGAGCCTCAACGGGAACTGTAAATGCAACTGCGTCCCCTTCCTCCTCGGGAGGGATATATTCGGACTCCTCAGCCTTTTCCGCATCTTCACCTGTTCCGAGGAAAAGGTATCCATAGCCGTTTCCGCTCATGGTGAGCCTTGCGGTCATGGCTCCCTCTGCAACTGTAAGTCTGCATTCTGTTATCTTGAACATGGTGGAGCTTGAGTCAACATCAATGTCATACTCACCCTCCTTCACACTGTCGGCATAGACTGCTTCCATACCCTCATAGCCTACCTCCTGTTGGGGAGCTGTCACCTGCTCGGTAGCCGGTTCGGCTGTTGTTTCCAGGGCGGTAGTCTCTGCGGCAGTAGTCTCCTGTACAACCGTTGATGAAGAGCTTACCTTATCTGAACACGAACAGAGCGAAACTGCGGAAATAAGCAATGCCGCAACAAAAATATTAGTCTTTTTCATATTATCACCTTTAAAGAAGCAGCCGACACTCGGTCGGCTGCGGATCATTTATCACTTTATAGAATCGATTGCTGCCTGTGCGTGGTCAACATAGATGCTGCGGATGTCCTCGTTCTCGCCGAGGCCTCTCAGCACACACTCTACCTCATAACCCTCTGCTTCAAATACAGACTTCCATGAGTCCTCCTCGGCGCCTGCCATATCGTTGTTGGCGTGGTCGCCTGCAACTACCATAAGGGGCTCCAGAATGACCTTCTTGTAGTCGCCTTCCTTAACCTTTGCAAGCACATCATCAAGAGAAGGAGTTGCTTCAACTGTGCCTACAAAGTAATTTGCGTAGCCGTCAGCTGTGAGAAGCTCCTGCATTTTAGCGTAAACGCCGTTGGACTCAGCCTCTGTACCGTGTCCCATGAAGCAGATAGCAGTCTCGCCGTCATCGTACTCCTTTGTCCAGTCTGTAATAGCCTTCTCTACTCTTGAGAAGTCCTCATCTGTTGTGAGAAGGGGCTCGCCGATAACTACCTTATCGAAGGCGTCTGAATACTCGGCTACCTTAGCGGAAAGCTCATCGTACTCAAGACCGTTCATCAGGTGTGTGGGCTGAACCACAAGGTTCTTTACCTCGTTGTCAACTGCTCTCTGAAGGGCTGCGTCCAGATCGTCAATAAGGATACCGTCGCGTCTGTTGACATGGTCGATGATGATATTTGCTGTAAATCCGCGGCGAACTGAATAATCGGGGAATGCCTTCTCCAATGCGTCCTCGATAGCACCGATGGTCAGACGTCTGCTGTCGTTGAAGCTTGTACCGAAGCTTACAACGAGAAGCTCGTTGTCTCCGATATCATCCTGATTGCGGACATTATCCAGGGAAGCATCACCTGTGTCGTAGTTCTCCTCGTCGTCCATTTCCTCTTCCTCCGCTTCTGTAGTTACTTCCTCTGTAACTTCCTCAGTTGTGGTCTCAGCCGCAGTTGCAGCCTCGGTTGTTGATTCGGACTTGCTGTCCTTGCTGTCGCTGCTGCATGAAGCGAAGCAGGCTGCTGTCAGTGTGATTGCAGAAATTGCTGCGATAAACTTTTTCATGTTTTTCCTCCTGTTTTTTCAGGAGACAAAGGTCGTGCGCAAAAATGCCCTCCGCAGAGCAGAAGGCATGACAAAAAAGCTCTTTCCAAGCTATGGTACGATCAATGCCTCGTGATCCGAGCTTTCAGCTCTGTACCGACAAACGGCAGGTCTCCTGACTTCCGCACAATAACACAGTTCTCCGCCTTCCCGCTTACGCAGTGGCTGCACCCTCAGGCACATGGATAATGCTGTGCGGTCACAGTGACGAGATCGCGCAGGTCTTTCACCTGCTTCCCTTTTACCTTCCTGCACCGCTCACGCGATAGGAAGCACCGTTCACCTTAAATATTAAATATTCATGAATACCTGTTCATTATATCACAGTTGCCTTCACTTTCCAATAGTTTCCCGAAAAATCGGAACTTTCGACAAAATCGCGCTGTTTTTGGCGGACAATTGTATGTATCTGACGTATTCAGCCATGCACACTATATGTAACGGTTTGCACACTTTTGTCCACGCTGCGCAAGTTGACTTTATGCACAAAAAACCTTATAATAAAATCAACAAATATATCGAAGGAGGAATGGATATGAAGCTTAAAAAGCAGGTTGCGGCTGTCCTCTCTGGACTTGTAATGCTCTCCGCTCAGGCGGTTATTCCCTCATCAGCCGCAAACAACCGTGTATCGGTACATGATCCTTCCATTGTAAAGGATAACGGAACATACTACGTCTTCGGCTCTCACATTGAGGCTGCAAAGTCAACGGATCTCATGAACTGGAGACGCTTTTCCAACGGCTATGCCACAAGCAATAATGTGGAATTCGGGAACCTGTCACAAAATCTGAAAAAGGCTTTCGCCTGGGCGGGCGAAAACCTTGAGGACTGCGAGGGCGGCTTCGCAGTATGGGCTCCCGACGTTGTATGGGACGCTGACTATGTGAACAGCGACGGCTCAAAGGGTGCATACCTTATGTACTTCTGTACATCTTCCACCTATATGCGCTCTGTAATCGCCTATGCTGCTTCAAAGAATATCGAGGGTCCCTATACATTTGTGGACACTCTCATATACTCGGGCTTTACCAATAACGATGCCTACGTTAAGAGCTCTACCAAGAACGTGAACAAGAAGTATACCTCCACCAATATTGACGAGCTCATAGCCGAGGGAAAGGTAAGCTTCAACAACAGCTGGTTCAGGAACAATGACTTCAATAACCAGCTATTCCCCAATGCTATCGACCCCACTATCTACTTTGATAAGGACGGTAAGATGTATATGTGCTACGGTTCATGGTCGGGAGGTATCTTCACCCTTGAGATAGACCCTGCTACCGGTCAGTGCATTCACCCGAAAACAGGACAGACCTCTGACGGGCGCATGGTAGACAGCTACTTCGGCACCAAGATCTCAGGCGGCTACGGCAAGTCGGGCGAGGGTCCCTTTATTGAGTACAACGCCGACTTAGGCTACTATTACCTTTGGGTAACATACGGCGGTCTTACCTCCAATGGCGGCTACAATATGCGTGTGTTCCGCTCAACTTCTCCCCTGGGTCCTTTCACAGACCCATCAGGACGCCAGGCTGTACTGCCAACTAATCCAAACCTTGACGCAACTGGTCTCAAGGTCATGGGAAATTATAAGTTCAGCTCACTCGACAAGGCTTATATGGCCTGTGGACACAATTCCGTGCTCCGTGATGATGACGGCAAATGGTATCTGTTCTATCACGCAAGATTTGATGACGGCAATGAGTTCCACGAGGTCCGCGTACACTCAATGTATTTCAACGAAAAGGGCTGGCCGGTTGTTGCGCCCTTTGAGTATGCAAGGGACGAGATGTCACCAACAGGCTATAATACCGATGACATCGTCGGTGATTACGAGTTCATAGACCACGGCACAGCCACCGACGGAAAGATAATAAACTACAGCAATATAAAGCTCAATGCTGACGGAAGTATCAGCGGTGCGGCTACAGGAAAATGGTCTCAGGCTATGGACACCTCCGCTGCGGAAATAACCATAGGTGGACAGGTCTACAACGGCTATTTCCTTGCTGCCAAGGACGAAAACGGCAAAAAGGTAATGTCCTTCACTGCTGTTGGCACCAATAATCACACTATCTGGGGCGCTCAGACAAAGCAGTTCACAGGTACACTTCGCTCAGCAAATGCTGACTTTACCGACAGTGCGTCTCAGCTCATAAACAAAGCTGACACAGTATCCGGCACAGGTGCAGAGACTTATCTCAGCGGCACGTCAATTTTCAGCGGTGCTTCATATTATATAGTGAACCAGAACAGCGGAATGGCTATCGACCTGCCCAACGGCAAGCTGGACGAGGGCACCAATATCCAGCAGTGGGAGCGCAACGGAAGCTGGGCTCAGCAGTGGAGAATAATCTCCGTTGATAAAGACTATTGCAGGATAGCCTCTGTGGGCGATGAGTCAATGTGTATCGCTGTTGCTGAAAATTCAGCCGCAGACGGCGCAAACATAGAGCTCCAGAAATACAGCGGAAAGCCCAATCAGCTGTTCAGACTTGTAAAGAGCGGAATGGATTACGGCATTGTTTCAAAGTGCTCCGAGGACAAGGGCGGTCTGGACGTTTACGAATGGTCAACGGAAAACGGTGGAAACATCAACCAGTGGAACTACTGGGAGGGAGGCTGCCAGCTGTGGAGCATAATCCCCGTTCACCCCATAGTCACCGACGGAAGCTACACTGTCAGGAACGTCAGCAGCGGTCTGTATATGTTCAATATGAAGGGAAAAATAGTACAGTTCAATGCCAAGGGCATCAGTGTTCAGCCTGATATGTACGGCAATATGCCCTTTACACTTAACGACCAGATATGGACATTCACAAGGCTCAGCGACGGTACATACTCAATCAAGGATAAACGCGGCAGAGCCCTTACCTCCAATGAGGGACAGTATTATGAGCTGAAGGAGTTCACAGGAGATGACTCACAAAAATTCAGGGTGATCTGCAACAGCGACGGAAGCTATTCACTCACTCAGGATAATACCTGTGCAGATCTTCCCTATCCTACCGACGAGTTGGAAAAAGAGTTCTGCGTAAACCTGTTCACGGGAAGCGACAGCCAGAAATTCATTCTGGAACCAATTATCCCCGAGGAAACTTCTCCCGTAACCGGCGACATAAACAGCGACGGACAGCTGAATGTAAACGATCTGGTAATGCTGCAAAGATACCTGCTGAAGATAGATACTGTCATCAATAACAACGCTGCCGATCTCAACGGTGACGGCTTCATCGACATATTCGACAATATAAGACTTAGAAAGCTTATCATAAACAAGTGACCTCTTGGGCACAGCCGGCTGTAATGCTTACCGACTGCGCCCAATTTTTGCCGATATACCAATTTGTAACCGCTTTTAACTTGACATTCTCTGTGAAAGTGTGTACAATATATATGTATGCAGGCTTTTTATCCTGCTAAAGAGAAAAATTACGGAGGTTATTATGGATCCTAATCAGAACAGACCACAGGGCAGACGTAAAAACGTCACATCCGGCGGCAGCGGAGCACATAGACGTGGCGAAGGCCTCGGAACAGGTCCCGTAGGTTCCGGCAGCTATTCAGGCGGTCAGACAGGTGGCGGCGGCGGTGCAAAGAGAGCTGCTGCAGGCGGCGGCGGTCTCGTAACACTGCTCATTATCGGCTTCATTATTTTTAAATTATTCAGCGGAAGCGGCGGAGGCGGCGGAGATCTTCTCGGCTCCCTCACAGGCGGAAGCGGCGGCGTTGATATAGGCTCTGTTCCCTCAGGCTTCGGTTTCAGCACCGAGGATACTGCTTCGGGAAGCCTTACCAGCGACAACGCTGTTGACACAAATGTTGCCACAGGCTCACGCGAGAAAAGAACTGTCATCAAGGGAAATAACCAGGACGTTGTTACCATTATGGTCTATATGTGCGGTACTGACCTTGAGTCAAAGTACGGCATGGCTTCCTCCGATATGGAGGAAATGAGATCTGCTTCCTATGGCGATAATGTTAATGTCATCGTCTTCACAGGCGGCTGCTCCAAGTGGAAGGTAAGCGGTATCAGCAATAAGGTAAACCAGATCTACCAGATCAAGAACGGTCAGATCGGCAGACTTGTTGAGGACGCAGGCAGCAAGGCTATGACCGATCCCAACAACCTTGCTTCATTCATACAGTTCTGCGCAAAGAATTTCCCTGCTAACAGAAATGAGCTCATCCTCTGGGATCACGGCGGCGGATCCGTTACAGGCTACGGCTACGATGAAAAGAACAAGAACAGCGGTTCTATGAGCCTTGCAGGCATCAAGCAGGCACTCAAGAGCGGCGGCGTTCAGTTTGATTTCATAGGCTTCGATGCCTGCCTCATGGCTACTGCCGAGACAGCCCTCATGCTCAATGACTATGCCGATTACCTCATCGCTTCTGAGGAGACAGAGCCAGGTATCGGCTGGTACTACACAAGATGGCTCACTGAACTGGGCAAAAACACTTCAATGTCTACTCTTGACATCGGCAAGAACATCGTTGACGATTTCGTTTCCGAGTGTGCCAAGAAGTGCAGAGGTCAGAAGACCACACTTTCAGTTATCGACCTCGCCGAGTTCTCAAATACGGTTCCTTCAAAGCTTTCATCCTTTGCTAAGTCTGTAAGCACAAAGATCTCCAACGACGAGTACAAGGACATCTCAAACGCAAGATATGCTACCCGCGAATTCGCAGAGAGCTCACGCATTGACCAGGTCGACCTGGTAAATCTTGCCGAGAATGTTGGCACCACAGAGGGCAAGGCTCTTGCAGACGCCCTCAGAAATGCTGTAAAGTATAACCTCACTTCTTCAAATATGACAAACGCTTACGGCGTTTCTATCTACTTCCCCTATCAGCGTACATCTTATGTTGACAGCGCCTGCAATACATATGACAAGATCGGTATGGACTCCGAATACTCCAAGTGTATCAAGCAGTTCGCTAAGCTTGAAACAGGCGGACAGATAGCTGCAGGCGGCACAGGCTCAGCCCTCAGCTCACTCTTCGGTATGGGCGGTTCATCAAGCTCATCAGGCAGCTCTGATATGATCGGCTCTCTCCTCTCAAGCTTCCTCGGCGGAGGCGGCGGCAGAAGCATCGAGGGTCTCGACAGCTCCAACACTGCGTTCATGGACGATACTGATGTCGATGATACAGCAGAGTACCTCTCCACACACTACTTCGATGCCACAAACCTTGTCTGGGAGCAGAAGGACGGCAAGTACACCATGAAGCTGGAAGATGCTCAGTGGGAAATGGTACACAGGCTGGATCTCAATATGTTCTATGATGACGGTTCCGGCTATATTGACCTCGGTCTGGACAACCTCTTCACCTTCGATGATAACGGTGCTCTTGTTGCCGACACCGAAAAGAACTGGCTGTCTATCAATGGCAACGTTGTAGCTTACTACCACACAGATACTACTTACAACGGAACAGAGCAGATCATCAGAGGCTATGTTCCCGCTCTCCTCAACGGCGAAAGAGTGAATCTCATTATCGTCTTTGACGATCAGCACCCCGACGGATACATTGCAGGTGTTTCAACCGATTATGTAAACGGCGAGACAAATGCTGTTGCAAAGAATCTGACAGAACTGACAGTCGGTGATACTCTCGACTTCATCTGCGACTACTACTCATACGATATGGAATATCAGGACAGCTACTTCATCGGCGATCAGGTAACTGTTACTGATAATATGACCATCAGCAACACCGATGTAGGAAACGGTTCCTGCCATATTCTCTACCGCTTCTCTGATATTTACAATCAGGACTACTGGTCAGAACCTATTGTTGTTGACTAAACGCAAGGAGCAGCCTTCGGGCTGCTCCTTTAATATTGTAAAAAAATAAAAATAAATACACAAAATTTGTTTACACTTGACATTACTCCCCGTTTGTAGTATAATATTAATGCTGTCGAGGTGTGGCTCAGTTTGGTAGAGTACTACGTTCGGGACGTAGGGGCCGCAGGTTCAAATCCTGTCACCTCGACCATTTGCCGCTGTGGTGGAATTGGCAGACACAAGGGACTTAAAATCCCTCGGAGTAAAATCCGTACCGGTTCGACCCCGGTCAGCGGCACTGAAAAAGGACTGTATTTTCATACAGTCCTTTTTATTATATGTGGATCATTCAGTAAAAAAGCTCCCCGTTAGGGAGGCGCACATAAAGCAGTTTATGTGATTTGAAGATAAGGTTGCGTAACATCGCAGTTACGCAGCCTTTTTCTTTTTGTCGTATTCTTTGCTGTCAGCAACAGTCGTAGCGACAGCAACATCAAAGCGGAAGTGTATCTCGATCTGCTGAGTACGATGCCCATCGCTCTTATCCGGAGCGTGAATGATGATCTTCTCGATAAGTTCATGCATGATCTCAGGAGTAAGTTCGGTGATATGCTCATACTTCTGCACAACCTTTATAAAAGAGTTCACATCAGCACATTTCTGTTCTGCTGTTTCAATAAAAGCAGTAAGCTCTGATGCTTTCGCTTTCAATTTCTTCTGCTCGTCCTCGTAACCTGCGGACAGTACAGCAAAACGCTCGTCAGAGATCTTGCCTGAGATATTGTCCTCATAGAGCCTTGCAAACAGCCTGTCAAGTTCAGCAATACGTTTTTCAGCCTGATTGAGAGCTTTCTTTGCCTTAAATACATCAGAGGAATGCTTTGACGCAGAGTTGTCCATAGCTGTCTGCACAAACTCAGCTTCATTGTCTTTAACACTATCGAGGAGCTTGTTCAGTGCATTCAAAACCAACTCTTTCAGCACGACAGTCCTGATGTAATGGGCTGAACAGCTATCCTTATCAGCTGAATGCGTGGAGCATTTCAGATGTTCCTGATCTTCGCTAAGGCTTCTTGAACGGCACAGGTATAGCTTTTTACCGCAGTCAGCACAGTAACATATACCAGAAAACGGATTTACAGTCTCATGTTTCTGATTTCTTCGCTTATTACTGCGAAGCTCCTGCACTAAATCGAATTCCTGCTGAGTGACGATAGGTTCATGGGTATTCTCAAAGATGAGCCAGTCTTCTTTTGGATTTTCAATCTTACGCTTGTTCTTGTAGGACTTGCGGCGTGTACGGAAGTTCACCGTATGACCGATGTATTCGGGGTGCTCTAAAATGTCAATGACAGTTTCTGTACACCAGCGGTCAAGCCTTGAATTCTTGTTAGCCGGGTTCCTTCCCTGCGATATAGCGTAAGCCGTTGGATTGGGAATACCATCCTCTGTCAGCTTACGGGCAATCTGAGTCGGACCATAGCCACTGATACAGAGCTTGTATATTTTGCGTACAACCGCTGCAGGCTCATCATCAATGATCCACTTGTGTTTATCTTCTTCTGATGCTTTGTAGCCGTAAATAGGCAGAGAAAGAGGTTTGCCCGACTGACCCTTTGCCTTGAATACAGCACGGATCTTCTTCGACGTATCCCTGGCATACCAGTCATTAAAAATGTTCTTGAAAGCCATCAGTTCATTCTCGCTCTTGAGAGTATCTATGTATGCTAAAATAAAACTGAGCCAGATATGGCACAAATGATAATAAAAAAGTGAGCCACTAATAATAAAAATCCTGTATAATAAGAGAAAGAGCTTGTGTACAGGAGGAACAAGGAGTGGCAATAGCAATGGAGAT
>JAKPUQ010000053.1 GCA_029572815.1 Bacillota bacterium | reverse complement strand
AAGCCGAAGGTATCGGCAGAGGCAGCGTTGATTATGGCAGTTCTGGCGGCCTGTTTGTTGTAGCTGTGGTTCTGGGTGTAACGCTTCTTATTGGTGGCCGTCATTGGCGCACCGAAGCAGCCCATCACATAGAGAGTTTTGTAGTTCTTTGCGATATTCTTGAACTTATTCGCAAGTTCAATGTTCGTCATCATTGTGCTCATCCTCCTTTTCAGCACGGTCATGAAGCTGTTCAAGCACTGCTTTCAGCTTCTTGGGGATTGGCAGCCCAAGATAGGCCGCATTCTCAACAAGGGAGACACCTTCGTTGGAGATGTAGAAGAAAATGACGGCAGTACGCAGCACGGAACCAGAGCCAATCACCTGCGTATCAAGAATGTGGCCGATGCCGACAAGGGCGAAGATCAGCACCTTTTTGAAGATGCCCTTAAAGCCGACAGCCGAGGACAGCTTCTTATCCACAACAGCGCACATCACACCGGTGATGTAGTCGATCACCACGAATGCTATGAGCGCATAAAGAAAGCCGTCTGCTCCTCCGAGAAACCAACCGAGCCAGCCGCCGATAGCGGCGATTATAAGTTGAATCCATGTCCAGATTTCTTTCATGTTTTTTTCCTCCTAATAAATAGTCACACCATTCAGATTTCGTTTTTCAGATGCTTTTCCGATCAAATCTGAAAGTCGTGCTTTGCCTTTCCGTCCGCCGCTGTCTACGGTGAATGTTGTATAAAAACCGCCCCTGCCGAAGTTGTGCGTCACATCAGTGACCGTACCGATGGTTTCAGTCTTTGCACCACTGACGATGCGCACTTCATCGCCAATGGTGAGCTGGGGTGTGAAGATACCGACGAAGCTTTCCTGTCTGCCGGATATGGCGATAGCCTGTGCAAGTTCCTCGGCCATAGCCGTTATTTCGGTGAGAGTCGCGCCGTCAGCGGCTGTTACGTAGGTCGTTCGATGCGAAGGCTGAACCCACCACTTGTTCCTAGGAACCGTGGCATAAACCGTGCTCTCCGGATCTGCGCAGGTGACACAGACTTTGCTGACTGCTTCTGAATCGTCATACTCCACGCTGTAGCTCCAGCAGGTCTTGTCGCGCTCGAAGGTATACACAGCGGGCTGGTCGAAACGGGCATCGGTGACTGCAGCCACACCAATGACGCCGTTTGCCGTTTCATCGACTTTCCAGCCGTCAAGCAGAGAGATTACCCGCTTGATTCCGTCCAGTATGCTGACATCCGGTTCGAAGCGCAGTTTCCATGTCTTTGTGCTCTCTCCGACAAAAAAGTTCTCCACCTCGGCGAGGCGAAGAATCTCCTGCAGGTTCAGTTGTAGCGTTGTCTCTTCAAAGGTGTTGTCCTCGTTGAAGGTCTGTTCCTTCAGCAGCTTTCC
>JAKPUQ010000004.1 GCA_029572815.1 Bacillota bacterium | reverse complement strand
TTCGATTTTATATGCTATACTCATTTTAAGGTCACTCGCTTTCTTTGTTGTGTGCCAACTTCATTTTAGCATTTTGTGACCCTAAGAGCAACTGTTTTTTCAGCTGCTCTTTTTCTTTGCCTACTTTTATTTTACACTAAGCCCATTCTTTTCTGCACATGATATAGTTTTTCTTTACAATCGGCTCCGCTTATGATATAATTGATTATATATTTACACGATAAAATACATCTGCCGAAAGGAACAACATGAGATCAAAATATATTATACCCGTTTTCGCCGCACTCTGCCTTCTTGGAGGCTGCGGCAGCAAAAAGGTAAGCAATACAGCAAGCGTTTCCGTGGAGGTCAATACCACAGCCGCTGTTACATCAACTGTCAGAACATCTTCATCTGCCGTAAAAACTACGGCTGTTACCACAACAACTACTGCCGCCAAGCCCGAGCCGCCCAAGGATCTGGTGCTTGAAGGAAAGGACTCCGTAGAGGTCTATGAGGAGATAAAGCTCAAGGACTTCATCACCGAGAAAAACGTTGACCTCAAGGACGGTGAGGTAATGCTCAACACCTCAGATACAGGTGTTTTCGAGGTGGAGATACCTTATATCTACAAGGGAAATGAGTTCAAGCAGAAGCTTCAGTACAGTGTACTGGACACTACTGCTCCCATCGTGCTCAACGCAGGGTGGACTCCCAATCATAAGGTGGGGACTCCCTTTGACCTGAATGACTATGTGGGATTTGCGGATAACTTTGATAAGACTCCTTCTCTCACCTATGAGGGAGACGTTGACCCCAACGCTGTGGGCGATTATCCTCTTACTGCCACCGCCACGGACAGCTCGGGCAATTCCGTTTCCTGGGACCTGACTATATCTGTTGTGGAACAGGTGCCTGCTCCCGTTGACAATAACCCGAGAGTGGATTACAGCAGCTTTATCGAAAGATACGATCAGGACGGCGTCCGCTTCGGTATCGATGTCTCCGCATGGCAGACCAATGTGGACTACAACGCGGTCCGCGACGCAGGGTGCAGCTTCGTCATTATCCGTATCGGCTATTACTACAGCCAGATCACCATGGACGACTACTTCCGCCAGAATATCGAGAACGCCACCGCCGCTGGTCTCGATGTGGGAGTTTACTTCTATACCACCGATAACTCCGAGGAGGACGTCCGCGAACACGCCCGCTGGATAGCTGATAACCTGAACGGTCAGCAGCTGGACTTCCCCGTTGCCTTCGACTGGGAGGAGTTCGGAAACTTCCAGAAATACGGCATGAGCATCAGGGACCTCAATGACATATACGCGGCCTTCGCCGACGAAATGGAAAAGTGCGGCTACTCCGCTATGCTCTACAGCAGCAAGAACTTCCTCAATAACTTCTGGAGCGAACGCACAAAGGCCTCTCACCCCGTATGGCTGGCTCACTTCGTCGACGAGACCGACTACGAGGGAAACTACGCTATCTGGCAGGCAAGCGCCTACGGCCATATCCCAGGTATTATTGGTGATGTGGATATGGATATACAGTATATGAATAGATAAAACACGACCGATGGAGATACAGGTATCCGAGGTCGGAGGCGGAGCGGAATGAAGCTGAGCGCAGAGCATTGAAAGACAACAAATCTGAATAAAACAAAAAGAGCTATCCGATTCGCAAATGAATCAGATAGCTCTTATCTTTTCAGACAGAATATTTATAACTGTTGCCGATAATAGAGAATTGTTGCCAAATCGTTGCCATGATAACGGTTTGATAACGGTTTTGGCGTATTTAAGCCCTATTTTTCGGGGCGTTTATTATTCCCACTCCACAGTTCCCGGAGGCTTGGAGGTTATATCATACACTACTCTGTTGACGTGCTCTACCTCGTTGCAGAGACGGTTGGATACTCTCGCAAGCACATCATAGGGGATACGCGCCCAGTCCGCTGTCATGAAGTCATCGGTGGTAACTGCGCGTATAGCGATAAGGTGGTCGTATGTACGGTGGTCGCCCATTACGCCTACTGTACGCACGTCGGGCAGAACTGCAAAGAACTGCTTGAGCTCCGACTCAATGCCGCTCTTGCGTATCTCGTCACGAAATACTGCGTCTGCTTCCTGAAGTATCTTTATCTTCTCCTCTGTTATCTCGCCGATGATACGAACTCCGAGACCCGGTCCCGGGAAGGGCTGTCTCCATACAAGATCGTGGGGTATGCCAAGCTTCTCGCCTACCTGTCTTACCTCGTCCTTGAACAGGTCTCCCAGAGGCTCGATGGTTCCTGCAAACTTGATGTCCTCGGGCATCTTTACCATGTTATGGTGGGTCTTGATGACAGCTGTGCTGCCGTGACCTGCCTGGTTGCCTCTGCCTGACTCGATACGGTCGGGGTAGATGGTTCCCTGTGCGAAGAAGCCGTCTGTGCCCCGCTCTCTTATCTTGTCCCAGAATACGTTATAGAACTCTGTGCCGATTATCTTACGCTTCTGCTCGGGGTCGCTGACGCCCTTGAGCGCCTTGAGGAACTGGTCCTTGCAGTTTACGCGGACAAAGTTCATATCAAAAAGCTTTGTAAAGGTCTCCTCGACGAAGTCTCCCTCGTCCTTGCGCATGAGTCCCTGATCCACGAATACACAGGTGAGCTGCTTGCCCACTGCACGGCTGAGAAGTCCTGCTGCGACTGAGGAGTCAACTCCGCCTGAAAGTCCCAGTATTACCTTCTTGTCGCCTATCTGCTCGCGGAGCTTCGCAACTGTGTTCTCGATGAAATCATCCATTACCCAGTCGCCTGTGCAGCCGCACACGTTATATAAGAAATTATGGAGGATCTGCTTGCCGTATTCGCTGTGTGTAACCTCGGGGTGGAACTGCACTGCATAGAGCTTTCTCTCGGGTGCTTCAAATGCGGCACAGGGACAGTCCGCAGACTTTGCCGTTACGCTGAAGCCATCGGGAAGCTGGCTTACGAAATCGGTGTGGCTCATCCATACTACGCTCTTTTCGGGAACGCCCTCGAATATAAGGCTTCCGCTGTTCTGAGAGATCTCGATCTTTCCGTATTCGCTTTTCTCGCAGCTCTCTACCTTGCCGCCGAGAGTGTACGCCATGAGCTGACATCCATAGCAGATACCGAGTATCGGTACGCCGATGCTGAATATCTCCTCCGAGATATGGGGCGAGCTGGGATCGTAAACGCTGTTGGGTCCGCCTGTGAAAATGATAGCGGTCGGGTTCATCGCCTTTATCTCGCTTATGGGCGTGTCAAATCTCTTGATCTCGCAGTATACTCCGCACTCTCTGACTCTTCTTGCAATGAGCTGATTGTACTGACCGCCGAAATCGAGGACTATACAAAGCTGGTTAGACATAAGTCCCTCCTTAACTTCCGCTTTTCGGCTGCGGACGCCGTATTTATAAAGCTGTCAGCCTTTAGCCCTCAGCCCTTGGCAGCGGCTTCGCCGCTTAAACATTCGGATAAAAAAACCTTGCAATGCCAATGGCTGACGGCTAAAGGATCATGTTTTAATTATGCCATATTTCAGAAGAAATTTCAAGTGCCTGCACCTACTTTTTTTCCGCCGGAAAAGTTGTACTGCCAATTATAGTTAAAATCCATAAAAAAATCATATACGCCTATTGAATTTAATTACAATTTGTGGTATAATAATTATATTGTATTTTAAGGAGTACCATTATGACGGCAAAAGAAGAATTCATATCAATTTACAAAGAAAACATCAAACGCGAGGGTGCAGACAAGCTTCTGGAGTTTCTCGAGAGAAGCGATTTCTTCACCGCTCCCAGCAGCACAAGATTTCACGGCTCCTACGAGGGAGGTCTCGTTCAGCACAGCCTGAATGTGTACCACTGCCTGAAGGATTACCTTTCACGCCCCCCGCACCAAGGAGCTCTACGGTATGGACTATTCCGAGGAGACCATCGCTCTGGTCGCTCTTCTCCATGACATCTGCAAGGTGAATTTCTACACCGTTGAGATGCGCAACAAGAAGAACGATGAAACGGGTCAGTGGGAGAAGGTCCCCTTCTACGCTATCAATGATACGCTTCCTTACGGACATGGGGAGAAGTCCGTATACATACTCTCGGGTTATTTCTACGGTGAGAACCGACTGACCCGCGAGGAAGCATTCGCAATACGCTACCACATGGGCTTTTCATATGGCGGTACCGAGGAAAGAGGTACCATCGGAAAGGCGCTCGAAATGTATCCGCTGGCGTTGGCACTGAACGTGGCTGATATGGAGGCGTCATACTTCCTTGAAGGCTCAAACAAATAAAAATAAGGAGTGTGTTATTTATGAATTGGTACGATAACGCGATAATCTATCACATCTATCCGCTGGGATTCTGCGGGGCACCTAAATTCAATGACGGAAGTGAGGATGTTACCTACCGTCTCGACAAGGTCCTGGACTGGATCCCTCACCTCAAGGAAATGAACGTGGACGCTGTTTACTTCGGTCCCGTTTTTGAGTCCGTTGAGCATGGCTATGACACCATAGACTACAAGAAGATAGACCGCAGACTCGGTGACAATAACTCCTTCCGCTTCATTTGTGACAGACTTCACGAAAACGGCATACGCATTATCCTTGACGGAGTTTTCAACCACGTCGGAAGAAAATTTCCTCAGTTCGTTGATATACAGGAAAAGGGGCAAGGCTCCGAGTACTGCGACTGGTTCCAGAACCTCAATTTCGGCGGCCCCAGCCCCTGCGGCGACCCCTTCTGGTATGAGGGCTGGAACGGTCACTACAATCTGGTTAAGCTCAATCTCCGCAATCCCGGAGTCTGCGACCACCTGCTGGACGCTGTGAACTACTGGATAGAATCATTCGATATTGACGGTATACGCTTCGATGCTGCTGACTGTATTGACTTCGATTTCTTCAAGCGCATAAGAAGCTTCTGCAAGGGCAAGAAGCCCGATTTCTGGCTAATGGGCGAGATAATCCACGGCGACTACAACCGCTGGGCTAACCCGGAAATGCTGGACAGCGTTACAAACTATGAGTGCTACAAGGGACTGTGGTCATCTCACAACGACAAGAACTACTTCGAGATAGACTACTCCATCAACAGACAGTCGGGCGCTAACGGCGGAATCTACCGCAATATCGACCTTTACAACTTCGTGGACAACCACGATGTGAACCGTCTGGCAAGCACCCTCCACAACCATGCACATCTGCCTCTGGTATACACTCTCATGTACACCATGCCAGGTATCCCCTCTATCTACTACGGAAGCGAATACGGCATCGAGGGCAGAAAGGAGAACAACTCCGACGATAATCTCCGCCCCTGCCTCCACCTTCAGGATATGGAGCGTGAGAACTTATCCCTCTATAAGCACATCGTAAAGCTTGGACGGATATACCGCGCTTACCCTGCCCTCAGAACAGGCAGCTATGAGCGTATCATGATAACCAATCAGCAGCTGCTGTTCAAGAAGGTCCTCGGCGAGCAGACCGTTTACGTTGCTCTCAACCTTGCAGACTATGACTTTGACCTTAACTTCGGCACCCACCTCTCAAGACTTGTGGACGTATTCACAGCTTCTCCCCTTCAGGTGGAGAACGACAACGCCTATGTCCGCATGAGACCCTACTCGGCTATGATAATCGTTGCTGACGATATCGTCAACACCGAGCCTGAGGACGAGGAGCCCGTTGAGGACAAGGACACGGAAATAGTTGTGGGCGCTAAGTACCGCCATTTCAAGGGCAATGAGTACGAGGTCATCGCAGTTGCAAGACACAGCGAGACCATGGAGGAGCTTGTGGTTTACAAGTCCCTCAAGGACGGCGAGGTCTGGGCAAGACCAAAGGCAATGTTCGTTGGCAAATCAGGTGAGGTAAGACGCTTCACAAAGCTGGACTGATATAGTATCAAAGCCATAGTGTCCCGATAAAAATCCGGGATACTATGGCTTTTCTGATACCTATCGCAGACGTTAATCACTTGAAGAGGCTGTGGCGAATAATATAATAACAGGGCGCGGTGACTGTTACATCAGTGCACTGCGCCCTTGATATTTCTATAATATTATGCTATACTATATATAGTTAGTTTTTACTAACCTCGAAAGGAGTTATTATGCTTGAAATTGTAAAAGGTCTTTCTATCCCGTTTCTCGGCACGTCCCTGGGCGCTGCCTGCGTCTTTGCAATGAAGAACAACTTCAGCATTACCATACAGCGCATACTTACAGGCTTTGCCGCAGGGGTCATGACTGCCGCAAGCGTCTGGAGCCTTCTCATTCCTGCCATTGAGCAGTCGGAAGAAAAAATGGGACGGCTGGCATTCATTCCCGCCGCAGCAGGCTTTCTCGCGGGAATAGCCTTCCTGCTCCTCCTTGATAAGCTCATCCCCCACCTTCACATGAACAGCGACAAGGCGGAGGGCATAAAAACAAAGCTTTCAAAGAATACCATGCTGCTCCTGGCTGTGACCCTCCATAATATTCCCGAGGGTATGGCTGTGGGAGTTGTCTATGCGGGACTTTTCTACGGAAATACAAATATTTCCGCAGCCGAGGCATTTGCCCTTGCACTGGGAATAGCCATTCAGAACTTTCCCGAGGGCGCTATCATATCCATGCCCCTCCGCGCAGGAGGAATGAGCAAGCCAAAGGCATTTCTCATGGGCGTTCTCTCAGGAGCTGCCGAGCCAGTGGGAGCTATTCTGACTATTCTCGCCGCAGGTCTTGTCATACCCGCTATGCCCTATCTTCTCAGCTTCGCTGCAGGTGCTATGATATACGTTGTGGCGGAGGAGCTTATCCCCGAAATGTCCGAGGGAGAACACTCCAACGTGGGTACTATCTCCTTCGCAGGCGGCTTCACCGCCATGATGATACTGGACGTAGCTCTGGGCTGATACGGCTCACAGCTTCTTTTCCATCTCGTCATAGCAGAGATAGTCTCCGCCGTTGCACTTAATACTGTTGTAATCCTTGAAAATATAGCCCTTTTTCATGTAGATAGGCTTTGCAGGCAGCGACGCGGAAAGAACGATATTGTCATACCTCTCTGCAATGCGCTCCTCGGCAAAGGAAAGCAGATTTCCGCCGTATCCCCTGCCCTGATACTCTGGCAGCACAAAAAGCCTGTTCAGCTCGTTTTCCGCAGCAGTTACCGTTCCTACAGGAATACCGTCATCGTAAAGTATGTACACGCTGCCCGAGCTTATGTCCTTCATGATGTTTTCGGGACAGTGGTGGGCAATAAAGAACTCCACCGCTCCATTGGGGTAATAGTGAGGATAGACCGCTCTTATAGTCTCGTGCACTATTCGTTTTACCGTTTCCAGGTCTGCTGTTTCTGCTCGTTTTATTTCCATATCCTCATCTCCTTTACTGCTGATTACAGCATAAAAGCAGAGCGTTATGCTATAATCGTCCGATTGCAGGGAGCAGATCTCTGATCTGCGTATCTGCAAGAGCATTTTGATAATTTATAATGAATGCCCTGCATTCATTGTAGCATATAAGTGCGATAATAGCAAGAGGCGCGGAGATAAAGTGCTTTGATGTAAAGCACTGCCGCGAAACAGGGGACGGCGTTACATCTAAGACGCAAAAAAGCGGAGCTGAATGCTCCGCTTTTATCATGCTTCAGCTGTGCCTTTTTCGGCAGCAGCTCTTGCAGCGATGTCCTTACTGAAAATTAACTTGAAAACTGTTCTCACAAAGGGCTGTATGAACAGCAGCTGTGAGAAGAACGCAAATGGCAGGTTGAAGCACACAAGCTTCAGCCAGTTAGCCAGAAGTGTGAACACATTGAAGTCTGCCATGCCATAGGGATAGTAGAGGATAGCAGCGATAAAGCTCATTGAGGGACACATGATACCCACAGTGGCAGTAATGATCGCAGTTTCAAAAATGACGGGGTGAACGTCGCCGAACTTGAATACACGGCACACCAGCTTGAATGAAAGAGGGCTTCCCACCAGCACCTCAAGGGTGTATGCAAAGCAGAACTCGATGAGGACAACTGCCCAGATAGGGATACTTTTGCCCAGCACAGAAACTCCGCCCATTGCGTTTATAGCGCTGAGAACAGAGTCCTTGCCTGTAATCTGCATGAAAGTGTTGCCGTTAATGACATAGAGACTGTAGAACACATAGGCGTGGACAGTTATCACAACGGTGATAAGTGCGAATATCATTCGCTGAAACTGATTTCTTGGCATAAAAAACTCTCCTTTTCCTCAAAAAAGCGCAAAAAAATACACACATACCGCCGAAAGGGTATGACCGCAGAATTTCGTTCCGTGATCAGATTTACATACCCTCAGGTAATACATGTGTCGTTTTCGCTTTTTCTGATATTAAATTTACCTGTACTATTATAGCACAGCAAGGGAGAGAGGTCAATTGACCTGTGAACTAAATTTTTCAATGGGATCCAACAGCAATTGGCGAAAAAGCGCATGAAAAAGCCCCGTGGGAACTCCACAGGGCTTATATTCATATTGGTATCATGCATTAGGATCAAGAGTACTTATCTTGTGGAGGAGATACTCCTGTATCTTCAGCGCGTCATTAGAGGTAAGACCTGCTGTAGTTGTATCAACATCGCCGTTGAGCTTGCCTTCATCGGTGAGGTGCTTCTCGTAAGAGCCCTGTAAACCGAACTTGTCGGGATTTGCCAGGCTCTGCATGATGAGTACGGCGTCAGCCAGTTCAACCTTACCGTCGCAGTTTGTATCGCCCCACAGTCTGTTCTGTACGGGAGCAGTAGTTGTAGTAGTGGTCTCGGGAGGAGCAGTGGTTGTGGTGGTGGTCGTCGTAGTAGTTGTTGTTGTGGTGGTGGTAGTAGTTGTTGTTGTCGTTGTTGTGACCACAGCGGGCTCCTTGACAAATACAGTGTAGTTGATAACATTGCCTGTCATGCCGTTTGTGCCCAGGAGGACCTTTTCGCCTGCCTCGAAGGACTTCTTGTAAGCCACGAAGTCAACGCCGTTGCTGGACTTTGCTGTGAGCTCTGTCCTTGTGTAGCCCGAGAGCCATGAGGGAACCAGATTTGCCTCTTCCTCTCTTGTATCAACGAGAACATATACCTCAGCCTTGTCCGCAGCTGTGAACTCAGCAAGGTCACCGTCGGTGTTCTTGGAGTTGCAGGCTGTCATGATATATTCGCTGCCCTGGAGCTCGGAAGCAAGCTCTGTGTATGTAAAGTCTCTGTCGCCGTAGATAGGACCGTTTATGCTGTTGGACTCCATGAGCTTCCATGCGAGTGAGTTGTTATAGTCCTTTACAAGAAGGTTGTTGACCAGCTTGCCATTTATGGGCTCGGGAGGAGTATTGTTCATCTTCACATCAGGTCTTGCAGGGAGAGGAGCCTCTGTGCCGAGGTAGAAGCTGGGGTGAGGAGGCTGATTGTATGAGCTCTGCTCACAGCCTGCCTGCATACGGTACTGCATATCGTGCATGAGAGTGGTTATACGGTACTTTGTCTCGGTATTGGTGCAGAATATGCGGAGCTTTGAATTATCCGTAGTTCTCAGGACCAGTTCCTCGCGCCAGTCGCCGAATATGTCTGCGGTAAGACAGGGAACAGCCTTTGTGCTGTTGTTGGAAGCACAGCCTGAAGCTGTAAAAATTGCGGGATAGTTGTTTATAGCTGCACCGTCTGTAATAGTAACATCGTCAAGCAGCTCACGCTCAAGGTCGCCGTCCCAGTAAATAAGGAAGTTTGAAGAAGGCCATTTGTTGCCTATCTGCTTGCCTGAAACGTCGAACACTGCATTAGCGGGTCTTGAGCCCCAGAACTCGGCACCGCTGTTGCCTGATACGATATTGTCGGCGCAGCAGCGTCCTGTGTCCTTGTCGCCGTCATAATGCCAGATTATCTGACCGTTTCTGCCGTCAACGAAGGAGATACCGTAATTTCCGTCCTCGTGGCAGATGAATACCTCCTGACCCTCATGATTGGGGTCAAGATCGCCGACGTGCATAGCGTCGCCGTGCATCTTCTTTGTGGACCAGAGGAGCTTTCCGTCATCGTCGATAGCGCAGGCGCCCATGCAGACCTCCTGCTTGCCGTCGTTGTCGAAATCTGCAACCATTACGTTGTGGTTTCCGCAGCCGTAAGCAGGATTGCTGGTATCAAATCCCGTATCGAATACCCATTTCTTCACCAGCTTTTTGTCCTTGACGTCAACAGCTGAAAGGGTAAGCCTTGTATAGTAGCCTCTGCCGTAGATAACAGAGGGGTGAACTCCGTCAAGATAAGCGATAGCGCAGTTATATCGCTCGCAGCGGTTACCGTAGTTGTCGCCCCATGTGCTCTTGGCAGTGTTGCTCGTAGCATCGCCTCTGAGCACAGGGAATTCGATAGTATCGAGAGCGGCTCCCGTAGCACCGTCAAATAATGTCATATACTCCGGACCTGTCAGGACAGTACCGGCGCTGTTCACATAATTAGCGCTTGCATTGCCGATGACCTTTCCTGCGCCGTCAACAGTTCCGTCGCAGGTCTTGGTTATGAACTCAGCCTTGCCGTCGCAGTCAAAGTCCGCAACAGCCATCTGTGTATAATGCTGACCTGCGCGGATATTCTTACCCATGTCTATGCGCCAGAGCTTCTTGCCTGTCAGTGTGTAGCAGTCGATATAAACGTTGCCTGTGAAGCCCTGTATGCCCTTATCGGGATTGTGGGTCTGTGAGTTATCCTTTGAGTTTGAGGGGTCCCATTTAAGGAATATCTCATACTGACCGTCGCCATCAACATCTCCCACGCAGCAGTCATTGGGAGAGTAGCTGTAAGCCTCTCCGTTGATAGTTCCGCCCTTGGGAACATCAAGAGGTATATCGAAGTAATTGGAGCCGGAGTTGAAATGGCAGCCGTCAGAGCTTACCACAGTGCCGTTCACAAGGGTGTCAACTCTGTAATTTGAGTTTGCATTTCCGCTTGCGTCCCAGTAGTTGGTGGGATCGCCTGCCTTGCTGGTGTAGATGAGCTGATCGTCGCGGAACAGCTGAAACTCGGCATTATCGTCGTCGTTTGCGTTGAAGCGCCAGCTTACGAACATACCGTTGCCCGACTTGATAGCGTAGATACCGCGGTCCAGGTACTCCATGATGGCGGCGCCGTTTCCGCCCACTCCATAGGCAGCGTCTGCTGTCAGAAGTGAAGCCGCGCTGAGGTTAGAGGTCGCAGCTATCGCCAGAGAGGCAGCGGCAGCCACGATACGTTTGAATTTTAGGTTCATTTTAATTCCCCCTGTGTATTATTTTTTCATCGTTTCGGAACAAATACGCTCCATGTCTATTATATTATACTATTTTATTCATGATTTAGCAATGATTTATTGTATCTTTTTTCTTTCTTTTTGTACATAATAGTGAACGATATGTACAATAATGTGCTGAAAAAGCATTGCAAAGTGCACTATCCGATACATATAAAAAGCCCCGAAGTCTGCACTTCAGGGCTTGTGACGTTATTTAACTGCTTACAATTCTGTCAGTCAATGTAGATGACTCTGTTATCCTTTCTTGGCGGTATGGGAGCAGCTTCACCGTCGGGATAGCCCAGAGCGAGGTGACCTATACCGATGTACTTTCCGCTGAGACCTGCCTTTTCCAGTATCTCATCTCCGATAGCGCCTTCCATTTCCTCCTTGGCGCGGTGTATCCAGCAGGTTCCCAGTCCCAGCTCGTGAGCCTTCAGCATCATGTTGCCGAGAGTGAGACTTCCGTCATAAACAGCGGTAGGTATCTCCTCGGGAGCAATTACCAGAAGGATAACGGGAGCGCCGTAGAACGGATCAAAGTCCTTGTCCCAGCCGCCGATAGCGCAGTTTTCCTCCATTATGCGCTGACGGAGCTCCTTGTTGGTGACAGCTATGACTACGGGTGCCTGCTTGCCTCTGCCCGAAGCTGCGTAAATACCTGCCTCGATGACCTTGTCTACGAGAGACTTGGCGGGCAGCTGAGGTGTGAATTTGCGTATACTTCTTCTTTCCTTGATGATACTTGTAAGATCGTTCATGATGATACCTCCCTGTAATGATTTTATCAGTATAATTATAGCACTGAAAGCAATTTTTTTCAAGCATGAGCAGATATTATCCCTACTCAGGAAGCGAATCGGAACGCTGAGGGAGGCGTTCCCTGTACTATAACTAACAACTGATATTGCTTTATCTAAGATTATATGCTATACTATAATATATTTTACATCAGGAGGGATAACATGAACATCACAAACAAGGATATCGACGGCGGAAAAGCCTTCGACTGGGGAAAGACTTCGGAAAACTACGCTAAATACAGAGATATTTACCCTCAGCAGTTCTACAGCTGCCTTACCGAACGCGGACTCTGCGTAAATGGTCAGCGTGTGCTTGACCTCGGTGCGGGTACAGGTGTCATACCGCGAAATATGTACCGCTTCGGAGCTAAGTGGACAGGCTGCGATATCTCCGAAAATCAGATAGAGCAGGCTAAGCTCCTCGCCGCAAAAGAGGGCATGGATATCGACTTCTTTGCAGCTCCTGCCGAGGAAATATCCTTCCCGTCAGGCACCTTTGACGTTATAACTGCCTGTCAGTGCTTCTGGTACTTCGACCACAAGACTGTGGCACCCATACTGGCTGATCTGCTCGGCTCCGACGGCAGGCTCTGCGTCATGCAGATGGCTTGGCTGCCCTTTGATGACCCTATCGCAGGCAAAAGTGAAGAGCTGGTGCTGAAATACAATCCCACATGGACGGGCTGCGGCTGGACAAGACAGCCTGTACACATTGATGATGCCGTGCTGGAGCACTTCACTGTTGAGGAGCAGATAGGCTTCGATGTGAATATCCCCTTCACCCGCGAGAGCTGGAACGGCAGAATGAAAGCCTGCCGCGGTGTTCAGGCTTCTCTCTCCGAGGAGGAGACTGTCCGCTGGGAGAAGGAGCATATGCAGCTTCTTGAGGAAATAGCTCCCGAGAAGTTCGATATACTGCACTATGCTGCAATAGCTGTACTGAAAAAGAAAGCATAAAAAGAACCCCGAAGCGACTTTACTTCCGCTTCGGGGATTTTTTATCTCTCAAACCTGTATACCGCCAGTCTGTCCATGACCTTATTGAAAAGCTTGCTGCCTATTTTGCCTATAAAGGAGTACTTCTTTATTTCCTCAAAGAAGTTTATCTCCTTCACAAAACTGAGGCCGCTGCACAGGGGACTCCGCTTCCTTTCCGCTCTCGATACCCCAGCCGAATGCTGCCTTGGTATTCTTTACGGTATCATGATGACTGCTGTTCTTTACCGCGAAGGGGTGCATTATCTCCGCCAGTATGTAGCCTTTGCCGAAGTATTCGCAGATATGGTCAAGAAGTCCGCTTACCTGCTCCTCACTGAAATACATGAGGAGTCCCTCGGCGATGATGATGGTCACGCCCTCATTGGGTATGCCCTCTGTCCAGTCGGTGCCTGTCAGGTCGCCTGCTGTCATGAACTCACGGTCACGCTCCTCAAAGACCTTTTTCCTCAGCTCTATGGAGTCGGGAAGGTCCACATTGTACCACCTGACTTTGCCGTTGTCCACTCTTGAAAAGCGGTCATCAAAGCCGCAGCCGATGTTGACGCACACGGCGTCAGGGTATTTCTCAAGAAGTCTCTTTACCTCATTGTCGAAAAGAATAGTCCTCGCAACTACTCCCTCGTGGGACATATATTTATCATATTTTTTGTATCTATGCCAAGTTCGTCGATTATCTCAACAGCTTTTCCGTCGTATATCCTGTGATCGCTGCGCTTGCTCTCGTCTGCCTTTATGGCAAGTGGGATAAGTGCGGTTTCCTGAACGTCTCCGAGTTTAAGTTCCATATCAAGTTCTCCTTTATAAAAATAAAAAGGTGCAAAAGCACCCTTTTATTATATCACAGAAGTTTTGGATACAAGAATTTGTTAGCCTAAGCAAACTCCTATTGCAGCAGCTGTAAATTCAGCTGTGCCCTTACCGCCTGCCTTGTCAATGTTCTCTGTAAATTCTCCGCCTGCTGCATACATTTTTCCAAGTCCGCGGAGTATATCATCGGTACAGGTGTACATATTTTCGGCGATAAAGCTCTGAAGCTTTCTCACCTGTGCCTGTGCCTCGGGACTGTCGGGACTTCCGCTTTTCAGCTCGCCGAACTCCGCAAACAGCGTCATGAAGCGCTCTGTCAGCTGATCCTTTTCCTCGGATGTACGGCTTCTGTCCTTTTCCTCAAACTCCTTATACTGTGAAGTTTCTCCCCACTCTTTCTTCGCCCTTTCGGCGTATTCATCAAGCTTTGATCTGTCAAATGCAGTAAAGTCCACTGCTCTCACTCCTAACATTTTTATTCCCCGAGCGAAGTCGATAAGCTCCTGAAGATGCTGCTTTTTCAGCTCAAGCAGCTCTATCTGCTGATCCAGAGCCTTTCTGCGGTCAAAGCTCCTGCTCTCCATAATGCCTATTATGTCCTTCAGCGGAAAGCCCAGCTCGCGGAAAAGCAGTATCTGCTGCAAGCGCTCCAGCGCCCTATCGTCATAGAGCCTGTAGCCGCCCTCTGTATGATCTGAAGGGCTCAGCAGTCCGATATTGTCATAATATCTGAGAGTGCGTATACTCACTCCCGTCAGCTCGCTGACCTGTTTTACCGTCATCATACTTATGACCTCCTCTCGTGTAAGTAAAGTATAGACCATGACGTAACGTCAGAGTCAATAGTACCGTGAGAACTTTGTAGGGTTGCACAAAATATTACTGCCTGAATTGTAAAAAATGCACCTGACACAAGGTCAGGTGCATTGATCATTCAGATGATATCAGTGATGGCTGTTGAGCCAGTTCTGATATGCTTCGTAATATGTCATATACATCTTTACGTTATCTGCACGGAGAGTGCTCTCATAGGGAGTTACATAGGTTCTGATCCACTGATGGATATAGGGCTGACCAGCCTTGGTTGCCCAGATCTGGAAGCCATTCAGCTTGTTGAGGTTGTATGCTCCTCTGAAAGCGTGATGTGAGAAAGCGTATGTGAGATTGCTCTCGGGAGTATCAATATTTTCAAGAGGTGTGCCGCTGAAAGCGTCAGCTTTGATATTCCATGCACCGGGCAGTGTAACTTCGGTGAGATTATGTGCATTGAGGAATGCATTTGAACCGATAGTTCTTGTTCCGCTGATCGGATAAGGGAATGTGAATGATGAAATATTGCTGTTCTCAAAAGCATTGTCTCCTACTGTGGTAAGACCAACAGGAATATAGAAAGAGATCAGGCTCGATGTATTCTTGAATGCTCTTGCGCCGATAGTCTGAACTCCGGGAGAAAGTGTCATATATCTGAGGTTGCTGCAGTTCATGCAGAACTCAGAAGGTACAGAACCGATTCCTCTGGGGATAGTCAGGCTTCTGATAGTGCCGTTGTCCTTGAATGCACCTGCGCCGAAAGCGTTTACAGTGCGGCTGTCGATAGCCTCAGGAACGATAACTGTTGTCTCATGACCGAGATACTTTGTTACCTTGCAGGTATATGTGCTTGTGATCTCATACTTCCACTTGCCGTCAGCAGAAGTCTGCACTGTTGCAGCGGAAGCAGAAATTGAATTTGTAGGGATGATCTTGCTGATAAAGTTTGACTCAGCAGCTGCTGTTGCAGCTGTAAGCATAGTAAGTGCCATTAAAGATGCTGTGATCTTTTTTGATCTGATACTGAAACTCATTGTTAAATATCTCCTTGTAAAGTATATTGTCGCGACATACATATTGTACCATATAGTTAGTAAATTGTCAAGTATTTTTTACGAAAAGTATATAAAATTTCTGCCCATTTTCTTTAAAAGACCTTATATCGCTTTACTCGCCACGTTCTATTAAGAATAAACCATGTATAACATATCAGAAAGCTTTGTGTCAGACAAATGAAATTACCGCCGCCGTCATTGACCTTTTTGCACTGTGATGTTATAATATAATCATCACTAATAAACGAAAGGGATATACCATGAACGTCAAAAACGATGTTATAAGAAGTCTGCGTGAGATCGCCGAGACCGATATGTCAGAGGCTGAGTTCCTTCAGTCCGTCGAGAGCAATATGATCCCCATGCAGCAATTCTTCACATATTACAAGTGCGCAATTATGGAGATCGAGACCAAATTCCGCGTACTCAATGAGCAGTTCTCCCTCAACGGCGAGAGCAACCCCATTGAATTCATTCAGTCCAGGATCAAGAGCTACTCCAGTATCTTCCGCAAGATAATGACCAGGCATATCCCGCGGAATATGGAAGCTATCGAGCGTGATATAAGTGATATTGCCGGCATAAGGGTAGTCTGTTCCTTCGTCCAGGACATCTACCGCCTTGCCGACTGCTTCCTTCAGCAGGACGACATTACTCTCATCGAGAAAAAGGACTACATACAGAACCCCAAGCCCAACGGCTACAGAAGTCTCCACCTTATCGTAGCTGTGCCCATTTTCCTTGAGAATGAGAAGCGCCTTGTGAAGGCTGAGGTGCAGCTCCGCACCATCGCTATGGACTTCTGGGCAAGCCTTGAGCATAAGCTCCGCTACAAAAAGGACCTGCCCCCATACAAGCTGGACCTGCTCACCGATGACCTGAAAAAGTGCGCTGACCAGAGTGCCGAGTGGGACAGCCGTATGCAGGACATCAAGAATATCCTGGAAAGCGACTGAGCCTGTATATACCAAACTAAAAAGCTCCCGTACCTCATTTGCAGGTGCGGGAGCTTTTTTTCGGTAAGATGATGAGCTTATCCCGGGAAATATGAAAAAATTGCACCATATCTTTAAAATATGTGTTGCATTTAAGTTGTTTTTGTGTTATATTATACATAATAAGAGGATATGTGCCGAAAAAGATATAAATTCAGCACAATACGCTTAAAGGGGAATTATTAAAAAGGAGGAAATGCTTATGAAACGACTCATCTCAGCAGCTGTTGCCTTTGCGGCGGCTGCAATGTCGCTGTCCGCTCTGCCGCCTGTCCGTACAGAAGCAGCAGATGTAAAGTTCAGCGGCAGCGAATGGACTGGCAGAAACGGCGCAGAGGACGTTTTCGCTGTGAACCGCGAATCGGCTTCCTGTAACCCTGTGCCCTTCCAGGACAAGGACTCCGCTGTGAATGCGGTCTGGGACTACAACGCCCGTGAGAGCTCGGAATATCTCCAGATGCTAACAGGCAAGGATCAGGACTGGCGGCTCACTGTGGTGCAGAACGCCAAGGAGGCGGAGAGCCACATCAACTACGCCCTGAACAACAAGTACATCGACGATCCCAATGAGAGTATATGGAAGACCGTTCAGCTGCCTAAAAGCTGGACCTGTCAGGGCTTCGACTTCCCTATCTACTCAAATATAACTCAGCCCTGGCAGGCTAAATACGACAGCAATGTGCCTGTGCCTCAGGCTCCCACCAACTATAATCCCGTAGGTATCTACAAGAAGATATTCACTCCCGACAGCTCTATGCTGGAGAGCGGCAGACGTGTCTATATCGAGTTCGACGGCGTTGAGTCAGCTTACTATGTCTACCTCAACGGCAAGGCTGTGGGCTACAGCGAGGACACATTCAGTCCCCACCGCTTCGATATTACCTCTTATCTCCAGGAGGGTGAGAACGACCCGGTGGTAGAGGTCCACAAGTTCTGCGACGGAACCTGGTTCGAGGATCAGGATATGATATATGACGGCGGTATCTTCCGCGACGTGTTCCTGGTAAGCGCTCCCGAGACACAGATCAGGGACTACGCTGTGCATACCAACGTCAACACCGCAAACAGCAGCTCCTCACTCACTATCGACCTTGACCTGAGGAACTCCTCAGGCAATGACAGATCTGACTGGAAGGTAAAGGCAGAGGCATTCGACGAGAACGGCGTCAACGTCCTGGGAAGCGGCTCCGAGACAGGTATCTCCCTGCAAGCCTGGAGCGACGGCACCGCAAGGATAGAGACCTCCGCCGAGAATATAAAGCTCTGGTCAGCTGAGCACCCCGACCTCTATGCCCTGGTGCTGACGCTTACCGACAACCGCGGAAACGTTCAGGAGATAATCTCCGCTCAGCTGGGATTCAGAACTATCGGCTTCACTCCTGCGGCTGTTGACTCATCATACAAAGTTACCACCAAGAGCTGGGAGCCTATTACCATCAACGGCAAACGTCTCCTCCTCAAGGGCGTGAACCGCCATGACACCGATCCCTTCAACGGCAAGGCTGTTCCTCAGGAGACCCTCCGTGAGGACATCAGGCAGATGAAGCTCAACAACGTAAACGCTGTCAGAACTTCACATTACAGCAACGATTCCTACCTGTACTGGCTGTGCAACAAGTACGGTATGTATGTCATGGGCGAGACCAATCTTGAGTCCCACGCCCTTATGAACAACAATGACGGTAAGGCTCTGTTCTATGAGCTGGCTATGGACAGAACAGAGACCTCATTCAAGAGACTGAAAAACAATCCCTCTATCGTTGCCTGGTCTATCGGCAACGAAATGGCTTACACAGGCAACCCCAATGACGCAGGCGGTATGTTCCGTGATATGATCTGGTACTTCAAGAAGCAGGACGGCTCACGTCCCGTTCACAGCGAGGGTCAGGGCAGCGCCATGGGAGTTGATATGAGCAGTAATATGTACCCATCATCTGACGGCATAAGGAATAATGCAGGCCACGGAAAAATGCCTTACGTTATGTGCGAATATGACCACGCTATGGGCAACTCAGTGGGCGCTCTCAAGGAGTACTGGGACGCTATAAGAAGCGCTGACAATATGCTGGGCGGCTTCATCTGGGACTGGGTAGATCAGTCAAGAGCTACTCCCCTTCCCAACGGCGGCTGGGACTACTTCTCCGAGCCCTATGCTCAGAAGAACCTCTACTCCGAGGACATAAAGGGCAGATACTACGCTTACGGCGGCGACTGGGGCGACTGGCCAAACGACAACAGCTTCTGCGAGAACGGTCTGGTAAGCCCCGACAGAAATCCTCAGCCCGAGCTCTCTGAGGTAAAATTCCAGTATCAGAACTTCTGGTTCTCCGAAGGCGCTCCTCAGACTGTAAACGTTTATAACGAGAACAACTTTGCTGACCTCAGCGAGTTCAAGGTAAACTGGAAGCTGCTGAAAAACGGCATTTCCATTCAGGACGGCACTCTCGAGAATGCTTCCTGTGCTCCCCTTTCAAAAACGGCTCTCACCGTTCCCTACTCCATTCCAAGGACCGCAGTCTCAGGCGATGAGTTCGTTCTGGAGCTGTCCGTAAAGACTAAGCAGGGCAACGACATTGTACCCGAAGGCACCGAGATCTCCTACGGTCAGGTGGCTGTTTCCGCAAACGGAAGCACTGTCAAGTATGACTACGGCACCGATAACGTTGACGTTGTGGAAACTCCCGACGCATTCGTTCCCACAGGTCACGGCTTCAATATGCTCATCGACAAGTCCACAGGTCTCATGAGAAAATACTCCTATCAGGGCAATACCCTCATCGAGGAAGGACCCACTCCCAACTTCTGGAGAGGAAATGTGGAAAATGACGGTGGAAGCGCCCGCGCTAACGCCTTCGATACAAAGTGGCGCAACGCTATGGACAAGGCGCGCTGTGACGGTATCGACGTCAAGGACGGCGAAAACGGCGCAAAGGTGGTCATCTCTCACCTTACGCTTACCAATGCAGGCAACACCAAGGTGGATATAACCTACACCATCCACTGCGACGGCAGTACAGACGTGGAGTTCAATGTTGACGGCTCTAAATCAGGTCTGGGCAACTTCATCCGCGTAGGCTCTATCATGAAGCTCCCCGAGGGAAGCGAGAATGTGAGCTGGTACGGAAACGGTCCCGTTGAGACCTTCAACGACAGAAAGAGCGGCGGCAGACTTGGCGTATGGAACAGCACCGTTTCGGAGATGTTCTACCCCTATCTGAAAGCTGATGACTGCGGTAACCTTACCGACGTAAGATGGATCTCGGCAGGCTCACAGCAGAAGGATTTCAAACTTCTTATCGCCGCAGAGGGCACTGTGGAGGCAAGTGCACTCCACTTCACTCCCGAGGATCTCCAGAATGCAGACCATACATACAAGCTCCGCCCCCGTTCCGAGACCTATCTCAGCGTGGACTACGGCTCAATGGGTACGGGAAGCGCTACCTGCGGTCAGGCTACACTTGACAAGTACCGCCTGCCATCATCAAAGACATACAGCTGGAAATATACCATCATGCCCGTGGCTTCAGATGCTTCCGACAAGGAAATGACCGGCGCAGCAGCAAAGCTCCGCTCCAACGGCGTGTCCGTTCAGGACAAGAGCAGAAACGCTCTCACTATCCCCGTAGGCGGCTCAGCAAAGCTTGGCAGCTCCGACAGCGGCAACTACATCTCAGGGGCTCTTACGATCCCCCACAACAGCGATATCGACTCCGCCCTTGAGGGAAATAACTCCTTCACAGTTGAGGTGAATGTAGTTCCCACAGGCTCTCAGCAGTTCAATATGTTCGCAGGCAAGGGCGATTACGCCTTCGGCTTCCGCGCAGGAAATAATACCCTTGACTTCTTTATCTTTGCAGGCGGTGAGTGGCGCAGTCTCTACTGCGATATGAAGACCGACGCTTCCTCGGGCTGGGTAGGCAAAAAGCATCAGGTTGCAGGTATCTATGACGCTCAGAGCAATATGCTCCGCGTTTTCTGTGACGGCAAGATCATCGGCGAAAAGGCTGTGGGCACTACCGCAGGCGTGGCTCACTCTGATTATAACCTGACTCTGGGCGCCTGCCCCGAAACAGGCCGAAACTCTGTGGCAGACTTCTATGAGCTCAGAGTCTACAGCAAGGCACTCAGCGCAAGTGAGCTCTCGGCACAGAATACCGCTTCCCCCGCTTATGCTCCCGACAGCGAATACGTAAAGCTCTGGCTGGACTTTGACAATATCGCAGAAGCTTCGGATATGCCTCAGGATGATATTCTCTACGGCGACACCAACTGCGACGGAAAGGTCGAGCTGGCTGACGCTATACTCATCATGCAGAGCCTTGCAAATCCCGACAAGTACGGCCTCTCAGGCTCCAACGACAAGCACCTGACAGACCAGGGCAAGCTCAACGGCGACGTTGACAGCTCCACAGCAGGTCTAACCTCAAACGACGCTCTCAAGATACAGGAATTCCTCCTCAGGAAGATAGCCTCTCTTGAGCCGTAACCAAAATCCTGAAGGCATAAAACGTATACTCTAATAAAAGCTTTGCCCCTGAGCGTTTTCAAAAGCGCTTGGGGGCATTGTGTTTGTTATGATTTAAGTGAATAGTTATTAGTGGTTAGTGTTTAGTTTTGGTGTCGCCTTCGGCGACGTTATTTAAATAATGTGAGCGCAGCGAACACATTAACTAATCACTAACCACTATGCACTAATCACTATTAGCGCTTGCGTTAAATTATGATTTAAATTGATTTTTGAGGCGATATGTTGTAAAATATAACAGAGGTGATACAATGAATATCCGATATATCCACGAACCAACAGACCTGCAGTGCGGTCAGGCTGTGCTGGCTATGGTGCTGGGGAAAACTCCCGAATATATATGCGAATTTCTCAAAAATGACCGCGAGACCGACCTTAAAGAGATGAAACACACCTTCCGCTCACATGGTGTCAATATCTCCGACGAGAGAAAGCAGGTCTCCTCAAAAGATGAGCTGCCCCCCATTTGCCTGCTGAGCCTGGAAACTCCGCGCTGCTGGCACTGGTCACTGTACTGTGAAGGCACCTTCTATGACCCGGAGCACGGTGTGATGGAGGACTTTCCACTGTCCGCAAGAAAGTACTTCTGGGAGCTCATGCCCTGACCCCTTTTATCCGAACTGTAATAATATATTTATTGACAGAGTTCGTCAAAAGTGGTACAATATCTATATATAGATATTCGGGAGGAAACAACAATGAAAATTGATAAGATATTATCCTTTATCGCAGCAGGTGCTATCCTTTCTGCCTGTGCAGGCTGCAGCAGCAAAAAGACCGTATCTACCTCTGAGGTGGATCCTCTGGCTCTGAAAACAGCTCCTCAGAACGTTACCTTCGACTGGCAGGAGCCCTTTGAGACCATTCTTGTTGCATTCAAGAACTCCGACAGATGCACAGACACCTCAATGTTCGAGATCCGTGACCTGACAGGTGATGACGTCCCCGAGCTCATCATCTCACCCTCCGATGACGTTGCGGCAAAGTGTGAGGTGTACAGGCTTATCGGTTCAAGAGCCGACCTTATCACAAACTCGGGCTCATACGGCACTATCGACTACATTCCCGCAATGAACGCTATCGGCTTCCTCTACGAAGGCACAGGCTTCAAGATGGGCGAATACCAGACCTATCAGGACGGCAGCTTCGTTACCGATGTGAATTTCTACACCAATGCGGACAGCGCTTCATCCGGCGCAGTTATCCGCTATGAGGTCAACGGCGAGGACGTTACTCTGGCTAAGTTCCAGGAAGCCCTCTTACCATATCAGGATTCCTTTACAGTCAAGGTGGGAAGAAAGTTCTCACTTGGCACGGACGCTGTGAATTATGCTATCCGCCGCAGCAAGTGCTGGACTCAGGTGCTTACCGATGACCAGAAGCAGCTCTACAAGGATAAGCTCACCGAGATACTTGGAAGCGGCGACCTCAAGGACGCTGCCTTTGAGATAGTTGACCTTGACCTCAATGAGCTTCCTGAGGTGGTAGTATCAACAGGTCTCCTCAATGACTCCGAGACCCGTATCCTCTATCTCGATACCGAGGGCGTAAAAGAGCTTTCAGCTACCTCAGACGCTGACGGCGGTATCCAGTTCGATGTAAGCTCAAAGATATTCTTCGCTGCCGACTATTACGGCTCTATACAGTGCTGGTCCATGGCGGGCGCAGATATCAGCAGCTTCCAGCCCTCCGACAGCACTATCCGCTGCGGAAGAGAGTACGATCTCACAGCAGAAAATATCGAGAATGCCTTCCTTTCATGAGGTAATTTATGGCTAAATCAAAATATATCTACACCTGTAATCAGTGCGGCTACGAAAGCACAAAATGGAACGGCAAATGCCCTTCCTGCGGCACCTGGAACAGCTTTGAGGAGGACATCGCCGATGTCTCTCCCGCAGGCGGTCGGGGAACGGCTTCTCAGGGAGCGGCTCCTGATCTTTCCGACTGTATCCTCGAGCTTGAGGACATAGGCGCCGACAATGACGTCCGCTATGATACGGGTATCGGAGAGCTGAACAGAGTCCTCGGCGGAGGTCTTGTGAAAGGCTCTCTTGTTCTTCTCGGCGGTGAACCGGGTATAGGAAAGAGCACCATACTTCTCCAGATATGCCAGTTTCTCGGCGAGGACCACTCCGTCCTCTACGTTTCGGGAGAGGAGTCTGCAAGGCAGATAAAGCTCCGCGCACAGCGCCTTGGCGTTGATACGGAAAACCTGTACATACTTACTGCAACAGACGCTGAGGCTGTGGCTCAGACCATTGCCGCAAGCGCCCCGGATATAGCTATCATCGACTCAATACAGACCATGAGTATCGGCAGGATAACCTCAAGTCCGGGAAGTCTGACTCAGGTAAGAGAGTGCACTAATCTTTTCATGCATACCGCAAAAAATCAGGAGATACCCATTATCATAGTGGGACACGTAAACAAGGACGGCGCTATCGCAGGTCCTAAGGTAATGGAGCATATCGTTGACGCCGTTCTCTATTTTGAGGGCGAGCGCCATCAGAGCTATCGTATTCTCCGCGCGGTGAAAAACCGTTTCGGCTCCACCAATGAAATTGGCGTGTTCGAGATGCTGGACAAAGGGCTCCGCGAGGTGGCTAATCCCTCGCAGATGCTGTTGGAGGGGCGTCCCCATAATGTTTCGGGAACCTGCGTTGCCTGCGTAATGGAGGGCAGCAGACCTATTCTTGCTGAGGTACAGGCGCTGGCTTCAAAGACAAGCTATGCCGCTCCCAGAAGAATGGCTACGGGCTTTGACTTCAACAGGCTCAGCATTATTATTGCCATTCTTGAAAAGCGTCTGGGTATATACATGGGAACTCTCGATGTGTACCTCAACATCGTCGGCGGTTTCCGTCTGGACGAGCCTGCGGGAGATCTCCCCGTGGCTATGGCGTTGTACTCGGGTATTATGGACAAGCAGATAGATGAGCAGCTCATCGCCTTCGGTGAAATAGGTCTCGGCGGCGAGATACGCTCAGTATCACATATCGCCCAGCGTATCCGCGAGGCAGAGCGTATGGGCTTCCGCACCTGCGTGGTGCCGAAGCAGTCCATGTCCGCTGTTGACCCCAAGGACTACGATATGGATATAATCCCCGCCTCCACCTTGAAACAGGCGTTTGCGGTGATAAAATAAGTATTGAAGATGATACCCCGTGTATCATCTTTTTTATTGCTATTTGCTCATAATTGTGTTATAATTGAGTTGACATATACTTTATTTTATCATAAAGGAGGAATATCATGAATATCAGAAAGAAACTTCTGTCCGCTGCGGCGGCTATAGCTCTGGCACTTTCGGCAGCTCCCGTGCAGCTGTCCAATGTCAAGGCAGCAGGACAGGCTCCCTCGGAGGCTTTTTCCGAGGAGATAGGTCTGGTGGGAAATCTCTTTACCGTTGCCGACAGCGGCAAGGCTGACCACGCAGAGCTCCAGTGGGCTACTACGCTCTCCGCACAAAGCTATGTGCTCTACCGATCCACCGACAAGAGCAGCGGCTTTGTACCCGTATACGAGGGTACGGGAAACTCCTGGACGGACAACGATATGTCCACAGGACAGACCTATTACTATCAGCTGAAGGTCATCGGCAAGAACAGCGAGAACTGCTCGGAGGTAAAGGAGCTGACTCCCTGCGCACTTCCATCGGGTCTCAACACCTACGACAACCAGAAGGGCAGCAATCTGGTCTATGAGACCAACGGCTACAAGGTGGGCGACACCTACTACAGCTACTCTCTGAAAAAACACGCCGGCAAGGACGATATTTACCTTGCGGAGACTACCTCAAAGGACGGAAAATGGTTCTCCAACGAAAAAAACGTGGCGGACAGTTCACAGAATTCGGCACTGGCAAGCTGCAAGATAGAGTCGGTGCACATCGACTATATCCCCGCTAAAAACAAGGTGGTGGTCTGGGCGCACTGGGAAAAGCCCAGCGGATACAGCGACGGTAAAGCCCTTGTTATCACGGGTACTCCCGGAGGACAATTCACCGTGCACCACGTTTACAATCCCCTGAATATACAGGTCCGCGATATGGCTATCTTCTTTGACGATGACGGAACAGGCTACCTTATCGCAGCCGCCAACAAGGAGGGACAGGGTGCCAACGCTACCATGTACATCTTCCAGATGAACGAGGATTACAGCGATGTTACCCGCGTGGTAAAAACTCTCTTTGAGGATCAGTACCGCGAATTCCCAAACCTTATCAAGAAGGACAGCTACTACTTCCTGTTCACCTCACAGGCGGCAGGCTGGTACCCCAGCAGCGGCGCCTACAGCGTTACCACCGACATCGGCGGCAACTGGAGCGACCTGCGCAGCATAGGCAACACCTCAACATTCTCATCACAGTCGGGCTGGATAGTGAATATGCAGGACAAGAACTACCTCATGCACGCCTACCGCTGGCTGAGAGCCTCGGATACCAGCGGAACCACGCTGTGCCCCCCCTGTATTTCGACAACGGCTTCGCCTTCTATGACTACTGCCCCTACTTCAAATACAACACCTCAACGGGAGACCTTTTCCCTGTTCAGCAGGGCGAGCTCCTCTCACAGGACAAGCCTGCTTCATCTTCACTGGCGGCAAAGAGCGGAAACTCTCCTGCCAAGGCAGTGGACGGCTCCTACCAGAGCTCTTTCAACGCAATCGGCGACTATAAGAAGTGGCCCTTCTACGTTCAGGTAGACCTTGAACAGGTCTGTGACCTCGCAAATATCCAGACCTCCTGGTACATCTGCAAGGGCTCTGAGGGATACTACACATACACCGTGGAGGGCAGCCTTGACGGCGTCAACTGGACACAGATCCTTGACCACACCAACAAGAACAGCGAATCGGTCACCAAGACCTACGGCTTCAACAGCGATATGCTCAAGGGACGGGCAAGGTATGTAAGGCTCAACGTAAAGAACGCCACCCTCCAGAACAATCCCGACAATAACTGGTACAATCCGCAGGTCTACGAAATGAAGATTTTCGGAACTCCAGTCAGCAAGGCAGAGACTCCCGCTCCCGTTATCGACATCGACTTTGACAATGGCACGGGAGACCTCAAGCTCAGCAGCGGTGCTTCCGTTGACGGAAACGGCTTTAGCGGAAAGGGACTACGTCTCGACGGCAGCGACAGCTCCTTTGCGGAGCTCCCCTCGGGACTGCTGGACGGCTGCCGCGATTATACGGTGAGCATGGACATAAAGTCCGAGTCGGAAGGCAACTTCTTCACCTTTGCCGCAGGTAAGAATGACGAGAAGTACGTCTTCTTCCGCGTTGCAAAGGATACTTTCAGATTTGCCGCAACTACAGATTCATGGCGCGACGAGACCGTTATTGAGCGCGATGCGGACGGTACGAACTGGCACAACTATACCCTGGTCTTCAGCGACGCAACTTCAAAGCTCTACATCGACGGAAAGTTCGTCAGCGAGACCACTGAGACCCACGGTCAGATAGCTGATATGGGTTCGGGCACAAGCTGCTATATCGGCAAGTCCTACTACGGGACGACACCTGCTTCAAAGGCGAGATAGACAACCTGAAGATATACAAGTGCGCCCTCACAGATGCCGAGATAACAGGCAGCTCTCCCACTGTCAGCGGACCTGTCAGGGGCGATGTCAACAACGACGGTAATTGCAATGTTGCAGACCTCACCGCTATGCAGAGGTTCCTTCTCGGCAAGGACAGCCTGGCTGCTCCCCTTAACGGTGACCTGTGCAGCGACGGTGTCATCGACGTTTTCGACATGATCGCTCTCAGAAAGCACATACTTAGCACTAACTGAAAAACGCTCCCCGATGTTATATATCGGGGAGTATTTTTTTGCTGCCTTTCATTGTTTTTATTGACATTTTTCAGTCGCCATGTTATTATAGTTGTATACAACATCAACAGGAGGAAGACATTTTGAAACTTAAAAAGCACATTGCCTTCACTCTCGGTATTTGCCTCATGCTGACAGGCTGCGGAAGGGCTCCCAAAACCTCTTCCGACACAGACGCCGCCACAGAGCCTGAGTCAGTTACCGAGGAGTTTTACGATACAGAAGAACTATCACCTGTCCAGGAAACAGTCACCGAGTTCATCACCTCTGCTCCCGTGACCACTAAGGCGGAAACCACTGCTGTAACTGCTTCCTCTGCTGTTACAACTGCAGCTCAGACTCAGAAAAACGAGGACAGCTCCGACAGCGGAAACAACGATGACAGTGAGGAGCCTGCTGACGATGGCGGCTCCGATGATAATAACAGCTATGAGCCACAGCAGCAGAGCTACGAGCCTGCTGTCACTACAAAATGGTACGTCCAGACTACTGCCGCCAGACGTACTACAGCGGTAAGGATTACCACCACCGTCACCACTACTACCATCAATCACGACCCATCACCTGCGGAGGTGCTCAATGAGCTCAGCCTTGAGCAGAAGGTGGGACAGATGTTCATGGTGACTCCCGAGGCTATAACGGGTATCTCTCCCATGCGAGAGGTGGGTAACGGCACAAAAAACGCTATGGCGGCTTACCCCGTGGGCGGTATCATCTACTTCGCCCAGAACCTTACCTCAAAGAACCAGATAAAGACTATGATAAGCAATACCCAGAGCTATTCACGCAGCGCCTGCGGTGTGGGACTCTTCACCGCCGTGGACGAGGAGGGCGGCACCGTTGCAAGGTGCGCTCAGAAGCTGGGTACCGCTTCATTCTACAACATGGCTTATTACGGCAAGGATAATGACTATGGCACAGCCTATGACATAGGCGCAGCTCTCGGCAGAGACCTGCACAGTCTCGGCTTCAACGTGGACTTCGCTCCCGTTGCGGATGTGGATATCTGCAGCGGCAACGAGCTGGGAGACCGTATATTCAGCAGTGACCCCGATGTGGTTGCAAATATGGTCTGCGGAGTCACAAAGGGACTTCAGGACAACGGCGTCTGCGCTACCCTGAAGCACTTTCCCGGACTTGGCGCCGAGGACGGCAATACCCACACAAATTCCACCGTAGTTATCGACCGTTCTGTTGAAGAGCTCCGTGAGACCGAGTTTATTCCCTTCAAGGCAGCTATTGACAACGGTGCGGACTTCGTTATGGTGGGACACCAGACCGTCACAGGCTTCGGTGACGATCTCCCCTGTGACCTTTCATATACGGCAGTAACGAAAATGCTCCGCGGCGAGCTTGGCTTTGAGGGAATTGCTGTCACCGACGCTCACCAGATGAATACCATCTCAAAGGTGTACTCCTCGGGTGAGGCTGCAAAGCTGTCCATAAAGGCAGGCATGGATATTATCCTTATGCCCGTGGACTACCGTCAGGCTATCGACGAGGTGTGCAGTGCCGTACGCAGCGGCGAGATTCCCGAGAGCAGGATAGACGAAAGCGTTATGCGCATTCTCACACAGAAGTATCAACTGGGACTTCTTAAAAGATAAACTCATGACCCGAAAGAATATCTTTCGGGTCTTTTTGTGTCAGGTTGCACGACTGAAATAATACACAAAAAATAACGATTTAATGTTGCAATAATAGTTATTATGTGTTATAATAAAGTATATAACTGTTTACGTCATGATCGGGGGGGATTTGACCATGCGAAAAATTATCGAAATAGCTGTTATAGTTGCAGGAATAGACGAGGAATACCAGAACAGTATACTGGACGGCATTACCGTATGTGCAAAGAAGTATCAGGCGAATATTTCCTGCTTCTGTGCCTTCGGAGGTGTTCTCTCAAGCAGCAAATACGATCAGGGCGAGTATAATATATACTCCCTTATAAATTACAAGAAATTCGATGGCGTTATCCTTCTGACCAATACCATAAGCGACCCTGTGGAAAAGGAAAAGATACTCTCAAAGGTCAGAGACTCAGGGCTTCCCGTCACTGTTCTGGACTATGACGAGTATCCCGAATTCTATAACGTCAGCATCGACAACTATCAGGCTATGAAGGATATCGTGGAGCACGTCATAAAGGTCCACGGCGCTCAGCTCATAAATTATATCTCCGGTCCCCTTGCCAACCCCGAGGCAGCCGACAGATACAGAGCCTTCCTGGAGGTCATGTCCGATAACTCACTCGTTGCTGAAATGGACAGGGTCTTCTTCGGAGAATTCAGACCATCTGACGGCAAAAAAGCTGTTGAAAAGTTCATCAGGTCGGGCAAGCCCCGTCCCGAAGCCATTATCTGCGCAAACGACGCAATGGCTCTGGCTGCCATCGAGGAGCTCACCAGCTACGGATATGTGGTTCCCGACGATATCATCGTGACGGGCTTCGACAATACCTACAACGCGAGACATCATCTGCCTGCACTGACTACGGTCTCACGTCCTCTGGACGAGGCAGGCTACAAAGCCTGTGAGATACTCATTGATGTCATCAAGGGCAAAAAGCACGAAAAGACCACCACTCTTGAATCCTCACCTGTTTTCACCGGAAGCTGCGGCTGCACCAGCGGCAGCAGTGACGATATGGCTGAATACATGGTATCCGTATACAAGGCACTCAACAGTTGCAAAAGCGATATCTCCATAATAAACCGCATGACCGCAGAGCTTGCGGAAAACGAGAAGAGCGACGCCAACCTGAAAACTATCGCTAAGTTTATCAGCGAGATAAAATGTGACAGATTCACTGTCTGCCTGTGCACCAACTGGGACCAGGTCATAAAGGGAGCTTCACAGAACCGCTCCCCTGCCGATATACAGGTAAACGGATATACCGAGAAAATGACCGCGCCCCTTGTACTTGAGGGCGGTATAAACTCACCGGTAAAGCTGTTCAGCACCTCGGATATGCAGCCTATGCCGCTTAAGAGCGGCGGCAATGTGAGCTACTTCCTGCCCCCTGCATTTCCGCGAGCGCTGTCTCGGCTACTATATCTTCACCAACAGCCAGTTCCCCACAAAGAGCCTGCTCTGTCACACCCTTATACTGAACATCAGCAACTCTGTGGAGAATATACGAAAGCTGCTCCACCTTAACAGCATGATAGCCGAGCTGGATAAGCTCTATGTCATCGACCCGCTGTGCAATATCTATAACCGCAACGGCTTTATCAGAACTGCCGATACCATGTTCAGACGCTGTCAGGAAGCAGGAAGCAAGCTGCTTATCTCCTTCATCGACATGGACGGACTGAAAATGATAAATGACAACTACGGTCACAAGGAGGGAGATTTCGCGCTCCAGCGCCTTGCCGCAGTCATAAGTGAGTGCTGCAGGAGCGGAAGGATATGCGCGCGCTTCGGCGGAGATGAGTTCATAATCCTCGGTGAGAACGCCTCTGAGGAGGACGCCGAAGCTGTTGAGACCGCCTTTTACTCTCAGCTGGAAAATATAAACATTCTTATCAAAAAGCCCTATACCATCGACGCAAGTATCGGTACTGTGGTCACTGAAGTCTCAGAGGGACAGACTCTTTTTCAGCTCATCACTCAGGCTGACGAGATAATGTACGAAAAGAAAAAGCGCAAGAAGACCTCAAGGTACCTGCGCCGCGACTAAACACTATGGAACACAAAGGAACAGTTAAACTTGAAACAAAGCGCCTCATCCTGAGGCGCTTTGAATATGCCGACTCGGAGGCAGCTTTCCGCAACTGGACAAGTGATCCGATGGTAACGGAATTTCTGCGGTGGAAAAATCACTCTCACCTTTCTGAGACACAGAGTCTCGCCCGCTTCTGGGAAGAAAAATACAGTGACCTGAGATGGTACCACTGGGCTATAGTGCCGAAGGAGATCGGCGAACCTGTGGGAACGATTTCCGCCGCCAATGTTTACGATGACACCGATACAATAGAGGTGGGCTACTGCATTGGCAGAGCCTTTCAGAACAGGGGCTACACCACGGAAGCTCTTCATGCTGTCATGGGCTTTTTCTTTGACACCGTGGGAGCCTGCCGCATAGAAGCAAAACACGACCCGCGCAATCCTGCTTCGGGCCGTGTCATGGAAAAATGCGGTATGACATACGAGGGTACCCTGCGACGCTCAGAGCGCACAAACAAGGGTGTGGTGGACGTCAGGGTATACAGTATCCTCAGAGAGGAATACCGTTAGAGCAGAGGCGCGAACATATTCAGCACCGCTCCTGCTGCCTTTTTCAATACGGGTCTTGCCGCACACTCCTCCGCTGTGACAAGATGTGAAAGCTCCACGGTCTTTTCAAAATCGCGGACTATCTTCTTTATCACGGAGCAGTCATAGAGAACGGAGCCGCATTCAAAATGAAGGTAAAAGCTTCTGTAATCAAAATTGATAGTGCCGACCACTGCGGTCTTTCCGTCCGCAACACAGGTCTTGGCATGGATAAATCCGGGAGTGTATTCGTATATCTTTACTCCTGTTTCCGTAAGGGTGGCGTAGTTGTTCCAGGCTATCATGTGAACATACCACTTATCGGGGATATGGGGAGTGATTATGCGCACGTCCACTCCCTTTTTTGCCGCAAAGCCCAGAGCGTTAAGCATCTCCTCGTCAAGTATCAGATATGGCGTGGTTATGCAGACGTACTCGCGGGCATTGTTTATGAGCTCCATGTAAACACGCTTTCCCACGGGCTCCTCGTCAAGGGGAGAGTCGGAAAAGGGCTGGATAAAGCCGTCGCTGCCCAGGAAGCTGAATAACTCAGAGTGCTGAGGCTGATATTTCAGAAACTCCTCGTCTTCAGCCTTCTCCCAGAGCTGGAGGAACATGACTGTGTAATTCCATACAGCCTGTCCCCTTATCATAATTGCAGTGTCCTTCCAGTGGCCGAAGCGCTCCTTGCGGTTGATGTACTCATCTGCAAGATTGGTTCCGCCGTTGAAGGCTGTATAGCCGTCGATAATGACTATCTTTCGGTGGTCGCGGTTGTTCTGCACCGAGGAGATCATGGGACGGAATGGATTGAACACCTTGCACTTGACGCCGCCCTCCTCAAGCTTTCGGAATGGCTTCACGGAATTGAGCATTCCCGTGCCGATACCGTCATACATGAGCCTTACGTCCACGCCCTCCTTAGCCTTACGTATAAGGAGCTCGGACATCACGTCGAACATATAGCCCTCGGTGATGATGAAGAACTCAAGGAAGATGAAGTTCTTAGCCGTTTCAAGCTGGGCGATGAGGTTCTCGAACTGTATCTCGCCCAGGGGGGAATACTCCGCAGAGGTATTCCTGTAGACTGGGTAAAGTCCGAAATCGGTGACGTAGCGGGCAAGATTGACAGAATCGGGACATCTCAGCTTCAGCTCCTCCATGACAGCGTCCTCCTGCACAAGAAGCGCCTTTGTCTGCTTCTGGTTGCGCATATCTATGGACTTTGGGAACTGCTGGGTCAGCTTGATGAAAAGGTAGGATACTCCGCCAAGCAGGGGGAAGATACTGATAATGATTATCCACGAAACTCGGTAGGAAATTGGGTCGTTCTTGTTTGTCAGGTAAATGGCAAGTATTATGTCAAGTACGATGAGAGCGAAATATACGAACACGAAACGCTCTCCCAGGCTCATCACCGCCAGCATCAGGAAGCCTATCTGCAACAGCAGAAGTATAACGAATGCGGCGTTGCTGCTGAGTATACTGCTGAGAAGTTTTTTGAGCTTCATATCTCACCTCCGGATAAAAATGATAAAGTTATTATACCACATAATGCCGAATAAATCAACGGTATGCAGCGTAAAAACTGCAAATTCAAAACAGAGAGGATCAAACACTATGACAAAGATCAGACCATACGAAAGAAATGTATATTACTACGAGACCGATAAGATGGGTATCGTCCATCACTCAAACTATATCCGCATTTTCGAGGAGACCCGAGTCCACTATCTTGCTGAGGCAGGTATACCATTTGAGAATATAGAGGCGGAAGGAGTCCTCATGCCTGTGCTGTCCGTGGAATGCTCCTACAAGCACCCTCTGGTCTTCGGTGAGCCCTTTCAGTCCAGCATAAAGGTCACTAAGTTCAACGGAACTACCCTCCACCTGGCATACAGGGTCATCAGCCTGAAAACCGGAGAGCTCTGCGCCGAGGGAAGCTCCTCTCACTGCTTCACCGACACAGATATGAAGCCTCTCAGGACAAAGCTGAAGTTCCCCCATATCTACAACATATTCAATGAACTTCTTAAAATAACAGAGGAATAAACCAAAAGCTGCACGGCGGAAACCGTGCAGCTTTTCTATTGGAGGTCGTTATTTTGCGCTTGGGTCAAGAGTTGTTCTCTTCTTGAGAAGGAACTCCTGAATGAACATAGCGTCGTTGGAGGTGAGTCCCTCTGTTTCCTTGTCAACGTCGCCGTTGATCTTTCCCTTATCGGTGAGGTGCTTCTCATAAGTACCCTTCAGACCGTATTTGTCAGGGTTTGCAAGTGACTGCATTATGAGGATAGCGTCTGCAAGCTCTATCTTTGTGTCGCAGTTGGTATCGCCGTATACGACATCCTTGTCAACAGGCTTGCTTGTGGTTGTAGTGGTGGTCACCTTGGGAGCTGTTGTGGTTGTAGTCGTAGTCTTGGGCTGCTCTGCGCTTCCCTTGTAGAGGTCCTTGGGAAGCTCTGACAGTGTGATGCAGAAATCGCTCTTGTAAAGCTCTGTGAAGGTCTCAGGGTCCTGATACTCCTTGCCGCAGAGGAAGTGTGACTGCTCTGAATCATACCAGGGGCAGAAGTACAGCCAGTATGCGTGCTCTACCTGCATATTGTTCAGGCTTGGGCAGGAATCGTTCTCGGGCATTGCTACCATCTTCTTACCCTTGACGAACTTGTTCAGTGTGTAGAATATGCCGGCCTCAGCGTCCTCGTTGGGAGTTCCCTGCTGCTTGCCGTCGTGACGGTTGTACTGGCAGTTATACTTATCAAAGCCTACGATGTCCACCTTGTCATCGCCCGAATACCACTTGGCGGAATTGTCAGACCATGCATAAAGGTTCTGCTCGTAGATGAGATTGTGGAGACCGTACTCGTCTCTCAGTGTGTCCTGGAGGAAGTTCCACAGCTGATTGTATACAACTGCGCCTTCCTTTGCCCACCAGAACCATGCGCCGGAACCGTCAATGGGATCCTCGGTACGGCTGGGGTTGCCCTCTGCCTCATGGAAGGGACGGAAGATAACAGGAACCCCTGCGTCCTGGAGCTTCTTCAGCTCAGCTGCAAGATTTTTCATGCAGAGCTGGAAGTAATCGTACTCCATTGTGCCCTTTACCATACAGTTCTTGGTGATGAAATCGGTCTTCTCGGTATATGTGGTCTTGGAGAAGTCAAGAGGCTCTCCGAGAGTATAGTCAGCCTTGCTGGTGGGAACGTTTATATGCCATGAAGCTGTGCAGATACCGTTCTTCTTGGTAGCCCAGTCGATCATACGCTGTGCCACGCCGTCGTCCCAGGCATAGCAGGGGCAATAGCTTCCGAAGTCAAAGCCGCGGATAGCAGGCTCCTCGCCTGTGAGCTCCTTGATGTATCTCACCTCAAAGTTATAGTCATTGTATGAGTAGTTGCGGTTCTGAGTGCTGTAAGTATAGACCTGTCCGTCGGGACCTGTGCAGTGCCAGGGGAACTTCTCGCCGCTCTCGGTCTTATCCCAGCTCTCCTCGTCGATGACGTACTCAACGCCGTCGCTGTCCACGCACTTGTTTGCATTTGCATCATAGCGGATAGTGGTATCAACACCGTGACCGCCGCCGTATATCTCCTGCTGTCCCGAAAGGATATGCTTGCCGTAAACGCTCTTGAGGTACTTCATGAGTGCCTTTGTCTCGGGAGTAGCATCGGGATCAACTGTTGTGCCGTCAGCCTTTGAGAGGTCGGGGAACTGTGCCTCGTCCACCGTTACCGTGTCAATTGCCATGTAGCCGTATTCGCTGATGAATTCGATAGTGTTCACGCCCTTGTTCATTCGCACCATTCCGAAGTCATAATCCGTCCACTTATCGGAATAGGCTGCCTGAGTTGTGTATTTTACTCCGTTTATCTTGACTGCCTGCTGTCTTGCGCCCTTGTCGAGGATCTGTGCGCCGTGTACCATTATGGAGTACATTCCGTCAGCGGGAACAGTTACCTCAAATGAAGCAGGTGATGCTGTCAGATAGAAAAATCCATCGCCTGAATAACCGGGTATCTCTGTCTGATAGATACTTGTCCACAGATCAGCACCCTCCATTTTCTCGCCCTCGATAACATAAGGGAAAGATGTTGCAGCTGTCTCCCCTGCTGCGATGGAAGTGAAAAGTCCTGCGGTGCTGCACTGTACTGCTGCCATAACTCCCGCAGCTGTCAGTGCCAGTGTTTTTTTAAGCTTTCCATTCATTTTCAATATCCTCCTTTATTGGATACGACCAATAACCTATAACTTTATTATAGTCCTTTTTAAGCCCTGTGTCAAGGCTTTTAGGCTATCGAATATGTAAAATTATTGTGATAATTTAAGTTGTTGCTTAAATTATGAAAAAAGGAACCTTATGGGGAGGTTCCTTTTTCCATCATATCATTATACCGAAGTCCTGTCGGATCTCAGGACTCGGGGAGAGCTGGCAGAAGACCAAGGAGATACTTCTGTATAGCCAGTGCATCATTGGCTGTGACACCGCTTCCCGGCTCGCTGACATCAGCGTTTACGCGGAACTCGGGCTTTATCTGATACCTGTCGGGATTTGCAAGTGACTGCATGATGAGTATCGCGTCAGCAAGCTCGACCGTACCGTCACCGTTTGCATCTCCTGCCTTGCCGTTGTAGGGCTTGACGGTTGTAGTGGTGACAGCAGGCTGTCCCTCAGCTGCTGAGAATACCATGTAGAACAGGTTTGCAGCGTCTGCCTTTGCTACGGTATGAGCGCCGGACGAAAGGTCTGCGGTGATGATGCCGCTGCCTGACGATGTATATTTGGTACCGTCTATCTTGATAGTTGCCGCAGGCTCTGTGAATACGAGGGTAAGTCTGCCGTTTGAAGGAGCATTGAAGCTTATAGCTGTTGCTGTCTCGATCTTAAGGCATCTTGTCAGGGTCTTACCGTCATAATTCACAGTTCCTTTAGCGTCAGAGAGGTTACCGGTAATGCTGTAGAAGCTGCTCTGTGTACCGTTTTCGGTGAAGTTGTGGATATAGCCGCCGGATACAGGTACAACAGGTGAAGTTACTGTGGTTGTGGTGCTCTGTACAGGCTGACTGCTGCTTGTAGTAGTAGTCGAAGGCTGCTGCACGGGAGCTGTTGTCTGTGCAGGAGCTGTTCCTGCTGCATAGGGGTTCGGAGTTGCGGTCTGAGATACTCCGCCGCTCATGTGATAGCCTATGCTCTTGTATGTGCTGCCCGAAGCTGTCTCGGCAAATCCCGAGGGCTTGGGCGAGCCGTCTGCGTTTCTCCATGACTTGTGGAAATCTGTTCCCATGGCTGCAACGCTGAGGCTCATGAAGTCGCTGTCTGCAGGTGTTACGATGTCGCCCAGCTTTGCGCCGTTGGTCATGGTAACAGCTGACTTTGCGTAATAATACTTGGCGTTGTAGTATACAGAATCGCTCATGATACCAACGAACTTGTCATTGGATACCTTTATGCCTGCGGCGTTGGTCTTTGAGACCTTGCCTGTGTTGATGTAGGACATCATTCCGCTGAACTTAGCCGATGTGTCGCAGCGGTATACCATGTAATTGGACTTGCCGTTGCCGCCGATACCGTTATTGTATGCGGTGCAGTTCTTCATGTCGCCGAACTTTGGATTGTTGTTATCGGTAAATCCGCAGTTCAGGTTCTCAAAGGAAAGGCAGTTCTCAACGGTGTGGCGTGTACCTACTCCGCCGCCGCCAAGCTTGAAGCCGTTTCCGTCACAGTCGCCGTAGCCTCTGCCGTTCTCGGTAAAGCCGTTGCGGAAGGCTATGCTGTTCTTTATAGTCACACTACCGATAGGACCTGTCTCCGTCTTTGCATAGAGGTCCCAGCCGTCATCGGAGTTGTTGTAAGCGATACAGCCGTCGAATACGTTGCCCTCGCCGCAGGTCAGCTTTGCAGCAAATCCGTCTGCGTTCTCCATTGTGGCATCATCGCAGTTATTGCGTGATGTACAGTTCTTCACCAGATTGTTTGTGGGCCACTGGGATACACTTGTATACGAGGTATTGTATCTGGAGATCTGTAAGCCTGTATCCTGATTATTGTCGAATACCATCATCTCGATGATATTGTTATCGCCCGAAAGGAGCATTCCGTTATCGCCTGCATTGGCTATCTCAAAGCCGTAGAAGTGCCAGTATGAGCCGTCAAGGACGAATCCGCGGTTAGTGCCTGATACCGCTTCGCCCGAGAAGTCGAACTTTACCGCCGCATTGGGGTAGGCTGCGATGGTCTTGTATGCGCCCGACTTGCCTGCATTGCTCTCCTCTATCATAATGGGCGAGCTGTATTTATATGTGCCGCCGAGAAGATAGACAGTGCCGCCCGCAGGTACCGACTTGATCGCGGTAAGAACATCTGTGGGGGGTATTCATTGTCTTACCGTCTCCTCCGCCGTTGGGAGAAGCATAGATCACGTTTGCGCCTGTAACCGGGGTAACTGATACAGGCACAGTTGTGGTCTTGGCAGGCTGTGTCACGGGGATAATTGTAACTACAGGCTGCGTGGTGATAACGGGGACAGCTGACGTTGTGACTACAGGGGCTGAGGAATTATCCTCCTTGAAGCCGCTGCCTATTGCGGTCACTGTGCCCTTGTAGGAGCTGAGTGCAGATTTAAGTGCCTGATTTACTGCGTAGCTCTCATCGTCAACCGAGTTGTTGAACTGCCACTTGAAGTCGCCGCCGTCAACTCTGCCTGCCTTTGCCGTTACTATGGCAGGTACGTCAGCTGCACTGTCCGCTGTGTAGCTGTACATTACGTTTGATGTGTCAAAGTTGTTGTAGGCTGTTCCGCCCGATTTAGCCTTTACAGAAGCTCCTATCTTCTCTGTCTTTGAGGAAGCCTCATAGGCGTCAAAATCAGTGCTGTTCTCCTGATAGGTGGTGTACGCCTTCTGACCTGTCATGATGTTGCCGAAGGACTTGATGACTCCACCTGCTTCTCCCGAGAAGGTGCCGCCTGAAAGATCATCGGAGCCCTGAAGGGAGATGAGCATGAGATACTTGCAGTTGCGGAAATAGTTGCTCTCCACAAAGCAGGAAGCTCCCATGGTAACGCCTACTCCGTACTTTGCATTGCCGTCAAAGTAATTGTTGTAGCAATGTACGGAACAGCTCCTTATTCTGGGATGACGGGAATCGGAATGATCGTACCAGTTGTGGTGGTAGGTTATGTAATTCTCGGTGCTCTCTGATTTCATGCCCTGGAGATTTCACTTGCCGTTGTCCCAGAAGTGATTGTAAGAGTGAGTGATATAGGTAGAGGTCTTGGTATCAAGAGCTCCGTCACCCTTTGCCTGATCGGCGTCAGAGCCTGCGTCTCCGTAGAAGAAGTCGCAGTTGTGGACCCAGATGTGGTTGTTGTTCTGCTGGAGTCCGCAGTTGTCGCCCTCGCTGCTGTTGCAGTTCATGAAGCCCAGGTTTCTTACCTCTACGTTGGAACAGTTCTTCATGACGAGACCAAAACCGTTGAGAGTTGCGTCATTGCCTATGCCCTCGATGGTGCAGCCTGCTGTGACTGTATCCACCATAAGGTCTCCCTTCATGAGAACGGAGGGATCGGTGATATTTCCGATAAAGCGGATATTCAGCGGTCTTGACTCCTTGCCCTTCTTGTATGCGGTGATTATATTCTGCACGCCCGTCACCGCTGCAGCTCCCTTGCCTGTGGAGTCGATGCTTGCTGAAACAGTGTCCTTGTTTCCTTCTGTAACATAGATCACTATGGCATTGCTTTTAAGAGTACCGTCATTGTTGTAGGCACCGCTTGAGCTTCCGTTCACGAATCCGAAGCCGCTGCGGTCATGGGCATAGGCTTCTGCCTTTGCCTCTGCTGCCTTTGAGCTGTCCTCTTTTCCGCCTATAACAGGAACTATGCGCATTGTATGGCTGCCTGCCTTCAGTCCCACGGCGTCTGCTCTCATATAGCCGCTGTACTGTCTCACAAGCATGGTATCGATCTGGACGCCGTCAACATAGACGTTGTAGCCGCCTGCTCCCGATACCGATGACCATGTGGCATACATTCCCTCACCGAAGCCTGCGGAGCTGAGTATCTTCACGCTGCTTTCGGCTGCATAGGCTGTGAACCCGCTTCCTGCGGTGATAACGGACATTGATGAAGCTGCTGTGCCGACTGCTGCCGACACTGTCATCATAGCCGCTGCTGCAATTGAAGCTGCTCTTTTTTTCAGCATACTGTTCTTCATAAGTGATCCCTCCAGAAATTTTAATATCCTCTGATGAGCGCCCTATCGGCGCTTCTTTCTCTTACTGTATATATTATATCCCCGAAGCAGAGCCTTTTCAATGACATATAATACTCAGAATATGATTTTTTATGCTATTATTTATCAGAACTCGGTACAATCGGTCAGATAAATATATAATATCATCATCTTTTTATATATGTATGTCATTACAGCAGAATTTTCTTATAATTTCTGAAAAAGATGTGAGAGATTATGCGAGTTGATACGTCTATGTTATAGAAAGCATGAAACCAGTAAAGGAGGTATCTTTATGCTATTCAAGAAAATCTTATCTTTTACCCTTGCAGCTGCTGTGTCTTCATCTATGATAGCAGCAGTTCCGACCATTCCAACTGCAAACTACACAAGCACTGTATTCGCAGCTGACGGCGACTCCCCTGCACTGACTACCACAACTATAGCAGGCAGCGGCTCATTCGCTCTGCTCCAGACCAGCTATGATGTGAAGGCAGGCAGCACTGTCTACATCTCACGCTGCGGTATAACCACCCCCGACTCCTGGGAGATAAGCGATCCGTCGGTCATCTCCGTGGACTCAACAGGTCTTGTTGTCACAGGTCTCAAGGCAGGTACTGCCGAGATAACATATACCTATAACGGCAACACTTCAAAGGCTTATGTGACTGTAACAGAAGGCGGTGCCGAGGCTGACTCCGGCGAGCTTACATTCACCGACTATGTTATGTACAGCTCTGCAAGATTTGTTTCATTCCAAAAACACGGACTGTTTATGCTCGTCGACGATCTGAAGTACCCCGGCGGCAATCCCCTGGCAGAGGGAAATACCGTTAATGTGAACTTCAGCTTCGAGACTATTGATGGCGTCCGCACAATTACTAAGTTCGGCAATTCATCAGTAGTAAAACATGAACAGCCTATAAGCCTTCCCACTCCCGAAAGACTTTCTATCAGTGATTTTGTCATGGAAAAAGATGCCTACAGCATCACCTTCAAGGATCACGGAAAGTTCTTCTTCAATAAGGGCTGTTCAACGAGCAGGATAACAAATCCTTTAAAGCTCATCGTGGGCGATGAATGCAGTATAGTTTTTGACCACAGAGAGCTTTCCGATTCAGTTGATCTTATCACCTACATCGAGAGCCTTTCCGTAACAGAAACGCGTATTTGCGACAAATGCAAAAAGACCTTCCCCAGAAATCATCTGACCTATACCAATCTCGGTGCGTACGTTTGCGAGGATGACATCGACTACGGCTGGTGCGGAACTATGGAAACAGCAGAATTCACAGACACCGTTACAGCTGTCAGCAGCGATCATATCACCTTTGCAAAGCAAGGAAGCTATAATTACACAAAGCTTCCTGCCGATGATGCCGCAAAGCTCAAAAACCTTACAGCAGGCGACAAGGTTTCCGTAAGCTTAATCTGGCACTCCACCTATGATACCTTCATCGACGAACTGACATCATTCAGCACCGGTACAAGCAGCGTTTCCACAACTACTTATGTGGTAACCGAATACCCTATAACCACTACAACTACTTCGTTCACAGGTCCTATATGTGACACAACTCCCATAACCACCACAACTACATCATTCACAGGTCCTATATGTGACACAACTCCCATAACCACCACAGCTACAACAACTTCTACCGCTATTTGTGACACAAGTACATCTACGGCTACCACTACCTCAGACCCAACTGAGGTATGGATGTGGATGACAGGCGTGGATCACTTCGACAGCATCAGGACTCTCCCCACCAAGACTATCTACACCGAGGGCGAGGAGCTCGACCTCAGCGGTCTGGTTATAAACGCCTACCACCAGGCAGATAAATTCTCCAACAAGGGCAATTCAATGACCGTAAGAACCGACTATGTCTGGGAGATCGAGAAGATCGACCCGAAGTTCATCACTATTGAAGGCATGACCGGCGAGGTCAAGGGCACTAACGGCGATATAAGCAAGCTCAACGGCGGCGAAGCCTATACAGTAGTAATCGGCGGCGGAAATGCAATTAATCTTAACGTCAAGGGCGATCAGTACGAGAAGGAAATGTACGATACAAACGAATTCAGATTCAGGATATACATTTCCCCCAAGGACGGCAAGAGCAAGTTCATTCCTATCAAAAATGGCGAAGTAGAGGCATTCAGCTACGGATTCGACACCCACGGCTTTAAGATCAAGGGCTACGGTGCATTCAGCATCGATATGGACGCTCATATGCACATGGGTTATAATATGCCCTCACACCTTCAGAAAGGCGATATAGTTTCGGGAGTCCTCTATATCAATTCCGAGACAAACTACATCATAGCGGGCGACCTGGAAGTATTCCACCCCACACTTGGAAACGGCGACTCAAACTGTGATAACAAGATAGAGCTTGCCGATGCGATACTCGTTATGCAGGCTCTGGCAAACCCCGATAAATACGATATTGGCGGTTCTTATGTACGCTGCATGACAGAAACAGGAAGAAAGAATGCCGACGTAAACGGCGGCGGAATGACCACAGACGACGCTCTGGACATTCAGCTCCACCTTCTGGGCAAAAAGACTCTCGCTATGAGATAACAAAAGAGGCTCTCCAATGGAGAGCCTTTTCCTTATTATTATATAGACCGACGCAAAAAAGCTCCGCAGAAGCGGAGCTTTATAATTCTCAGAAAAGATCAAAATTGCCGAATGTGTTATCGTCAATTACGTAGTAAACCTTGTTGATCTCAGGTCTTACGTATACAACAACGCTCTTAGCCGACTTAACTCCGGCATCAGCCTTTGCCTTGTCGATAAGGTCTGTACCTGCTACCTCACCGCCATTGTACTGAATGAAAACCTTTCTCTCTTCAGCAGCAGCTGTCTTCTTAGCAGCAGCGGGCTTCTTAGCAGCTGTAGCCTTCTTCTCAGCAGGCTTCTTTGCAGCTGTAGCCTTCTTCTCAGCAGGCTTCTTTGCAGCTGTAGCCTTCTTCTCAGCAGGCTTCTTTGCAGCAGTTGCCTTCTTCTCAGCGGGCTTCTTTGCAGCAGCAGCCTTCTTCTCAGCAGGCTTCTTTGCAGCAGCTGTCTTCTTAGCAGCGGGCTTCTTCTCCACAGCAGGAGCGGCTGTCTCTGCTGCCTTTGTCTCAACAGTCTTCTTATCCGGCATGATTATTTCCTCCTTAGAATTACTTGTTAACAGCGTTCTTGAGTGCCTGACCAGCCTTGAAAGCGGGTGCCTTTGAAGCGGGAGCAGTCATCATCTTCTTTGTCTGGGGATTGATAACCTGCTTCTCCTTACGGTCACGAACCTCAAAAGTACCAAAACCAACGATAGAAACCTTCTCTCCGCCTGCGAGAGCGTCTGTGATGGTTGAAATGATAGCGTTTACAGCTGTCTCTGCGTTCTTCTTAGTGAAGTCTGCCTTCTCAGCAACTGCACTGATTAATTCGGTCTTTGTCATAGTATTATCCTCCATAAAATAAGATTTTACAATTGAATTATATACCCTTTATAACGATTTGTCAAGGAATTCCCGAAAAAATGACAAATCCACCTATATTTGGGTATTTACAGCCTGTTTTTTATTCAAAACCGCCATAGAATTTGCCTATTTTCCGTTGACAGAATTTTGGTACTGCCGATTTTGTTATACGATATGTATATTATTGGCATTTTATTCCGAAATATTCATAAAAAATCCACTTTTACATTCTCTTATTTTATGTAAAAAAATGCCCCCTGAGCAATTTTTACACTCAGGGAGCATTTTTATTTTTCGATCAGTTTATTGGTACTCTGATGACATTTTCGTCAGTCCGCTATCAGCTTTCCGTTGGCGTCAAGGTCGATGTCTATAACGTCCCCTGCGGACAGGTTGCCGCCGATGATACGCTTAGCTGCAAGAGTCTCCACATTGCGCTGTATGAACCTTCTGAGAGGTCTTGCACCGAAATTAGGATCGTAGCCGCAGTCAACGATATAGTTCTTTGCAGCGTCGCTGACATTTATGCGGATATGCTTGTCGTCCAGACGCTTCTGGAGGTCCGCCAGCATAAGGTCTACTATCTTTATTATATTGTCCTTTGTGAGGGGCTTGTAGAAGATTATCTCGTCAAGACGATTGAGGAACTCGGGACGGAACTGAGTTTTCAGCAGTACCTCCACCTGTGCGCGTGCCTCGTCGGTTATCTCACCGTTTTCGTCGATACCCTCAAGGATATAGGGTGAGCCCAGATTTGAGGTCAGGATTATGATAGTGTTCTTGAAGTCCACCGTTCTGCCCTGTGAATCTGTAATTCTTCCGTCGTCAAGCACCTGGAGCAGTATGTTGAACACATCGGGGTGTGCCTTTTCTATCTCGTCAAAGAGTATTACCGAGTAGGGCTTTCTGCGTACCGCTTCCGTAAGCTGACCGCCCTCATCGTAGCCCACATATCCGGGAGGCGCTCCGATAAGACGGCTTACGCTGAATTTCTCCATGTACTCGCTCATGTCGATACGGATAATGTTCCTCTCGTCATCGAAGAGTATCTCCGAGAGAGCCTTTGCAAGCTCCGTCTTGCCCACGCCAGTAGGTCCCAGGAAGAGGAATGAGCCGATGGGTCTGTCGGGAGCCTGTATGCCTGCACGGGAGCGCAGGATAGCTTCGCTGACCTTTGTGACAGCTTCGTCCTGTCCGATAACTCTCTTGCGGAGCAGTCCTTCCAGTCCCAGTATCTTTTCCTTTTCGCCCTCCATGAGCTTTGAAACGGGTATACCTGTCCAGCGGCATACTATCTTGGCTATTTCGTCCTCGGTTACTTTGTCACGTAGCAGCCTGTCATTTTCAAGGTCATGCTCTGCCTGCTTTTCAAGCTCCTCCAGCTCCTTCTGAAGCTGTGGCAGCTTGCCGTATTTAAGCTCGGCAGCCTTGTTCAGGTCATACTCACGCTCTGCCTTTTCTATCTCTCCGCCTGTACGCTCTATCTCCTCACGGAGCTTCTGAACGGCGGATATATCGTTCTTTTCGTTTTCCCATTTAGCCTTCATGCCGCTGAACTTCTCGCGAAGCTCTGCAAGCTCCTTCTGTATCTCCTCAAGGTGCTCCTGAGAGATATTGTCGCTCTCCTTTTTAAGAGCGGCTTCCTCAATCTCAAGCTGTACTATCTTACGGGAGATAACATCAAGCTCTGTGGGCATTGAGTCCATTTCTGTGCGGATAGTTGCGCAGGCTTCGTCTATAAGGTCGATAGCCTTATCGGGGAGGAACCTGTCGGTGATGTATCTGTTGGACAGCACAGCCGCAGAAATAAGTGCATTATCGCTTATCTTTACGCCGTGGAATACCTCATAGCGCTCCTTGAGTCCGCGAAGTATGGATATTGTGTCCTCAACGCTGGGCTCGTCCACCATTACAGGCTGGAAACGTCGCTCAAGAGCAGGATCCTTTTCAATGTACTGGCGGTACTCGTTAAGGGTGGTAGCGCCGATACAGTGGAGCTCGCCCCTTGCCAGCATAGGCTTCAGCAGATTGCCTGCATCCATAGCTCCGTCGGTCTTGCCTGCGCCGACGATGGTGTGGAGCTCATCTATAAAGAGAAGTATCTGTCCGTTGCTGTTCTTTATCTCGTTGAGGACAGCCTTCAGACGCTCCTCAAATTCGCCTCTGTACTTGGCGCCTGCCACGAGAGCTCCCATATCAAGTGAGAAGACCTTGCGGTCTTTAAGGCTGTCGGGTACGTCTCCTGCCACGATACGAAGGGCAAGTCCCTCTGCAATGGCAGTTTTTCCGACGCCCGGCTCACCGATGAGCACAGGGTTGTTTTTCGTCTTTCTTGAAAGTATGCGGATAACATTGCGTATCTCGCTGTCGCGTCCGATAACGGGGTCAAGCTTGTTGCGCCTGGCAAGTCCAACAAGCTCCTGACCGTACTTAGTAAGAACATCGTAGGTGTCCTCAGGATTTTCGCTTGTAACTCTGGTATTGCCCCTTACGGACATAAGTGCGCTGAGGAAGCTGTCTCTCGTAATGTTGAAGGTGCCCAGAAGCTGTGACACCTCTCTGTCCTTACTGTCAATGAGAGCAAGCATCAGGTGCTCAACGGAAACAAATTCGTCCTTCATGTTTGAAGCTATTCCCTCGGCGGAGGTGAGTACGCGGTCGCACTCGGCTGAGATACCGAGGTTACTGCTTCTGCCGCTTCCCGTTACCTTGGGAAGCCCGTTAAGCTTCTTCTCCACCTCGCTGTCGAAAATATCCTCATCTATATTCATCTTTTTCAGGAGCTGCGGGATAAGACCGTTCTCCTGACGTACAAGTCCTGCAAGGAGGTGTATAGGCTCAATGACCGAGTTAGACTGCATAACGGCTATGCTCTGAGCCTTCCTTACAGCATCGATTGACTTCTGAGTAAGTTTCTCTGCATTCATATCAATATCCTCCATTCTTATTTTTCGTATTTATCCTTTTTTCTTTGCCTGCCTAAATAATGTACCGCTCAAGCAGTGCGCGGTAGTCCCGCTCCAGTATGGGCGCATTTTCGCCGAAGGCTTCGGGAGCTGCAAAATATGTCTTTACAGCGCGGTCAAGATCCTTGATGTACTCGCCTATGGCCTCTCCCGCCTGCTCGCCTGTAAGGGCTCCTGTATTTATGAGCCTCCGCGAGAAGCTGCCGTCGCCAATCTCGCAGCTGTAGCATCCTATTCCCAGACGGCTCAGGCAGCTGTTCTCCAGCTTTGCCCTGTAGGCGAAGAAGCTGTGGAACATATCTATGAGTGCCGCGCTCTGTGTGCGTATGCTTACCCTCAGGGTGCCAAGGTACTGCTGCGGTGAGCGCTCCAGCTCCACCTTATAATTAATAGTAGGGCGGTACTTGTATTCCAGCGCCGTTTTCACAGTCATCAGGGACGGTGAGCGCTGCTCCTGTATGCGGAAGCTGCTGTTCATCAGCTCTGTCATCTGCGCGAATATCTCCCTCATTCGCATTTCGGGGGTCACGCAGGAGAGGTGCTCCGCAAGTATCTGATTTATAAGGTTGGAGCGGCTGGTGCCGAGACGATAAGCCTGCTGATCCACCGCCTTTATAACGTCGTCCATAAGGACGAGACTGTATACACTTTTTTTCACGGGTACATCACTTCCCTTCTCTGTTATATTCATAATATCACGGATTATTGAATTTGTCAAGCGGATTATATAATCTTTCACGCAAATTTCACAATGTAAAAAAAGTCCGCTCACGAGGAGCGGATAATTCGGCCCAAACGATTTTCGTCGTTTAGCACTGTGGACCGAGCCATAGACAATAAGTTAAAATAAGTTATTGAGAATAGAAAACATGAAAAAATTACAAATGAAAGGGGTTAGTTTTATTACTTGACAAAACTATTTCTACGGCGTGCAAGTGAACTAATACTCACTATCAAGCACATGAGAGGGGAGGGTACTTGATATTGAATACCAATAATCTTCATTTGCTGATATTATTATATTGCAAAACTGCCCGTTTGTAAATATACGTTTATAAACAAAAATAGATTATTGTGTAGTTTTCTCACTTTTTTCTTATTTTTTATTGTCAATTTTTTATTAATATGTTTTCTGATATTCTCAATTTACACTTTATTTATGAAAATTCGTTGTTATTTCAGTGAAAACAGGTTTTGTCCCCCAGATACGTTGAATTCGCTGCTGCTGTTTCCGTTGATTACTGTGTAGAAATTTGAACCCTCATGTACATCTGGCGAGAGCATCATCAGACAGCGGAATTCATTGTGGGGTTCCATGGACACTACCTGCGTTCCGTCAAGCACCATTTCCACTGTGCTTCCGCCGCCAACGACCTCGCCAAGGTCAGCAACTATGTAAGGATGGTCGGAATATGTGGGAGTGGAGACCTTGTTGCCCGCCGCATAGAGATAACCGTTTGTGTAGCTGAATGTACTGTAGGCATAAACTGCACTCTTCTCTTCCTTTGTACCGCCCGAGATAACGGTATATCCGCCATTAACGTTGAGCGTTCCCTCGGACTTGATGCCGTTTGTGCCGGACTTGACATGGATATTTCCGTCATTTATCGTGACATCAGTGTTAGCTATAATGCCTGATTTACGTGATTCTATATTATATGTACCGCTCTCGATGACAACATCGTCATCGCTGTTGATTCCGTGGGAAGCTGTTGCGGTAATATTCAGCTCGCCGTTGCCCTTGAGCTTTATAGTATCATTGGAGAATATGGCTCCTGTTTCATGAGCGCTTTTTTTCTCAACGCCGCTGGAAACGTAGTTCACAGAGCCTTCCTTCGGTTTGATAGTGCAGCGCTTGCACTCCTCTATAAATATTGCAGGCTGGGAAGAATTCGATATGCCAACGCCGTTAAGAACTATCGTGACCTTGTCCTCAGTCTTTGCAACTCCTGTCTTTACGACTATCTGTCCCTCGGAAACGCTTCCAGAGAAGATATAATCGCCTTCTGCTGTTATGATGACTGTTGAGCCGTTTACGGTCACGTTGCTGCCTGTTACCTTAGGAGTGCTGCCAAGGACGATCTCAGCAGTATACTCCTTGACCGTGCCTGTGTCACCCGAACCGCCTCCCGAGGTACTGCCGCCGCTGCCTTCCGAGCTGTTTCCAGAGGAGCTGCCGCCGGACGATCCGCTTCCCCCTGAACTGCTTCCGCCGGAGGAGGAGTTTCCGCCGCTGTTGCTGCCGCCGGAGGAGCCGCTTTTTGCTGTAGTTGTAGTATCAGCCTTCTTCTCCCCTGCCTTTGTGGTAGTGGTCTCAGACTTATCGTCCTTTTCCTTAGCCTTTGTGGTAGTTTTTTCCCCGTCGGAGTCAGTAGTCTCCTCCTTGTCAGCAGTTGTAGTATCGCTGCCGGCTGTATTTGTATCTGTAGCTGCCGGACTTTCAGATGTGGTCACTGTACTGCTTTTCTTATCCTTTCCGCAGGAAACCATTGATGCCATAACTACCATTGCTGCAACTGCTGCCATTAACCTTCTATATTTCATAATAAGCACTCCTTTTTTCCCCATATACAAAATTTGCCAGACTCAAAGCATATCAAGTCTGACAAATTTTTAAGTAAGAGGGTAGTATTTCTTCTTTATTTATATTTAGTTTTCGTAGATCTTATCATCGTACTTGAAGAATACGAGATTGATGGTCATATTGCCGTTGAGTGCGCGGAGCTCGTCAACGAACTTCTTCTGGTCAACGTTCTCAAGAACATCAACACTGTAGATGAGCTCGAACAGTGTACCGAAGTTTGTGGTCTTTACTCTTCTGAGCTTGTGGAATGTTGTGTATCTTGAAAGCACGGGTTCAAAAACTCCCTGATAGTCCAGGTTCTCGGGGATAGCTATCTTCAGGGTCATGTGTCTCTTCTTGCAGCCGCCGAAATCAGTCTCGCTGAGAATGAACATTACAGCGCCCAGAATGATGAAGAATACGATAGCAAATCCGATGTAGCCGATTCCGCAGGCAACACCTGCTGCCATTGCGAAGAAGATATAAGCTATATCCTTCGGGTCTCCTGCCACGCTTCGGAATCGTACAAGGGTGAATGCACCTGCAAGGCTGAGAGCACCCGCAGTAGTATTGATGAGGAGAAGTATCAGTGATACGATAGTGGGAAGCATTATCATTGTAAGCACGTAGCTCTGTGAATAGCCTTCTTTTCTGTGGGTAACTATGTAGATAAGGCTTATAAGGAAGCCGATAACGAGTGCCGCTCCCACACAGAGGAAGAACTCCCCGGGCTTGATGGTACCCAAAGCAGAACTGCTGCTGTTGATCACCGAGTCACTTTCATAATACTTTGAAAGTACATTTCCGAAAAAACCATGTTCAAACATAAAATTATACGCTCCTGTTCATAATGATGTTGTTGTTTACCATTGAGATCCCCGATATATATATACGCGGCCTGCCTCCCGACGCCTGCTGAGCGCCCTCTACCTGGCTCTTTATGAAGTTCTGGTAGGCTCTTCCGTATTTTGAGAAGCTGGTCTTATAGATCTCAAGCTCTGAAAGCTTATTTACCAGCCAGTCGGGTATCGCATTGGAGACCTTGACCTCCATGAGTCTCTGGTCAGCACCGATTATGTAGTTGCCGTAGCTCTCGTAGTTCAGTCCCAGATCATAGCGGCGCTCTGTGATCTTTCTGTCGAATGTAAGGCGGAAGTCTCCGTCATCCTTACCGAAGAAAGCCTCACGCTGATAGCTGATATACTGCTTGGGAGCTATGGGGTAGTTATCAAGGAACACGTCCAGCTCTCTGAAAACCTGCTCAGTGATGTACTTTGTACACTCGGGCTTTGAACGGTCACGGAGATAAGCATCTGACTCAGCCAGAGTCATGGACACTCTCCTCTTGGTAACGATGCCGCCGATCTTCTTCTTTATCTCAAGGAACACTGTATCGTCAGGTGACGCAGGTGAATAGTAACTGCGGAGCCTGATCTTCTCCTTATAATAAGGCTTTGACAGTGACTCCCTTATAAGAAAATCATCAGGTGTATCATAATAGATGTTGTAAATTCCGTACTCTTTTCCGCCTATGCAGAACTTGTCGGGGTTCATATACTGGTTTATGACCTCCATGAGTCCGTGATACTGATCCATATTAAGGAGGAACTTGATCTCTTTACGAGCGAATGCATTAATAGCCATAATCGCCTTCGCAGCGGTCCTGCCGCCCGAAGCTCACACTCCTTTCGTATCGTTTGATTATATTATAGTGACGTTTCCTTAAAATAGTCTTAAGTTTGCTAAAAATTCACCAAATCTTCAATATCCCACCGCAATTTTTCACACACCGCGCGAATTCAGCTATATTACGTCATTTCAGGAGCTGATTTTTCTGTCAGAAGCTGCTGTTCAAAGTTCATTCTCTGTATTTGTACATCAATAATTCATATATTTTTATTAATTTTTCACAGTTTCAACACGTTATAAATGTAAGTTTTTGAGATTAAATGCCTCCTTAAAACTTATTTTTAGCAATTTTTGAACAGCGTTCCGCAATAATTGACACAAATGCCGTCATTTCGTTGTTTTTTTAACGTCTATTTCAAAAGGCTCTGCCAATAGACTGCCTTTTTTATACTTGCTTTCTGTATCGGGTCGGAGTCACTCCTACTATCTTTTTAAACTGGCGCATGAAGTGCTCCTCGTTGTCGTATCCGCACATCGCCGCAACCTGAGAAACAGTGCAGCCCGTCTCGGTGAGTATCTCCTTCGCCTTTTCTATCTTACCGCTGATTACATCGGCAATGCAGGACACCCCGAAGGTCTCACGGTAAAGGTGCTGGAAATATGAGCGTGACATACTCACATACGCTGCCATGGTATCCACGTTCCACTTCATCTGCGGATTGCGGTATATCTTTTCGCGGAGCTCAATGAGCATTGCATAGTGTGGCTCGGAGGTCTGTACCTTCTCGCCGCCGCGGTTCATGGCATCCCCTGCCTTAACAAGCAGCAGACGCATAAGGTTCTCCAGCATTTTCGCTCTCCGCGAAGCCAGAGAGTAGTACTCAGAAGCTATATTGCGCATGAGCTCGCCAATAAAATCCGTATCCGCAAAGAGCACAGGGCGGTTGAATATGAGCTCCAGGGCGTCGATGAACTCCTTTTCGTCCTCGCCGTCAAAGCATATCCAGTCGCAGATAAGCGGACTGTCATCAGCCGCATAGACCACGGGAAGCCTTCCGTCACAGATAATGAAGGCGTCCTGCGGCACCCTCATGGTGAGCCCGTTTATATCGAACCGACATCGGCTCCTTGTGAGCATTATCATGTATTCGCCTGTTGCAGCCCTGCGAAAGACCGAGCTGCTGTCATATATGGAATTACAGCCTAAACACCGTATATTCACAACATCACTCCTCGCTGCCGATGAAACGCCACTCTACGTCCTTCCAGTACTCCCCTGCGTAGTCTATGCCTACTCTCGGGGCAGTCCTTATGGAAGGACGAAAGCCGTCGTCCTCGAACCATATCTCCTCGCAGCTGCGAAGATCAATACCATTGAAGCTTCCGTCGATCATCATATTTTTTGTCAGTTTTGCAGGCGCGTCAAATTTTTCTCCTGCACGAAGAAGGAGTCCCTGGGGCTGATCCTTCTCCCCTGTTATAACATTCATGAGCCAGTGCATACCGTAGCAAAGGTATACATATATAATACCGCTCTCACCGTAGAGCAGCTCCGTCCGCCTTGTTCTTCCCTTTGCGGCGTGGCAGCCCTTGTCCTCCTCGCCTCTGTACGCCTCCACCTCAGCTATACGCTCGCGGAGCTCAGTACCGTCGGGAAGGCGGTGTACAAGAATCTTCCCCACAAGGTCGGGAGCAGCCTCCAGAACATCGCGGTGGAAGAACTCGGGGTCTATCCTCTTGTTCATATCATACCCTCAGGCTCTGTTCAAGCTCGCGGTCGGGCTTGACAAAAGCGGTCTTGTAGTTGGTAAAAATGACCTTGCCCGGCTTAGCACCTGCGGGCTTCTTTACATAGCGTGCAAGGCAGTAGTCCACGGGAACAAGGCCAGAATCCCTGCCGCTGCTGTTGACCGCAGCTATCACCGCAGCCTCCTCGATGGTCTTGTCGGGAGGAGTCTCGCCGTCTGTCAGAATAAGGACATGGGAGCCCGTGATAAGCTGAGTATGGAGCCATATATCGGTCTTTTCCGCAAATTTAAGGCTCAGCTGGTCGTTCTGCTTGTTATTTCGTCCCACAAGTATGGAGAAGCCGTCGCTGGACTTGTACTCAATGGGCGGCAGAGCCTTTGGCGGCTTCGCCTTTCCGCCTGCGTAGCGGACATAGCCCTGCTCACGCAGCTCCAGTCTCAGCTGGATTATATCGTTTTCGGAGGAAGCTCTGGTGAGCGAATCGAATACGCTCTCAAGATACTGAAGCTCATCCTCACCTTTCTGTATCTGCTCCGCCAGCTTCTCCTCGGCAGTAACAGACTTCTTGTATTCGCCGTAGTAATGCTGGGCGTTCTGGGCAGGAGTCTTTCTCACGTCCAGAGGTATCGTCACCTGCGGACACTCCTCGTCATAGAAATTCTCCACAACAGCGCTGCTGTCGCCCTTCTGTATGCGGTACATATTGGCGGAGATAAGGTCGCCGAACAGCTTTGCACGATCCTTGTCGGCACAGGCATCCAGCTCCTCACGCTGGGCGGCAATACGCCTTGAGGTCCTGTCAGTAAGGTTCATGAGCAGCTTGAAAAGGTCGTTTGCACGCTGCTTTGTACGGGCTGCGCGGTCGCGTTCCGAATAGAAATAGTCCAGAAGCTCCGAGGGCCCCGAGAGCTCCTTGGTATACATAAGTGTTCCGAACTGTGAAAGGCGCACGAAGGAAAAGTCCTTCAGCTGACCTTCCTTGTCGCTGACCACCGAGAAGCGGCACTCGCCTTCGAGTACCTGCTCGCGGGTACGTTTTATTGTAAACAGCAGTCTGTCAAGCTGGTCGCTGCTGATGGTATCGCTTTCGATGTGCGCTCCCCTGCCTGCAAAGTAAGCCCACTCACGGGCAAGTATGGGAGAAATACCCTCAAAAATACGTATAAGAGCCTTTGACAGCTCCTTGGGCTGAGTTTCGGCAAGACGTACCTTTATCTCCTCAGGCTCGCAGGTGAGGAAATTCAGCCTGTCATCACGGGGAGGGAGTGTGTACTCCATTCCCGGAAGCACCATTCGCTCACGGGACATCTCCTCGTCAACGCGCTTGATACTGTCGATGACTCTGCCTTCGCCGCTTACTATTATAAGGTTGGAGCAGCGACCCATTATCTCCACCGCAAGGGTCACGGTAACTATGTCGCCAAGCTCGTTTACGCATTCAAAGTCCAGAAATAGTATACGCTCCAGACCGTCCTGACGTATATCAATAAGCTTGCCGCTGCCAAGACGCTTTCTGAGAAGCATACAGAACATAGGCGGAGTCTGTGGGTTATCCACTGTGTTTTCCGTAATGTGGACTCTCGCACTGCCTGCGTTGGCGGAGATATACAGCTTTTTGCTGCCGTTTTTTGTGCGGATAGAGATGATGACCTCCTCGCGGGAGGGCTGATGTATTTTCTCGACCCTTCCGCCGATAAGGGGAAGGAGTTCGTTCCTGACTGTATATAAGAATGCTCCATCCAGAGCCATAAAATCAATCCTTTGCTGTTTTATTGTGAAAGAGTGATAAGACTGACACTGCTGCTCTGTAGGAATTGCACATATTCTTTTCTATGTTTATTATAACATTTTGTGCGCTGCCAATCTAATCAAATATTGCGATATACTAAAAGCTCAAAGTCAGCTTTTGTGCTGAGACTGTCCAGCTTATTAAGGCGCTCCTGCTGATCCCGTCCCGTGCGGTAGTAGTAGGGCGTCATGGAAAACAGTGCCATGATATCCTCGGAGGACTCAAGCTTCATGTCATATGTGACTTTTTGTGCACTAAGGAACTCAAAGCCCTCAAGCTCGTAGGGCTTGACCTCATTCTTGTAGGGAGTATCGTACACAGCCTGCTTCAGCTCCCATAGGTGCTCCGCCGAGGGTATCGCCATTATCATGATACCGCCTTTTTTCAGCACTCTGCGGAACTCCTCTCCGCAGTAGGGAGCAAAAAGTGTCACCAGCATATCGCAGGAGCCGTCCGAAACAGGGATATGAAAAACGCTTGCCACAGCCAGTTCGGCGTCCCTGCACCGCTTTGCGCAGTACTCAACTGCTGCTTTTGATATGTCTATACCGCAGACCTCCGCAGCAATTTCGAGCTGCTTAAACTGCTCAATTATTGCGCCTGTGTAGTAGCCTTCACCGCAGCCTGCGTCAATAATGGTGCCGCCCGAAAAATACTCCGTAACCGCAGTACGCAGGGCGTCGCACAGAGGCTTATAGTAGCCCTTGTCAAGGAAATTCCTCCTCGCCTGCACCATAAGCTTGTTGTCGCCGTGAACGGTCTTGCCCATGTGCTTTGACAGCAGCAGATTGACGTAGCCGCTCTTCGCCCTGTCGAAGCTGTGCCTTTTGGGACAGATGTAGGAATTTCCCGATATATCAAGTTTTTGTCCGCATACAGGACATATGAAAATGCTCATTGTCTCACCTCAGACATAATCACAGGGATCAACGGAAGTCTCCGCGATCTCAATATCAAGAAGCGGGAACTTCTCCTCAAGTACGCGGCGGAGCTCCTCAAGAACAATGTTTTCCGTATGAAAATGTCCGCAGTCCAGAAGAGCGATGTCGTAATTATTCGCGTCTATCCATACGTCGTGTTTAACATCGCCGGTTATGAGCGCATCGCAGCCTTTTTCGCCGGCAAGTCCCAGCATTGAGCCTCCTGAGCCTGAACAAAACGCAATTTTTGACACAAGTTTTTTGCTGATATGCGAGGTCCTTACATACTCACAGCCGAAGATCTCTTTGCAGACCTCTGCAAGCTTTCTTGCATTTACAGCTTCATTAAGCGTAACTATCCAGCCCAGACTGTTTCCGCCGCCAAGCTCCTCAAAGGGCTCAGGCTCACCGCAAATCCGTAACTTGCTGCTGAGTTTGCGCAGAATCACGCCGTTTGTACCGCCCTCAGCTATGTCCAGATTTGTGTGCATACAAACCGCTCCGATACCGCTTGCAATGAGCTTGTAGACAGGGTCGCTGCACTTTATTCTCTTGCGCGGCTCAAAAATAACGGGGTGATGAGAGATAATGAGCTCGGCACACTTCAGGTCTGCTTCATCTACTGCTTCAGAGGTAATATCAAGACTCAGCAGTATCCTGCTGCACTCCTGCTCGGAGCTTTCCACAAGATAGCCCGAGTTATCCCACTTCTCCTGTGCAGCAAAGGGGTAGAGCTCATTGAGGTATTCAATAACGTCACAAGTATTCTCAACGCCGATACCGTTTATAACTTTTTGTGCGAGGACTCTGTAGTGCTGAGCGTCGGAGTTTCTGCCTGCCTTTTCAAGACTGTCGGCGACCTTTTCAAGGCGCTCTGCCTCACGGGCACGGTATTTATTGGCAGTTTTGTCCTCGTCATCGAAAAATCCGCAGACCGACTCAGCCTCGGTGAGTCTTCTCGGGAAGGGGCAATACTCCGCCGTCATTATAACATACAGCTTGTCGCCTTCTTCCGCAACATACTCCCCTGTGATCTCCAGGTTATGTTCATAGAGCTTTCTGCGGAGGATCTCGGGCTTGGTCATTGGCTGAAGCACCCAGCGGATGCTCATTTTATCTATGGAATCTATTTTTACAGCGCCGATTATATCCGCTATAGTCTCGCCGCCCATACCTGCGATAACAACGTCGGAAACGCCGTCAAGTGATACATTCTCCAGTCCGTCGGACAGCACCAGCTCGACCTTGTCCTGTATGCCGTACTTATCCACCGTATTCCGCGCCGAGTCAAGAGGTCCCTCTTTCACATCGGAGGCAATGACTCTGCTGCACTTTCCGCTGTTAATGAGCTCCGCCGCGAGGTAGGCGTGGTCTGTTCCCACATCAACAGCAATACCATTTCCGCTGACCAGCTCAGCTATCTTCTTCAGTCTGTTATCAAGCATATTGCACCTCATCTACAGTAAAATAGCGCACTGCATAGCAGTACGCATAAACAAAACCAAGCACAGCCGTTTCCGACTGTGCTTTCGGTCTCATTAATTATGCCTCGTTCATCTTTGCGAAGCAGTCGCTGCAGTAAACAGCTCTTCCTTCCTTGGGTTCAAAAGGAACCTTTGCCTCGCCGCCGCATGAAGCACAGACTGCTGTGTACATTACACGCTCTGCCTTGCCTGCATTCTTTCTGGCGTCACGACATGATTTGCATCTCTGGGGCTCGTTCACGAAGCCTTTCTCTGCATAAAATTCCTGTTCGCCTGCGGAGAAAATAAACTCCTGTCCGCATTCCTTGCAAACTAATGTCTTGTCTTCGTACATAGTACAATACCTCGCTTAATTTTTTTTCGACCACGGTCGGATTTCCACCCACATCTTTGTAAAACAACGCTCTTCTGGGTTGAGCTACACGGTCATCTTTTAATTTGTGTCATGCATTACTGCACGTATCTTTTTTCTCGCACGCTGCATGGCGTTATCCACTGCTTTTTCGGTAATTCCCAGCTTTTCCGCCGCAGCCTTATAGCTGAGCCCCTGTACGCACAGTGTGAGAACGTTCAGCTCTGTGAGAGACAACACCGAGCATATAGTCTTCCGCAGCCCGGAAAAAAATTCTTTGTAAAAGTAAATACTTTCCGGAGTCTCCTCCACAGAAAGTATATCCTCCGCCTCGTCATCGTCGATCCTTTCGGTATAAGACAGATCCTTCACTGATCTTCTGGACAGTGTCCTCATACGGTTAACGATACATACCTCAGCAAAGGTAGAGAACTTCACGCCCTTTTTCGGATCAAAAGCCTCAATGGCCTTCAGAAGGCTCATCATTCCCTCCTGGTGGAGGTCATCGCAGTCCGACTCCGAGTTTGCAAAGATCTCAGACTTTATAAAAACAAGTCTTGAAAAGCGTGATATCAGAACAGCAGCAGCCGTCTTGTCGGTCTTGCCGAGCACAGCCAGCTCCTCGTCCGTTTTGCTGTTAAGTTCATTCAAATCGTGATCAAGATCAAGCAAGATATCCACCCAACAATCCGCATTTTTCCATACAAGTTATTTTATTCCCGACTCTCCTCGGAGCGCTCCGAAGAGAGTCGGTAAATCAGTCGGTTATCAGTTTTCCTTTGCAGCTTCTTCCTCAGCAGCCTTAAGGAGCTCTGCCATATCGAAGTTGAAGTTTGCGCTCTTGTTGCCCTGTGCAGGCTTGTTGTTCTGCTGCTGATTCTGAGCAGGAGCCTGAGCGGGCTTGTTGTTATTAACATTATTGTTATTCTTGTTAGCGTTATTGAAGTTGCCTACGTTAGCAAAGGGATCGCTGTTGTCAGAAGGCTTTGCTGAGGGAAGCTCTGTGATGTCAGCCTTGGGAGCCTTAGAAGGATTGAATTCAGCTCTGGGAGCCTCAGCCTTCTTTACGCTGTTCTCTGACTTGGCAACGTCAACTGTCTTACGTGCCTCGCCAATGATGTTCTGAGCCTCGTTCATTCTGCTTGAGCACTGACCTGTCAGGTTATTGAGTACAGAAGCAATATCTGTGAACTTGCTGTTTACGCTCTCGATCTCTGTAAGGAGCATCTCGCGGACAGTCTTGGACATCTGGTTTACCTTATCTGCATGAGTATTAGCCTCATCGACAGTATTCTTGGCCTGATCGTTTGCTTCCTTAATGCAAGCCTCAGCAGCAGCATTTGCGTTAGCAACAGCCTTTTCAGCTTCACTGTTGGCATCCTTGAGGATCTGAGCAGCCTTATCGTTAGCCTCCTTGGTAACAGCCTCAGCGTCCAGCTTAGCCTGGTTCTTGATCTGGTTAACGTTCTTCTGAGCCTCAGCGAACATAGCGCCCATCTGAGCGATAGGATCTGTAGACTCTTCCTTGAGCTTGGTGATCTGCTCGTTGAGGGCCTTGATCTCCTCATCCTTCTTAGCGATCTCCTCGCTGATCTTGGAGGTCTCATCGCCCTTCTTAGTAAGCTCAGCGATCTTGCTGTCCTTATCAGCCAGTTCCTTAGCCTTAGCGGCAAGGTCCTTATTCTTATTGTTGAGTTCCTCAGTGATCTTGGCAAGCTCCTGCTTGATCTTAGCTACCTCGCCGTCAGCGTTTCCGCCTGCAGCGATAGCAGCTCCTGCTGATGCAGCCTTAGCCTCGGCAGCCTTGAGCCTGTTTCTGAGATCCTCGATCTCCTTCTTTGCAGCCTCGAGAGCAGCTGTTGTCTGAGCATTAGCCTGTGCATTATTTCCTGAAGCAGCAGCCTTGGCCTCTGAAGCCTTGAGCTGTTCCTTGAGTGTCTCTATTTCCTTCTTAGCAGCCTCCAGTGCAGCAGCAGCCTGAGCACCGCCTGCGCCTGCAGTCTTCAGCTGAGCAATGGTCTTCTGGAGCTCTTCGTTTTCTTTCTTTGCAGCTCTGAGAGCGTTATTGGAGGTATTGAGCTTCTCCTGAAGGTTCTCCACCTGATTTCTGTACTTTGTAACCTCCTGAGGGTCAGAAGCACCGCCTTCCTTTGAAGCCTTAAGCTCGTCCTCGAGAGCAACGATCTTTGAATTGAGTTCGTCAAGGTAAGTAATAACGTCTTCTTTTACGAAACCTCTTTGACCCATCTTGGTTTCTCTTAATACTGTTGGTGACTGTTCGCCCATGGTACACTCCGTTCCCCTCGGTACCACCGAGGTAAAAAATTAAGGAATAAGAACCCATACTCAGTCTCTGTGAAGGTCCGTTTTGGTGAATTTGCATATAAAAAAGCCTTCACAGCCCACGAATACAGGTTCCAATGATTATGCCTTACATAAATTATAACATATTGAATATATTATTTCAACTACCCAAATGTAGAAAATTTGAACTGATTTTAGTGCAATTTACTATAAAAACAGGCAAAAATATACTAAGTGTTAAAAATAAGGTAAATCCGTTTAACTTATAATGTTAGATTTGTTTAATTAGTAAAACTTTCATAATATAAATAGTATAAAGAAAAACTGTGTCCAGACTGCACAATGAACAGCAGTCCGAAGTGAGTTCCCGATATTTTTATCACTGCATAAACAAAAAAGCGGCCCATACGGACCGCTTGTATTTGCTTATATCAGTTGCCGAGCATCTTGAAAATATCGTCAAGATCGTAATCCTGGCTTGAAGAAGAAGCAGGCTTTGCAGGGCTGCTGTTTCCGCCGAAGCCGAACTCATCGATAAGAGGATTATCGATAGGAATGATGTCCTCCTCGGGATTTGACTCCTCGATAGTTGAAGGAGCGGGAGCGTCATCATCATCGAAGCCTGCAGCGATAACTGTAATAGTCATCTCATCCTGCATATCTTCCTTGAATGCTGTACCGAAGATGAACTCAACACCCTCAGCAGCTGTATCTGTGATCATCTTTGTAGCTGCATCAACATCGGAAGAAAGAATATCCTCGGACATAGCGATATTGATAAGGAGTCGCTTTGCGCCGGAGATAGATGTCTCGAGAAGCGGGCTGGAGATAACTGCATTTGCAGCATCTCTTGCCTTGTCCTTGCCGGTACCGTGACCGATAGCCATGTGAGCATAGCCGGCATCCTTCATGATAGTAGAAACGTCTGCGAAGTCCAGGTTTATGTAGCCTTCCTCAACGATAAGGTCGGAAATGCTCTTTACACCTGTCTTGAGAACGTCGTCTGAAAGTGCGAAGCTCTGCATCATTGTAAGGGGCTTATCGAGGCCTACGAGAAGTCTCTCGTTAGGGATAACGATAAGTGAATCAACATACTTTCTCAGCTCTGCGATACCTCTCTCAGCCTGAGCCATCTTCTGCTCTCTCTCAAAGAGGAAGGGCTTTGTAACAACGGCAACAGTGAGGATATCCATTTCCTTGGCGATCTTAGCAACAACGGGAGCAGCACCTGTACCTGTTCCGCCGCCCATACCTGCTGTGATGAAGATCATGTCAGCACCCTTGAGGTGTGTCTCGATCTCGTCGCGGTTCTCCTCGGCACTGCGCTGACCGATCTCGGGCTTGTTGCCTGCACCTCTGCCCTTTGTGAGCTTGGCACCGATCGGTATCCTTGTAGTAGCCTTGGACTTGTTAAGAGCCTTTGCATCTGTGTTTATAGCTATATATTCTATATTATTGACACCCGAATCCACCATGCAGTTTACAGCGTTTCCGCCGCCGCCGCCAACACCGATGACCTTTATATTAACATCGGGTTCGAGTGTTTCCTCATAATTGAAATCTGACATTTGAACTCCTCCTACTATTTATTATCCTAAATTTATCAATTTTATATATCACTCCATAAATACACTTTATATTTTAGCATATAGAAGCATTTTTTTCAAGAGTAAACAAAATTTTTTTTATTTTCAGCGAATTGTACAATCGAGCAGAGCTCATCATCAGCATTTTGCACACATCAAACAGTTACCACTGATTATTTTCGTAACCGCTGTCATAGCCGTTATTGCCATAACCGTTGTCTGAATAGCCGTTTTCGTCATAGTATCCGTTATCATAGCCGCCGTCCCACTGGCTTCCGTCATCGTAGCCGTTGTTGTAGTCATCTCCGCCGCTCCATTCGGTAACTGCTTCGGTAACTGTTGTGGGGACGGTTGTTGTACGGCTGTTGTTTATCTCACTGAATTTTGCCTCTATATCGGGATCCTGCTCGTTGATCTCCTCAATGGGATTGCCGTATTCATCGGTCTTGGGAGCTGTAGTAGGCTCCGGAGATGACGCAGGAAGATTGCTGTCCCTGAAGCTGCACATATTGGTGCCTACCATCATCAGATAGCCCTTTTTGCCCTTGACGGAATCTTCATTCATTACAGTATCCGCAAGGCTGAGCTTATACTCAACATCGTTCCAGTTGCCCATCTTGAATATCATATCATTCTTGTAGTTCACGATAATCGAGTGCTCATCGCTGAGGTCAACTGACATAATATTATTGTCGCTCTTGGCTACCATACTTGCGATTATCTCGGCAAATGCATCATTCTTATGCTCATTATCGGAGGCAACAGGCTTTCCGAGAGTTGTCTCCGAGGGCTCAAGTCCATAGATTATAGGGAGTCCGTCGGTGACAAAACCGTTGTCGGCAAGTATCTTTCCCTTCTTGCTTACAAGGAGGGTACCCTCGCTGTACTGTACATTAAAGGCAGGTATGCACTTGGTAACGGTTATATCCAGAGATGAGGGGAAATCGCGCTCTACCTTTGCAGTCTCAACATAGAGCAGCTCATCGAGAATTCTCTGTTCGCTTTTTGCGCAGTCAAGCCTTAGCAGATTGTCGCCTTCTTTTATTCCCGAAGCCATTACTATCTCCTCAGCGGAATACATATCCGACTCGCCCGAGACTCTTATCTCGTTTATGTTGAAAAGAAAAGTATAGCTTATGGTTATTCCCGCAGTAATAACAAGCAGAAGCACTACAAGTCCGTAGACGTTCATCATTCTTTTGCGCCGTCTTATGCGCTTGCGGCTGTTCTGCCTTTCCACACTGGTTTTTTCGACGTCTTTCATACCTTCTCCAATTCCTTCGGCCTCAGACCCGACGCATATCTCCGCCGAGAAGTCTTACAGCTTCCTCCATATTTTCATATCCTCTGTCTATGTGACAGATACGGGTGATAACGGTAGTTCCCCCCGGCGCAGAGCCCTGCTATTGCCATAGCAGCTCCGCCTCTCAGGTCGGTGGCCTCAACATTTGCACCGCACAGGGAGCTTACTCCCTTGACCACGGCGACCTTGCCGAGCACCTCTATATCCGCTCCCATTTTCACAAGAGCGTCTGTGTGGCGGTAGCGGCAGTCGAAGATATTCTCCTCGAATATGCTGGTACCGTCAGCAAGTGAAAGTGCAGCCATAAGCACCGCCTGAGCGTCCGTGGGAAACCCCGGGTGAGGCATTGTTCTTATCCTCTCCTTCACCGCTCTCAGCCGTGTACCGCTGCGCAGATATATCCTGTTTTCAGATGTATATACACTGCATCCCGTCTGTTCCAGCACCGATAAAAAGGGCTCCATTTCGGGAACGCAGGCATTGGTAAGTATAAGCTCGCCCTTTGCCGCAGCTACCATGGAAAGATAGGTGGCTCCGACTATCCTGTCGGGCATTATTGTATATTCACAGCCGTGGAGCTGTTGTTTTCCTCTTATAATTATACGGCTCTCGCCGTCCCCTTTTATGTCTGCTCCGCAGGCTCTGAGAAAGCCGCAGAGGTCACATATCTCAGGCTCACGGGCAGCATTGTTTATCACAGTTTCGCCGTCAGCGGTCACCGCACAGAGAATGATGTTCTCCGTAGCTCCCACCGAGGGAAAGGCAAGGGATATTTTTGCACCCTTTGCTCTGCCGCAGACCGCCCTGCAAATGATACTGCCGCCGCTCTCGCGGATATCGACAGCCATTTTTCTCAGTGCGGCAAGGTGCATATCTATTGGTCTCGGTCCCAGCTCGCAGCCTCCGGGGACGCTTACCACGCACTCCCCTGCTCTGCCGAGCATGGCTCCCATGAAGATGATGGAGGAACGCATTTCGCGCATAAGCTCCTCCGAGACCTGAGTCCTGTCAACTGTTTCGGCGTTTATCACCGCCGTGTTATCGGAAAAGCTGCACCGACAGCCCACGCAGTTGAGTATCCTCGAAGCCGCATAGACATCGGTGAGCCTGGGACAGCTGTGCAGCGTACACTCGCCGCGGCAAAGCAGAGCCGCCGCCATTATCGGCAGTGAGCTGTTTTTGCTGCCCTGGAGGGCAAGCTCGCCTCTCAGCCGCCTGCCGCCATTTATTATGAATTTCTGCATTTTATCACCCCACAGCATTTTTATGTATTGTATGCCGTAGACTGATGTGTTGTTACTCTGCGCCTATTCCATGCGCAGCAAGGAATTTCAGAAAGGTCTCCGACATCTCGTCGGGAATACGGGTATACATCATGTGTCCCTTATCAGATAAATGTATCTCAGCGCTGCATTTTTCGGCATATTCAATGCCTGCCTGACGCCATGTTTTCTGCTTGCTCATGCCCTTCATGTCGCTTATGTAGAAGCAGCAGGGACATTTAAGATACCCCGTCTTCACTGCGGCTTCCGCGTTGGCGGTCATGAGCCGCGACTCCTCTATAAACTCGCTGTTGGCGATGTTCTTGTAGAAGAGCTGACGGTATATCTTCTTCTCCTCGTCGGTAAGCTCATTGCCTGTGAGAAGACCCGAGACATTCTCGGTCTTGTTTCTGAAAAGCTTAGCAAGAAGTCCGCCCTTTGCTATGGTCTTCAGCAGCCTGTGCTGCTTTGCAAGGAGCTTGTCCCTCTTGTCGTCGGGGACCTCCTCAGCCTGCAATACTGCATAATCGGGAACTCCCATGTCCAGACTGAGCACAGCCTTGACCTCATCAGGATAACTGTTTGCCCAGTATACTGTCTCCAGTCCCGAATAGGAATGAGCAGCAAGCACATAGGGCGGCTCGATGCCTGCCCTGCGGAGGGCTTCTCTGTCCTCGCTGACAAGATTTTCTACTGTACGCGGAGTCTTCATTTCTCCGCTGAAGCCGTAGCCTGCCTTTTCCACCACTGCTATCCTGTAATTCTTTGACATCCTGCGGTATATTGGCTTGTATTCAAGCACGGGGCAGGTAACTCCGCCCCCTGAAAGAAACACGATAGTGGGACTGCCGCTGCCCTCGGTGTAGACATTGAGGGTAGTACCTGCCACTTCCACTTTCTTACCTGTTTCCATTCTGTGCCTTCTTTACAAGCTTGGCAACTACTTCCAGTATTCTGTCATTAGTATCGGTAAGGTGAAGCTTTGCCGCGCTTTCGGACATAGCCTTCACCTTTTCGCTGTCATTGTACAGCTTTTCTATCTCAGCTATCATGCGTTCATTGGTAACGTCCTTCTGCTCGATGACTACCGCTGCGCCTGCCTTGCCAAGCACCATTGCGTTATGGTACTGGTGGTTGCCTGCAACTATGGGAGATGGAATGAGTATGGAAGCCTTTCCTGCGGCTTCAAGCTCCGCAAGTGTGGAGGCTCCCGATCGGCAGATGACCAGGTCAGCCGCAGCCAGACATACGTCCATATCATTTATGTACTCGGTGATACGGAGCCTGTCGGATTTAAGCGGTATGCCTGCTTCCTTCATTGCCTGTGGGAATGTATCCTTGCCCATTCCGCCGTAGCCATGTATGTGGTTGACGGGAAGCTTCTTCCCTGTGTGCCACTTCAATACCTCGGTCATAGTCTCGTTGATACAGCCTGCACCGAGGCTTCCGCCGAAGGAAAGAATGGTGAAGCTGTCATCAAATCCCAGCTTCTTACGTGCTTCCTCGCGGCTCATAGTGTTGATATTGCTTCGCACGGGAAGTCCCGTAACGCTGTACTCGAATTTGCTCTTGTCCATGAACTTGAGCGCTTCCTCAACAGTGAGCATAACGTAGTCCACTTCCTTTGAGAGGAGCTTGTTCGTCACGCCGGGATAGGCATTCTGCTCATGGATTGCCGTAGGTATGCCCATTCTTGCCGCCTTGCGAATAACGGGACCTGCGGCGTAACCGCCTGTACCTATGGCGATGTCGGGCCTGAAGCCCTCGATGATCTGCTTTGCTCTCCTGCCCGAAGTGGCAAGATAGGCGAGAGCCTTGGCGTTCCTTCCGATATTCTCAAGGGATATCTTTCTCTGGAAGCCTGCAACCTTTATGGTCTCAAGCTTATATCCTGCCTTGGGTACAAGCTTTGACTCCATTCCCTTGGGTGTTCCTGCAAAGAGGAACTCCGCGTCGGGATATTTTTTCTTTATGATATCAGCGATGGCCAGACCCGGATTTATATGTCCGCCTGTGCCTCCGCAGGCTATCAGTACTCTCATGCTCATGCTCCTTTTGGTTCAGCGATCTTTTCTTCCTTCTGCTGTTGTTTCTTCTTTTTCTCCTTTGGTTTCTCGTCGGGGTAGTACCTGTGCTGGGATATGTTCAGCATGATGCCCATTTCCGCCAGCTGCATGATAAGCGCAGTACCGCCGTAGCTGAAGAAGGGAAGACTGATACCTGTGTTAGGTATCAGGTTGCTTACAACGGCAAGGTTGAGGACGGTCTGTATGCCTATCTGTGTAGTGATACCAACTGCGATGAGCATACCGAAGCGGTCCTTGCAGCGGACTGCTATGGAGTAACCTTCAACGATGAGAAGGAAGAATACTATTATAATAGCCAGTGCTCCCACAAAGCCCAGCTCCTCACAGACAATGGGGAAAACGAAGTCGTTCTTGGTCTCGGGGAGGTAGAGATACTTCTGACGGGAATTGCCCAGACCCAGTCCGAAAAGTCCGCCTGAGCCTATGGCAATAAGTGAGTTTGCAGTCTGCCAGGTGTCGCCCAGCTTATCGGCAAAGGGGTTCTGCCATGACTTGATACGGACCGCAACGTAGCTTCCGGGCACCTGCGCCTGCCATGAGATATAGGCTATGGCAAATCCGAGAGCTCCTGCGCCAAGGGCAATGAAGTGCTTCTTGTTTACACCGCCGCAGAGTATCATGGCTACAGCGATAGTACCGATGAGTATGATACCGGAGATATGCTTTTCAAGGGCGATGAGCAGAACATAAACGCCAAGTATTATGGCATATTTTACAACACCGGTGGTGAAGGTGTTCATCTTCTGACCGTCACGCTCCATGCTGTAGGCGAAGAAGATTATCAGTGCCAGCTTCGCCACCTCAGAGGGCTGCAGGTTCAGAGGACCGATGTCGATCCATCTTTTTGCTCCCATGGAACCGCCCTCGTCGTTACCGATAAGGAGAACGGCTATAAGAAGTATTGCGCCCACGATATACATGAGTCCTGCGATATTAAGCTTTTTCAGCACGGGGAGCTTCAGGTTCTTGAAGTTGTGATAGTCCATCTTCATGAAAAAAATCATAGCAACGAAGCCGATGATGGCATTCTTTGCCTGATTTTTAGCGTAGTAAAGTCCGTCTCCCCCGTGCTCGCTGTATGCCCACGCATAGCTTGCGGAGGACATCATTACTATGCCCACTACAAGCAGTATCATTACATATGCAAAGAAAGACAGACTTATATCACCGCGCCTGCCTCCCGAAAAAGGATTCGGGATCGCAGGGCGCTTTTTCTTTTCAGTTTTGCTTGCCGCCATTTTTCCTCCTTAAGGTCAGACGTAATTCTCAGAATACCATCAGTGTGATTATGCCCAGAACTCCGAAGATAATGCCGCAGAGCGAAAAAGTTATCACTATCTTGTACTCGCTGAAGCCGCTCATCTCAAAGTGGTGGTGGATAGGCGTCATCTTGAATATACGGCGTCCCTCTCCGTACTTTTTCTTGGTGTACTTGAAGTAGAGCACTTGTATCATAACAGACAGCGCCTCGATGATGTAGACCAGAGCTACCAGGAGGATCAGCAGGTGCTTGTGGAGGATAAGTCCCACGCCTGTAACAGCTGCGCCCAGGAACATAGAGCCTGTGTCGCCCATGAAGCACTTTGCGGGATTGAGGTTCCACAGCAGGAAGCCAAGACAGCCGCCTGCAAGAGCCATGGTGAAGCAGGTCATCTCGTTCTGCTTCAGGATCGAGCAGCAGACTGTGAATATGAGCATCGCCACGAATGTGACCGAGCCGCAGAGACCATCAACGCCGTCTGTAAGGTTTACCGCATTGGTAAGGTAGATTATGACTGCCATCATGAGTATATAGTAGAATATCCCCAGTGAAGGCGACCTCCAGAATCCGAGGTCTATCTTTGTTGAGCTGTCGCCGAAGCATCTTACCGCGAAGAGGAAGCCTGCACCGCATACCAGCTGGAGGGCTATCTTCTGCCAGGGCGTCAGTCCATCATTTTTCTTTCTGGCGACCTTGGTGTAATCGTCGATGAAGCCAATAAGTCCGAATGCTGCCGAGAACACAAGTACGCTGAGCAGCAGATAGAAGGGCTTGAAGCTGTCCTTATCGGTGGTGTCGATACCTGTTTTCCACCTGTATATCCAGTAGCCTGCGATAGAGGTAATGACAGTGGATATGATGAACATGAAGCCTCCCATGGTGGGAGTTCCCTGCTTTTTGGCGTGCCACTTGGGTCCGTCCTCGGTCTTGATAGGCTGACCGAATTTTATCCTGTGCAGGAAGGGCACCAGGAAGATACCCGAAACTCCTGCAATGACGAATGACAAAAGTGCTGTTATAAGATCGATTATCCAGAAAGACATTTTATTAAAACAACTCCAGTTTTTAATTCTCGAGGAGCCTGAGCCCCTCAGCTACCACTTCGCGCTCGTCGAAGTGGATATGTTCCATGCCTGCAAGGATCTGATAGTCCTCATGTCCCTTGCCTGCAAGAACTATTATATCACCTTTTTCTGCAATTTTCAAGGCATGATATATAGCTTCCCGTCTGTCAACCACAACATCGTAGTTTACAGACGAATTTTCGATGCCTTTGAGTATGTCTGCAATGATCGCCTCAGGGTCCTCATTGCGTGGATTATCCGAGGTAACTATGAGCTTGTCGGCGTATTTTGCAGCTGCCTTCGCCATTTTCGGGCGCTTTGCGGCATCGCGGTTTCCTCCGCAGCCGAACAGGCAGATGAGATCGTTCTCGGTGTACTCCTTAACGCTCCTGAGGATATTCTCGATGGCGTCGGGAGTGTGAGCATAGTCACAGATAACGGTGAAGTCCCTTCCCGTGGGAATGACCTCGCAGCGTCCCTTGACGCCGTTGTACTCCTCTATGGCGGGGATTATGCTGTCGATAGACAGCCCCTCCTCAAGGCAGGCAGCGATAGCTGCTGTAATATTTGAAACATTGAAGGCTCCGGGCATCCTTGTCTTTATAAGGTGGGATTTATCGCCGCTGCAGAACCAGAAACTTGAGCCTGTGGACTTTATCTTTATGCCGTCGGCATAGTAGTCTGCATTTTCCTTTACGCTGAAGCTGAGCTTTTTGCAGCTCACCTCTCCGTAAAGCCGCTTTCCGTAATCATCGTCCGCATTGATAACAGCTGTATCGCAGATGTCGAAAAGCATTTTCTTTGCCTGATAGTAGTCCTCCATGTCCTTGTGGTAGTCAAGGTGATCCTGGGTAAGATTGGTGAATACCGCAACATCAAAATGTGAAGCTCCTATCCTGTACTGGCAGAGTCCGAATGAGGAGACCTCCATGACCACGTACTCGCAGCCCGCGTCTGCCATTTTCGCCAGGAGCTGCATGAAATCATAGGTCATGGGAGTGGTATTGTCCGTGTGGAGCACCTCGTCCCCTATCTCATTCTGTATCGTTCCCACAAGACCTGTCTTATGACCGTTTTTTGTGAGTATATGCTTGATGACGTTGGTTATGGTAGTCTTGCCGTTGGTGCCCGTAACGCCGATCATTTTCATTCTGCGCTCGGGATGTCCGAACCAGGCTGAGCAGATCTGTCCATAGAGCTTTCTGGAATTATCGGTGAGTATCTGTCTGTCACCCAGCCCCAGATCACGCTCGCAGACCACTGCCGCCGCGCCCTTTTCAATCATTTCCCTGGCAGCCGTATGTCCGTCGAAGCTGCCGCCCTTTACGCAGACAAAGAGGCTTCCCTCAGTCACCTTGCGCGTATCATCAGTCACGGAGCTTATTTCGGTATCACCTATGGCTGTAACGGCGTTATTTTCGATAAGATCGCGTAATTTCATTTTTGTCTGCCTCCTGTCTTTTTCTTTATTTATATCTTTAATCGTTGAATTGCTGTGCTTTGAACTTTACCTCGATAGTTGTACCCTTTTCTACCATAAGTCCGCCTTCGATGCTCTGGCTCTCTACATAGGCATCTTCCTGATCGCCGACAATGTTCTTTGAAACATAGTTCAGTCCGTAGGCATAGATGGTCTGGTTCACCGCCTCAGGAGAAAATCCGGTCAGATCAGGCACCATTACAGGATCGGTGGTGTTGCCCTTTTCGGTGTAAAGGTAAATATATCCGTCTTTGGATATGGACATTCCTGTCTTTGGAGACTGCTCCACTACCTCGATTCCGCTTCCGACGGTCACGATGTGATCCTCCATGATGCCCAGTCCGAGAAGTGTCTTCTTGGCGTCGTCAATAGATGAACCTCTTACGAGAGGTATCTTTATGTCAAGGTTCTTGAGCTCAAGGTCGCTGTACTCAGGGCTCTTGTCCATGTATTCGAGAACGTCCTCCAGTATTTTGGCTGCACAGGGCACTGCGCACTTGCTTCCGTAATACTGTCCTGTACTGTCTGCCAGGGGCATATCCGCCAGAACAAGAAGCATAAGGTCGGGGTGGTCCGCTGGTGTAAAGCAGATATATGAAGCACCGTACTCCTGTATATCGGCATTTTCCTGCTTGTTCTCGTCCAGAGTATTTTCCATTTCACTGATTCGCTGTGATGTACCCGACTTACCGCCGATAGCATAGCCCTTGATCTTGACATTTCCTGTCTGGTTATTCTCAACCACATATTCCAGAGATTCGCGCATGATGGCGGAGGTGTCCTCGGATATTACCTGACGCCTTACGGTGCGCTCGTTTTTCAGCTCGATGTTTCCGTCGCTGTCCACCACTCTGTCCACCACATAAGGCTCAAGCAGATAGCCGCCGTTGACAACAGCGCTGCAGGCTGTTATGAGCTCCAGAGGAGTAACGGTAACGCACTGTCCGAAGGACGAAAGCGTAAGGTCGATATTGGTCATTGCCCTTTCCTCGGGTGTATCTTTAAGAGGAGGGATCTTACCCTTGACCTCATAAGGAAGATCGATACCCGACTTTTCCTCAAAGCCGAACGCATCAAAATACTGGTGGAACTTTTCGATGCCGAGGGATTCTCCTATGGATATAAACGCAGGGTTACATGAATTCTTGAGAGCTGTCTTGAAATCCTGCACATGATGTCCGTTTGTTTCGTGGCATTTGATCGTCAGCGGGACATCAGTTCCGTCATCACGGGTCACAAAGCCCTCGCAGTTGTAACTGAACTTGTTGACATCTATGGTCTTTTCCTCAATAGCAGAGGCTGCTGTAACTATCTTGAATACAGAGCCCGGCTCATAGGTCTCGCTTATGCACTTGTTCTTCCACTGACGCTCACGAGCTTCGGGAGTATATTCCTCAATATCCTTCTCTGTAGGCTCATCTATCTTCTTCTCGGTGAATATCTTCCTGAGAAGCATACCGTCATCGGCAAGTTCCATAGGATCGTTAAGGTCAAAGCTGGGATATGTAGCCATGCTCAGGACCGCACCTGTCTGGGGGTTCATGAGTATTGCACAGGACCTGTTCTTGACCTCGTGTTCCACAGACATTTCCTCAAGGTGCTTTTCCAGTATGAACTGAAGCTCTCTGTCTATGGTGAGATAAACGTCGGAGCCGTCCTTGGGCTCAAAGGTCTTGGAGTACCTGTAAGGAAGCTCCTTTCCGTTTGAGTCTACCGCAGAAACGGTTCTTCCGTCTACGCCCGAGAGGTAGCTGTCATAGTAAGATTCAATGCCGTAGGCGATATTGCCGTTTGTGAAGCCCACCACCTGAGCAGCAAGCTCATTCTGAGGGTAATAGCGCTTGGTGTCCTCAGTATTTCCGACTGATATGAAGCCCATATCACCGAAAAACTCAGCTATCTCATCTGCAACAGGCTTCTCCACCTGTGTCTTGAACTCCACATAGCGTCCTTCGGCATCCATAGCCTCCTTGACCTTATCAGCAGTCACATTCAGCTTGGAAGCCAGAAATGTGGCAGCCTTCTCCCTGAACTCCTCAGAGGAAGCGGGCAGGACATTGGTCTCGTTCCCCTCCTCATCGTATACGGGAGTATATGTGCCGTTAGCCTTCTCCAGATTGCGCTTGTCGATGAGCTTCTGAAGGGACTCCATATCGTCCTTAAAGCTCTGTGGGTCAATAAATATCTTATAGACCGTTGCGCTCTTGGCGAAGGCATAGCCGTTTGAATCATAGATCGAGCCTCTGTGGGCTGAGATGCTTATAGAACCGAAATGCTGGTCATTAGCCATAGTCTGGTAGGTTTTATTGTCCAGCACTGATATTTTGAAAAAATTGCCTGCAACAGCAGCAAAAAGCAGACTGAATACTGCTGTCATGACTATCTTGCTTCTGAACCTCATTGCATTTGAGGGATTTGTATTTATCACCGCAGGATTCTTCCTTTCTGTGAAAAATTCATCTATAAATAAATAAGGCAGGGTTTTCATGTGCCCCGCCTCTGAACATCTTATTTTTTCTGGGATGTCCTTTTGTTCTGATACGACGAAGGATTTATCGCTATTCAAGCGTGGGACTGCCGCTCCCGGGCTCTTATAACGCCCAAAGCCCGGGAACTGCAATTCCTTATTTCCGATCACCCGCTGTATCTCCGTGTTCTACATATAACTTCGGCATATATATTTTTTGTCGCCGATAGTGTTCATTTTAATAACAGGCAGTCCATGTGTTATATTTATATTGGTACTACCCTCTGAAATATTCCACGCACTTATCGAAAAGGGATTTTATTTTCGCGATCAGTCCCTTTTCCTGTTCGGGAATTGTTACGACATCGCCTGTCTGTGTCTTGACGTAGAAGATCTGTGAGGAATTGAGTTTTACCATTCCGAGAGACTGAGCGTATTCTTCTATATTCTTTGCGCTCATTTTACTGTCAAGTTCAGACTGGAGTCTTACGTTTTCGGCTTCGGCACTATCAAGTCGTTCATTCAGAACGGCGACCTTGTTATACACGGTATTCCGCTTATCAAGTGAATAGATCACCGAGCCAAGCAGCGCTGCAGCCAGCAGAGATACGAATAATATAGTGAGGATAGAACCGCTTCTTGCTTCGTTCTTGCTCATTTCGATCTCAGGCTTCTGCTCAGAGTCGCTGCGCAGAGCGCCGTTTACCTCGGTCGTCTCGTCCGAATCGGCGTCGTCGTAGCTTTCGTCGTTATAATAGCGTACAGTGTTTTCAGCCATTGCTTTCCACACTCCTTTCTATTATTCTGAGCTTTGCGCTTCTGCTTCTGTTGTTTCTTTCGAGTTCCTGTTCTTTAGCCTCTAACGGCTTTCTGTTTATAAGCTTCCCCTGCGGCTTATGTCCGCATACACACTGGGGAAAATCCGGTGGACATATACAGCCCCTGCACCATTCCGCAAATTTCTGTTTAACAATTCTGTCCTCAAGGGAATGGAATGTAATAACTGCAAGGCGTCCGCCTGCCCTCAGACTGTAGAACGCGTCCTCAAGCCCTTTTGAAAGGTGCTCGAATTCTCCGTTGACAGCTATTCTTATTGCCTGAAAGGTCTTTTTGCATGGGTTCTTTTCACGTCTCGCCTTCTGAGGAACGCTTTCTCTTATGATGTCAGCGAGCTGAAGTGTGGTCTCTATAGGAGCTGTTTCTCTTGCTTTTACTATATTCGACGCAATTCTGCGGGAGAATTTTTCTTCTCCGTACTCGAATATTATTCTTGCAAGCTCTGACTCGGTATAGGTATTGACTACATCGGCAGCGCTCATTCCCTCCTTGCTCATACGCATATCAAGCGGAGCGTCGGAGTGGTACGAGAAGCCTCTGCTTCCCTCGTCGAGCTGGAATGAAGATACGCCCAGATCCATGAGGATACCGTCAGCGTACTCTATATCAAGTTCATCGAGGACCGCTCTTATTTCCGAATAGTTCCTGTGGAACACCTTCGCGTTCTTGTAGACCGAGAGCCTTTCCGTCGCAACTGCGACAGCATCGGGGTCTCTGTCAAGAGCGATCAGTCTGCCTTTTTCGCCAAGGCGGGCTGCTATTGCAGAGGAATGGCCTGCACCTCCTGCGGTACCGTCAACATAGATACCGTCGGGGCGGATGTTGAGCCCTTCGAGACATTCCTCAAGCATAACAGGTATATGGCTGAATTCCATTAGCTAAAACTCTCCTTAATCCGACGGGTGTCGGAACAAAGACAAAAACGTCTGTATCAGAGGACGAGGTCAGCAAGCGCGTTGTTGATCTCTTCCTGAGAGATGTTGTTATTGAATTCTTCCCATTTGGCCTTATTCCATATCTCACATCTTCTGTTTGCGCCGATAACAACGACTTCGTCGGTGATACCTGCGTGATCTCTGAGCTGCTGGGTGATGAAGATACGTCCCTGCTTATCAGGGATCTGCTTATCTGCACCTGCAAGGAGCTTACGTCTTATGTCGCTTCCCTGCTTGCCCGGTATGGAGTTAAGGGTCTCACAATAGTCCTGAAATGCATCGAGCGAGTAAACGGCGATGTAGGCGTCATCATGACCCTGACAAAGGTAAAACTCTGCTCCAAGTACCTCTCGGAGCTTTGTGGGGAAGCTCATACGGCCTTTCTGATCTATACTGGGGTAATATGTACCGCATAACAGATCTGCCATCGAACTTCGCCTCGCTTTCCTTTGAAACTCAGGAATGATTTACCATTTTTTGGAAAATTTCACTTCCCATCACCTTTTTTCACCCTAAAACTATTTTATCATCATTCGGGTAGAATATCAAGACGGAGTATTTCACAATCATTAACACAGAAATCGCCTATTTTTTGTTGATTTTGTTCAATGATTAATCAAAGGTCGTTCGAAAACGAAACAAACGTTTTTATTTTTGTTAAATTATTTTCTTGTTTTTCACCTTTTTTCACCTTTTTGGAAAAAATCCAGGTTTTTTTCACCACTCGGCTTCACCTTTCATCACCAAAAAGGAGAAATAAGTCTCCGGATATAGAGTGCCGTGGCGTTCTCCCGTATCCAAAGACTTATTTCTTTTGTTCTGTATCAGTTTGCAGCTTTTCGCCGCTTATCAATCATATGTATATGTAAGATTGAATTTTGAGGACTTGAGTCCCATCATCATAGAGAAGGGGTAGCCCTTTGCATAGGTCTGTCCGTCTATGAGGACTTCTGTAACATAGCCTGTCTCGTCTGAATATACAGGCTGGATCCAGTTGCCCGGATCATCGGAAAGGGTGATATTGTAAGCTGTCTCAAGCTTCTTCTTCACGGTCTCCGCACTCATATATGTAACTGTTCCCCAGTGGGGATCAAAGGCTGCATCGTAGTCGCTGGGCACGCTTCTGAGGTAGGGATAATCCGCACAGAAGACCTCATAGCAGTTTGCCGAGCAGCCTCCGCTTGAAGCGGAGAATACGGTCAGCGCATAATTGTCATCGTAATAGAGAGCCTCACCGAGAACCTCCTCACAGGCGTCGATGACTACCTGCGGCGGATTGGGCTTGCCTCTCAGGTCCTTTGAGTCGTCGCCGTTATACTTTATATAAGTATATACTGCAACTGCCTGAGCCTTGATAGCTTCATAAGAGAAGCTGCCGCCCACCTCGCGGTTGACTATCTCAGAAACTACCTTGAGGGTATCGCCCGCAGGCTCATGAGCAATGGTAAGCTCCTCCTCGTCGGTAAGTCCGGTATTCATCAGGTAAGTTCCGGGGTAATAGTGGAACAGGATATCCTGATATGTCCAGCCTGCGTAGGCAGCGTAGAAGTTAGCGCCGTTCTGGCTCATGCCGACTCCGTGTCCCCAGCCGTATGTAACAAAGGCGAATTCACCGGGCTGGGCTGCAATGCTGGGATCGGGCTGAGACTCGGGGATATCTCCCACATAAGCGCCCGAGGTCTTGAGCTCTACGGCAGTAGGCTCCTTGCTCCTGCTCTTTGCAGCGTTCTTGGAAAGTGTCGGCGTCCCCTTTCTGAGGGCGCTCTTCTTCTTGGCGATCTCTTCCTCAAGAGCCTTGCGCTCCTCCTCGGAAAGACCTGCAAAAGGATCCACAGGCTCGCCTACCTTTGCCATTTCAGGCGTTGCAAGCTCATAGCTTATGAGAGACATACTTGAGTCGTATTCGCTGATATCAGCCTTGACCCAGTCCTCAGGCATTTCCTGCTCTTCCTCAGCTGTTTCAGCCTCGGCAGCAGCAGAAGCCTCTGTCTCCTGGGCCGCAGTGGTTTCCTCCGCAGCAGTTGTAACGACGGAGGTCTCCTCAGCCGTTGTACTGTCCGCAGTGTCCATGCCTGTTGCAGCCGAGAGCACTAAAGCTCCCGACACAGCAGCCGCAGCTGTTCTGAGCATTTTCTGCATTTCCATAACAATCTCCTTTTAAAAACATAAGGTCAGCTCACTAATGAGATCAGTCATTCTTGGGAGGGGTATCGTGCTCTTCTGCTTCTTTCTTTTTCTCTTCCTGAGCCTTTTTCCACTCCTCAGTGCGCTGGATAGTTGTCATGTCTCCTGCGACCTCGCCGTCCCTGAGCCTTCTGGCAACTACTAAGAAACGGGAGTTGTCCTCGTCTGCATAGCAGGTGGAGAGGGTCAGCAGCTGGTCGCCGTACTTCACATCCACTCCCGTATCGAGCATCCATCTGCTTTTGCAGTTGTCGATATAGAAGTTGAAGTCCTCTTCTGAATCAAGCTCCTCCATATTCCAGTAGTGGAAGTCGGTAGCATTGTAGCTTCCGCTGGTAATAAGGAAGGCGAAAATAACGTAATCGTAGGTCTTATAGTTTGAGCTGTACTGGATAAAGGGACTTACGTCATAGAAGTCGAAGTCCTGGCGGTAGCGCCTGAGACAGCCCATCATGTTGCCGTTCCACATGGCATGACCGTAGATGACCTGGTTTTCGGAGTGCTGGCTCTCGTCGCTTCCGAACTCATCGCGGTAGTCCAGATAGAGAGTGCCCTCCTGATCGTGTCCCCTGTAAAGGTCATGGTCAAGGTAGAAGGCATCGGGGATATATTCCTCGGGACCGTAGAACGGATCGTTGGCAGGTATCTCGCCCGGGTCCTTTACTACGGGGTAATCCAGCTGGAGACCGTCGATCTTCAGCCAGCCGACTATGTCCTTATTGACTCTGAGGAGGGATTTTGCCCTCTCTGTCATTCCGTCCGATGACGGTGCATAGTCTATCTTTTCAGCCCAGCCCAGCGGAAGAGATCCCGCCTGCTCTGTTGTGAGCTCGGCAGTCTCTGTGAAGCTGCTGACTGTGGGAACGGTGTCCGTTTCCTTGTTGAGGAAAAGGGCATATCCGCCAAGTCCCAGGGCAGCAGCACACACTGCGCAGGCTGCAATAGTTTTTGCTTTTTTGCTCATTGATAATTCATCTTCCTCCATCAGCCGTAGGGAACGAATTCCGCGTCGGGATCGTAATGCTCATTGGGATGAGCCTGATAGTAACTTGTGGGCCACTTGATATTGGGATTAGGCTTGCTGTTCTGTGTGCCCGCCATAGGATCTTCGCCGTCCCTGACCAGTCTCGCCATGATGATGAGACGACCTGCTTCCTCATCGGGAAGTGTGGTGTTGCAGGTAGAAAGAGTTATGAGCGGATCGCCGTACTTCACATCAACGTCGTTAAGTCGAAGGGATCTCCTCTTAGCCTCGTTGACAAAGCCATAGAACTCATTCTCATCAGAGAACTCAAGCTCGTTCCAGCAGTCGAACTTTGTATCAGTTTCGTCTGTGGCGTCCAGAATGAAGTAGGCAAATATCTTATAAGTGTATTTCTGATAATTTGAACTGAGATAGATTATAGGGTGTTTGCCGTAGTAATCCTCATGTCTCTGGTACCATTTAAGACTTCCGAACATCTGCTCGTCAAGCATATTATGTCCGTAGATGACCAGATTGCCTGAGTTGGGGCACTTGAGATAACCGTCCTCGCCCACCTCGTCGAAGTGGTTTCTGTAATCGAGGAATATCTCGCCCGCCCTGTTCTCACTGAGGTCGAACTTTCTTTTCATGTATTTGTCATTGTCATCGGCCTGCATCACAGGATTGTTGACAGGTGTATCGGGGATATTGATAACTCCAACGATATCGTGATTCTGGTCCCAGAGCTTGCGCACTCCGTCCAGCATACCCTCGAACCTTATCCTGGTCTTGCCTTCCTCCTCAACAGCAACGGTAGTAGCCTCCCTGCCGTCGTAGATGTCGTATATTTCCATGATATTCTCGGTCTTGTTCTTACTCGCCCAAAGCTCGTAGTAATAGTCGCCGACGAGATAACCGCAGACGAATATCGCTATGACAGAACCGAGAAATACTATTTTTCTCACACATTCGAGAACGCTGTCTCCCTTTTCGGGGAGAAGTCCTCTCAGTTTCTGTGCGAAGGTCTTCTTTTTCTTCTTCTTTTTCTTGTGTGGCTTCTGCACTGCCGTATCCTCGGCAGGCGCACTCATTTCGGGAGCCGCTCTTCTCTCCATAACGGGAGGGGGCGGTGCTTCCCGGTGAGTATGTCCCACGGGAGTGAATACCACTGTGTCCTCAGCTGCGTCAGCCCGTAAAATATCGGCAGCTGTCTCCTGAGCCTGCGGCTCATTATAATAGGTATCCTCCTGAACAGGCTGGCTGTATTCACTGTCTGCTTCATCGTTCTCCGTGAAGTCCATGACCTCGCCGGAGCTGTCAGTGCGGACCTCCGAAAAATCCTCGGTTATCTCCTCAGCTATCTCATGGAGCTTATCTTGTGCGTTAGGCTCCAGCGCCGGGATTATATCCGAGATGTCGGGGCCTGCCTGCTCTGCAGCAGCGGCAGCAGCCTCAGCCTCACGGGCTGCGATGCGAGCGGCCTCCGCCTTTTCATAGGCGATTGCCTCATCCAGCTCGTCAAGTATATCAGCAGCCGTTGAACTGTGTCCTGTATCGGTACGCTTTAAGCGTCCTACACTGACATTGCTGTGTTCAGCTTCTGCCTTGTTTTCATATGTCGTCGGAGCGACTTCCGCTTCACCGCGGATAGACCTTCTGATAGCTTTTATCTTCTCAGCTCTGCGCTGAGCCTCAGTCATTCCGTCGGTCATTTTTTCGCTCATCAGTCTGTCCTCGCCTCCATCAGTATTTTTTCTATCGTATCGAACGCAAAAGCAGCGGCGCATCTTCTGATGTTATCCCTGCTCATGTCGCTGAGCTTCCAAAGCTCGGGCAGACACACGAACTGCCTGCCGCAGATATCGAAACCGATATAGACCGTTCCGACGGGAGTCTCGGCAGTTCCGCCCGATGGACCTGCGATACCCGTTACCGAAACGCAGACGTCTGCTCCTGAGCATTCCTTCAGTCCCCTGACCATGCCCAGAGCCGTCTCCTCACTGACCACGCCGTACTTACTGATAGTTTCGGCAGGCACACCGAGGAACTTGGTCTTTATGCGCTCGGAATAAGTGCATATCCCCAGCTCAAAGACCGCAGACGCGCCCGATACTGATGTTATAAGCTCTGAAAGAAGTCCGCCGGTACAGCTTTCCGCCGTAGCAATGGTCAGACTTTTCCGTTCTAATAATTTTACAACATTACTGACCGATTTGTCAAGTTTTTCGGCATTACATTCAGAAAATTTACTGCTTACCACTAAATCGCCGCCCTTGCTTTAGTAAACATTATACAAAATCAGTGTGATAATTTTGTGAGAAAATTAAGAATTATTCGCCATAATTGAAGGTCTTCATCTCTGTACCTTCAACTGCCTTCTGTATCAGAGGCTCAAAATCGAAGCTGTTCTGTGCCTTTTCAACATCGCTGAGCACAGGACGCACCTTCGGGTGACGGGGAGTGAAAACGGTACAGCAGTCCTCATAGGGAAGGACAGATGTATCGAATGTATCTATCTTACGCGCAATGTCGATTATCTCGGTCTTGTCCATACCAACGCAGGGACGGAAAACAGGTATCCTGCAAACCGCGTCTGTGCAGGCGATGGCAGCCATGGTCTGGCTTGCCACCTGTCCCACGCTCTCGCCTGTTATAAGGGCGAGGCAGTTGTCCTTTGCAGCGATGCGCTGTGCTATCTCCATCATGAGCCTTCTCATTATGATAGTGAAGAACTCCTCGGGACAGTGGTCCTTGATAGCCTCCTGGAGCTCTGTAAAGGGCACACAGTAGAAGGCAATCCCGCCGCAGTAGTCAGTAAGCTTCTGACAGAGCTGCTCCACCTTGAGCTGTGCGCGGTCGGAGGTGTAAGGAGGGCTCACATAGTGGATAGCAGCGATGTGGACACCGCGCTTTGCCATCATGTAGCCTGCAACAGGGCTGTCGATACCGCCCGAGAGAAGGAGAAGAGCCTTGCCGCTGCTTCCCACGGGAAGTCCGCCTGCTCCCTTGATGTTCTCGGCGTGAACAAAGGCGTTCTCGTCGCGTATCTCAACAGTAACAGTGACCTCGGGGTTCTTAACGTCCACAGACAGATTCGGGAACCTGTCCAGGAGCTTTCCGCCCAGCTCCGCGCATATCTCGGGAGACTTCATGGGGAAAGCCTTATCTGAGCGCTTTGCGTTGACCTTGAATGTCTTTGCGCAGCTGAGCACCGTACCAAGATACTCATAGCTCTTTGCACATATGTCCTCGAAGTCCTTCTCACATACGCAGGCGCGGCACAGTGTGGCGATACCGAATATCTTGCCCACTCTGTCCACTACCTCGTCAAGGTCGATGTCCTCGTCGAGGGGATTTATGTATGTTGTAGACTGAGCACTGGTCATCTGGAAATGTCCCAGAGGCTTCAGTCTGCGCTTTATATTCTTGATGAGCATATCCTCGAAGGTCTTTTTGTTAAGTCCCTTCAGAGCCATCTCGCCGTATTTTACAAGTACTAATTCCTTCATATCTATTCTCCTAATATACTATTATAAATATAAACGTCAGTCTGTATAAGTATTTCCCTCAGCTGTGCTGTAGTAGCCGATGACCAGCTTATCCTGCTTCATGGGATGCTCGTTGGACTTATCTATCAACTCCTTGCGGCTGTAGTATCTGAGCTCGCTGTCCTCTATAGGACGAAGTGCTGACCAGGCTTCACAGGCAGTTCCGTCCCTGAACTTCACCACCCAGTAATATCTGGTATCAGAGGTATATCGATTGGTAACGCTCTCCTCAAGAAGCTCGCAGGGATCATTCATCTGTCCCTTGCCCCTGATGATGTATTCCTTGTCGGCAGGGACCTTCTCGCCCTTTTCCTTGTATACGTCCTCCACCTGAGCGCTTACAGCCTTGAGATAAGACTGTGCCGCAGCATTTCTTGTGTTCACCTTTGAGCCCGTGGTCATCTTCATTTCTTCACAAAGAAACCAGAAGCCGCCCACACCGAGCACCGCAAGCACGATAAATACTATAATGAGCGTTTTCAGCGGACTTTTCTTCTTTTTCTGTACTTCTTCCATATTAACCCCTTACCTTTTCCATACCGATGTGCAGCCCCTCGCAGAAGGCATCAAGCTCAGCCTCTGTGGTCTCCGCAGTGATACTTACACGAAGTGCGCTGTCTGCGCGCTTGTCCCTTATACCAAACTGTCCCAGCACGCCGCTCTGCTGTCCCTTTGAACAGGCTGATCCGCTGGATACATATATTTCCCTGCTTTCAAGGAAGTGAAGCATTATCTCCGACCTCTTGCCCCCTGCAGAGATATTTATGACATAGGGCGAACCGTCCCCGGGAGAGTTCACCTCAACGCCTTCAATGCCGCCGAGCTTCTCCAGCAGATAAGCCTTCAGGCGGAGCGCCTTTTCATAGCGCTGAGCCACAGTGGGAAGCATCTTCTCCACAGCAGCTCCGAAGGCAGCTATGAGAGGAACACTCTCAGTTCCCGAGCGAATGCCCTTTTCCTGCTTACCGCCCGTAACTATGGGCAGCACACGGACTCCCTTCCTGATATAGAGAGCTCCAACGCCCTTTACGCCGTGTATCTTGTGGGCGCTGAGTGAAACAAGGTCCGCGTTGAGTGCGCTTACCTTCACAGGCAGCTTCATATATGCCTGCACACAGTCCGTATGGGTGATAATATCGGGCATTCTGCGGTTTATAGCCGAGAAGACCTCCTTGACAGGAAGTATATACCCCGTCTCGTTGTTGACGTACATCATGCTTACAAGGCAGGTGTTCTCATCGCAGGCGTTTATGAAGTCCGCCGCATAGAAACGTCCATCCTCACGGGGTGACACCCTTATCACCTCGAAGCCTTTAGTCTCAAGGTCAGCTGCAGTCTCCTCAACGGAAGCGTGTTCAACCGCGGAAATGACTATTTTCTTCCGCTTTCTGCCGTAGGCTGCGGAAGCTCCGCGGAGGGCAAGGTTGTTGCTCTCTGTAGCTCCCGACGTGAAATATATACAGCCGCTGTCCGCGCCTATGGAGTCGGCAATGGTCTTTCTTGCTGCGTCCATAAGGAGCTGTGCTTCGAGACCTGCGCGGTGGAGCGACGATGGATTGCCGTATTTCTGTGTCATTGCGGTCACCGCCGCCGCCACTGCTTCCTCGCAGGGCTTTGTAGTCGCCGCATTGTCCAGGTAAACTTCCATTCTATGTTCCCCTTTGTTCAGTATAGTTGCATACCCTATATTATAACATACAATTAAAGAAATAGCAAGGGGCGCGGTAAAAATGCTTTACAGACTAAAAATCGAAAATATATTCTGTTTTTTGTTGCATTTTTTTATCTCTTATGATATAATTAGTATGTATATCTATTTTTTACGGAGGAAAAGGCATTGAAAAGAAGTTTCACCGCCAGAGGCTGTACAAAAGAAAAATACCTGATGGCATTCCTGCTGGGCTTCGGCACTATGCTTTTCACTCTCCTGCCCATGATGTTCACCGAACACGGTTACTTCATCTACTATGGCGATTACAACGCTCAGCAGATACCATTTTACAGCCTCGCCAATGACGCTGTGAGAAGCGGCAGCCTCGGCTGGAACTGGTTCACCGACCTGGGTACGGACTTCCTTACCTCCTACTCCTTCTACCTGAGCGGAAGCCCCTTTTTCTGGCTCACCGTTCTTCTGCCGAGAGGTCTTGTGATCTATGCCATGCCCTTTGTTCTGGCGCTGAAGCACGGTATAGCCTCCCTGACCGCCTATGCCTACATCAGACGGTTTGTCCGCGGCAAGAACGCCGCTGTAACAGGAGCTCTCTTATACAGCTTCTCGGGCTTTCAGGTGTTCAACATTTTCTTCAACCATTTCCAGGACGTCACAGCCCTGTTCCCTCTTATGCTCATCGCTATGGAGGAAAACATAAACTGCCGCCGCAGAGGCGTTTTCGCGCTGACCGTGGCACTCTGCGCCTGTGTTAACTACTACTTTTTCGCAGGTCAGGCTGTGTTCCTGATACTATACTACCTCTTCCGCATGAGGTGCAGGGACTTCCACACTTCATGGAGGAAGTTCTTCGGACTTGCCTTTGAAGCTGTTACCGGCTCACTTATGGCGGCATTCATTCTTCTGCCATCAGCCATGGCGCTAATGGGCAACTACAGGATAAGTGAAAGGCTCTACGGAGCAGATATGACGGCTTACACCGACAAGACCCTGCTCCCCCGTCTGGTGCAGACACTGTTCATGCCCGCCGACCCGCCTGCCTATCCCAATCTGTTTACCTCGGAATATGAAAAATGGGCGTCTATCGGAGCATATCTCCCTCTGTTCTCCATGGCGGGAGTCATCTCCTTCATGCACCTGCGCAGGAAGCACTGGGCTTCAAAGCTGCTTTTCTGCTGCGGAGTCTTTGCCCTGGTGCCAATTCTCAACAGTCTTTTCCAGGCGGCTAATTCCTACTACTACGCCCGCTGGTTCTATATGCCCATACTCATTATGGCTATGATGACCGCCCACACCCTTGACGACGAAAATAACAGCGGCTTCACGGGTCTGAAGGTCTGCGCAGTCATGACGGCTGTATTTGCAGTTATCGGCTGCTTTCCCGCTAAACCGGAGGAGGGCAAAAAAGCAAAGCTCTTTGCCATGCCCGAGGACGTCATCTACTTCTGGGTGACCGTGGGCGTTACGGTGCTTTTCCTCGTGTGCGCCTTCCTCATCTTCCGCAGGAAGAAAAGGGGCAGGCTCAGCAGTATATTCGTGGTGTTCGTAACTGCCGTAGCCTCCATAATCTGCGTGTTCACCACCACCCTCTACGGAGCGAACAGCGTGGGATACGCCCGTGAGTACATCGACTCGGCTATCGAGGGCGAGGACGAGGTCTGGGAAGAGGTCGCCGATGATAAATTCTTCAGGATAGATATTTCCGCAGACTGCGACAACTATCCCATGCTATGGGGACTTCCCTCCATGAGAGCTTTCCAGAGCGTGGTCAATACCTCTATCATGGATTTCTACAGCTATGTGGGTGTCCCCAGAGACGTGGCTTCAAGAGCAAAGCTCAGCCACTATGCTCTCCGCGGGCTTCTCTCTGTAAAGTACTACTACAAGGAGAAGAAGAATGGCTTCACCTACGAGGAGCTGCTCCACGCTTCTCCGGACAGCTCCCCCGTTTCATCTGCAGACCCCACTGACGAGAATACCGACATCGCCGTTATCCCCGATGAGCTCCCCGGATTCAGATATGTTGGTGAGACAGACAATTTTGAAATATACGAGAATACTCTGTATGTGCCCATGGGCTTTGCATATAATACCTATGTCACCAGGGCGACTGCCGATGACAAGAGCAAGCTCCAGCGCGAAAAGCTCATGATGAAGTCCCTGATACTCACCGATGAACAGGCTGAGAGATACAGCGACATTATCACCGAGTATGACCCGGAGATAACCGTCGGGCTGTCCCGCGAGACTTACAAGGAGTTCTGCCGCAAAAAGCAGAGCCTCTCCGCTAAGAGCTTCACCTATGACTCCCACGGCTTCACCTCTGAGATAGACCTTGACTCTCCAAAGCTTGTATTTTTCAGCGTTCCCTACAGCAGCGGCTGGACCGCTGAGGTAAACGGCTCTCCTGTTGATATCGAGAAGGTCAACGAGGGCTTTATGGCTGTCAGAGCCGAAAAGGGCAGCAGCACCATCGTATTCAGATACAGGACTCCCTACCTCAGGGAGGGCATTATCATAAGCTGCATAAGCGCTTCCGTGCTGGCAGCATATGTGGTCATATTCCGCAGAAAGCGCAGCAAGGGAGACTATCCCGACCACAAGCACTTCTATGATTATGAGTCCTGCGAAAAAATAAAGGCTGCGCAGGAATACTGCGACAGCCTGTTCAATACAAAATCCGGCAAGGAGGAAAAATAATGCATCTTCAGGAAAAAACACTCACCAGTGAGGTCACGTATGAAGGAGTCATCTTCACAATAACTCATGACACTGCCGAGCTTGAAAACGGCAGTACCGCTGCCCGTGATGTGCTTCATCGCCACGGCGGAGTCTGCGTCATGCCCGTTACTGAAAACAATGAGATATACCTCGTAAAACAGTTCCGTTACCCCTTTCAGACGGTGACCAGGGAGGTCCCCGCAGGCAAGCTCGAAAAGGGCGAGGATCACGCCGATTGCGGACGCCGCGAGCTCCTTGAGGAAGTGGGCTGTACCTGCTCGGAGTACATCTATCTCGGAGAAATGCTCCCCACCCCCGCCTATGATACCGAGATCACACATATGTACCTGGCGAAGGGACTTACCTTCAGCTCACAAAGCCTTGATCCCGACGAATTTCTCGACGTTGAGCGCATCCCCCTCTCTGAAGCCGTGGCTCAGGTCATGGACGGTACTATCCGCGACGGCAAGACTCAGATAGCCATTCTGAAGGCTGCAAGAATACTGGGCATATAACAAAAAGACCCACCTCACAGGCAGGTCTTTATGTAAGATCACTTATCAAAGCTCGTCAGCTTCTTCGTTTGCTTCCTCGGAAGCCTCGGTCTCCATGATCGCAAGCTGTCTCTCATAAGCATCAAGGATATTCTCCTCAAAGAGCTTTCTTGCTGAAGGTGAGATAGGATGAACGATGTCACGGAAAACTCCGTTTTCGTTCTTGCGGCTGGGCATTGCAACGAACAGTCTTTCATCGCCCTGTACGACCTTGATATCATGTACGGCAAACATATCGTCGATAGTTACCGATACTACCGCTCTGAGACGTCCGTCAGACATGATCTTTCTGATCTTCACATCTGTAATTTCCATAAATTTTCCTCCTTATATGTGGTGTGACTCCTTGGTTATACGCTGAAATATTATTTCTTTTTCTCAACCGTTTTCAGCAGAAAGTAAACCTGTAAACTATTATACAGCATATTTTGTAAAAATGCAAGCTATTTTTACGATGTTTTAAGGAAAAATTATAATTATTTCGTTTTAAAGCGGTGAAAGAACGGTGAAAACAACGTGATAGAGCCAAATAATTACTCTCATGTGTCATATTAATTGACATTAAATCTTAATTATTTAATATTTTTGCGCGTTCTCAGCGCAGAATTTTCCACTGAAAGTCCTGTCCGCACGGCAGCGGACTGCTTATAACTGCCTCTCTCACATCGGGGCTATTCTATTCATTCAAAGAAAGGTGATCATTTTGGATATCAACATCTTAAAAGGAAAAAAGCACATTCATTTCATCGGCATCGGCGGTTCGGGTATGTACCCTCTCGCTCAGATCCTCCACTCTCAGGGCTATTACCTGACAGGCTCGGACAATAACGAGACCGAGACACTGGACGCCGTAAGGAAAATGGGCATTCCCGTCTTCGTGGGACAGCGCGCCGAGAACATCGAGGGCGCAGACCTTATCGTCCACACCGCCGCTATCATGGCTGACAACACCGAGCTCATGGCTGCAAGGGCAAGCGGAGTTCCCGTACTTGAACGTGCGGACCTGCTGGGTATCGTCACAAGCTGGTACGACAACGCTATCTGCGTTTCGGGCACTCACGGCAAGACCTCCACGACCTCAATGATCACTCAGATACTCTATACCGCAGGAGTTGACCTCTCCGCATATATCGGCGGAAAGCTGCCCTGCATAGGCGGAAGCGGCATCGCAGGCAAAAGCGATATAATGGTATGCGAGTCCTGCGAATTTGAGGACCACTTCCTAAAGTTCTTCCCCGATATATCCGTTATACTCAATATTGATGCCGACCACCTTGACTACTTCGGCACCCTTGAAAACATAATCAAGTCCTTCCGCAAGTTCAACGAGAACACCACAAAGTGCATAATCATCAACGGTTCAGACGAGAACTCCATGAAGTCTCTGGAGGGCATAAGCGGCAAGGAGATAATCACCTTCGGCAGGGACAGCTCCTGCGACTACTACCCCGAAAACGTAAAGCACGAGAACGGCCTCCTCACCACCTATGACGCCATGTACAAGGGTGAGAAGCTTGGCACAGTAACTCTCCATGTGGCAGGTATCCACAACGTGCTCAACTCCCTGGCAGCAGTTGCCGCCGCTCGCTATGTGGGCGTTGACATTGAGTTCATACAGAAGGGGCTGGAGGAGTTCCGCGGAGCCAAGCGCCGCTTCGAGAAGCTGGGCTTTGAAAAGGGCATTACCGTTGTGGACGACTACGCTCACCACCCCACAGAGCTTGAGGCTACCCTCAACGCTGCTATGGAGATGAACTTCAACCATGTATGGGCAGTTTTCCAGCCCTTTACCTTCTCACGTACAAAGCTGCTGCTGGACGATTTCGCAAGAGTGCTCCAGATACCCGACCATGCAGTCCTCACCGATATAATGGGAAGCCGCGAGAAGAACACCTACGGTATCTTCACACGCCACCTTGCGGAAAAGATACCGGGCTGTATCTGGTTCCCCCAGGACGAGACAGCCGAGTGGACTGACGAGAGAAAATACGCAAACTTTGAGCAGATATGCGACTATGTATGCGAACACGCTCAGGAGGGAGACCTGGTCATAACTCTCGGCTGCGGAGACGCCTACAAGATCGCTAAGATGATACTGAAAAAGCTTTCGGAGGTATAAGCTATGCTGAAGGATAAGGAAATCGCTGTTTTCAACTATATAAAAGCACGACTCAGCGACGGAATGTCGCCGTCGGTAAGGGAGATAATGGACGCTATGGGCTTCAAGTCCACGTCCACTGCCCACCGCTACATAGAAACTCTGGTCCGTGAGGGACTTATCGAAAAGACAGGAAACTTAAACCGCACCCTGCGCCTGCCCAACAGCGGCACCACTTCCGTGCCCGTTATGGGTACTGTTACCGCAGGTCAGCCTATCACCGCCGTTGAGGACATCACCGGCTATATCGGATTTGAGGCTCCCGGTGTTGACCCTCAGGAGCTCTTTGCACTGAAAATACGCGGCGAGAGCATGATAGACGCAGGCATCCTCGACGGTGATATAGTTATCGTCCAGCGTGTGAACTACGCTGAAAACGGCGATATTGTCGTTGCCTTCATCGACCGCGAGGAGGCTACCGTAAAGCGCTTCTTCAAGGAGAGAGGACACTACCGTCTCCAGCCCGAAAATCCCACCATGGAGCCTATCGTCGTGGACGAGGTGGAGGTCCTCGGCAAGGTAATAGGTCTGAAGCGGTACTATTGAGCCGTTAGCTTGCAGGGGGACGACGTCAGCGACGTCCCGCAAGCTGATAAACATTGCTGAGATAAATCAGAATTTTGCTTCGCAAAATTCTGATTTAAGTTTAGAGTTGAGAGTTTAGAGTTGAAAGTTGTGGAGTCGCCTGCGGCGACAATATTTTAATATTGTGAGCGAAGCGAACACATTAACTCTCAACTTTCAACTTTCAACTATCAACTTAGCGCATACGCGCTAAATTATGATTTATCTCAGTAATACATAACTCTAAACTCTCAATTCTCAACTCTCAACTTCTGAAGCGGCGTTTCCTACAAAAATAAATATTTTTCAAAAAACACTTCCCTTTTCATAAAAAATAGTGTATAATGTAAGGTGGTTAAATTTACGCCACGGAAAGGACGATACAAATGCTTAATGAAGTAAAAGTCATCATCTGCGGTAAGGAGTACAAGATAAAGACCGCCGAAGCTCCGAATTACGTTTTCGCCCTCGCAAGAGCGCTGGAGACTAAGATCAACGAGATCACATCGGCTAACGGTTCTTCTCCCTATGCCGCTTCCATAATGGTGTCGCTGGCTCTCCTCGACGACCTCAACAAGGCTAATCAGCGCCTTGACAATATCCGCGACCAGACCAAGGAGTACGTTGACGAGGCAGGCAGGACACGCATCGAGCGCGACGCTGCCCAGAAGGAGATCGAGGTGCTCAAGTCCAAGATCGTTCAGCTTGAGAATATGGTCAAGCTCAAGCAGCTCAGCGACAGCATTTAATGAAGCAAACCGAGATACTGGCTCCCGCCGGAAGCATGGAAACTCTCCGTGCAGCTCTCCGCTCGGGCGCCCAGGCTGTCTACATAGGCGGAAAGCGCTTTTCCGCACGAAGCAGTGCCGCCAACTTCTCCCTTGAGGAGATAGCTGAGGCAGCAGATCTCTGCCACAGATACGGTGCAAAGCTGGATCTTGCTGTGAATACGGTCATCTCCGATGACGAGGCTGAAGATTTCTGTCAGTACATAAAGTCCGCCGCTCAGTGCGGTGTTGACGCCTTCATAGTTCAGGACTGGGGCTGTGCGGAGCTTATCCGCCGCTGTGTCCCCGATGCTGTGCTCCACGGCTCAACTCAGATGTCGGTGCACACTGCCGCAGGAGCCTGCCTGCTCCGCGATCTGGGCTATGCAAGAGTAGTTCCCGCAAGAGAGCTGGATAAGGACACTATTTCCCGTATCTGCCGCACAGGTATCGAGACGGAGATATTCGTTCACGGCGCTCTGTGTATGTCTGTGTCGGGACAGTGCTATATGTCGGCAATGATAGGCTCACGCTCCGCCAACCGCGGCTGTTGCGGACAGGCTTGCAGGCTCCCCTTTTCCGCTGTGGGAAATAAGGACAGGGCTTCCCTTTCGCTGAAGGACCTTTCACTGCTGCCGAAAGCTCGTGAGCTTGCGGATATGGGCGTTGACTCCTTCAAGATAGAGGGACGCATGAAGCGCCCCGAATATGTTGCTTCCGCTGTAAATGAGCTGAAGGCTGCTCTTGAAGGAGATACCCCAGATATGGCTATGCTCAGGGGGGTTTTCTCCCGCGGAGGCTTCACCGACGGCTACTACACAGCCCAAAGGCAGGATATGTTCGGCGTCCGCGAAAAGGAGGACGTTATCTCTGCCCATGAGCTGATACCGAAGATACATGAGCTTTACCGCTTTGAGCGAAAGGCTCATACTGCAGATTTCCGCGCGGTCATAAAAGAGGGACAGCCTGTGGTCATAGAGGCTGTTTGCGGCGATATTACTGCTTCTGCTCAGGGCGATGTCCCCGAAAAGGCGCTGAACCGTCCTACCGATGAGGCTATGCTGACAAAGCAGCTCTCAAAGCTGGGAGACACGGTGTTCAGCTTTGGAAGGCTCACTGCTGATATAGATGAAGGACTTATAGTTCCCGCAGGCAGGCTCAATGAGCTCCGCCGACAGGTGACGGAAAAACTGACAGAGCTCATCATTGAAAAAAACACCCCGAAACACACGGTAACGGACTACTCTCCTGCTGTTCCTGCTCCTGCGGTACAGACTGCGGAAAGGCTCCCCTTGAGGTGCTTTTGCAGAACTGCTGAACAGATAACAGCAGCGGCCGATATGTCGGAATTCCTTATAATTCCCGAGGAGCTGCTCACAGATGATATTCTCGGCGCCGTGGACAGGGATAAGATAATAGTATCTCCTCCCCGCTTCATCACTGACGAGGACAGGCTCACAAGCCGACTTATGGAGCGTATCTCCGAGGGCGTCGGCAGGCTTTACTGCCATACTCCCGACTCTGTCGCCATCGGCAAGAAGCTGGGTATGAAGCTCCACGGAAGCTTCGCCCTCAATGTTTTCAACTCATTCAGCGCAGAATACCTGCACGGACTTGGACTTGAGGACTGTATATTCTCCGTGGAGGCTACTCTCGGTCAGCTTGACAGAGTTTCCACATCTCTCCCTCTGGGAGCGGCTGTGTACGGACGTCTCCCACTTATGCTCACAAGGAACTGCCCCATAAAGAATGAGGTGGGCTGCGGAAAATGCACAAAAAAGCTCATTGACCGCACAGGCAGGGAGCTTCCCGTGGTCTGTACAAGGGACTACGCAGAGATACTCAACTCAGACAGACTTTGTATGCTTGACAGGCTCGACGAAATACATAATATCTCCTTCGGCGTGATATACCTATCCGACGAGGACGCCGACGGCACCAAAGCCTCCCTTTCGGGACGCAAGCCGCAGGGAAACATCACCCGAGGACTATATTACAGAGGTATCCAATAATGAAACTGATATTCAAAAAGCTGGACCCCAGGGCTGTTATCCCCTCAAGGGCTACGGCAGGAAGCGCAGGTCTTGACCTCTGCGCCTGCCTTGACGGACCTGTCACCCTTGCTCCCGGGGAGATAAAGATGATCCCCATAGGTATAACCGCTCAGCCCGATTCCGACGATATTGCCCTCCTCATCTATCCGCGCTCGGGACTCTCCTCAAAATACGGCGTTTCCCTTGCAAACTGCGTGGGCGTTGTGGACAGCGACTACCGCGGAGCCTGGTTCGTCCCCCTTATCAACCACGGCAAGGAGTACTTTACCGTTGAACACGGTATGCGTATCGCCCAGCTGATACCAACACGTATATTAATGCCTGATATCGAAGTCAGCGACGACCTCTCCGAGACAGACAGAGGCAGCGGAGGCTTCGGCTCATCGGGTATATGATAAAAGCTTTATAACAAAAGATAGGAGATCGATCATGAAAAAAACACTCTATTTTCTGCTTCTTCTGGTTTGCGCCTGCGTCCTTGGAGTCGTGATCGCAAATTCTGCATCAGGTTCATTTGCATGGCTGGGCTGGTCAAGAGGTATCTCACTCTCACCAAGCACCTTCTCAACTGACATAATCTCACTGACCTTCGGCTTTGGCCTCAGTATCAGCGTGGCACAGGTCATCTGTATCGCTGTCTCGATATATATCTACATAAAGACCGTAGGTAAGGTATGCGCTGACGGCAAATGATCCATTATTGTATTTTTTGACAGTTTTTTATCACCTCTCTGCCCTTTAGTTTCCGTATTACACTAATTTTTCCGACATAAGAAAATTCCCGCGGAATAAACTTGTACATATTTCCCATTGGTGATATAATATAATGTGAGTAAATACGATAACAGCATAAATTAAGGAGCTTCAAAATGTTTACAAAAGATATCGGCATAGATCTGGGAACTGCTAATACCCTTGTATATATGAGGGGAAAAGGTATAATAATAAGAGAGCCTTCGGTAGTTGCCGTAAACACCAGAACAGATAAATGCCGCTATGTCGGCAAGGAGGCTAAGGACGTCATCGGCAGGACCCCCGGTTCTATCGTTGCCGTAAGACCTCTCAAGGACGGCGTTATCGCTGACTTCGACATCGCGACAACTATGCTTCAGGAATTCATAAGGAAAGCCCTGAAGGGCACCCTTTTCACTAAAGCCAACGTCATTATCTGCATACCCTCGGGCGTTACCGCCGTTGAGAGACGTGCTGTACGTGAATCCTGCAAGAAGGCAGGCGCAAACAACGTCCTCATCATCGAGGAGCCTATGGCTGCGGCTATCGGCGCAGGTCTCCCCACCAACGAGCCCGCAGGCAGCATGATAGTGGACATAGGCGGCGGCACCAGCGAGGTGGCTGTTATATCCATGGGCGGAATCGTGGCTTCACGGTCTGTAAGATGTGCAGGCGACGAGTTCGACGCAGCTATCATCAACTATATCAAGAAAAAGTACAACCTCCTCATAGGCGAAAGAACTGCCGAAAACATCAAGCTTGATATCGGCTCCGCTTTCCCAAGTGAGAAGGAGGAGTCTCAGGAGATCAAGGGCAGGAACCTCCTCAACGGTCTCCCCGAGAATATCATCGTTACCTCTGCGGAGATACGTGACGCTCTGGTCGAGCCTCTTTCAAGAGTAATCGACGCTATCAAGTCCACCCTTGAGGAAACTCCCCCCGAGCTTTCCGCAGACATCATCGACCACGGAATCACCCTCGCAGGCGGCGGAGCCCTCCTGAGAGGTCTGGACAAGCTCATCAACCGCGAGACGGGTATGCCCGTCTATATCGCAGAATATCCGCTGGACTGCGTCGCTGAAGGCACAGGCAAGATACTTGAGAACATCAGCGATTATCAGGACGCTCTCACCGAAAACGTCAAGTACTATTAAGGAGGAGCGCCATGCGTGATTTCTTAAAAAGCACCCGTTTCAAGATACTTCTGGGATTTCTCGCCTTCCTTGTTGGCATTATGATATACGCTGTCACCAAGGGCGGCCATTCCGTTTCGGGAGCTTCCTTCATAAACACTATCACCAAGCCCTTCCGTGCTGCCTCAAACGGCATAAGCATGAAAATGGAGGGTACGGTGGATAAGCTCTCCAACGCGGATAAGTACTATGAGGAAAACCAGAAGCTGAAAAAGCAGATAGGCGAACTCAACGCCCAGCTCACCGAGTACGATGCCATCAAGGCTGAGGTGGAGGAGCTGCGCAAGTTCGTTTCCATAAAGGAGGAGCATGAGGACTATATGCTCTCACAGCCCTGCGGAGTCCTGGGCTATGTCACCAACGATCCCTTCAAGTCCTTCACTATCGACAAGGGCTCTGCGGACGGCATACTGGTGAACTGTCCCGTTGTTACCGCTGAGGGACTGGTGGGCATTACCGTTGAGGTGTCCGAACACGTCTCCACCGTCAGAACTATTCTCTCACCCGACCTTTCCGTAGCCGCAATGGCTTCCTCGTCAAGTGCCGATCAGGGCATTATCGAGGGAAATGTGCTGTCCTCGGAAAGCGGTCAGACCAAGCTCATACACGTCCCCAAGAAGAACAAGCTGAAGCGCGGTGACCTCATGATCACCACCGGAACCAGCGGTCTCTTCCCCAAGGATTACCCCATAGGTACTATCCTTGATATAGGCTTCGACTCAAACGGTCTCTCCGTATGTGCCGATATACAGCCCTGTGCGGACGTTACCCGTCTTACCTCTGTCATCGTTATAACCGATTTCAGCGGCAAGAAGGAGGAAGACAAGGATGAGGATTAGAACTACCCGTGAGCAGCATATCTTCCGCTTCAAGACTACACTGCGCTGGATAATATACTACCTGCTCATATTCATAAGCTTCATCATAATGACCTCGGGAACGCTTTATAAGCCCATCCTGCTGGTTCCCCTGGCTGTGGGCATTGCCATTAACAACAATCTCTATGCCTCTGCGGTAACAGGAGCGATATGCGGATTTCTCATCGACATCTGCTGCGGAAAGCTCTTCGGCTATAACGCCGTGGTGCTTACGGTGTTCTGTATCGCTGCCAATCTGGTATTTGAGCTGTACCTCAAGGACAGGTTCATCAACTACTTCATTATCACAGCAGCTGCTGCGTTCTTGCAGTGCCGGCTTGACTACAAGTTCTACTACCAGATATGGGGCTATGAACACGTTGGACGAATCTTCAGGAGGGTATCCATGAAGATATGGCTGTATACGGTCATTTCATCCGTATTCGTGTTCCTTGTGCTGAAGCTTGTAAACCGTCTCCTCATGCCCCGTGAACACCTCACCATCGAGGAGGCTATAAACACAAACATACAGTCAGAAAACAGAAGATAAAGACACAGACCGCACTTTCACGTGCGGTCATAATCATAAAGGAGGCAGACCTTTGAAAGGATTTGCGGAAAATCTCAAATCTATCATTATTATACTGCTGGTGGTCATGCTGGCGCTTCTGAGCTCCATCCGCCTTATGAAGATACAGGTGGTGGGTGACAAGGAGATAGCAACTCCTCGGCTCTATGAGCCCGGTACCCTCACCTACACCAAAAGCGTTAAGGCTACCCGCGGCGAGATAATGGACTACGCAGGAAATGTGCTCATCACCAATGACTCCAGAACAGACCTGGTGCTCCAGATGGCATTCTTCCCCACCGACCTTCAGGAGGGAAACAAGGCTCTGCTTGGCATTTACAGAGCCCTTGAGGAAAGGGGCATAAAGTTTGAGGAGAGCATTCCCATATCTTTCAGCAAGCCCTATGTGTTCAAGTCCAATGACACCGAGGAGCTTATCTCAGACCTTAACCTCAACGTTTACGCAACTGCGGAAAACTGCATTGACAAGCTCATCTCAGACTATGAGATAGACGAGAAGTACACCGACGAGGAAAAGCGCATCATCGCAGGTATGCGCTATCAGATGATAGACAAGGACTTCTCATACTCCAATGACCTCCTTCTGGCCGAGGGCGTTGACGAGCAGACTGTCATCGACATGAAGGAGCTTGGCAACTTCTACCGCGGCATCGAGGCTGTTGACGCCTCAGAAAGACGAATCGTCCGCGGAGATATACTCCCCCACGAGCTGGGTACTGTCGGTCCTATTTACGCTGAGGAGTACGACGAGCTGAAAAACAAGGGCTACAGCTACAATGATACCCTGGGCAAGAGCGGTATCGAAGCCGCTATGGAAACTCCCCTGCGCGGTATCAACGGCGAGGAACAGATAGCCGTCAAGGACGGAAAGGTCCGCGATATAAAGACCATCTCCGACGCCACCTCCGGAGAGACCGTCAAGCTCACTGTGGACGGAAGCTTCCAGCTGAAGCTCCAGGGCATTCTTGACAACTTCATTGCAGGCTTCCCTGCTATCAACCCCAAGCCCGGCGTTCTCAACGCCAAGTGCGGTGCTATCTGCGTTCTGGACGCAAAAACAGGCGCCGTTAAGGGTATGGCTTCCGCTCCCACATACAACCTGAAGGACTACGTTGAAAACTATGATTACTTCCTCCAGGCTGAGAATTCACCTCTGGTAAACCGCTGTACCTACGGTCTTTACCGTCCGGGCTCTACATTCAAAACTGTAACTGCTACGGCAGGTCTCAATGAGGGTGTGGTAACAGGCGGAACTCCTCTGGTATGTAATCAGGGCTACGACTTCTACGGCACCCACTACTCCTGTACGGGCTATCACGGCAATATCACCATGCGCCGCGCCATTGAGGTATCATGTAACTCATACTTCTATGAGGTGTCCCGTATGCTGGGCATTGATAACATCACAAAGTACGCCAAGCTCTACGGACTGGGCTCAAGTACAGGCATTGAGACAGGAGATGCTCCCGGTTACCTCTGTAACCCCGAGACCTTCGCCGAACACGGTCAGGAATGGTATATCGGTTACGTTATCCAGGCGGGTATCGGTAACCAGGACTGCGGTATGACGCCCCTCCAGATGGCTGTTGTGGCAAATACCATAGCCAACCGCGGTGTCAGATATCAGCCTTATCTGGTGGACAGCTATTACAGCTACGGCTCAGGCAGTCTCATCAAGAAGACCGAGCCCACTATCGCTCAGCAGATCGAGCTTAATACTCCCGACCTTTACGACTATATAATCGGCGGTATGATAGACGCCTCACACAATATGCCTGCAAACCACTCTCTCAGCAATCTTGGCTTCGATGTTGCTATAAAGACAGGTACTCCTCAGACAGGTGCGAACCTGGAAAAGCAGAACTCATTCTTTATCGGCTTCGCTCCCGCAAATAACCCCGAGATAGCCTTCGCAGGCGTTATCGAGGACGGTGAGTACTCAAAGTACATGATACGCGATATTATCCTCGCTTATCAGGAATGCTACGGACTCAACGGCGTAAAGCCCACAAAGCAGAAGCTCCCCGAGGAGATACGTCCCGAGCTGACAACTACAACCTCAACCGTATCTACTACCACTGAGCTCACTACAACTACTACCGAGGTCATCACTACCGAGCTCTGGACAGAGGCACCCACTGAAGCTCCCTACGGAGAACAGCCCTGGTCACAGCCCCAGGAGCCCTGGACGGATTATCCCACAGCTCCTCCCACAGAGCAGATACTTCCCTATGACCCCAACACATACGGTCCCGAGACCTCTCAGGAACCTGACTATAACTGATAAATGCCCCTGTGTGTTCAGATCAATACTCAGGGGCAATAATTTTTCTGTATACCGCAATTATGCTGTTGACACTATTGTATATATGATGTATAATTGTTATATAATAAACAAACATGGAGATGACGATCATAAAACGTAAGCTTTTCTGTGAGATCTCACCTCTGACTTACGCAATATCAGAGAAGAAGTGCATTTTCCTCAGATCAGTAAAGAACCTGATAACTGCAAGACACCTTGCCGGTACCAGACAGGAGGAACCCCTTGAGTATCTCATTTACAGACATAATTCACTGATAAGGCGCAGGCTTGGCAATGTCAATATGGCGCTCCAGGAGAACAAGGCAGTGAACCTTTCCCTTGCTGCGCCCAAAATAAACGGCATACTTATCCGTCCTCATGAGACCTTTTCATTCTGGTATCTGGTGGGCAAACTCACCGAGAAAAAGGGCTTCAAGGAGGGACTCACTATCTTCGCAGATCATCCGTCATCGGGCATCGGCGGAGGAATGTGCCAGATGACCAACCTTATCCACTGGATGATACTCCACTCGGATATGGACATAACCGAGCACCACCACCATGACGGTCTGGACCTGTTTCCCGATTTTCAGCGGAAGATTCCCTTCGGCACAGGAACGTCCATCATGTACAATTACCTGGATTACCGCTTCACCAACAACACAAGCAGGACCTATCAGCTTATCGTCCATACCACAGATGAATACCTCTGCGGCGAGCTGAGAGCGGACAGGCGTCAGCGGTACAAGTACCATATTTCCGCCGAAAACGTGTTCTTTTCCCGTGAGGGCGGCACTGTCTACCGCAACGGCGAGGTCTACCGCGACAAGGTGGACTGCAAGACAGGCAACCACATTGAGAAAAAGCTTATCCGCCGCAATCACGCCAGGGTCATGTACGATACCTCAGACCTGGACATTAGGGAGGAAGCTCTTGTAAACGCATAAACAAACAGTCCCCGTTTTTCGGGGACTTTTTTCATGCTATGTATATTTTCCGGTTTTCTGACAAAAATAATGTCGGAGGTGTTAGTGTGAAGAAAAACGAACTGACCGATAAACAATACGCAAAGGGCACGAAGGGCTTCTATGCCGCTCTGGGAATAAGCGCCGTCATGGTGGGAGCTGCCTGCCTTTTCGCCCATAAACAGGGAGACAGGCTCGCTGAGAAACCTGTCTCTCCCATAGTACAGGAGGCGCAGGTCAACAAGCCTGTTACCGACATACCGAAGCCTGCTGCCCCTGCACAGAGAGTGACCACAGCTGCGGTGACGGCTCCTGTTTTCGCAGAAGATCCGACTATACCAGCCGCTGAGATAAGCGTGGACGCTCCTCCGCCTGAGGAGCACGGCTTTGCCGAGCAGCCCGTTGAACCTGCCGCAGCAGTAGACAATATGTCCGCAGCAAGGGCTCCCCTCAGCGATATGAGCAATGTTCTCTCCCCTTTCAGCGGCGGTGACCTTGTGAAAAACGAGACCACAGGCACATGGCAGACCCATAACGGCGCCGATATCGCCGCAGAGGTGGGAGCCGATGTGTTCGCTGCGGAAAACGGCGAGATAGCTTCCGTGACCAATGACCCGCTGTGGGGAGTCTCCGTGGTCATCGACCACAAAAACGGCTTCACCACAAAATACTGCGGTCTGGGGGCTGACCTTGCTGTCCAGCAGGGCGATACCGTTGACAGCGGCACAGTTATCGGAGCCGTTGGCGAAACTGCGGATATAGAGAGCTCTCTGCCGCCTCATCTGCATATAGAGGTGACTCATAACGGCTCATTCATCGACCCCATGACCGTTCTCAGCTCACAGTAACAAAGGATCACTTCCGTGACAGCGGGAGTGATCTTTTTCTTGACAAATCATATCTTCGGTGATATAATAAGATTTATATTTTTATTATCGGAGGTATTGTTATGAAAGCACTTGTCATCAATTGCAGTCCCGTGAGCAACGGTGCCACAGCGGAGATCGTAAGGATAGTTTCCGGGGAGCTGTCCGCGAGGTACGACACAAAAAGCATATGTATTGACGATTACAGCTTCAGCTTCTGCAAGGGCTGCCGCAGCTGCCATAATACCGCAAGGTGCGTTCAGGCCGACGATATAGACCTTATCATGGCTGAGTTTGACAGCGCTGATGTTATCGTTTCCGTTGCTCCCTCATACTGGGCTGATATTCCCGGACAGTTCAAGGCGTTCATTGACAGGTGCACTCCCTGGTGCAATACCCATGAGCCCCACGCCACTATAAAAAGCGGCAAAAAAGGCTACTCTGTCGCCTTGAGAACAGGTCCCTCCATGAGAGAGTGTGAGCGGATAATCGGAAGTATCGAGCATTTCTACGGTCACCTTGAGATAGAATGCTGCGGCAGTCTGGGACTTTGCTCCGTGGAGTACAAGGAGGCTGTCGGACCGAGAAAAGCCGAAATTGTTGATTTCTGCAAAAACATATGAAAAAAAGCCTGAGGAATTAACCTCAGGCTTTTATGCTTATTTATCTTGGCGGAAGGAATGTATTGAGTGCATTTACTAACTTAAGAACATTGCTTTCATTTCTTGACTTTGCAGCAAGCTCTGTTCCAAGGTTGGACGAGCTTCTGATGTTTACTCCTGTCCTTCCGTCGGGAAGAACTCCCAGAGTAACAAAGACCTCCTCGCCGTAAGTAAGAAGCGAGAGACCCGTGCTGAACTTGACCTTATATGCGGCTCTGTCAGCACCCTTGAATTTAAGCTTTACCTGTGCTCCCGCACGCATAACTGCATCGAGAACAGTATTTATGTCATAGTTATAAGCATAGTTCTGTTCGTAATTACCCCAAGCCATATCTTATACCTTCTTTACGATCAAGCCTTGTTTACGCTTCCGAAGAGCTCCATCTTCTCCTTGACCTTAGCCTTGATAGCCTCAAAGCCGGGTGCGAGAAGCTTTCTGGGATCGAAGCCCTTGCCCTGCTTGTCCTTGCCAGCCTCAACATAGCCTCTTGTAGCCTCTGCGAATACCAGCTGGCACTCTGTGTTTACGTTGATCTTTGCAACGCCGAGAGAGATAGCCTTTGTGATCTGGTCGTCAGGGATACCTGTACCGCCGTGGAGAACGAGGGGCATCTCGCCTACTGTCTTGTTGATAGCCTCAAGAGTCTCAAAGCTGAGTCCCTCCCAGTTTGCGGGATATACACCGTGGATGTTACCGATACCTGCAGCGAGGAAATCTACGCCAAGATCAGCGATCTGCTTGCACTCTGCGGGATCTGCGCACTCGCCCTTACCGATAACGCCGTCCTCTTCACCGCCGATAGCGCCTACCTCAGCCTCGATTGAGAGACCAAGATTGTGAGCAGCGTTTACCAGCTCAGTTGTCTTAGCAACGTTCTCGTCGATGGGGAAGTGTGAACCGTCGAACATGATAGATGTAAAGCCAGCCTTGATGCACTTGTAGCAAGCCTCATATGAGCCGTGGTCGAGGTGAAGTGCAACAGGAACTGTGATACCGAGAGACTTGTCCATAGCTGCAACCATAGCTGCAACAGTCTCGAAACCGCACATATACTTGCCAGCGCCCTCAGAAACACCGAGGATAACAGGGCTGTTGAGCTCCTGAGCTGTGAGAAGGATAGCCTTAGTCCACTCAAGGTTGTTGATATTGAACTGACCTACTGCGTATTTGCCTGCTCTTGCTTTCTGGAGCATTTCTGTAGCTGAAGTTAACATAGATATAATTCCTCCTGAGAATTCATTTACGGGGCTCATGACCCCATCGTTAATATTATATCATAGCTTGCAGTGAATTGCAAGAGTTTCCGAAAAATTTAGCAATATAAGTTAACGATGGGCAATAATTGGAGCATTTCCGAGGTTAGTTATCAGTGATAAATGAAAAGTAAAATGACAGTTCCTATAAAATACCAAAAGGGCAGATAATATCCGCCCCTTTCTAATTACTACTCACTATTTACTTCTTACTATTCACTAAGCTCGTTTACGAGCTTTTTGAAAGCGTCACCGCGCTCCTCAAAGTTCTTGAAAATGCCATAGCTTGCAGCCGCAGGCGACATTACGCAGCTCTTGCCCTCGGGAGTTATCTCCGCGGCAAGCTTTACAGCTTCTGCAAGGTGGTCGGTGTAGTGTACGCGGGACTTGTCCGAGAAGTCCTCTCTCGCCTGTATCATATCGAACACACGCTTGCCCGAAGCTTCCATACATATTACCTTAACATCAAAGCCTGCAAGGAAGTCCACAAGAGAGGTATAGTCGATACCTCTGTCCATGCCTCCGATGAGGATTGTTCCCACCTCGGGAACGCTCTGAAGGGCAGATATTGCCGTAGCACAGGCTGTTGAGATAGAGTCGTCATACCAGCGTATGCCCTTTACCGTATCAACATACTCAAGGCGGTGAGCCAGAGGGTCAAAGCTGCAGAGAGCCTTTGTGAAGTCCTCCTCCTCTACCCTGTCCTTGCAGACGTCCCAGGCAATGGCGATATTGTAGTGATTGTGAGTTCCCAGAAGCTTTATGCTGTCCACGGGTATCTCGTATTCCTCGTCGTCGGAGTCGTATACGATACCGTCTGCAACGTAAACATCGGCGCTGCTGTCAGTATTTGACACAGTTACCGCGATTGACGGTATATCGTCAGTCCTGATAGCTTCATTGCACCACAGAACGTCGCACACGTCCTGATGGAGGTAGATGTTCTTCTTTGCATTGTAGTAGTTCTCCATAGTGCCGTAGTGGTCAAGGTGCTCCTCATAGAGATTGAGGAATACCGCACATCTCGGTGAGACCGTCATATACTCCAGCTGGTGGCAGGAAAGCTCGCAGACAACCACTGTGTCCTCGTTCATGCCCTCGGCGATGTCGAATACGGGGATACCGATATTTCCTGCGATACGGCAGTCGATACCGCTCTCCTTCAGCACATGGTAGATAAGTGAAGTCACCGTGCTCTTGCCCTTGGTGCCCGTAATGCCGATTATCTGCTCACGGAACACCTCGAAGAACACCTGTGTCTCGCAGGTGATATAGCATTTTAGCTCTGAAAGAGCCTTCTCCAGCACGATACCGGGACTCTTGAACACCATGTCAAAGCGGTCCAGACATTTCTGATAGTCCTCGCCGCAGATAAGCTCCACGCTTTCGGGAAGACCATTTGCAGCGGCGTCCACGGGATTGAGGTCGGCGATGGCAAGTGAAGCCTGTGCGCCGTACTTCTCCAGTATCTTATATGTGGACCTGCCCTCTCTGCCGAAGCCGAGTATGCAGACTGTCTTTCCCTTGGTATATTCCTTTATATAGTCGCAGAATTTGTTCAAAGCAGACGCTCCATTTCATTTTTTAGTATTTTTGCAAATTCAGCAGGCAGCAGGTTCTGCTCGTTGAACGAGCCGCAGTACTCCTTGTTTATGCCGTCGATGGTCTCGGGGCGGTAGAGTCCGCGAGACTTGTATTCCTCAAACAGCAGCGGCAGCTTTTCGCCCTGCTGCTCAAGCTTCCGTATCGCAAGCGATACGGCTAAATTCACCTCGTCGATACTTCCCACACACTCGAAGGGCTTATGCAGGGACTGACCGATAAGCTCGATGAAGTACTCCTTCATCTTCGGGTCGTCAAGCATATCCTTGCCAAAAATCTCCCTGAGCTCCGAAAGGCTGAGGAAGGGGGAAAGTATCAGACTCACGAAAAGACACTTGGGGCACTCGCCGCACCATATATCCGGCGATACCTTGCTGCCCAGATTGCAGCTTCTGAACACTGACAGATACTTTCTGTGCGACACGAACATCTTGGCTATCTGGAACTCAGAAAGGGGTCTCAGGAAGCTGAAATAGTACTGTCCCGTGCGCAGGTATTTCTCCTCATAGCTGTGGAAGTCCTGCTCGAACTCAAAGCTCTTGGAGTACTGATGATTGACGTCCTGTCCCACAACTGTGCTCTCATTTGCACTGGACTCGTTGGAGAGAACGATGTATTTCAGACTGTTCAGGTATGCGGTTATCTCCGCAGAAAAGGCAACTATTGCCGAAAAAGGCGTGTGACCGTTGATGAAGCCCTTGTTGTTCAGCTCTATCAGTGAGCGGTCAAAGTGGCGATGTGCGGTGATAAGAGAGCTCTCGGGAAGTCCTGCTGCCGCAACAGTACCGCTTATTGAGCGGCGCTTGTTTATGGAATAGCACATACAGTCCATTCCTGCGTTCACAATGGTCTCAAGAGTGAGAGCGGAGTCCTTTCCGCCGCCGATAGGCACAAGACAGCCCTTCGGGTCACGTTCTCTCTCCTCAAGGGAGCTGTCAAATCTGCCCTCGGAGATTATCTCCACAAAGCTGTCGGGGTCTGCATTTATACCGTTTACGAAGAACAGCTCGCCCAGTCCCATGAACCACAGCTTCTTCCACCACTTCTTCTGGTCCTCGTCCAGCTCGCCGCACTCAACGCGGAATTTCGGTGAGCAGGCAGCCTTCCAGTAGCTTACAGCCTCAGCCATGCCCAGTGAGAAAGCCAGTCTCTCAAATTTAAGGTCGCCCTTGACTGACATACCCGCAGGCTTGCCGAATGTCCAGCTGGGACGGAACTCAGCCAGTCCCTCTATCTTGAACTTATAGCCTATCTCCACGGTCTCAGCCGTTTCATTTACATTATAAGATCTATATACAAAAACGGGGTATTTCTCCCTGAATTCTTCATATTTACCCATTGCTATCCTCCGCTGACAGGGATCACTTGCTGTTTTCGCTGTCTCCTGCAAGCTTTCTGTAATGTGCCTTCAGAAGGGCGAAAGTCTCGTCGGAAATATCATGCTCAACCTTACAGGCGTCCTCCGCGGCAACGTCGCGGTTAACACCAAGAAGTATAAAGAAATCGGTGAGCACAGTATGGCGGTCATAGATATGTTCTGCAACACTTCTGCCTGCATCTGTCAGGCGGATATGGTTATCGCCGTCCACGGTGACAAGTCCCTCATCCTTCATCTTTTTAAGGATAATGGAAACAGTGGGGCGTGAATAACCCAGATATGAACAGATATCTATTGCGTGAACGTCGGGCTGCTTCTGTGAGAGTATGAGTATAGTCTCCAGATAATTTTCAACTGCTTCAGTAATAGCCATTCTGATCCTCCTTTGCAATACAATGATTGCCAATTGTTTTAAATGGTATACACATACATTATATCATATAATTATAAAAATAGCAACAGCCGCAGCGAAAAAGTTCCGTTTTGCTTATATGTTCTTATTCTTATGAACAACGCTGTCATTTCATACCAGCGGGTGGCGTATGAAGTCCCATGAGGTCTCAAAGCTGTCCCAATCCTCGCGGCAGAGACTTATATTCTCCTGCACAAGACGGCTTATCTCCGCAGTATGCTCTGTTTTTTTCAGGCAGCGGCAGTCTGGCTATGTCCCCCGGGTTCATGTTCATGGTGGGGTTCAGCACCTCCGACAGCACCTGCACGGGCTTGCTGTTGAGAAGTCCCAGCAGGAAGGCAAGGCTGTCCCATTCCCCGGGGAAGGCGCTTGTGCCCGCTACGTTGAACATGAAGTTTTCGTCGAAATATCGTACGGAAATGGCTCCGCTGGTTATTTGTGACCAGCTCACTGAGGGGCGGAAGTTGAAGGATAGTCCCTGGGGACGTGAGCGGAGCTTTCCCCTTTCGTCGCGGAAATCCATTATCTCCTCGCCCTCATTCTCCCAGTTCACCACGAACTCGCGGTTCCCGTACCATCTGCGGTAGCTGCCGCCCTTGTTAAGCAGATACCACTTGTTTTTCTGACTACCCGAAAATGCGATCTTTTCTGCTTCGACCTCGAACCACCGCCGCAAGAAACGGTCATTGTCTCCTGTGATAAGCCCCTCCCTGACGGGAAAGAGCTCTCCAAGAGCTGTGCCCTCAAAAGCCCGAAGTACAGCCTCTCCCAGCCAGTATGCCACGGGAGCCGAAGGCAGTGCCGCCAGCTTTCCTGCGTCTGCTGTATAGCGATAGCCGCAGCTTTCATCGGAAATTGCTGCCATAACGCTCAGACGCTGCTGCTCCATATCTCCTCTGACATCGGCAAGTCTGATGTAAGTTCCTGCAGTCATGGTGCTGTCCTTCACCGCAGTGAATGCACACAAAGGTACAGTGGCGTCCTCAAAGGCGGAATACTCAAAGTGGATAAGGGTAGTCATGGGGCACTCCGCAAACATAAGTCGTCTCAGCTTTTCATAGGACTGGAGAAAGAGCCAGGTGGCAGGAGTAAGGAAGCCCATATATCCCCCGTCTTTCAGCATTTCCACGCTCCTTGCCATGAATACAGAGAAAAGATCGGCACTGTGATCGCCGTAGTTTCCGCAGACGTAGTCCCTGAGCTCAGTGTTCATGGCAGGCTTTCCCAGGTAAGGGGGATTGGTCACGATAATGTCGTATTTTTGTCTCAGAAGCTGACCGATAATTGCGCTCTTACAATCTTTCTCCGAAAGCTCATCGCTGTTTATGAGTGAACCAACAGTCTCATTAACTCCCGAAAAATCATAGACCTGCGGAGCAGCTTCCGCACCGAACTTCGCCGCCTTCATGCGCAGAGCCGTAGCCGCCAGAGCGCAGGCACGTGGCTCCAGCTCCAGACCGTAAATGTTATAGGTCAGGGTCTTTTCCGCCGCCTCCTTGTCCGTACAGCCGCAGCTGCGGTAGAGCTCCATAAACACATCAAAGGCATAAAGCAACACATTACCGCTGCCCATGCAGGGGTCTATGAGCTTTATATCCTCGGGAGCTATCCTGCCCTCCCCCAAGGGACTGCCGAAGCTCAGCTCTCGCTCCGCGATGTCATGTCCATGCTGACGGATATAGCGTATCAGCGTGTTCTGGACCATGTACCTCACTACCCATTCGGGCGTGAAGATCTGAGTTGCAGCGGCTATCCTGTCGCTGCTGAGCCGCTTGCTGTTTTTAAGTCCCACGGCTATTTCCTGCCTGTAGGGCTCATTGAAGTACTGGTGGAGCTTTCCCGTCACAAGCTCGCTGCGGAAGTATCCATCGCTCAGGCCGAGGAGCTTCGCAGCAGTTCCGCCCTCAGCAAGAAGCTTCGGCGGAAGGGGCAGCTCGGGGGAAAGTGTGAATATACCGCCAAGTCTTCCGCCGAGCTGCCTGCACTTTTCCGTGAAAAGCGCACTGCGAAGCTCCTCCGGTCTGTCCATAAGGCCTGCAACAAATGAGGGCTCTGCCAGATATACTGCGCAGAGGCGCATAAAGCCGAAATATGCAGTTTTCTCGTCGGACTCCGCCATGAGCTCGCTTCGGGCATTCATGGCGAATTTTTTTAGCTGTGATATATCCACTTTGTTTTCCTCACAATTTCCAAAGGCGGACATTAAGTCCGCCTTTTGTTTATTTGATATGAAGCTCTGCAATTACTGCCTCAAAGACCACTCTTCCGTTGTCGCGGGAGTACTGACCCGAATACTCGGGCACAAATCCGCATTTTTCCAGCACACGTCCCGAAGCGGCGTTTTCCTTAGCATAATAAGCTATGAAATCGCGTATACCCTCGGACACCGCCTGCTGAATTACAGCCTTTGCCGCCTCTGTGGCATAGCCCTTGCCCCAGTAGCTGCGATTGAGATTATAGCCCAGCTCCGTAAGCTTGTCGCCGTCACGGGGACTGAGACTAATATCACCAATGACCTTGCCGCTCTCCCTGAGCTCAATAGCCATACGGTACTTTTTCTCCATCCATTCCCCTATCCTCTCCCTCGTTTCGCTTATATCAGCGTCGCAGGGATAGGGCATGAACCTGTTGACCCCGGGGTCTGAGCGAAGCTCAAAGACGTCCTCGGCGTCAGTCTCGCGGAACTGACGGATAATAAGTCTTTCGGTAGTGATAGTGTCCATTTATCAGAGTGAAGCCAGCTTTGCGAACTGAGCCTTCAGTGCAGGATAGATCTCTCTGTAGAGCTGATAATACTTCTCATACTCGGGAACGTTCTTCTCGTCGGGAGCCTGAACCTTGTCGGTCTTGATGATAGCTCCGCAAGCCTCTGTAACGCTGCTGTAGATGCCTGCGCCAACGCTTGCAAGGATAGCAACACCCAGTGCGGGACCTTCCTTTGAAGCAACTGTCTTTACGTTGCAGTTGTAAAGGTCGGCAAGCATACTTCTCCAGAGAGGTGAGGAACCGCCGCCGCCGCAAGCCATCATGTCGCTTACGTTTACGTTCATCTCGCGGAATACCTCTACGCAGTCGCGGAGTGAATATGTAACACCCTCAAGAACTGCACGGAGCATATCCTTTCTGGTGTGGATAGCTGAAAGTCCGAAGAATACTCCTCTTGCATCGGGATCAAGGTGAGGAGTTCTCTCGCCCATGAGGTAAGGCAGATAGAGAAGTCTGTTAGCGCCTACGGGAACAGTCTCAGCCTGCTTGTCCATGAGGTAGTACTCATCAACGCCCATTAGCTTTGCAGTCTCCTTCTCTGTCATGCAGAAGTTGTCTCTGAACCACTTCAGTGAGAGACCTGCGCCCTGTGTAACGCCCATAACGTGCCATGCATTAGGGACAGCAGCACAGCAGGTGTGGACTCTGCCCTTCTTGTCGATGGATATATCGGAGGTATGAGCGAATACAACACCCGATGTACCGATGGTCGTGAAAGCCTTGCCGTCCTCAACAACGCCGGTGCCGACAGCAGCTGCCGCATTGTCGCCTGCGCCGCCTACAACGATAGCGCCCTCGCAAAGACCGATAGTCTCAGCCATTTTCTTTGTGAGCTTTCCTGTTACCTCGCAGCTCTCATATACCTTGCCCAGCCAGTTCTTGTCGATCTCGAATGCGCTGAGGAGCTCATCGGACCACTTACGGTTGGGAACATCAAGAAGCTGCATACCTGAAGCGTCTGATACCTCAGTTGCATACTCGCCTGTGAGGATAAATCTAAGGTAGTCCTTGGGAAGAAGGATATGAGCTACCTTTGAGTAGATCTCGGGCTCGTTGTTCTTTACCCAGAGTATCTTTGCAGCAGTCCAGCCTGTGAGAGCGGGATTTGCTGTGATGTCAACAAGCTTTTCCCTGCCGACGATACGATTCATCTCCTCGACCTCGGCAGCTGTTCTCTGGTCGCACCAGATAATAGACTTGCGGAGAACGTTGTTATCCTTATCCAGCATAACGAGACCGTGCATCTGTCCCGAAATACCGATACCCTTAACGTCTTCCTTCTTAACTCCGCTCTTAGCCATAACAGCCTTTACGGTCTCGATCATTGCGTTTGCCCAGTCCGCAGGATCCTGCTCCGCATAGCCGTTCTTGGGCTGATACATGGGATATTCGATAGTCTTTGAAGCGATGACGCTTCCCTTCTCGTCAAAAAGGACTGTTTTTGTACCGCTGGTACCGCAGTCCACACCAATTACATATGCCATAGATTAGCAACTCCTTTTGAATATTTACAGGGAGCCTCCCCTGCATTATAATTCTCTAAATCATAATATCCCTGATAAGCTATAATTCAAGCGCTGCGGGCAGCTCACTTACGGAGCTGCTGTGTCCGCAGCGCCCATTTACGGATCAGTTGAGGAGATCTACGGAGAAATGTCTCGAGTTGACATCGTAATAGTCCTCAAGCTCAGCTACATAGTAGCGGAATATCACCTTATCCGTGATGACTTCTGTATCATTTACGCCCTCGGGTATCTCCTCGTCCTCGGGGTAAACATGGGGCTCAGCCGATACCATCATAACGTCACCGCTTTCTGAAACTCCCAGACCTGCCAGCTGCTCGTCGCTGAGGGTATTGAGCATTACAGTGTGGCTCTTTCTTACATGGAAATAGGTAATTCCCGTAGCCTCATCAACGTGCTCGGTATTGTACTGCTTGAGTGCTCCCGCAGTCATATCGCTGAAATAAACTTTGCTTCCTGCTGTCATGTCCATTTCCTCAAGGACCTCCTTGGAAGGCTCCTTGATGTAGTATCTTCCGTCAGCGTCCTTGCCTATACCGAAGAAGTCAAGCTGATCGTCGGTAAGTGTATCCAGCGGAACGGGATCAACGTCGGAAGCGGTCTTGTTTATTGCGAACTTACGGCTCGCAGAAAGATCTGCCAGCATAAGCTTATTGTCGTAGGTGTAGCCCAGCTTCTCAAGCTCGGCGTCTGTAACAGTGACCTCAATCTTGTCCGAGATGGAATTGAAATGATCTGTGATCTCCTGACGGTTCTGTGTCGTCCAGCTGACCGACACATTGTCCTGAATAGGTCTGTGCATATAAACTACCCTCTCCATGTTCTTGAGGGTGAATGTAGCCATCTTGTAGTCCACATCGGCAGTATTGGGCTCAACATAGATAGCTGTGCTGCCGTTTGATGTATCCTGGGTATTCACTATTCTGTAACGGTATGTACCCGAGGGTGATACGCCTGTTTCGATGACTTCTTCCTTTGTAGCAGCTACGAAGAAGGAGGTAAACAGGAAGTAGCCCAGCGCACCGAAGATATACAGAAGGAGTATAATGGTGGCAAGGGCAGTTTTCACGCCCTCTCCTGCGCCCGACAGGAGAAGTATTACTATTCCCACTATGATTATGGGGATAATGAGCCCCCACTCTCCGAAATACAGCAGTACCACGGGGAGCATAGCGGGAAGGATTATGAAGCTGCATATCCTTGTGATGATCTGGTGACGTGTATACAGCATGATCATCAGCGCAAGAAGTGATATACCCGTCACCGCAAGGCACAGTGATGTGCGCTGATGAACGTGAATATCATAGAATATGGAAAAATACGCAAGCTTGCATACAAAGAAGGTGTAGATTATGCTCAGTACCGAAATGACTCTTTTTGTCCAGACATTTCCAAAAAAACTTTTCATTATTGCCTCCGAAATATATTTCTATGTAAAAGCTATGCGGCTGTAAAGTCACACACAGTATATTATATCATTTTTCTTTTAGGTTTACAAGGTATTTTTGAAATTTTTTCTTTAAAAAACGAGACTTTACAAAAGTCCGCAATAATTGTATAATATATAGAGCAATAAATGAAAGGAAAAAGCGATGAACAAAGCTAAGCACAAAATACACGCTTATCAGATCGTGTTTATGATACTCACCCTTGCCGTCATGGTCACCATATTCATATTCTCCTCGCAGAATGCTGAGGAGTCATCACAGACCAGCTCCACTATAACCAGGGCTGCTGTGACCATCATAGACAGGAACTACTATAATGAGCCGCCTGCAAAGCAGAAGGAGGTCTGGGATCTTGCTTCCTTTATTGTCCGCAAGCTGGCGCACTTCTCAATATATACCGTTCTGGGCTTCTGTGCCTCAACGGCTCTGGGAAGGAGAAGGCTGTTCACTCTGAAAAGTCTGGGAGCAGTGGCATTCGGCTTTCTTTACGCCCTTACGGACGAATTTCACCAGAGCTTTTCTGCGGGACGCTCCTGCGAATTCAGGGACATGATGATAGACACGGGGGGAGCCCTGCTGGGTATGCTCATATCAGTTGCGGTTATGGGTATAGCCGGTCTTATCGCCGCGAAACGCCGCAAAGCACAGACAAGGCATAAAAAAACCTGAAGAAGCAATGCTTCCTCAGGTTTTTGTTTTTTACTGCATTCCGCCTCTTACGTAGAAGTTATCCTGGATTATAAGTGCGCAGCCGCCAAGGAAATTGTTCTTTCCGTCCAGCTTGCTGAGGACAACTCTGTCTGCGATCTCCTCGCTGACAAGGCGTATCATCTCACGCTTGCAGTAGTCAAACTGCTTTTCGTTGAGCTTGAAGTTATGGAGAACTATCCTCTTTGCAAAGTGGCTGATAGCCAGATTGTTGATGAGAACAGTATATTTTGCGATAATATCGTCCACGATGCTCTTGACAGACTCCTCGCCTCTCATGAGCGCCATGAATACGTTGTCGGTATTGATTCTGGTCTTGTCGCCCTCTGTTAGCTCATAGAGCACAGGGGTCTTATCCTTTGAATAGATCTCATAGAAGGCATTGAGCATAGCCGTTCTTGAGAGCTCTGCCTTTACCGAGCCGTTGGGATAGCCCTCATAGGACTTGCCGTTGGGACAAACGATATATCTCTCGATGGTGGAGGTATATGAAACGTAGTCCGCAGACAGCTCGTTCTTATTGATGATAGCCAGGTTCACCTGATTGCCGTTATGGATGAACGCCTGGTTGGTCTGGTAGCCGTTCTGTGTTCTGAAATCGTTGCTTGCCAGAGCCATGAGACCGATAGCATTTCCGCAGTGGATCTCGAAATTGAGACCGCCCGAGAGCTTGTCGATAAAATTGGTAAAATCAAGAACGCCGTCCTTGTAGAATATCTTAAGCTTGCCCCACATGGAAGGCACAACGCCAACACCGAGACCCAGTATCTTATCCTTGGTAAGAGCACTGTTCTCAACCATTTCGTTGCTGGTCTTGATTATGTAGTTTATGATATCCTTGCTTGTGGTCCTTTCGTCGATGACCATGCTTGCCTTGTCAAGCACCTCGGAATTAAGATTGGTAAGGCCGATGCTTACCTCCTTCTCGTCAACGGTAGCGCCCAGTGCAAAACGGCTGTTAACGTTGATATCGATAAGGATCTTTCTTCTTCCCTTCTGAAGCTTCTCTGTGTTTACGGGAGCTTCACCGATCTCTACGAGAACTCCCTCCTCGATCATTTCATTTGTGATGATAGTAACTGCTGCTCTTGTGATCTCCAGCGCGCTTGCTACATCGACTCTGGAAATAGGGCCTGATTCTCTGATGACCCTGAGTATCTGCATTCTGTTACGCCTTTTAAGATCAAGCTTACTGATACCTCTTTTTTCCATACTTCAACAACTCCATTTCTTCTTGATTCTTTTTCGGGACCGTATCCCACGCTGTACAATCTGCATATCCCCACAGGAGTTTTAAACAGTCCAGACTGTTATAACTGCCTGTATAATTTTATCTTTTTATAAAAAAGCCAATCTCTTTTAACGTATTTATATTATAACACAATATTATTAAAATTCAAACCTTTTAAGGCAAATATTTATAAAATCAGCGTTTTTTACAAATTACTCAGAGTATCTTTGTTAAATATTCCGTAGCCTTTACGACCAGCGGCAGAGAAACCACGGAAAGTACGGTGCCAGCAGTAAAAATCTCCGAAGCGTATACTGAATTTCTGCCGTATCTGATACTGAGAAGAGTACACATTGCAGCAGGCGGTGCAGAGGCTGCGATGAGCACTGTCATGCGCACGGTCTCGTCTATGCCAGTCAGCAGTGAAAGCTGCACCGCCAGTATCAGCGGCACCACTATGAGCTTCAGCAGGCAGACATAGTACACTCTGGCATTTTTCAGCAGCTTCGGCACGTTTGTGGAAGCAATGGTGACTCCGGAAACTATCATCGCCATGGGAGTGTTTACCTCCTTGATGAAGCCAAGGGCACTCAGCGCCGTTGATGGCAGCCTTATGCCCAGGAAGAAGGTGACAAGTCCAAGAACTATGGAGATTATTGTGGGAGAATAGAACACCTTGATGACCTGCCGGAAGTCCTTTTTACCGGAAATGAGTATAACGCCGTGAGTCCAGACGATAAGGTTGAACACGGTTATGAATGCGGTGAGGTAGAAAACTCCCTCATCGTGGTAAATGGCGTCCACAAGGGGGATACCCATGAAGCCGCAGTTGGAGTACACCGACGAAAAGCGCTCTATCTCGAATTCTCTGCCCTGCTTCTTCCTTACAAAGAGGTAAGATAGCAGTATCACAAGGGTCATGGCTGCAATTGAGATAACAAAGGTTATAAGCAGATTTCTCGCGAGCTCAGTACGGTATGGCTTCTGATAGGACATGAAGATAACTACAGGGTTCACCACCTGGAGCACGAACTTGGACAGGTCCTTGTTGGAAGCCTCGCTTATAAGCTTTGTTTTTGCGCAGACAACGCCTATGGCTATGAGTATCAGCATTATCAGCGTCTGGTTGAAGATAGTCGATGAAACCATTTTATCCTCCGATAAGGTAGATTATATTGACAACAGCCCACACCAGCGGAGCTGCAGCATAGAATATCAGCACAGTGACCGCACCGAGTCCGAAGACGGCTTTTGAGGCAGCTTTTTCAAGCCTGCCGCCGCTTTCCCTGCGAAGAACTGCTGTCAGCACCGCAAGGAGAAGAACTCCCACGCAGGTGAGCAGGACTCCTGCTTTCAGCCCCTTGGGACAAAAGCGCAGCTGCACTGTTCCGCCGCCCTTGGGTATTTTCACTGCGCAGAAGGCTCCAAGCACCTTTTCAAGGGAGGCATTTTCGCCGTTTACGGTACAGCTCCAGCCCTCTGACCAAGATATGGGCAGGTATACATAGCCTGACGTGTCGGCTGTGGCGGTGACAGTGCTGCCCTCAACGGTGATGGAAGCCGTTTCAGCCGATGAGACCGCAGCAGCTGCCCTCTCAGCATCAAAGGTATATAATCCGAAGCTGGTGGCAGTGAAGTCCTTCAGCACCCTCACCCTGACAGTGACAGTCTCGTCCTCATAGGTGCCCAGGTCTATTATGCCGTTTACAGTGCTCGTGGGATAGCTGCTCACTCTGAACTCACCGTTTACCCATACCTCCACGCTGTTGACGTACTCCTCCTCGACGCTGGTGGAGTAGCAGCCGAAAAGGTCGAAATACAGCTCACGGCAGCCCTCTATCTCAGCCTCATATATGAGCTCTGAGGGCTCATCGGGTAAAGCGGAGACCACAGTCTCCCCTTCCACAGCGTTTATCATAACGCCATTTACAGCGGTAGGAGCCAGCTTCTGAACAGTGCCGCTCTCACCGAAAAGCCTTTCAGCAATAAAGTCAGTAGCTTCCATGCGTTCATAGTCCCCGAAGTCAGAGAGCTCGTCTGGTGAGACCTGAGAGATTACAGCTCCCGCGGGAACATTGGAATCCCTATACAGGGAAAGGCCGCCCTTCAGGTCATAGGGCTCATAAAAGCGGTTCCTGCCTTTTTCGCCGATCACGTACTTGTTCAGCAGCAGCTCATCGGTGAGCATAGTGCCCCCTGTGGAGTCCATATCCAGCCAGTGAGAGGAATAGCCCATACGCTTGAGGGCATAGAGCACATCGCAGTCCGTAAGGGAGGTATAATGTCCTATGGAATACTTTCCCATCGCCTCTGCATAGTTGGGGTAGTAGTACCTTTTCAGCTCTTTCACACGGACAAAGCCCTCATCGGGCACCCGCTCCAGCACATCGCAGGTAGTCTTGAAAAATCCGGTGGCATCGCTTGCCTCAGCCACGTTTATGCCGAAGCTCATGAAGCTGTCGCTGAAAAGGACAGCCGCCATTACCGCAACAGTCAGCCATTTCGGAGTGCGCCCTCTGAGAAAGCTGTATATGCAGACAAAGCATACCGCTGCCCCCAGGAGTGCGAGAGCGGAGATAATAAAGCCGTCCTTTCCGTGCACCCACAGGCTGTGGGCGTAGGAGCTGAGGCTGCTTCTGTGTGTGTGGGCGATAAACGCCGCAGCTGCGTAAACAGCGGCAAGAACAGATACTATAATGCAGGCAGAGCGCCTGTGCTTCTTCTCCGGAGCTTCCTCCAGAAGAGCTCCGCAGGCTGAGAATATCAGCAGCAGAACTATGAAGCCGTAGCGCAGCGGATAAGCCTGATAGCTTCCCGTCTGTAGCAGCTTGTTGGCAGGCTCAACGAAAGCGCCTGCAAGAGAGATAAGTCCCGAAGCGCCGAATAACAGAGCCTTTCCCGACTTCATGCTCTTTCTGAAAACTATAATGAGAAGGGCTCCTGCCAGTACAAGAGAAGTTCCCGACAGCACCGCTATTTTGTCAAAGTTCCTGTCCGCAAAATAGCCGCCGAAAAATGCATCGCTCAGGGAGTTCCCCCTTCCCGAGGCTGTATACTGAGCAAAGGCTGGGAGCCAGACTCCGCCGCTAATAAGGGCAGCACACAGATCCGCCGCTATGAGACGCAGCGCTCTGCTGCCGCGTTTTTCAGAATCACAGAGCAAATACAGGGCAGCTCCGCCGAACATGGCAATGAATACTATGACCATGAAGCTGATATAGAAGTTCATCGCCACGCACATCGCCAGACAAAGGGCATAAGCTCCCCATTTGCCGCTGCGGATAAGCCTGAACAGCGAGATCATCAGAAGCGGGAATACTATCATCATGTCTATCCACATATCGTTCTGATAATAGAGCATGACGTAGCCGCTGAGGCTGTACATCACCGACATAAGGACTCCCATAGGCACATTGAGCCTCGGCAGCACTCTGCGGAAATACAGCTCCGCCGACGCAGAGCTCAGTCCAACCTTTATTACAAGCATGATATTCACGAACCATATCATGCGGGAGTTGTCCACGGCAAGACTGATAAGGGACAGCGGTGAGGACAGAAAAAACAGGAACACTCCGTAGAAGTTCATCATTCCTCCGCCCCTGCCGAGAAACAGAGAGCCTCCCGAAAAGGCGGTCTTCAGCTCCATTAGCAGAGGGACGTACTGCTGATCCATGTCGCACCACGCCACTGAGCGCTCACCGAAAGGATAGTAGCCGTGAACAGCGTAGAACAGCATAAAAAGTACAGCCGCAGCTGCTCCTGCTGCGAGCGGTGCGGTAAATAATGTCATATCACGTTTTTTCATGCTGTCCCTCCTTTGCATTAACCAAATTATTTTACCATACTTTCAGGCAATAGTCAATAAAAAATCCGAAGCATTTCTGCTTCGGATCTTTCTGTTCTCAGATCTTATCAATCATCATAGTAATCAAGCTCGTCAGCTGACATAGGAATGATCTTCCAGCCGTCGCCCTTTACCTTAACAACACAAATCTTTTCTGTATCGTGCTTTGTCTCGCCGTCTTCGTTCTTGAACTTGGTCTTGACCTTCATCTCGAAGCCCTGGCTTACCTCGATGTCATCATCGTCAGCATCGTAATCCTCGCACATATCCTCGAAGTAATTCTCTGCCTGTCTGATGTCAGACTTCTTGAGCTTCTCCTTACGGGTGATCTTGTCAAACTTGGGAAGTGTCTCGTCATCCTCCAGATCGTCGATCATGTCCTCGACCATCTCGTTGAAGCTGTCAACCTTATCCTCGTACTCGTCCTCGTCCTTGAGTTCCTTGATAACGGACTTGGGAAGAGTGAGTTCCATCATGGCCTTTCCGCCGTTCTTGTTTGAAGCAGCCTTGACATACTTCTTTACAGCGCCCTTTGCACCGCCGCCTAAGCAGAGTACGCAGAGAAGAAGGAGTATGAGAGCTGCAATAGCGGCTACTGCTATATAAACGACATTTTTGTTATTCTTCATGCTGCCGGGAAGGTTATTGGAAATATCGCCTGCGATATTGTCTACCTTCTTAGCGATGTCAGCACCGTTGATGCCTGCCTTCTGAGCAGCGTTGTTCACCTGCTGACCCGCATTCTGAGCAGCCTGTACTGCATCGTTCTTAACGCCGTTTGCAGCGTCAGCAGCATTGTTTACAGCCTGAGCAGCGTCGTTCTTTACCTCGTTGACTGCATTGTTCACAGCATTTGCTGCACCGTCAGCAACGTTGTTCACAGCGTCTGCTGCCTTTTCGGTAGCATTGCTTACAGCCTCTGCTGCCTCATTTTTCACTTCGCTTACAGCGTTTTCAGCAGTGTTGACACCGTTCTCCACGGTCTCCTTTACTTCACCTGCTGCCTTAGCACCTGCACAGTCACAGGAGCCTCCTTCGGGGATCTGCTTTCCGCAGTACTTACAAAATGCCATAAGATAACCTCCAGATAAAATATTTCAATAATTATTTTATCATACATTACCATATGTTGTCAAGCAAAACCATTTATTTTAGGCTGCAAAATAACTTTTTCGTCAGTTTGCATAAAAATACAAAAAACGCCGACTTCCCTTTAAAAAGTCCGCGCTTTATCTGTTATTCTGACGCTTTTTTGCAAGCATATAGGGCACTGAAAACGCCAGTGCAGGCACTGCCGCAGCAGGCAGAAACGCCGCCAGCTCCCGCGCCGACAGGTCAGCTGACGATGCCGAAGGCTCTATAAAATTGTATAGCTGCATAAATGCAGGGTTGACCAGCTTGAATATGCCGTAGAACTCAAAGACTCCGCCAAGAGCCGATATGCAGAGCACAGCATAGCTTATAAGCGGTATCACCGTAACTGCCACAGCTGCGCAGATAGGCTCCGAGGAGGATACCTTTTCGCCGCTCCGCTCTCTTTTCAGGTCTGCCGCTGCCTCCTTCAGTGCAAAGTCCGCTATAATGCAGATCAGCACTGATACTGTACACACAAGGCATATTACGCTGAAAAAGCCTTTTCCCAGAGCTGCCAGCATTATATTCACAAACAGGCACAGCAGCTCAGCCGCTATATACCGCAAAAATGCTTTTATAGTCTTTCCTTTCATGATCATCTCTTTCCCCGTATATGATGTCTCATTCAGCACATAATAATACAGGAGGTGTTACTATGCAGGAAAATGAAGAACAGGACGTAAAGATCTACATTCCCAGGGGTTCCGCTGAGGGCGGTCAGTCCTTGCCGCCGCAGTCAGAGCAGCGTCCGTAGAACACTGTCTGGGAGTAGTCTATGGAGAAGCCGTGTTCCTCCTCGATATGACGGGTAAGGTCTGCGAGATGCTCGCAGTCAAGATGGATCAGTCTGCCGCAGCTCAGGCATTTCAGATGGAAATGACTGCGGCACTGCTCCTCGTCCTCTATGTACTGATAGCAGGCACAGGTCTTGCCGTCAAAGGCGTATTTGCGGACAAGTCCCTGCTCCACCAGTCTGTCAAGCTGTCTGTAGATTGTGGCAACTCCCACAGGAGTTCCCTCAGCTGACAGGAATGCGCTTATCTCCTGGACATTGGTGTGCTTGTCCTTGTTTTTCATAAGGTATGAAAGAAGGTTTTCCTTCTGTTTTGTATTGTATCCAGAGTCTCTTTTCATTTTCTCCTCCGTTACTGTGTGATGATCTTCCAGCCCTCACCGCTTAGCTTTACGGCAAAAACATTCTGCTCCCCTGCCTTGCTGCCGTTTTTAAGATAATCATAGGTCAGCTCATAGCCCTCTGTGATATTCAGCCTATCTGCGCTGATCTCCGCATAAGGAGCGCTGATGGATACAAAATACCGCTTTATGCTGTCAGCCTGATCCTCTGTTATCTCCTTTTCAGTTACTATCCTTCCGAAGGAGTATCCTCCGTCGTCCCTGCCGAGATTTTTTTCTGACTTTCATTGAAGGTCTTCACCATTCCGCTGTATCTGCCGCTTTCCTCCATAGCTCCGATGACCTCATCGGGGAACATATAGTCATAGAACACTCCGCCGCTGTCCTTTGTGTACATAGCATTGAAGTATTCCTTTAAAGCCTCCTCGCAGGAGGAGCTTTCCTGACTTGATGCCCTTACTATGGAAACAGAGCCGCCCTTTGAGCTGCAGCCCGCAAGGGCTGCCGTTCCCAGAAGCAGGATAATTGCCGCTTTCTTCATCTGTTATTCCTCCGTAAGCTCCGATCATGTATATTCATTCCGATTATATCACTATTTTCCGTCCTTGTCAATGCGGCGCTGATATGGGAGCCATGCCGTGTAACTGAGCATTCACCATTTCAAAAAGATCAGGGGTGACCCCTGCAAGGAAAGGTCACCCCGATACTTACTTTTATTTCTGCACAGGCACCGCTGTCAGCAGCGGGCTTTTTGCTGTTATCCCATCAGAGGTTGAGCAGTCTGGACTGGATCTCAAGGGCATCGTAGTTTGTGATGCCGTTACCGGTATCCTCAACGTCTCCGTTGAATTTGCCCAGAGGCGAAAGCTGATACTTGTCGGGATTTGCAAGTGACTGCATGATGTAGATCGCATCTGCAAGGTCTGTTGAGCCATCGTTGTTGGCATCGCCCGAGCGCTCGACATCGGCATCAAATCCGAGGGATTCAAATATTCCGTCAGGGCTGAACTTTACAGGCAGCATATTCTTTGCAGAAGTGAGCCTGCCCGCATATTCGTTGAGTCTTTCGATATAATTGTCAGAGGTCTCGTCCATTTCCTCTATGCTCTTATCCTCAATGGCTATATAAAGGTCTATGATAGTGAGATCGTTCATATCGCCGCTGAGGCCGTTGCCGTTTACGTCCATATTGTTTTTGAAGAGATCAAAAACATCTGCGGGAAGGATGGTCCTCTCCTCGGATACACCTTTTCTGAGCTCACAGGTATAGATGTACACGTTGAAGGCATCAAGCGAATTGAGCACACCGTCTCCGTTGGTGTCGGGACGTTCCTTTTCGCCGTCCTTTACAGCCTGTACGAAGGCTCTGTACTCTCTGTCGTACATATTCACGTTAAAGTCGATATAGGGATCATTCTGAGGAACTAACTCATAGTAATGTGTGGTCACATCGCGGTGTATTCCCAGGTCTGACAAGCCCTCGGCAACGCTGTCGAAAAATTCGGGGGTTATCATATCACCTGTAACATTTCCATGCTCAAAGCAGTACAGCATAGTGTAATCGATAGTCCAAGGCGACAGATAGTAACTCCATTCATTAAAACCTTCAATAGCAGCATAGATATTCTCTGTACGCTCAGCGATCTCGTCACTGAACTCAGGAATAACATAGGTATCCGGCTCTCTGTTCATGTACAGATGATTATCCAGAGATGCGAGCCAGAAATATGCTATATCAGTAAGATCACACTGACCGTCTGCGTTTATGTCGGGATCAATGGTGCCGTTTTCCACCAGTTCACAGTACATAGGATAGCCTGCCTTCAGGTAGACACACTGTTGTTTCAGTTCCAATACAAAATCCTCATTGAGCACATGATGGATCATTCCATCATGATGACAGGGCGGAGGATTATCCATGGGTTCATCAAATTTCAAACCATAATCCCCATAGCTTTCTATATCCAGATCACTGAAGATGAGAGGATTCTTTGTTATGTAATATCTCAGGAAGCTTACACCGTCATCACCGGTCAGCAGACCATCTCCGGTTATATCTCCGACTGCTTCTGCCGGCTCTGTATACTCTTCGCCCATATCAAATCCCTTAGTATAGCCGTAGAATATGATACAGTCATCGAGAGTGAATTCCCCGTCCCCGTTTATATCAAGAGGGATCTCTCCGTTGTTCATTGCTGCGAATGACTCGATCTCCTCATCCCATAGTCTGTTCTGCGGAAGGTCTTCGTAAGCAGCGCCTGCTGACATTGAGATCGCTCCTGACGCTATTGCAAGAGCTGCGCTTAGTGATATCAGTTTCTTCATGTTGATTTACCCCTTTCTGTTGATAAAAGATCGTCTGGGATTTCCCCATATTAATAATAGCACATTTTACAGCGATAATCAAGCATTTGCGGAAAAATCTGTAAAAATTCACCCCATAGGTGCGTAAACGCATTCCTTCAGTCAGTTCTGCATAAAGGTTTATCCCCCGATTTGACAATCGAAGAACTATATATTATAATTGTAACGTATATTACGTAAACGGAAGGAGCATTCATGTGAGCGAGACAAAACGCCGAAAGGGCAGGAGCAGACTGGCTTTTCCCGAGGATTACTGTGTTGTGGATATTGAGACAACGGGACTTGCTCCCGAGGAGTGCGAGATAATCGAGATAGCCGCTGTCCGCTACAGAGGTGGAAGGAAGGCAGCTGTGTTCAGCACTCTCATAAAGCCTCAGCGAAGGATAACCCCATTTATAACAGAGCTTACGGGAATAACCAATGACATGGTGAAGGACGCTCCTGACATCACATCGGCTATTATGGACTTCTATGAGTTTGCAGGCAGCGATATGCTCATGGGCTATAACGTGAATTTCGATATAAACTTTCTGTATGACAATCTGCTCCGCTGCCACGGTATCCGCCTTGAAAATGATTTTGTGGACGTGCTGCGGTTTGCACGAAAGGCTCTGCCTTTGCTGCCCAACAGGCGCCAGACCACTGTGGCTTCACACTATGGTATCGAGATAGAAGGAGCTCACCGTGCGGAAAAGGACTGCGAGATATGCAATGCCTGTTACCTCTGTCTCAGAGACGAACTGAAGAAGATGACGGAGGAAAAGAAATAATATGAAATGTCTGAAAGAAAAGCTGTTTGAGTACGCCCGCGAGCGCTACGGCTCAGAACCGGAATACCTGTGGGAGCGGACTCCCGACTGTGCAGTGCTGCGATGCAGTGCCAACAAGAAGTGGTATGCTATAGCTATGGGAGTCGACGGGAAGAGCCTGGGGCTGGAAAAGGGTGTGAAGTATGAAATAGTAAATGTGAAGTGCAGTCCGCTGATGACGGGCTCTCTCCTTGCCATGAAGGGCATACTGCCCGCTTATCATATGCAGAAGGAACAGTGGGTATCGGTGCTGCTGGACGGAACTGTGGACGAGGAACAGCTGTTTGGACTGCTGGACATGAGCTATGAGCTTGCCTCACAGAGCGGCAGCGGCAAAAGGCTCCGCACCGGGCACAAGGAATGGCTCATACCTGCCGCTCCTGCCATGTATGATGTTGAGCAGGACTTTCAGCGGGACGGCACTATCATCTGGAAGCAGACATCTGACGTGATAGTTGGAGATACAGTCTTTATATATATGGCTGCTCCCCTGTCAGCCATCATGTACAGGTGCGTGGCTGAGGAGGTCAATATCCCCTATAACTACGATGACGGCAGCTACCGCATTAAAAAGGCGATGAAGCTGAGACTCACCCACAGATTTTCCCCTGAGGATATGCCACTTGCTAAGATGAGGGAGCTGGGAGTCTCTGCCGTAAGAGGGGCAAGAGGAGTCCCCAACACCCTTTCGTACAGGCTCAGGGAGCTTTGCGGGAAGGACTGAAAAGCTTAGTCCGGCGGCGGACCGCTGCTGCCTTTTTGTGGCATAGTTCTGACGATCCGGAACTTTTATCCCGCGCTCCTTGCTTTTTTATTCTGTTTATGTTATAAGCGGGGAGCCCCCGCAGGCTGTTTCGCGGCAAAGTATCATAAAACGGCAGTTTTTCTCCGCGCCCCTTGCAATTATAATGCTTTTATGTTATAATAAACCGTATACACTTTATTTTTCCCCGATTTTTTGACAGGAGGATCTTTATGCTTAATGCTGATCTGAAGGAATTTGAATTTACTTCCGATTATGACGAGCTTGTTGTTTCGGCTGTACTGGCAGTGCCCTCGGGAGATATAAACGGCATCGTCCAGGTCATACACGGCATGAACGAGCACAAGGAGCGCTATTATCCGTTCATGGACTATCTGGCGGAACAGGGCTTCATAACAGTCATAAGCGACAACAGAGGCCACGGAAAAAGTATCGTTGAGCCCGATGACCTGGGCTTCATGTTCAGAAGGGGCGGAGAGGGCTTTATCAGTGATATCGCTCAGCTCAACGGAAAGGTAAGGGCTGCCTATCCCGATGTGCCTGTGTTCATGGTGGCAAGCGGAATGGGTGCAGCAGGTGCAAGGTGCTTCATCAAGGAACACGATGCCGACATAAACGGTCTGGTGCTGCTGGGCACTATCTGCCACAGTGCTTTCTCGCAGCCTGCCCGTATCATAGGCTCTGTAGCTTCAAAGCGTCCCGGAAGCCGCTTCCGCAGCGAGAAGATCTTCGACACCATAGATGACTGCTTCGGCAAATTCTATGAGGATCCCATAAATTCATGGAGGTGCAGCGACCCGGACGTTGTTCTTGCGTACAACGAGGATCCGCTGTGCAATTTCAAGCCCACTCTCAACGCCTATCAGGAGCTTCTCTGGCTGGTGAAGCAGTCCGAGTCGGGAAGGGGCTGGAAGACTGCCAATCCATCACTGCCCATACGCTTTATCTCGGGAAGGGACGACTCCGCTATGATATCGGAGAAGAAGTTCATGGGCTCCATGAAGAAGCTGGAAAAGCTTGGATATGAGAGCATCTCCCACCGCATATTCGACGGCATGAGACACGATGTGCTCATGGAGAAGAACTCGGTAAACGTGTATAAGGATATTGCAAAGACCCTTTTCTCCTGGCTCGACCGCTGGAACGACGAACGCTTTGAAGCCATGGCTGAGGAAGCTGCGGCAGAGGAGCTGCCCGTTCAGCAGGAGACAGAGGAAGAGGTAAACGAATAAATTACGGATAGCAGGACCGCGGCAGCACCGTCGGTCCTTATATCGTGAAATGAAAGGATCAATTATGGATATCAACAAGACACTGGCAAAGGAATTCGGACTGAAACAGGAACAGGTGGACAACACCGTCGCTCTTATAGATGACGATAAGACTATCCCCTTTATCGCCCGTTACCGTAAGGAGCTCACAGGCTCCCTCGATGACCAGATACTCCGTGAGCTCTACGACAGGCTCATGTACCTGCGCAACCTTGAAAAGCGCAAGGAGGAGGTAACAAACGCCATCACCGAGCAGGAGAAGATGACTCCCGAGATAGAGGCTGCCATCAGCGCTGCCGTTACTCTGGTCGAGGTAGAGGATATCTATCGTCCCTTCAAGCCAAAGCGCCGTACCCGTGCAAGCATTGCCCGTGAAAACGGCCTTGAGCCTCTGGCTGAGCTGCTCATGGCACAGGAGAACTCCACTGACCCCGAGAAGGAGGCAGAGGCCTTCATCGACGAGGAGAAGAAGATAAACGATGCCCAGACCGCTCTTCAGGGCGCTATGGACATCATCGCCGAGGACATCTCCGACGATGCTGACATCAGAAAGAAGCTCCGTGCCCTTGCAGGTGAAAAGGGAGAGCTGGTATCAAAGGCTTCCGACCCCGAGGCTGAGAGCGTATACATGAATTACTATGAGTACTCCGAGGGTATCCCCAAGGTGGCTAATCACCGTGTTCTCGCCCTTGACAGAGGTGAGAAGGAGGGCTTCCTCAAGGTGGCTGTCACACTGGACGAGACTCTGGCTACAGATGTTATATTCGGCAAGTACATCAAGGCTAACAACGCCTGCGGAGAGCTTGTGAGAGCCGCTGCCGCAGACAGCTACAAGAGACTTATATTCCCCTCTATCGAACGCGAGATACGTTCAGAGATGAGCGCAAAGGCTGCCGAGGAGTCCATAAAGGTATTCGCAGCAAATCTCCGTCAGATGCTCCTTCAGCCCCCCCTCAAGAGCAGCATAATCCTGGGACTTGACCCCGGCTACGCTCACGGCTGCAAGACCGCAGTCATCGACGGTACAGGCAAGGTGCTGGATACCGCTATCATCTATCCCGTCGGCTCTGCGGGAGCAGTTGAGGCTGCAAAGCGCAAGGTCAAAGAGTTCATACAGAAGTACAACGTAAACGTCATCTCTATCGGAAACGGCACCGCTTCACGCGAGACCGAGAGCTTTGCCGCAGAGATAGCCAAGGAAGTTCCCCAGGACGTAAGCTACATGGTAGTAAGCGAGGCAGGAGCCTCCGTATACTCCGCTTCCAAGGTAGCTGCCGAGGAGTTCCCCGAGTATGACGTATCCATAAGAGGAGCTATCTCCATCGCAAGACGTCTCCAGGACCCCCTTGCAGAGCTGGTAAAGATAGACCCCAAGGCTATCGGCGTGGGACAGTATCAGCACGATATGCCTCAGGCAAGAATGAGCGAAGCTCTTGGCGGCGTAGTCGAGGACTGCGTTAACTCCGTCGGTGTTGACCTGAATACCGCTTCACACTCTCTCCTCTCATATATTTCGGGTATCAATGCAACAGTTGCAAAGAACATCGTTACCTACCGCGAGGAGAACGGCAGATTTACCGACCGCAAGGAGCTCCTCAAGGTGCCGAAGCTTGGCAAGAAGGCTTTCGAGCAGTGTGCAGGCTTCCTGAGAGTCCGCGACGGCAAGAACCCTCTGGACAATACAGCTGTTCACCCTGAGAGCTATGAGGCAGCTTCCTCACTGCTCAGCGAGTGTGGATTTACCCTTGCCGATATCGCAGGCGGCGGTGCAAATGGCATAAACGAAAAGGCTGAGAGTATCGGCATAGAAAATATCAGCAAGTCCCTGGGCATAGGCGTTCCTACTCTCACCGACATCATCAGCGAGCTCAAGAAGCCCGGCCGTGACCTCCGTGACGAGCTTCCCGCTCCTCTCCTCAGAAGCGGCGACGTTATGGAGATTAAGGACTTAAAGCCCGGCATGGAGCTTGTGGGTACTGTCCGCAATATCATCGACTTCGGCTGCTTTGTGGACATCGGCGTTCACGAGGACGGTCTGGTGCATATCTCCCAGATATGCAGCCGCTACATCAAGCACCCCCTGGAGGCTGTAAAGGTGGGCGAGGTAGTCAAGGTAAGAGTCCTTGACGTTGACCTCAAGAGAAACCGTATCTCCCTTACAATGCGCCTCAATGACGAGGAGGAGAAGCAGCAGAAGAAGTCAGAGCGCAGACCCAACAACAAAAAGCGCGAGGATCGCAAGCCTAAGGCGTTTGACGCTTCTCAGCTCCACAACAGTATGTTCCGTATCAAGAAGAAGTAAAAGGTGATACACATGGCATTCAGAACAGAAGAAAAAGAACTTGTATGCGGCGCCTGCGGAGAGACCTCTCTCCAGACTGTGGTCGCAGAGTTTGACCCCGACGAAAGCGTTCCCGACCTTGACATGAGACCCGATGAGCCTCACCGCTCATATATAAAGTACTGGGTCATGGAGTGCCCTCACTGCGGCTACTGCAATGCTTCCATAGATATTCCCGCGGAGTTCACAAAGGAATATCCTATGAGCGAAAGGTACAGAAAGCCGGGCGATGACCTGGCAGGGCGCTTCATTAAGATGTCCCTCTCCTGCGAGAAGAACAAGGTATATAACGAGGCTGTGAAGGCTGCTCTTTATGCAGCCTGGGTGTGTGATGACGGGAATGACGAGAAAAGAGCGGCTGAATGCCGCAGGGCAGCTCTGAAAATATATGACAGCCATAAGGCTGTGCTGTCCGAGGATCAGAACATCGTCCTCCTTGCTGCCGACCTCATGCGCAGAAGCGGCGATTTTGAAAGAGTGAAGAAGGAATACAAGGGAAAGTACTTCCCCTCCACACTTTACAGGCTCATCGCTGCCTATCAGATGGGACTTGCCGAAAAGGGCGACAGCTCATGCCACAAGGCAAACGAGATACCGGGAATTGCCGTAAAATAAGGCAGACCTTACAGAAGTCCATATATAACAAAAGCAGCCCGTGCATTACGCTCATACAGTATTCACTGAGAGCGCCCTGCACGGGCTGAGCTTATATGTCAGTCTTTAGTCTGTTGCCTGGAATACGCCTCTTACAAAGGTGTAGAGAAGTGCGTGGATAGAGTCATCGCCGTGGTGACCGCCCTGAACAACGTGCCATACATGGGGAACGCCGTTCTTGTCAAAGTTGTTGTGGTAGCCCTGAGGAGTGTTGAGTCCCACAACATCGTCCTGTGTACCGCCTGTGATGAACAGGAGATGAGGCTGATCCTCGGGATTGCTCCACTTGAATGCCCCCTGTGCGCCGGGAGCTGCACATATAGCGCCCACATAGCCGAACTTGTCGCCGTGCTTCATGCCTATCTGGAGAGATTCACGTCCGCCCATTGAGAAGCCTGTTACCGCAGTGTAGTCCCTGCCGGTCTTGACGCTGTACTTCTCCTCGATATGAGGCATAAGGCTGTCAACGATATCGTCAACGAAGTTGTCATAGCCCTCGTTGGAGCCCGGATCTGCAAAGCCTGTTGCGTCATTCATAGTAGCGCTGGTGAATACGAATGGAACTACAACGATCATGTCCTTAGCCTCGCCCGAAGCTATGGCATTTCCGATGATCTGCTTAGTGTACATCTGACCGTTGCCCTGCGTGATCATACGGTTCTCGTTCTCGAAGAAGCCGTGGAGAATGTAGAGAACGGGATACTCCTTGCTCTCGTCGTAGTCAGCGGGAAGCAGGATATTGTAGGGCTTGTTCTTGTTTGCCTTCTTGGAGAAGTAGGTCTCCTTCTTGATAGTGCCGTACTTTACTCCCGGCTTCTCAGTGTGAGAATCCGCAGGCTCGCTGTTTACTACCTGGCTCTGCATGAGCTCTGTCAGCTCCTCGGTGGTGTACTTCTGCTGACCCGGAACGATAACGGGCTCTACTACAGGGAACTCGGTTATCTTGCCTGCAACGAACTGCATGATTAGTATAGCGTCGTTGAGCTCGTAAACACCGTTGCTGTCAGCGTCCGCAGCCTTGAGAGTCCTCTTGTCGGTGATACCGTTGATGAGTCCCTTACGTGCAGCCACGATGTCAAGAGAGTCGATAATCCCGTCATAGTTGATGTCGCCCTTGTTCATCTTCACCGCAGCAGGCGGCTCCTCGATAGCTGTACCGCTCTTTGCTCCCACGATCTCATCGATGTAGAAGCTGCAGGTGCCCTCGTCGGTCTCGATGTAGAGCTGGATATTGTCCGCGCCCTCGGGAATGGTAAAATCATTGTTTTCCAGATGAGCCCATTCTCCCTTTTCGGCAGTTACCTGTGCGATCTTCGGGTACTTATCCGTAGTACCGTCACTGTACTGCAAGGTGAGGCAGAAGGTCACGGGAGAGGAAGTATCCTCGGTCATTACATAAGCGCTGAAGGCATAGGACTGCCCTGCGCTGAATGAGGAACCGAGGCTTACAGTGGCACCGTTCCAGTTGTTTTCTCTGCCGCTGGTGTAGAGGGAAGCTTCTCCCGAGCGAGAGGTGCCCGAGACCACCTTTACAGACGCAGAACCGCGGCCCGTCCACTTTTCTGCGCCTTCCTCAAAGGTGCTGTGAAGAAGATAGTCTGTATCCGCAGCGGTTACGGGTACTGATGCAACAGCTGAGAGGGAGAGTGCTGTTGCTGTGATGAGGGGTAATATTTTTTTCATTTCCAATCCTCCTTTTATGTCTTTGTTAATAATAAAAGAACATATTATATACTATTTCTTAACATATATTTTTTCATCCGTCAACCCACAAAACGCAGATTAGGTGCAAAACGGACATTGTTTTTTGCGTTATGATAATATGAATACTATTATTGTGCTATTATGATATTTTAATGATATGGCAGTGATATTTTTCACAAGACAGCTCTTCCTGAACAGCACAATATATCAGTGTCATGAAATTACAAAAATGACTTAAGCAATATTCTGATTTAGGTTTAGAGTTGAGAGTTTAGAGTTGAAAGTTGTGGAGTCGCCTGCGGCGACAATATTTAAATATTGTGAGCGAAGCGAACACATTAACTCTCAACTTTCAACTATCAACTTAGCGCATACGCGCTAAATTATGATTTATCTTATCTTTATAAATAAAATGCCCCGAAGCCATAAGACTTCGGGGTTTGTATTCAGGTGTTCCTGCTCTTATTTTTTATTGTAGCCGTCGGGATTGTTCTTCTGCCAGTTCCACGAATCACGGCACATATCCTCAAGTGTCTTCTCGGTCTTCCAGCCCAGGACCTTCAGCGCCTTGTCCGCATTGGCGTAGCACTCCGCAAGGTCACCGGGACGTCTTGCACCGTAAACATGGTTCACCTTTATGCCGTTGACACGCTCAAAGGTCTCAACTATCTCGGTAACGCTGTAGGGCTTGCCTGTTCCCAGATTGATTATCTCTACGCCGTTGTGGCTGAGGATATAGTCTATAGCCTTAACGTGCCCCTTTGCAAGATCGACTACATGAATATAGTCTCTTGTGCAGGTGCCGTCGGGGGTGGGATAATCGTTTCCGAATATGGTCAGGCACTCTCTCTTGCCCACAGCAACCTGTGAAACATAGGGCATAAGATTGTTGGGGATACCCTGTGGATCCTCGCCTATCATTCCCGACTCGTGTGCGCCGATGGGATTGAAGTATCTCAGCAGAACCACAGAAAGCTCCTTGTCAGCCTTTGCGGCATCCTCGAAGATCTGCTCCATCATAGCCTTTGTCCAGCCATAGGGATTGGTGCAGACTCCGCGCTTCATCTCCTCGGTATATGGAACGGGATTCTCCTCGCCGTATACTGTAGCACTTGAGGAGAAGAGAATGTTCTTAACGCCGAACTCATTCATATTCTCAAGTAGAGAGAGTGTGGTGTCGATATTGTTCCTGTAGTACATCACAGGCTTTGCCACGGACTCGCCCACAGCCTTGAGACCTGCAAAATGTATAACAGCGTCGATCCTGTTCTCTCTGAAGACCTGTGCAAGCTTCTCACTGTCCTTGATATCCAGTTCGTAAAGCTTTACAGACTTACCTGTTATTTTTTCAACTCTGCGTATCGCCTCGGGAGAGCTGTTTGCGAAATTGTCCGCAACCACAACATCGTACCCCGACTCAAGAAGTTCAACAGCGGTGTGGGAGCCTATATAGCCTGCTCCGCCCGCAAGAAATATCGTAGCCATGTTATTTTTCCTTTCCCGACCGATCCTTCTTTTCAGCAGATCGGTCTGTATGAATATAATTATACACCATCAGGCGACGAAAATCAACACTTTGTTAAGATAATTCTGAGTTCCTGTTCACCTCAGCCGCCCTTTTCTGCCTGCCTTACGCCCGCCATTGACATATTTAATGAAATATGGTACAATCTATTAGATATTCATATCATTGCAATAATAATCTGTTCCGTAAGCTTTTTACAACTTCCGGAGCTTTAAAAAGAGGTAGTAAAATATGCAGGAAACAAAAGCGCGTATTTCAAGATTTCTGGAGCTTATCACATCAGAAAGATTTTATTACGGTCTTATTCTGACTGTAATGATATCCCTGCCCATAACAGAGATCTTCGACGAGCTCCATTCAAACAGGTTCGTAAGTCAGCCTATCATTATTGAAATAGCAGGATATATCGGAGTTTTCTCCATTTTTGCACACTTTCTCATGCATAAGGGCGTAAAGGTCTATTTGTCTGACCTGCTGTTCTTTGTGATGCTGATCATCTCGATACTGTCGGCTGTCTTCACAAAGAACAAGGACGCCACATTCGGAGGCTTTTACTACGATGAATGGCTGTCAAACTTCTTCGGATACTTCTCCCTCATGTTTGCAGGCACCTTTATCGAGGACAGTAAGCTGAGAAAAAACATCCTCAAGGCATTCGTCTTCGTAACACTTATCCAGACCAGCGCTGCGGCATTGCAGACTATAGGCATATTCAATGTTGAGGTCTACTACGATCCCGATGTGGCAATGGAAAGAAAAAGAAGCTACGGTCTCTTACAGCACAGCAACTGGTACGGCGGTCTCAGCGTTCTGCTGTATGCCTGCACATCGGGCATATATCTCTTTACAAAGAGCAAGGCAACAAGAAATATCATGTTCGCTGTCTCAATGGTCTGCTTCTATACCCTGCTTTCATCGGAAGCCCGTCTTGCGTGGGTGGGGGTAGCTGCCTATCTTTTCTTCCTTGCGGTGTCCATTATTGTAATGAAGCTCAAGGGCTATGACAAGGACAAGCTCCGCAGTATCGTAAAGCGCTTCGCTCTGATGATACTGGGAATGGCAGCGGTTACTGCTTTTGTTATCCTCGTCTGCGGAAAGCTCATTGAAAGGATACAGAAAACAAGCAGCGAGCTGTCTACACACAGTGCAAAATCCATCGGCTCAAACAGAGGCTATATCTGGAAATACGGAATAGACGCCGTTCCTGATAACTGGCTCCTTGGAATAGGTCTGGACAACTACAGAGATGTCTTCTATCTTGACCCCGATAACAAGCCGTTTTTCACCCAGGGCAAGGGCCATAATGAATACCTCCATTACCTGGTAACACAGGGCGTATTCCAGCTTGCGGCATATCTCACTCTTCTATTCCATGCCGCAGTCACAGGTACCCGCACTGTCATTCATGCTGAAAAGGAAGAGGACCGTCTCGTTGAATGGGTCCTCCTGGGAATGTTCTTCGGATATATCGCACAGGCTATGTTCAACAGCAGCGTTGTGAATGTTGCTCCCTATTTCTGGATAACGCTGGGTATGTGCCTCACCAAGAAGCACCAGCGCTGGTTCGGCTACAGAAAGGAAAAAAAGGCTCAGAAGGCATGAGTCTGAAACAGTAAAAAGTCCCGTAACGGTACGCAGATACCGTCACGGGACTTTATTTTTATCATTACAGTCCGGCTGTGTTCTTGTTTATGTGATCACTGCTGATAACAGCCTCCCACCAGCAGCGGTTATCGAGATACCACCTGATAGTCTTACCTATTCCCTCTTCAAAGTCTGTCTCAGGCAGCCAGCCAAGCTCAGTACGGATCTTTGTTGTGTCGACGGCATAGCGCAGATCGTGCCCTTTTCTGTCCTCAACATAAGTGATAAGGCTCTCGGGCTTGCCAAGCTCCCTGCATATGAGCTTTACCACGTCTATGTTTCGCCTCTCGTTGTTTCCGCCCATGTTGTAGATCTCCCCTGCCCTGCCTTTGTGTATGATAAGGTCGATGGCACGGCAGTGGTCCTCAACATACAGCCAGTCCCGGACATTCAGTCCCTCGCCGTAAACAGGCAGCGGCTTGTCTGCCAGCGCATTTGTTATCATCAGGGGGATAAGCTTCTCGGGGAACTGACAGGGGCCGTAATTGTTGGAACAGCGGGATATGGTCACAGGCAGACCATAGGTCCTGTGGTAAGCCATTACCATCAGATCAGCCCCTGCCTTTGAGGCGCTGTAGGGACTGCTTGTGCGTATGGGGCTCTCCTCTGTGAAAAACAGGTCGGGACGGTCAAGGGGCAGGTCACCGTACACCTCATCGGTGCTTACCTGATGATAGCGGCGGATACCGTACCTGCGGCAGGCGTCCATGAGGACCTGCGTGCCCAGGAGGTTTGTCCGCAGGAAAAGCTCAGGCTCATCGATGGAACGGTCAACATGAGACTCGGCTGCAAAGTTCACAACTATGTCAGGCTTCTCCTCAGCGAAAAGCTCGTATACAGTCTCTCTGTCGCATATATCCGTCTTCACGAAGCGGAAGTCAGCATCATTCATTACAGGCTCAAGGGTCGAAAGATCACCTGCATAGGTCAGCTTGTCCAGACAGACTATGCGGCATCCGGGATAAGCAGCCAGCATATAGAATATGAAATTTGCACCTATAAAGCCTGCACCGCCTGTGACAAATATGGTCATACTTCATTCTCCTTGATCTAAAGCTTCGTCATGGCGTTTCCACCCTGACGGATATGTCCGTTATAATACTATTATACTATTGATCGCCGAAAAAAACAACATAAAACACGATAAAACTAATATTTGATAACATCTTTAATGCTTTTTGCAGAATAATCAGTTTTTTCCGCAGATAATATTACCGCAAATATTTTTTTGCGGAGGTATTATTATGAAAGCAACAGGTATTGTAAGACGTATCGACGACCTCGGCAGAGTCGTCATTCCAAAGGAGATCAGACGCACTATGCGTATCCGTGAGGGCGACCCGTATCATACAGTGTTGACACAGCAGCGGGATTTCTGTACGGCTATGCTGGAACTTGGCAGGCGAACACATCTCGGCTGCGGAAAGACTGACGATACATAATAATACAGAAGCTTTCCAATTCCGGATACATATACAAAAACGGGGGAAGAACCTTTTACAGGCTCTTCCCCCGATATGTTTTTCAGTTTGTATCTCAGCTGAGCTCTGTTCCGCCCCATTCAACTACTGCAAAACCCTTTCTCTCAAAGGTCTCAAGCTGCTGAGGCTCGATGTCCACAGAGTCCTCAAGAGGTCTGTACGCCATAAATACACGGAGCATACTGTCTGGCGAAGGTGTTATGTCAAGCTTGGCGGTGTCGGTATACGCCTTGCCCTGGAAGGTTATGAGGTTATATGCATTATGCTCCATTCTGGGCAGCCAGTATACGATGAATTCATTCATCTCGTCCTCGGTGAGTCCCATGTAAGTCAGCTTTTCCTTCAGGAAGCTCTCGGTATCCGCTCCTGCCACACAGAAGCCCTTTGACAGGTCGAACCTTGTGGTGCAGTCAACGCTGTCCCAGAAAAGATATCTGTGGTGTGTGCCGTCAGCCTTGTTGAGGAGCGAACCGCCGGGATAGGCTGTAATGTCCCAGCCGCCGTTGTATCTGGGATATGTTGTGGAGAGTCTGGACTCGGTAAGCTCAAGCTCAACGTGAACATCGGTCTCCTCCTCGGGATAGAGGTAAATAACGGGCTTATCTATCAATTCATATTTAAACTCTATATTCCTCTCGCCGTCACAGCTAACTCTTACCCAGCCTCTTTCAGTATCTGTTATCTCAGCAAATACCCAATCGGGCGAATTCGGGTCATAGCCGTACTCCGTGAGATTGGTACCCTTAGGAACAGTCTTCAATACCTCATACTCGGTTCCGGGGCCTGCATACAGTTTTCTGTCAGGTCCTGTTATTATAAACTCGCCATTGGTGGTAGAGATCTTCTCGGGCCATACGAGCATAGAAAGACTTTTCAGCACAGCTCGTCTCATACCGGGAAGGTCGAGAGAATTTATGCAGTTATCGCGGCAGTAATCTGCTGCTTCCCAGTATTTAAGCTCTGCATCGGAAGCTCCTGTGAGCCATCTCTGTACAAGCACCAGATCGGAAACTGCAAGCCTGTGGTCACCGTTCACATCGCCATATGGTCTCCATTTCAGCTTGACGTCAACTTCTCTGTATTCCGGTGTCTCAGATGTAAGCTCAATATCATTAATTTCATATGCACCCGCAGGAGAAGCGTATTCAAAGGAATAGCTCCAGTACTCCGAATAGGCATTGTCATCATCTACTATACAGGGATTAGCTGTGATATCAAATATCATGCTTGTTGCAGGTACGCCTTGCGTGGTGGCAAGAAGATATATATTGCGGTTGTCATCATCGGGAATGTCTATGAGCTCTCCCGTGACTGCATCAATGAAAGAGAACTGGGTATTTATCTTTCTGTGGGGAGACCAGTTGAGTACAACAGAACAGTTGTCCTTTATCTCGAATTTTCCCGTTGTGGAGGCAACAGACTCGGTATCCGAGAATGGCCTGCCCCTCCTCCACTCAACATCTGCCATACCGTCAGCCACGGGCTTATAGACAAAAACCGAGGAGATAGAGGAGATAGGTGTGTCGTCAACGGGCTGAAGCTCAAAGAGGGCGCACTGCGACTCCATGAACTCCTCTATCCTGCCCTCGCCGCTCTGCTCCATTCTCACGGAAGCACCTCCGCTGGGGTTGTAGCTGGTCCGGTATGCGATATAGTTATCGTGAACTGAGACCTCACCGTATTTCATGACAAAATCATCGTACTCGGGAACACTGTCGGGGAGCCAGCTGTAAATGTCTGTCTCAACAGTATTGCCGTCCTTGTTTTCAAAGGTGTATTCCCTTGTGGTGACGTATTCACCATCGTCATTCTTGTTATTCTTGTTCTGCCATAAGACTGTCAGGTCCTCGCCCGGCATCACACGGAACATCTCCACCGCAAAGGCATCCTGTGTCTTGCAGTCCTGCCAGTTCTCAAAGAAGCTGTAATCGTGGGAATACAGACCTATGCTGTCACAGTACTTATTATAAGCATTTACCGCGTCGATGTCATCGGGATCGGGCTTCTGCGGTATTTCAAGCTCAAAGAACTGCTGACCTGCGCTTACGGGAGTGTTGATATTAGTCATGCTGCCCGATACCCCGAACTTATAGTCGTCCTTCATGAAGTGGGGAACTATCCTCATCATGCAGATGTAATTATCAGCCACATAGCATTTTCCGTGCTTATTGTAAAGCCGCATTGCTTCTGCGAAGTTTGTGGGCGTCCAGTCGGGAAGTGTGCCTATGACAGAGTCGCGGTCGGTCTCAGCGGCAGCTGCCGTCAGCTGAACTGGTGCTGCTGACGCCAGCATAAGAGCTGCTGTCATTAGTGCGGTCAGTGTTTTTTTCATGTTAATTCCTCCATTCTGTAATAAGTGTATGAAATGCTTCACGATCCATATATTTTTATTATACCTGAGCGCTGTGAACAAGTCAATCATTTTCAGGTAAGTTGCATTTTTAAGGGGGTAAGTTGCATTTTTCAGGGTCACGGCAAACGATCAGCGCTGTCCACGGCAGCCCTGATATCATATTGACTTGTGGTCATTATGAATACGCATTTCCCTGTATCACGCTGCTCAGTCACACTTTATACAGCCTTTTATAAGCAAAAAATGCATTGACATTTTTAGTCATTTGTGATAAAATTTAAAGATGGTTTTGTTAGGTTATGCTACTAATAATGCCATATAAAACCTAAATATGATATAAGGAGAAAAAGAATGGTCAAAAAAATCATTTCAGGCGCCCTGAGCGCCGCCATCCTGTTCACTACGGCCGCAACTTCAGGTTTCCTGAAAACGCCCGGTGCAGGTGAAACACAAACCACACGAACAACCAACGAATCAAGCAACGGTGACTACCAGCTTGAAGCATCGAATTCACTTGGTAATTACATCAGCGATGCGATGCAGAATAAGGAAAAGCCACAAAAAATGGCTTACCGTTGTGTATCGGAATATGACTATGACATTGGCTATGCCGAATTTGACAGAAATACCGGAGTATTGACTGTCCACTCGTCGCAGCCTGCTGACATAAAGCTGGATATTGTTTTTAATGACGATATCAGCAAAGCAGAGGTATGCAGAGCAGAGATGCAGCTAAAGGAAGGAAAAGACACTGTTACTTCAACAAATATCGACACATCTGCACTACCCGAATTCTTTACTGTTGATCTGCAGATGCTCGACTCTATGAAAAGAGACATGTGTGACACGTATACGATCACTACATACACACAGTTCACTCAGGAGATAAAGGCAACAGACATCAGCGATTTTGATGAAGAATATGTTGTAAATCTCGATGAGGATGAGAGTACAAACTTCTTCGTCCTAAGCAATGATACAATTATAGGCGTGTCTTCTGAGGATACAAATATACTTGTCTCAGCAGATTATGAAAACGATCAGTATGTTTTCGATAAAATTGATGACACTATCCGCTACCTAAATAAGGGCGACCACTTCTATATCCGTCCGACAGAAATGGATATTATTGCCTTATCGGTTGGTGATATAACCATTGATGGAGATCGTGCTACTCTGACAGGTGACGAAAACACTGAAGGTATATTCGACTTCATTAAAATCGAAACAATGGCTGATGATATAAGCGATTTTGATGTCAACAACGAAAATCTTCCTGATAGTATCGAAAATAATGGAACGGTTGTTGACGAAAACGGTGAAAACGCCATTGAATATACAATTGACAGCAGTTACAGCTATCTTGGATTCTCCGACGGAAAAGGCAAGATAGAAAAAGAATATAGTTTTGGAGACTTTGATGATGCTGATTATGATGCATTACTTGACGGACCTAAACCTGCATCAAGCAAAAAGGATAATCCTGATTTTTCAACTACAAGCACTTCTGCACAGTGGAAAAGTGACAAAGTTAAAGTTACAGCAGGATTATCCGGAAAGCTCACCTTCAGTGCAGAATTTGAGTATAATTTCTATCAAAAGTGGACTCACGTTGAGTTGGAACTCAAATTCTCCCCGCAAATAACAGTTGAAGTAGAATTCGGTGGAAAAATTGAAATACCTATTTCACTCCCCGAACTACAATATCCAGTTTTACCAGGTTTAATTATTGGTTTTGAACCGGAAATAACCTTTACTTTTGAAGGTAAAATAAAATACAAAAAAACTATAGGATTTGATTACATATGGTCATTCGATACATCAAGAGAAGGCAGCATGTTAGATAAGTTTAAAGATTCATGTGAACCCATTGCCGATTCCGAAAGCGAATTGCAAATAGAAGCATCAGCTAAAGTCTCGCTTGATATTAAACCATATTTCTGTATAATCAGCAAACATATCTTACAAATCGAAGTTGAGATGCCGTTAGAGTTAGGAATAGAATGTAATAGTACAAAACTAAATGAAGATAACAGTCAAAGATCAGAAAAGTATCCACAGGTATTATCATTCCCTGACTCTCCGCTGATGGATTCAGATAAATTTCATTCTTGTGAGAAATGCTATGATATACAGCCGTTTTTTTCAACGAACATAAAATTAAAACTTAGAATTCCCTGCGTGCCTGTTCTAAAAACTCTGTCACTTACACTATTTGAAACCAAATATGAATTCTTAAAAATGTATTATAGCTCAACACATAAGGTAGCTGATTTTGGCGACTGCCCATATCAGGCATATAAAACTACTTTCAAAATAAAAGGAACAGATGAACTTTCATCTGCAGGAGCTGAAGTTGTTGTCGATGGATTATCAGCAACCGCAGACTCTAAAGGAATTGTAAACTTCTACTGTGAAAACGGCTCACATGATTATTATGTACTTATAAATGATGAAAAAGTTGCAAGTGATACATTCTCAACTGATAGCGCTGTTCAGACGATTAATATATCACTGGAGAGCAATTCTTCTGAAGTATCTTCAGGCAGCAAGATTGTTACAACCGCTCCTACGACTAAGGCACCTCTCGAATCGCATATCGAGGAGATACCTGAATTTCCCGAAGAGCATAGGTACATCGAATCAGGCAGACTGGGAGATTATATCTTCTATTACATCTATCCTAACGGTGAGATGAACATATCAGGACACGGTGATATGTATAACTCTGTTTCAGCGATTGAAAATATCAAAACAGTCACAACAGTTAACATTCAGGACGATGCACCTGATGAAGGTAGCTATATCACCAGCATCAGCAACGGCCTTTTTGATGGTGCAACAAGTCTTGAAACAGTATATCTTTCTGATAACATTCAGAAAATAGGCGATTTTGCTTTTAATGACTGCACTAAGCTTAAGTACTTCAGATACGGCAGCGAAGATGATCAGAGCAAAACACTCAGGCTTCCAAAAGATCTAACTCATATAGGATACTGTGCATTTAATAACTGTAAATCAGCAGCATTTGATGAGCTTATTATGCCTGATAATATCTCTTATATCGGCGGTCAGGCTTTCAGTAACTGCAATGGCCTTACCTCTTTAAAAATCAATGGCAATGATGCTGCGATCGATGATGCAGCATTTTATAAGTGCCATAACCTTAAGGAAGCTTATTTTGGCAGTGGGGTAAAAACTTTCGAAGATAATATTCTCTCAGATTGTTATTCTGTAGAAAAACTTACTCTTCCAAGAGTTGATGAAACATTTCATAGAAATATCGGTGAATTATTCTATGTAAAAGAGTCTTCTGATCCGGATAAGACATATATCACCAGTTATTACGGAACGCCAAAATCTCTTACAAGCATAACTGTTCTTGGTGGGAAATCAATCTACACCAATACATTCAGAAGAATGAGCTACCTTAAAGAAATTGATCTTCCAGAGGGAATAACAAACATTGGAACTTACGCATTTGCTGACTGTACAAATGTTGAGCTTGATCCCAAGAAGCTCTTGAAAGACGTTGAGATTATCGGTGAACGTGCCTTCCAGAATTGTACTTCAATCGACTTTGGAAAGATTGTATTCTCTGACAACATAAAAACAATCGGTATGTGTGCTTTCGACAAGTGTTCTGGAATCACTTCCTTAATGGTGTACGGAAAGGAAACATCTATCGATAAATACGCTTTTTCAAGCTGTTCAAACCTCAAGGAGGCTTATTTGGGCAGCGGTGTAATATCAATTGATGAGAGTATTCTTGAAAACTGTCTTGATATTGAAAAATTAACTATCGGGAAAACCGATGATTACTTCGGGTATAATGTAGGGCTTTTATTCTCTACAGAAAATCCGACCGACCCGAAAAAGGTATATGACATCGGAACGACACCATATTATGGAATTCCTAAATCACTTACAAGTATTACTGTTCTTAGCGGAAATGAGATTTGCGCTATCGCATTTAAAGGCTTCTCTTGCCTTGAAGAAATAGTTCTTCCAGAAGGAATAACTACAATTGGTCAGGAAGCTTTCTCGGGATGCACCAATTTAAAGCTTGATTCCAAAAAGTTGCTGAAAAACGTTGAATCCATAGGCTCATGCGCATTTTATAACTGCAGTTCTGTCGAATTCGGCGATATAGTTATTCCTGAGCAGATCACTAATATATATTGGAGTACATTCTATAATTGCACAGGTATAACAGGAGTATACTTCTTCAAAAACATTGAAGAAGTTGGAAAAAGTGCATTCCACGGTTGCGATTCCATAGAGAATGTTCTCTATGAGGGCACTGACGAAGAATGGGACGAATTTGAAAAGAGTATAGAAACAGATAATGATCCTATACTCAGAAAGGACATACTCACCTGCAATGCCGATGCACCTGCGGTTAAAAATACTCCATTTGCAAAGGGCGATACTAACGGCGATGGAGTAATCGAACTTACAGATGCTATTCTCATAATGCAGGCAATTGCCAACCCAGATAAATACGGTGTAGGCGGAACTGCCAAATACCACATGACACTGGAAGGTCTGGAAGCCGCTGATATCGAAAATGACGGTGTTACAGTTGGCGATGCATTAATGATCCAGGAATATCTGCTCGGTCTGAGACCTACTCTCAACTTAGCATAAGCAAAAACATATCTTTCTGAAAAGCAGCATGGTTTGTGCCATGCTGCTTTTTGCATCATATAAGCATTTCCCGCAGTACAGCAACATTTGTTCCGCTATTTTTCGGGTAAAATCCAGGTTTTTACACTCTTTTGTACCTGCGGATTATGCCAAATGCACAAATTTAGTCAGTGAACACAATATTATTCAAATATGACTTGACTGTTTGTATAATACAATATATAATTTACACATAGTGTGTGACAGGTTCATGCTATAATATTAAATGTTAGGAGTGTTACAATGTTTAAACGAACTATTGCCACTGTGCTGAGTGCTTTTCTCTGCGCATCGGCAATCACTTCAGGTGCCCCCCCGCGATCATCACGATCGTCGCCTGAGGGTAACAAAAAGAACACAGGAATCGAAACAGATGATGAAGTCAAAGCTACCAACTCTCTCGGAAAGTATTTTCAGGAATCCACCCGGAATGACGATCACCTGCAAAAGCTTTCCAACCCAAGTCCTCATCAGAATTCACAGTATGAAATTACCGGATTGGATTTTGACATCGGTGCAGGTATACTCAGCGTCATCTCGACACAGTCTTCAGCTTGTACTTTAGTGGTAAACTTCTTCGATGAAACTACCAATGAACTTGTCAGCGCATCTAAAATCAATATCGAAGAAGGTCAGATGATACAGACTGACGACACTATCGACACACATCTTCTCCCCGAATACTTTATTATCAAGGGCTATCTGGAAGACAGCATAGGTACGAGATTATGCAGTGACTACACTATCACAACATACACCAAGAGGATACAGGAGATCAAAGCTACTGATATCAGCGGCTTTGATGCTGACAGAGTTGTCAATTTCGATGAAAGCGAACAGACAAACTTCCTTGTCCTTAGCGAAGATACTGTAAAGGGCGAAGTGTCAGACGAGTACAACAACTTAGTATCAGCTGACTATGATAATAATATCTTCGTTATTGAAAATGCAGATGAGACTATCAAAAATATCCAGAAGGGTCAGTATTTTTATTTTCAGCCTAATGAAAAGGATATAATCGCTGTATCAGTCGATGAGATCGATACGGAAGATAACCTGACAACTATCAAGGGTAACGGCGATATCAAAGATATGTTTGAATTCGTAAAATTCGAATCCATTACGGATTCCTCGGACGCTGTTATTGATAACTCAGAATCAGGTATTGGTTACGAAGTCTGCGAAGGCGAAAGCGGAAAAAAAGATACAATAGTATTTGATCAGGATGACCTTGCCTGCGAAATGTCAGAGCAGATGGTCCAGTACTGTGAGACTAACTATAATGTAGAAATAACCAAGTCCAGTTCAGTAAGCCTTCCACTGACGATTGGTTCTGAATCTATTACTCCTTCAGTGAGCATAAGCGAAAAGCTCATTGTCAATTTTTATCAGGACTGGTTTGATATCAGCATAGAACTCAGGCTCAAGACCACAGCCTCATTCTCTGTATCATATAAGGCAACAGCTTCTCTGCCTGCAATACAAGATATAACAGAGTTTGATCTTGTAGAAATTAATATCCCCACATCTATCCCTGCACTTACGGTACCTGTAACTCTTAAGCTCCAGTTCAGCTTGTCAGGCGAGATAAAGATATCCTACACGACAACTGTCGAGAAGGGATTCTATTTCGATACGGATAACGGAGTCACGCCGATATCGGTCAATTCAACTGGTCCAGAGATTGAAACTAAAGTAAGCGGAAGCGCTTTCCTTGGCGTCAAGGTAACAGTCGGAGCCGCGATAATAGATGAAGATCTTGCTTCATTCAGTCTGTTCGGATCAGCCGGAATCAAAATAACCGGTACTGTTGATGATACTGTAGGCAAATACAAGAGCCAGATCACAGGAAACAAGAACATACTTTGCACTTCAAAGTATAGCTCGGATTCTGTGCACGCTTGTGATACCTGTATCAAGGGCACAGTTAACTTTGTTGTATCATTCGGACTAACATTGAAAGTTACAGAATTCCTTAAATACGAATTAACGCTTTGCAGTATAGATGTAAAGATCTGTGACTGGTTCCTGTCATTAGGTACATTCGATCCAGCCACAGCATATGTTGATCCTGACACAGATACGAACTGGCTGTCTAATGCACTGTCCAAGTGTACGTTTGGCCTCAATGATACCTGCCATAATAAAGCCTACAAAACCTCTTTAAATATTCTTATAAAAGAAGAATCTACAAATGAAGACGGTACTACATCGTCCCGCTATATCAATAACAATGAGATTAGCTCTATCAAGATCAACGATGTTACTGTTCCGTCAGGAAAAAGGATCTATTGCAGACCTGGTTCTTATACTGCTTATGTTACTGTAAACGGCCACACCTTCTCAGCACCATTTAAAATTACTAATGATAGTAAGACCGTTTCTATAACAGGTACTATAACATTAGGTGAAAACGGCAGTTCAAATGCATCACAGGATAACAATAACGATAGTAATATGTCCGGAAGCACTCCCGTTACTACCGCACCTCCTGTTGTAACAGGCTTCAGTGAAGGAACCATCCCCGTAAATCCCAAGCCTGCTCCCAGAATAGTTGAATCAGTTCAGCTGGGAGATCACATTACAGGTACTATTTACGATAACGGATACCTTAACGTTTACGGTTACGGAGATATGTATGACTTTAACAGACCTGCTTTTCAAAACGGAAGTATGGTCAAAAACATCTATTTCCAGAACAAAAACGCGGAAAAGGATCTTGTGATCACAAGCATAGGAAACAACGTTTTCAAAGGCTTCTCATCACTTGATTCTTCTACCTGCAAGAATAAGGAAGATCCTGTTGACGGCGTTTTCCTGCTTCCTGCTGACCTCACCAGGATCGGCAGCTCAGCTTTCAACGGCTGTTTGTCCTTGCGAGAGGTACGCTTCGGTGATAAGATCGAGACGATCGGCAGCTCGGCATTTGCGGGCTGTACATCCGTAACAGAGCTCACTATCCCAGATTCCGTCAACGAGATGGGCACTCTGATGTTCAACGGCTGTACAAGTCTTGAAACTCTTACAATTCCCTTTGCGGCTGTAAAGAGAACCTGCACAGATATCGAGGGAGAGCTCAATGTATATGATTCTGTTTCAGATCTGTTCATTTACCAGTGGAATTCATGGGACAACTATGATATGGACTTCTCTGACTATGCCATTGAGAAGATAATCATCACAGGCGGAGAAACTATCCCCAGCTACGCATTCGCAAACATGACCACTCTCAAGGAGGTCGACCTCAGCGGAACAGAAGCAATAAGTTTCGGAGATGGCACCTTCAAAAACTGCTCTTCACTGAATACAATAAAGCTTCCCAAGACTATAAAGGCAGCCGGAAGCTATGCATTCTACAACACTGCCATAACAGCTCTTCCCGACAACGGTACTATCATATCCGTTGGCAGCTATGCTTTCGCAGAGTGCAAGAAGCTCGAAAAATTCAACATTCCCACAACATATAAGAGCTTCGGCGATCACGCATTCATGAACTGTACAGGCATCAAGGAGCTTGTAATCCCCAAGAACGTAGCTGTTATCGGTACAGAGATATTCAACGGCTGTACAAACCTCGAAACACTTACACTTCCATATGCAGCAGCAAAGAAATCATGCACGGATATTGAAGGTGCGACAGGCGTTTATGACTCTGTGGCGGATCTTTTCTTATATCAGTGGAATTCATGGAATAACGATAACATGGACTTCTCTGAATACTCTATCAGCAAGATCATAATCACAGGCGGTGAAACCGTTCCACAGTACGCTTTCAGCCACATGACTACTCTCAGGGAAATAGACATGAGTAGCTCAGATATCAAAAGCATCAGCAACTATGCTTTCTATAACTGTCTGTCACTTGAAAAATTAACACTTTCCAAATCAACCATATCGCTCGGAAACTACGCCTGCTACAATACGGCTATTTCCGTTCTTCCCGATAACGGAGCTCTTGCCTCTGTAGGCAGCTACGCATTTGCAGAGTGCAAAAACTTCGGCAATATCACCATCCCCAAGTCATACAAGAGCTTCGGTGAATACGCTCTCATGAACTGTAAAGGCATAAAGACACTTGTTGTTCCTGCCAACGTTACAGAGCTCGGCTTAGGCATATTCAACGGATGCATAAACCTCAAGACACTTACTCTCCCATTCGCAGCAACAAATAAGTCCTGTGCCGTTACCGACACAGAAATCGGGGTTTATAACTCTGTGGCCGATCTTTTCATCTATCAGTGGAATTCATGGGCTAACGATGCTATGGACTTCTCTGACTATGCTATCGAAAAGATAGCTATCACAGGCGGTGAAACTGTTCCCAGATATGCATTCTCAAACATGACCTCTCTCAAGGAGGTAGACCTCAGCGGAACAAAGATCACAAATTTACTCGATCACAGCTTCTACAACTGTTATTCCCTTGAGTCCATAAAGCTTCCCACATCACTGAAGAATATCTCCGACAATGCTTTCACAAACTGCGGCGAGCTCGGGGAAATAAAGCTTTCCAAGGGACTCAGGACTATCGGCGAGTTCGCATTCTCAAACTGCAAGGCTCTGACATCAATGATCATCCCGGATACCGTAAACAGCATGGGAAGCCGTATATTTGAGGGCTGTACAAACATTACCGAACTCACCCTTCCCTACGCAGCAGCAAGAAGATCCTGCGCAGACTCCGAAGGTTCTCTCACGGTATATGACTCCGTCGCTGATCTCTTCATTTATCAGTGGAACTCATGGAACAACGAGGATATGGACTTCTCTGAATACGCCATCAGAAAGATCACTATAAATGGCGGAGAGATAGTTCCTGCTCACGCATTTGACAACATGACAACTCTCCGGGAGATAGACCTCAGCGGTACAAGTGTTGAAAATATCGGCAATTATGCATTCCATAACTGCTCCGCACTTACCACAGTCAAGCTTCCCGAAACTGTTGAAACTCTCGGCAGCTATTCATATTACGGAACAGCAATATCATCACTTCCCGACAACGGCACTATCGGATCCGCAGGCAGCTATGCTTTTGCAGAGTGCAAAAAGCTCACTGATATCGATATCCCCGAGTCCTACAACAGCCTCGGCGATCACGCCTTCATGAACTGCACCGGCATCAAGGAGCTTGTTATCCCGGAGAATATCACTTCTGTCGGAACAGAGATATTCAACGGCTGTACAAACCTCAGGACACTTGCCCTTCCCTTCGCAGCAACAAAGCGGATCTGCACAGATGCTGACGGAGAGGTTGATGTATATGACTCGGTTTCAGACCTCTTCATATATCAGTGGAATTCATGGGCTAACGAGGCTATGGACTTCTCTGACTATGCTATCGAAAAGATCACTATCACAGGCGGTGAAACAGTTCCCCAGTATGCCTTCGCACAAATGACAACACTTAAGGAGATCGACCTCAGCAATACAGAGATCTCTATCGCAGGCAACCATGCATTCATGAACTGTACTTCCCTTGACACCATCAGGCTTCCCGGATCTCTCAAGAGCATCAGCGATTCAGCATTCCTGAACTGCTCATCGATCGAAAAGCTTGAACTTCCCGGCGACCTCAGAACTATCGGCTCACAGGCATTCCAGAACTGCACAGGTATCCATTCACTGGCGATACCTGATTCCGTAACATCTATGGGCGGACAGCTCTTCAACGGCTGCTACGTTCTCGAATCGCTCACCCTCCCCTACGCAGCTAACAACAAGTACTCTACTGATATCGAGGGCAGCTGTGATGTATACAGCTCAGTTGCAGACCTTTTCATCTATCAGTGGAACTCATGGGCAAATGATTCAATGGACTTCAGTCCCTATGCTATCTCAAAGATAACCATCACAGGCGGCGACAAGATACCTAAGTATGCATTCTCAGGCATGACAACTCTCAAGGAAGTAGACCTCTACAACTCAGGAGCAACTATCATCGATGAATACGCATTCAATAATTGTCCCGCTCTGACAGCAGTCGAGCTTCCCGCAAGCGTATCCACAGTTATGGATAAGGCATTCAGCAGTGACAGCGCAGATGTATACGTATATAACAAGCTTTGCAGATTTGCAAAGGGCAGCTTCGATGAGGACTACAGCGGTGCTATCCACAGCTATGCTTCCTCAAATGCCAAGAAATATGCAGCAGATAAGGGCTTCACGTTCATTCCCTTTGACGGCGAGGTAGTTATCGGTCCCAAGGACATCACGATGTCAAAGGACGACAAGTACACTATCAAGTCCGATTATACAAAGCTTGAATACAGCTCTTCAAACGAAAAGATCGCGTCAGTTGACAATGACGGTATCATCAGTGCAGCAGCTCCCGGAAAGGCAGTTATCGAGGTAAAGGCACCCGACGGAAAGACCTGCACCATGAATATCGGCGTAAGAACTCCCGCGACCACAACCACAACGACCACAACGACCACCACGACAACAACGACAACAACATCCGGCACAGGCAGCGGAAGCGGCTCAGGTTCAACTACAACAACCAAGGCAGATGCTTCCACAACATCAACAACTTCCAAGAAGACCACAACTACTACAAGCACTACAACCACATCTACAACTTCTAAGAAGACCACAACTACTACAACAAGCACTACAACCACATCAACAACTTCTAAGAAGACCACAACTACTACAAGCACTACAACTACTTCTACAACTTCAAAGAAGTCCACAACTACTACAACAAGCACTACAACCACATCTACAACTTCAAAGAAGTCCACAACTACTACAACAAGCACTACAACTACATCAACAACTTCTAAGAATACCACAACAACTACTACAAGCACTGCAACAAGCACTACAACCACATCTACAACTTCAAAGAAGACCACAACAACTACTACCAGCACTACAACTACATCTACAACTTCCAAGAAGTCCACAACAACTACTACAAGCACTACAACTACATCTACAACTTCAAAGAAGTCCACAACTACTACAACTTCTACAGAGACTACCACAACAACCTCTGAAGAAACAACCACTACAACCTCTACAGAGACTACTACTACAACCTCTGAAGAAACAACCACTACAACCTCTACAGAGACTACTACAACTACCTCTGAAGAAACAACCACTACAACCTCTACAGAGACTACTACTACAACTTCCGAAGAAACAACCACAACTACTTCTACAGAAGGATCATCTGATACTACTACCACTATCCCCCAGCAGCCCTCCGACGAGCCCGAATTAGGCGATGTCAACGGCGATGGAAAGATAAACGCAGTAGACGCTTCAAGAGTTCTGGCAGAATATGCTCTCCACTCTACAAACGGTCCTGAGACCTTCGACGAATCACAGAAAAAGGCAGCAGATGTCAACGGAAACGGAGTCATAAATGCAGTCGATGCCTCTATCATTCTGGCATACTACGCATATAAGGCTACAAATCCCGATATTGCGCTCCCCATCAATGAATTCATAACAAAGGTTCTGAAGTAATATCCTTATCTGAGATCCCCTCGGAGTCCGCCATTCAGGCAGCTCTGAGGGGATACTTTTTTACCGCCTTCTGAGTCCGGCTTTTTCAACATTCCCCTGCAAGTGCAGCGGTTTACGATATGTATTGTAGTAATTTGTTGCACTCGGTTCCCCTGTGTGTTATAATAGATGTCAGTGAAGTAAAAAAGAATTTGTGGTATAATAGAAACACATACAATCACTGAAAGGGGTATCATATGTACTATAGTCAGGAACTTAAGGATTCAATATTAAGAAAAATATTACCACCGAATAATAAATCAATTACAAAAGTGGCAAAGGAAGAAGGCATTTCAGAGCAGACTATCCGAAACTGGCAGAAACAGGCCAGAGCAGAAGGTGTGGCAGCACCCGGAAATGATTTGTCCTCAGAAAAATGGAGTACGCAGGACAAATTCCTGATAGTAGTTGAAACCGCAGGGATGAATGAAACGGATCTTGCAGAATATGCACGCAAGAAAGGACTCTATGTAGATCAGATAAAAGCGTGGCGTGATGCATGCATGAACGCAAACGGCGGTATAGCTAAAGAAGCATCAAGGCTCAACAAGGAGTTAAAAGCTGCCGAGAAAGAACGCAAAAAGCTTGAAAAGGAACTTCAGCGAAAGGACAAGGCACTGGCAGAAGCGGCAGCTCTACTCGTATTGTCAAAAAAAGCAAATGCGATCTGGGGGGATCGAGAGGAAGAACAATAAGCGCCTCAGATCGCAGTAATGCAGTAATGCTTATTGATGAAGCAGTCAGCAATGGAGCAAGGCTATGCCCGGCTTGTAATGTAATGAACATTACAGAAAGGACGTACTACAGATGGCTCAGCCTTAATAAAAAATATGGAACACTGGAAGACAGAAGGATCTTTGCAGATCATTCCAATCCTGTAAATAAGCTCAGCTCTGAAGAAAGGAAGAAAATACTCGATACTGTTAACGAAAAGAGGTTTGCGAACATGCCACCATGTGAAATTGTACCTGCTCTTGCAGATGAAGGTGTATACATTGCATCTGAATCAACATTTTATCGTGTTCTCCGTGAAGAAAAAATGCTGAATCACAGGGGTCGGGGATCAGAACCTGGAAAACACGGAAAACCGACATCATACACAGCCACAGAACCTAATCAGGTCTGGACATGGGATATTACATATTTACATGGCCCGGTAAAAGGCATGTTTTTCTATCTCTACCTGATAATAGACTTATTCAGCAGAGATGTTGTTGGCTGGGAAGTATGGCCTGAGGAGTCAGCGAACCATGCCAGTGAACTGATTCAGCGCACCTGCATTGCACAAAAGAGACTTACTACAAAACCATTGGTACTTCATTCAGACAATGGTTCGCCTATGAAAGGAGCAACAAT
>JAKPUQ010000192.1 GCA_029572815.1 Bacillota bacterium | reverse complement strand
ATATCATATTCTGTTGGAGTAGGATATATGGAATTTGCATTTCATATAATGTACGGAGACAAAAGAAACTCTATTACTCCATATTCCGGAACCTGCGTTCCCGGCGAAAAAATGTATGTTTCTACAGACGGAACCGTACATATGTGCGAGAAGGTCAATCCGAGGTACAGCATAGGAAATGTTAATTCAGGCGGACTCGATGCCAAGAAAATTGCAGATATAACAAACGAATATAATCGTGAAATTTCTACACATTGCCGGAATTGTGAGATCTCAAAATTATGCTCATTATGCTTCAAGGCATTTGGCGGAGCCGATGGTTTTGTGTATGACGAGAATATATGCAATACCTTAAGAGAACATGTACGTGAGACGTTGAGTGAGTATGCAGAACTCTTAGAAAAACGTCCGCAGGAAGTCGAGAGAATAACCGGCGAATATTACGGCAAAGTTATGGAAGTAGTTGGCGAGGGGTGTTGATCATGGCTGAAAAATATTACAGACTTAATCCTGAGTGCTTTCTTGTTAAAGGCATCAAGGGAGGCATGATAATAAATATATACGAAGGCAGAGTTATTTCTTTAGATGAAAGCTTCAGTGATCTGCTGTTAAAATCCGAACACGGTATGCCTGTTGATATGGAGAACGAAAATCTTCACAAGCTTATTGAAATGGGCTGGGCGGATGTATATGATGCGCCGGTATTTATTGATAAGGTGCGTGTGACCAATATTTACGGAAAGCGTCATATGTGGAAAACGGCACCTATAGTAAATATTGCTGTTTTACAGATCACAGGTGAGTGTGATAAAGAATGTGAAAATTGTTTTGATGACCGATGTCCATTGTGTAAGCGTGATGATGATAACAGCCCCCCCTGGATCTGGACGGATGGAAAAAGGTAATAGACAGATTAGCAATTTACAGTACAGAGACGGTCATTCTGACAGGTGGCAATCCTACATTGAATCCTGATTATGAGGCAATACTGGATTATGCTTTATCCAAGGGCATGAATGCATTTATCCATGTGGCTTCGGCAGCTGCGTGCAGGAAAATAAAAAACAAGTATAATATTTTCTTCAGTGCCTTAGACGATGAAGATGTAGCTCAGGCAGGAAATCTTTTACGTGAAAAATCAAACATAGTGCGCGCGTTTATCAGCGAGAGAAAAGCAAGCCCCGCTTTACCGAAGGATAAAAGGATACAATACATAAACAGTGATAATCTTAAGATCAAAAAAGCAATATGTTTTCCTCGGGAATTGATCCGTTCAGGTTTGTATTGAAGCAGATGTACAATGAATGCTTCTTTGGAAAAATATGTATAGATCAGACCGGAGATATCCTTCCATGTCTTGGTGCTACAGATCCCACCGGAAATATTCTTGAGGATGATTTCGTTGAGGCATTCAAGCGCCTTATAGAAGATTACTGGTACGTTTCTACAGATGACAGAGAGGATGAGCATAAATGCAGACACTGTGAAAACAGATATGTCTGTCGGAATTTATGTATCTTCTCATCTGACAGAGATCAATGTTCTTACAATGTGGAGGAGTTAGAATGGAGCTTACAGTAAGAAATCTTTCAAAAAAGATCGAAGATACTGAAATATTGAGAAATATCGATCTTAAGATAAGGTCCGGGGAAGCGGCTGCTCTTGTAGGTGCTAACGGTGCCGGAAAGACAACACTGATAAACTGCATATTAAACATTTACACTAAATATTCGGGCGAGATCCTCTTTGACGGAGTGGACGTCAAATCAAAAAAATGTGATAAAAAACGCAAAGACGCTACCTTTGTGCTGGACACAACAGGCTTGTTCGCCACACTAAACGCCTGGGATAATATCGAATTCTATGACAGGATATATCATCCCGACAGCAGTGATGCAGAGAGAAAAACACGTATCTCCGGTATTTTTAAGGAGATCTCTCTGGAAGGCAAAGAGAAACAGCGTGTGACCAAGTTTTCTAAAGGTATGAAGCAAAGGCTGGCGATCGGAAGAACTATGGTCACAAAGCCCCGGCTGATCGTCCTTGATGAGCCGTATCTGGGCCTTGACTTTGAAGGAAAAAGCTTTCTTACCAATTATCTCATCAGCCTTAAAAAAACAGGCTGCACCATTTTGCTGAGCTCTCATGATCTTACCGAGATCGAAAAGGTATGCGATAAAGCTATCTTTATCAAGAGCGGAGAAATGAAGGCGGAAAACGATCTGAAAAACTACGGTGATATGAAATCAAAAGTATCCAGCCTTGAACAGATGTATGCAAAGGTGTTGATGTAGATGATAACAAAAACGGATAAGTCCCTGCGCTGGCTTGAGAAAAAACTGTTTGAGCCGCGCAGAAAAAGGACGTATCTCTTATTATTTCTGTGCCTGACAGCAGGACTTATAGCTCTCTGGTTTGATATGTTTAAAGGAGAACAGGCTCTTGCCCTGAGCTGGATCATTATAGCAATGATCTCAGGAACCAGGACCGCTTTATCCTGTATGGACGGCAGTACGAAGTCCCTCATTGCATTAAAAGGAAATGTGAAGCAGGTCATTGTAAATAAAATAATATTGCCTGTATATAGGAACGAAGTGTTTACCCTGTTGTTTGCACTTTCTGCTTTTGTGATGCTTACAGTAAAACAAACAGTGGATATTTTTTCCTTCTGCAGGTCGCCTTATGCGTGATCGGAACGCCGATCATGATTTTTTTCACTGTCACAACATACTTGATAATTCGTGGATTTGCAAGAACGGCGGTTCATTTTTTGACTATTGCTGTTTTTAATGCAATTATTATAGCAGAGCAGATGACAACGCTCGCATATCTGGGCGAAGCCGTGTTTATCGCCGTATTGTTTTTGATCTCAGAGATCCTGGCCGGAAAACTAACAGGTGAAACTCTTTCAAAATAAGGAGCATGATTATGAAGACATTTTTGTGGTATAAGAAAAAGATCCTATTCAGTTCAAAAGGAAAACTGGCAGGGCTCATCATTATTCCGATCATTTGTTATGTATTATATACGGCATTAAAGGTCGATCACAATATCAGCATGTTCTTTTTCGGGATCAGTATCCCTTTGATGTATACATACGTCCTGTTTACGGTGGGAGATCTTACAAGAGTGAATTGTTTTATCGCCGCCGGAGAGAGACTAAAGAAAATGTGGCTTGCCAATGTATGCTTTGTTACATTTGTGGGCATTATCATGAGCCTCATTTTTCAGGGAGCAGCCGGGCTGTATTTTTGTAAGGATCTGAAGGAGTGTGCGGATCATTATTTGATCACTCTTTGCCAGATTCCGTTTGTCGCTTTCTTTGTAGGGCTTTCAACTCTGCATTTCAGGAATTATTCCAAGGGCGAAGTTGCTGTTTCTTCAGTTTTTGCATTGCTTAACGCGATGTTTTTCTTCCTTCCGATGCTTGCACTTGTCACCGACCTTACCCTTGACATCAGAATAGCCTGTATTCTCGGTATCGTCGGCCTGGTAGGAATGTTCCTGCTGAATATTTACATGAGCTTTTCGGACAATGAAACATTGGTGATGAATGCTGCCAAGGAAATCTCCTTATATGACAAGTCAATGCTTGGGTTAAATGAGGAGTGACAATGATCAATGTTTGGATATATACCGTCACGGGAAAGAAATTCGATAAGAACCTTTTATGAAGAAAATTATCTCTGTCCGATGAAGAAAGAGATAGATTGGAAGACTGTCAGGACAGTGAAAAAGCTGTCCGAATGTGTGAGAGAATACAGAAGTGACAGCTACAGCAAGGTCGTGCCTTTCAATGCATTGAAGCCTGATTCCGGAAACCATATACTGAACTTTCCCAATGACACTCTTTATATCTGTCTTGCGGATTTTAACGATACGGACAATATATGTAAGCGCATTGAAAAAGGAGATTACAATGCGCTTATTCTGAATATATCGGTGAATCCCGGCGGAAGTGTACAAAAAATGCTGAATATTGCCGGTCTTCTGATCACAAAGCCTGTGGATCTGTGCCTGGATTACAGGTCCGGGACGCGGAAATATGCTATTTACGGAAATCCTGATATGGAAGGGAAGGATATCTGCATATTAACAAGCAAAAACACTGTAAGCAGTGCGGAAATACTGGCATATATCATAAAAGAAGGAAATCCGGACAGCTCCATAAAAGGCGGAAGGACCTTTGGAAAGGCAGAAGGACAGGTTTCCAGGATCAACCGTAAATATAAATATGTGTTTAGTCTTACGGCGTATGTGTGGTCGGTAAACGGCCTGACCTGCGGGCAGCTTCAGGAAAAATACAGCGATGATTTCGATGATGAAGCAGCGGATATATCAGAATATCTGGAAAAGTTCGGAGCAGAAGCAGGAGTACGAAATCAAGAAAGACTGAATACTTAATAAGATCATAGAAACAAGACCGCAGTTTATCCTGTGGCCTTTTTATTCTGAAGCGTTATATACATCACGATACGCAGAAGCTCCGTCACAGCTGTAAATATGAGTATTTTTGTTGATTTATCATTAAAGCTGTGCTATAATAACAGAAATAAGTTCAAAGAGTTTTCCAGGATTTTCTTGAACAGATCATATCTCAGCACTGCGGTCATGGTCATGGGGAGAGTCTTTATGTCAGCTATAATGATCGAAAGGTCAGAAAAACAGAAACGGAGGCAGGTATGCATATAGAACACATTGCCATGTATGTAAGCGACCTGGAGGCCGCAAGGGACTTCTTCGTGAAGTATCTTGGCGGTAATTCAAATGACGGATACCATAACAGGAACACAGGCTTCAGGTCTTATTTTATCAGCTTTGAGGACGGGGCGAGACTTGAGCTTATGAACAAGCCGGGTGTGGCTTATACAGACAGCTCCTGCGAGCACACAGGCTATGCTCATATCGCTTTCAGTGTGGGAAGCAGGGAGAGAGTGGACGAGCTGACGGAGATACTCCGCGGAGCAGGCTATGAAGTTAAAAGCGGTCCGAGGACAACGGGCGACGGCTATTACGAGAGCTGCATCGCGGTTATAGAGGGCAATACCATTGAGATAACCGTATGAACGGAGATACCGTGAAAACAGACATCAGAAAGCGAAAATACGGCGAGGATCGATCGCCGGATATCTGTCTGAAAAAAGCAGAGAAGAATAAATATGCAAAGGAGAAAATATCATGAGCAAGAAAATAGTCGCAGTAAACGCAGGCCCCCGCAAGGGCTGGAACACAGACACACTTATCACCGAAGCGGCAAAGGGAGCTGAGTCCGCAGGGGCTGAGATCATACGCTTTGACCTTTTCAGGCTTGAGAGATATACAGGCTGTATTTCGTGTTTTGGCTGCAAGCGCGAGAAGAACAAGGGACGCTGCGTCTGTAATGACGGTCTGACTCCTGTCCTTGACGCTATCCGCACCGCTGACGGACTTATAATAGGTTCGCCCAATTATCTTTCCGAGCCTACTGCGTCATTCCGCGCTCTGTATGAGCGCCTCATCTTCCAGAGCCTTACCTATAACGTGGAGACTCCATGCTGCAATCAGAATGTGATACCCGTGCTTTTCATCATGACCAGCAATGCTCCCGATACAATGTACAGCGGACTTGTTCAGAACTATCAGCAGACCCTGGACCGCTTCGTGGGACCCGCGAAGGTCCTCATCAGCGGAGATACCCTTCAGCTGAAGGATTACAGCAAGACCGACTGGCAGTGGACCATGTTCGACCCTGAGTCCAAGCAGAAGCGCCATGAGACCATATTCCCCGAGGAGATGAAGAAAGCCTTTGAAATGGGCGCAGAAATGGTTTAACTAAAATGAAGCCGCAGGATCAGATCCCTGCGGCTTCTTTGTGTCAGAATGGAGCAATTGCATTATTCTGATATTAACTATTGACATTTTTACTTTACAGTGCTATAATGTTAGGGTATGCTAATTTGTATATACTAACTAAAATGAAAGAATGATCCGTAAATGAAAGATGAGCTTATCCTGTATCTGCTTCGTACAGCCGAAGATAACATTCCCCCGGGACTGGCTGACTGTATATGGATGCTGTCGAAGGAGCGCCGCCGCAGAGCTGAACGCTTCCGACATGAAAAGGACAGGATATCTTCACTTATGACTGCTCTGCTCGCAAGATGTATTATTTCTGACGAGCTCGGTGTACCTGCCCCTGAGATACTGTTCGGGCGAGGCAGATACGGCAAGCCCTTTGTTAAAGGGGCTGAGGATTTTCATTTCTCCGTGTCCCATACAGGGAGGACGTCAGTTTTTATAAGCGACGGTATGCCCATAGGCGTTGATGCTGAGGAGGCTGACAGGGATGTCAGTGACTTTGAGGGCATGGCGGAGAGAAGCTTTTCTGAGGCAGAGCTTGCTGCCCTTGAGGAAAGCTCAGATAAAAGGCAGGAATTTCTGAGGATATGGACTCATAAGGAGGCTCTTGTGAAAATGAAGGGCACGGGTCTGAACGTTCCGCTAAAAAATGAAGACAGCAAATCAGCATCGGAAAACATTTTTTAGGTCTTTTTTTATGATAATACCTTTATAACTGTCTGCGGCTCGCCGTCAGGGAAAAGCATAAGGATATGCGAGATCTCTCCCGGGGAACTTATAGAAAAATGCCATAGTCAGGCATTCAGGTGTACAGATGGCTGACGGCAGATAAGATAAAGGGTCAGCATTTCATTTTTTGGAGGAAGATATGGACAATTTAAAATTATGGACAGATGAAAACGGAAACAGCAGCTTTGACTTCCCCGACTTCCAGAAGGTCATGGGAGAAATGGGTAAAATGAGCGGAAGCCAGATGTCTATCTCACAGGCTCTGCGTATCAGGGGCAGGCTTCGTACCGGAAAGCTGGAGGAGGCTATCTCGCTTCTTTACGAGGAAAACGACGCCATGAGATTTGTTGCTGTACCCGTTGAAAACGATATGAATATCGGTATCATCGACGAATACAAATACCATCTTGATATGATATACGCTCAGGGAGCTACCGAGCAGGAGAAGTTTGAATGGGTAAGGGAAAGAATGAAGGAGGACAACAGAAAGCCCTTTGACATCACAGGAGAGCCTACCTACAGATTTTTCGTATATGAGATATCCGAGACAGACCATGTGCTGCTGATAGTGTGCGATCATACATTTGCGGACGGAGCTTCCATAATCCTTCTCATAAAGCAGCTTCTGACGAATTATATCACTCCTTCAGGCGAAAGAACAGCTGTAAAGAAGAACGCCTTTCTTGATTACTGCAAGGAGAAGTGCAGGGAGCAGCGTGAGCGCAAAGATGAATTCACCGACTACTGGAAGCAGCGGGTAAAGGGCTATGAACCGCCTGTGCTTGCTCCTGTAGAAACTCCCGACGCTCCCGATGAGGTAAGATTTACTGTAAACAGAAAGCAGCTTGAGGAGACGGGAAAAAAGCTGAGGGTCTCTCCCTTCGCCATATCCACAGCTGCTCTTCACTATGCCATAACCATGTTTTATGACAGGAACGATACAGCTGTATCCTTTGCGGTGGCAGACAGATTTGACAAGAGATTCAGAGATACTGTGGGACTTGTGCTTGAGTGCGCTACCAACAGAGCTGTCATCGACCCCGATGAGAAGCTCACGGATTTCATCAAAAAGGTCAGCACTGTAGTATTTGAAAATCAGAAATACTGCTCTTATGTGCCTGTTACCGATCCCGAATTCAGAGCGAAGCTCAGACCGCCTGTTTTTGCCATAAGCTTTGAGAACACAGGCGCCGAGATGAATATGGACAAGTTTGAGGAGAAATACGGCGTTTCTTTCTTTGAGACCAATGTTAAGCGACAGACTCAGGGCGCCTTTGTTGTCCACGCAAACAGCCGCCCCGAGGACATTGTCTTCTATATACAGTGTGACGATAAAATGTGGAGCGGCGATACTCTCAGGAGCATAGCCGCATATATGGAGAGATTCCTGAAGGAAGCCGATTACGACAGAGACCCTGCAATGTCGGAATATCTCAGCCTTAAATGAGCAGCGGTATGAGGTATCAGATAGGTGTGCTGGGGTGTTCCGGCACAGTGGGCAGCAGTCTTGCGGAAAAGCTTCTCAGACAGGGATACAGCGTCCTCGGAGGAAGAAGGACCGATGCGGCGCTGTTTGATGAGTATGATAATTTTACCTTCCGCAGAACGGATACTGCTGATGAGCAGGAGCTCATCAGCTTTTGCTGTGACTGTGAGGTCATCGTGAATTGTGTAAGCCCTGTTTACCGCCACAGCGAGAGGATAGCCGCTGCGGCGGCATCGCAGGGCTGTAAATATGTGGATTCCACTGACTATTTGTCACATTGCAGCAGCCTGCCCGAAAACGGGGTATATATCCTGAACGGAGGATACGTTCCCGGACTTGCCGAATTCCTCGTGCTTGAGATATGCAGAAAGGAGTTCGACACCGTGAGCAGGGCTGTGATGTATCAGGGGGACCGAGGTGTGCTCGGAATCAGCTCTTGTAGATATCATTATGAGCGCAGGCAGCTCCGGACACGCGGACGCCTTTTTCAGAAACGGCATAAAGCCGCTTCATATTGGAATGAAAAAGAGGTATCGGCTGCCCGATCTCAGAAATGAAGTGATACTCAAGCCCTTTATAACAGAGTCGGTAATGGCGCTGAGAGAGCTCATACAGGCGGAGGAGCTCTACTGGTTCAACGTCTATGAGGATATGCAGCTGATGGACCTGCTTTTCCGCGGCTTCAGGGCACTCCACGGAGGCGAGGCTGCCATAAGGGAGGCAGTCAGGGCGGCTATGCCCAATATTCCGGAGGTATCGGTCTATGCAGTTTTCGGCGCAGAGCTGTCGGGCATGAAAGGCGGAGCCGAAAAGCATATGAGAACAGGGCTGTATCTGAAAAACTCCTCAAGGATATGCGGCTCTGCACTGGCAGAGGCTGCTGCGGCAGCACTGGGGACAGACCTTGCGGCTGGCAAATACAACGCCTTTGAGCTGATGGCAGGTGACTATATCCTCAGGCTGAGAGAGGAGCTCAGACTCGACGAATACTTCTATATACGCGAGATCGGCGGAGACGAAACGATCAGTACAGACTATGAAAGGTGAATATAAATGAAGAGCAGAATAGCAGTTATCGGTATAAACTTCAGGCTTCCCAATGCAGACAGCCGTCAGCAGCTCCACTGGAACCTGATGAGAAAAAAATCAGCGGTGAGAGAGCTGGACGGCACCAGGACAAGATTTGTGAACGATCCTGTCACTGAGAAACAGTCTCTTGCATTTCTTGACGATATCGACGTATTTGACAATTCATTCTTTGATATATCCAACCGTGAGGCAAGGAATATGTGTCCCGAGATGAGGCTTTCTCTCACCTGTGCCGCAGGAGCGGTGCTTGACGCAGGTTACTCCCTTAAGGAGCTCCGCGGAAGCAACTGCGGAGTCATCGTATCCCAGAGCGATACAAATTACGAGCTGGGCATAGAGGAGCGTGACGGTTTTTCATTCACGGGAAATCTTCCTGCAATGACCTCGGGAAATATTGCCTATTACCTTGACCTCAGGGGACCGAATATGGTGGTGTCAAGCGCCTGCGCGTCCACTCTCCTCGGGGTGCACGAGGCGGCAGTAATGCTTGTGACGGGACAGGCTGACCTTGTGCTTGCAGGCGGTGCAGAGCTGGCAAGGCTTGACCGCGGCTCTGTCAGGGAGGTAAAGGCGTCGGGTATAGTATCACCATCTGGCTGCTGCCGTCCCTTTGACACGGGAGCAGACGGCACCGTTTCCGGTGAGGGCGCAGGTTTTGTGCTGCTGAAGCGCTATGAGGATGCAGTCCGTGACGGCGACCATATCTATGGCTGTATCCTTTCCTCTGCCGTAAACGGCAACGGCGCACGCTCGGGAAATCCTACAGCGCCCAGTGCTCAGGCACAGGCTGAGGTCATAGCAAGAGCCTGGAGGGATGCTGAGCTCACCTCTGATGACATCACCGAGATAGAAGCCCACGGCACAGGCACAAGGATAGGAGACCCTGCTGAGACGGAGGGCATAGCCTGCTGTATGAGCGGAGACCGCCGCGAAAAGCCTGTCTATGTGTCCGCTCTCAAATCCAATTTGGGACACCTTGGCAATATGGCGGGGCTTGCTGCTCTGATAAAGGTGCTGACAGGCTTTGAGAATAATGTATGCTATCCCGTTGCCGGTCTTGAGACCCCCGTATCATCATCGGCTGACCTTGCCTTCCTCAGCTCCCCCGTTATATACAGCGGCGGAGAGCGCCGTATCGCAGGAATAAGTGCATTTGCCTTCAACGGCACCAATGTTCATATAACAGTTGAAAATCACATCTCCGACAGAAAGCCTGCTGAGGTGCTTTCGGAAAAGAACAGGCTCCTGAAGGTCAGCGTCAAGAACAGGGAGCTTGCAGAGAGCTATATCCGCAGTATTTACGAAAGTCTGTCAGAAGGCACAGCGGATATCAACGATGTTGTCTATACCCTTAACCGCGGCCGCGATGATTATGGATACAGGTGCGCATTCACATTTGACAGCCCTGAGGAGTGTTTACAGAAGCTTTGCGCCTGCACCCCTGTTGAATGCGGAAAAATCGCGGTGTTCACCTGCGGAGATGCCGCTCTTGCTGCTGAGCTGTCTGCTCTCGGCGTAAAATTCGGAGAAAACGGCATTGCTCTCCCTGAGGGTATCAGTGACAGTGCAGAGGCTCTGGCATTCTGCTACAGTCATGGTGCTGATATCGACTGGGCGGCATATTATGAGGGCTGCGGCTTCAGAAGGGTATCTCTGCCCTGCAATATCATGTCGGAGAAGCATTTCTGGTACAAGAACGCAGAAGCAGCTCCTGCTGTTACAGCCGACGATGTGAAGGCTGAGGAGCTCAGCATAAGTGAGATACTGCTTGAGGAGTGCCGCAGAGCACTTGATATGCCTCAGCTCGGCGAGAATGATTCCCTCTTTGACTGCGGAGCCAATTCCATGACACTTATGGAGCTGGTGAAGAAGCTTAACAGCAGAGGAATAGATGTAAAGATAGGTGACCTCTACGCTCATGAGACCACAGCCTCTCTCGGGGAATACCTGGAAAACCGCGGAGAGACAGCAGATGAGCCCTCTGAGTCTGCGGATATAACCGGCACTCTCCCTGCGGTGACGGAAGATGACCTTTCGGAAGCGGAAGTGCAGCCTGCAGCGGAAGAAGCTCCGGCCTCCGGAGATAAGAAGGACCTGAAGCAGGCACTTCTTGACTCGTGCAGGAGAGCTCTTGATGACAGCTCACTGACCGAGGACGATTCCCTGTTTGATGCAGGCATAAATTCCATGTCCATGATGATGGTAATAGATGATATAGCCGCATATGACGCGGAGCTCAGTGTTGAGGATTTCTATGAGTGCGAGACTGTAAGAGAGCTTGCAGAGCATCTGAGTAAATAAAAGGTGAGGGTATATGGATAAAAATGTTATGATAACAGGAGCCTCAGGCGATATAGGAGGAGCTATCTCTGAGCTGTTTGCCGGTAACGGATACAGGCTCTGTCTTTGCTGTGTGGATCCGAAAAAGAGAGAGAAGCTTGAGACCATGGCCGAAAGATACAGGAGCAGCTTCGGAACAGAAACCGTGATACTGGATTTTGATGTGTCCGTAAGGGAGCAGTGCCGCGAAGCTGTAAAGCGGGCGGCAAGCAGCCTCGGGACCATAGATGTTCTGGTGAATAATGCGGGCAGGATAGACTACTCTCTGCTGACCCGCGAGCGGGAGGAGGATTACCGCAGTGTTATCGCCCCCAATCAGGACGGTGTATTTTTCATGCTCCAGGAGACGGGCGCGGTGATGAAGAAGCAGCGCAGCGGAGCCATAGTCAATATCTCATCTGTGGCAGGTCTCAAGGGATGTCTCGGTTCATCGGCGTATGCAGCCTCAAAGGGTGCGGTCAATGCGCTGACCATGACGGCGGCTTCCGAGTTCGCACCATACAATATAAGAGTCAACGCAGTGGCTCCGGGAATGATCGACGGCGGAATGACAGGTCTCCTCAGCGAGGAGGCAAAGCAACGTTCCGCACAGGCAGCTGCCATGAGGCGTTTCGGCACACCTGCCGAGGTAGCTCAGGCGGTGCTGTTCCTTGCATCTCCCGCAGCGTCCTACATCACAGGACAGATACTTCGCGTTGACGGCGGAATGAATATATGACAGGTCGGAGGAGTCAGAGCATGGATATAAAAAAAGCTTTTCCGCTTACAGGTGTGGCAATGGCGTATCTCATGGGAAGAGATCCCAGAGCGGACCTTGGCGGCAATGCAACGGGATTTTATTTTGAGTGCGAGGGAGAGTGCGGATATGAACGGCTCTCTGCCGCCCTCCGCAAGGTCATAGAGCGTCAGCCTATGCTCAGGACGGTGATCTTTCCCGACGGCACACAGGCTGAACTCAGGGATATTCCCGAATATACTATCCCCTATGAGGATCTTTCCGGTCTCAGTGAGTCGGAAAGGGAGGAGTTCTTCCGTAGTCTGAGAAAAAAACAGGATCACGAGATCTTTCCTGTGGGACAGTGGCCCATGTTCAGGGTCAGCTATTACGTTCTGTCATCTTCCAGGAGCAGAGTGGTATTCTCCTTCGACATGATGCTTGTGGACAGATTCAGCATTGAGCTGCTCATATCAGAGCTCCATGACTTCTATATGGATACAGAAGTTGAAAAGGAGCCCCTTTCCCACAGCTATGAGCAGTATGTTGAGCTTCTGGGCGAGCAGCGCGCTCTGAACTATGAAAAGGATAAGCTTTTCTGGGAGGAGCACATACCGGATATGCCTCTTGCCCCTTCTATAAAGCTGGCTCCGGGAGATCACAGCTCAGCCCGTTTCGATACAAGGGTAAAGGTACTGTCCGAAGAGGTATACGGCGGTCTCCAGGAGAAACTGTATGATAACAGGATACTTCCGTCGGTGTATCTGCTTTACTGCTACGGCAGCACTCTCAGCCGTTTCAGCGGCTCTGACTCTCTTTCGGTAAGCATGACCGTTGCTGAGAGAAGCCCCATGGGACATATCTTCTCCGATGTGATCGGCGACTTCACTAAGCTCCTGCTCGTGGATATAAAAGAGCAGCCCGCCAATGACTGGAAAGAGGGCTGCCGTATACTCCAGAAAAAAATCAGGAGCTATTTGAAGCATACCGCCTATGACGGCCTTGATGTCATGAAAGAGATAGCAAGGCGCGAGGGCTTCGGCGGAAAAGCCGCCTTCCCCTTTGCGTTCACCAGCCGCCTAACTTCACAGGACGAGAGCTATTGGGACTTCCTCGGCGATATCGTATACCGCATTAGCAGAACACCTCAGCTGGCGGTGGATTGCCAGATATCCGAGACGGGTGGCAAACTTGAGATCCGCTGGGACTATCTTACGGGAGTCCTTCCCGAGGAGCTTATTGACCGTATGTTTGCGTATTTCCTTGATACCGTCGCCTCACTTTACAGGGGGCTCGTTCCCTCCGCAGGGCTCCCCTGCGCTGAGGCTGCAAGGTACAATTCTACGGAAAAGGCTATACCGGCCGAGACGCTTCAGTCGCTCATGGAGAGACAGCTTATGCTCACTCCCGATAAGGACGCCCTTATAGCAGGCGGCACCGTGCTCACATACCGCAGCCTTCACGAAAAGGCAGCAGCTGCGGCAAGCACGCTGTATAAGCGATACGGCAGCGGCAGGACCATAATGATAGACGGCAAGCGCTGTGCAGAAACAGTTATACTCATTCTCGCTGTGCTCAGATCGGGAAATGCGTATGTCCCCTTTGATATGGGATACCCCGAGGCACGAAGGAAAGCCATAGAGGAGAGCTGCCGGGCGGCTGCGGTGCTTACAGCGGATATGCTTGACGAGCTCATAAGCAGCGGAGACAGCTCATTCACCACAGTCATGGGCTCTCCTGATGATACGGCATATATCATATTTACCTCGGGAAGCACAGGTACTCCCAAGGGCGTTGTGATAACACAGGACGCGGTCTGCAATACCATACAGGATATCAACGAGAGGTTCGGCGTCGGCGAAAAGGACTGCATAATAGGCATATCCTCATTCTGGTTCGACCTTTCCGTGTATGACCTTTTCGGAGCACTTACCTCGGGCGCCTGCCTGCTGCTTTCGGAAAAGACCGATATCAGCCATATAAGAGAGCTTATGCAGAAGTATCCCGTGACCCTGTGGAATACGGTTCCCGCTATAATGGAGCTGCTGACAGATTCGGGTGAGCCCTTCGCAGCTCATCCCCTCAGGGCGGTCCTTCTCAGCGGAGACTGGATCCCTCTTGAGCTGCCGCGGAAGATAAAAGCCATGTTCCCCTCAGCAGAGGTATGCAGCCTCGGCGGAGCTACAGAGGGCTCTATATGGTCCATATACTATCCTGTAGACAGCGTGTCCGAGAACTGGACAAGTATCCCATACGGCTATCCTCTTTCCAATCAGAGCATATATATCCTTGACGGAATGTCAAGACTCTGTCCCCTGGGAGTTCAGGGCGAGATATGCATAGGAGGACGGGGCGTTGCCAAAGAGTACTGCGCCTCACCCGACGAGACGAGGGCGCATTACTTCGTTCACCCCGAATACGGAAGACTTTACCGCACAGGCGATCTGGGAATTTTCACCGCTGAGGGATATGTGGAGTTCTGCGGAAGAAAGGATCAGCAGGTTAAGCTTCACGGCTTCCGCATAGAGCTAGGCGAGATAGAGTCTGCACTGATGAAAACAGGCTGTGCGGAAAAGGCACTTGCAGCCATAGTGAAAAACCGCAGCGATGTTCCTGTTATAGGAGCCTATATCACTGCGTCTGACAGCGGCTGCCCCGATGAGGGGGAGCTTAAAGAGCTTATAGCCGAGAGCCTTCCCTCATACATGATGCCTGCCTTTATTGTCAGACTGGAGGAATTCCCTCTTACTGCCAACGGAAAGGTGGACAGAAAGGCTCTTCCCGTTCCCGAGACAGAGGCTTCGGAGTATGAGCCACCCGCTACAGCCACAGAGAAAATGATAGCGGAGATATGGTCAGAGGTGCTTGGTATCAGCAGGATAAGCCGCCGCGACAGCTTTTTCTACCTTGGCGGAGACTCTCTTTCGGGACTCAGGACAGCCGATATCATCAGACAGAAAACAGGTCTGCAAACAGACATATCCGATATCTTCGGAAACCCCGGGCTGTGCAGCTTCTGCAGCTGGCTGGACAGCTGTACCCCTGTGGACAGCTCATCAGACATACCTGTTATCGCTGCGGACCCCGCATCAGAAAACGAGCCCTTCCCTCTTACCGATGTTCAGCGCTCATACTGGATCGGCGCAAAGGGAATGCTCAGAATGGGCAGAGTAAATACCCATGCAATGTGTGAACTGCTGTGTACCGGCACGGACATTGACAGAGCCGAGAAGGCGTTCAACAAGGTAATAGCGGAGCAGGGCATGATGAGGGCTGTAGTCAGCGATGACGGTATGCAGAGGATACTGCCTGATGTTCCCTTCTATTCCTTCGACAGATATGATGAAGGCACGGTGACCGCCGATGAGCTGCGCCGAGAGATGGAGCACGAGCGCTTTGACCATGGAAAGTGGCCTCTGTTCAGGGTAGCTGTCCTGAAGGAGGAAAAGGGCGCAAGAATGTTTGTGGATCTGGACAATATGATCTTTGACGGCTTCAGCGTACAGCTTTTGTTCAGAAGGTGGAACGAGCATTACGAAAATGAGCAGGAGTTCAGAAAGCCCACCCTGTCCTTCAGGGACTATGTGCTGGCTGCGGAAAAGCTCAGAGGGACTGAGCGCTATGCTGCGGACAGGGCTTACTGGCAGGAAAAGGTGAAGTCGATGCCGCCTGCCCCCGAGCTTTTCACAAAGGTCTCTCCCGATATGCTCACAGATCAGACCATAATGCATGAAGGCAGAACGGTCAGCCCTGACAGATGGCTCAGGTTCCGTGAAATATGCCGCAGAAGGAGCGTTACCGTGTCGGCGGCACTCTTTGCGGTGTATGCTCATATGCTGTCTCTCTGGAGCAGAAGACAGACATTCACCATAAACCTTACACAGTATAACAGGCTTTTCAGTCACGCCGAGATAAATGACCTCATAGGCGACTTTACGCTGCTTTCGATGATGTCTGTGGACATGGGAAAGGGCGAAAGCTTCTACGGGGCTGTAAAGCGCATACAGCAGGATATGGCAGAGGATATGTCGCACCCCTATTACAGCGGAGTTGAGGTCCAGAGGGACTATGCAGGCTCTTCACATAATGACGGAGTTGCATTCCCTGTGGTATTTACAGTTACGGCTGCAATGACGGCGGGCGGCAGGGACAGGCTTTTCGGCAGAGTTGAAAGGATAACCACGGAAACACCTCAGGTCTGGCTGGATTGTCAGGTGACCGAGCTGAACGGCGGACTGAATATCAGCTTTGAAGCTGTGGAGGAGCTTTTCGGCAGGGATACCGTTTCCGGGATGGCTGACTTCTGCTGCAGTCTGGTGGAATATCTTTCAGACAGCGATGGGCTCTGGGACAAGACTGTTGCAGATACGGCGTATACATACGATATGATACCTACCCTCAGCGAGAGGAAAAAGCTGTCGCAGCTCCCTGCTGTTGGCGGAGAGGAAACTCTTGACAGCCTCTTTATAAAACAGGCAGGGCTCACTCCTGATAATATGGCTGTTGCGGACAGGGAAAGGACTCTCACTTACCGCCAGCTTCTGGCGGAGGCATATGACCTCAGCCGCAGGATAAAGGCTGCGGACAGACCTGTTGCAGCGATACTGCTGAAAAAGTCATGGAAGCAGGCAGTAGCGGCAATGGCTGTGCTGCTTGCAGGAGCGGCTTATCTTCCCCTGGATACGGGAAATCCCAACCTGAGGATAAGTGAGATACTGAAAAAGGCAGGTACGGACCTTATTATTACCGAAGCCGGTCTGAAGCGCCGCTGTGACAGCCTTGGCGCTGAAAGCATAGTGATAGAACCGCTTCCGCTCTGCACGGAGGCGCCTGAGATAGTATCCGTGAACAAGGCGGATGACCTGGCGTACATCATTTTCACCTCGGGCAGCACCGGTCAGCCCAAGGGCGTTATGATCCCTCACAGAGGTGCTGTGAACACCATACTCGATGTGAACAGACGCTTCGGCATAGGTGAAAATGACCGTACCATAGCCGTTTCCGCACTGAACTTCGATCTGTCGGTATATGACCTTTTCGGAATGACCTGCTGCGGCGGTGCAGTGGTCATACCCGATGAAAATGACAGGCGCGATCCGAAGAGCCTTGCAGAGCTTGCAGACAGATTCGGAGTCACGGTATGGAACAGCGTACCTGCGTTCATGCAGCTGGCTGCGGAGAATACAGACCTTACTCGTGATATGTCATCGCTGAAGGTCATCATGCTCAGCGGCGACTGGATACCGCTCAGTCTGCCCGAAAAGCTCATGGCAGCACTGCCCGATGCTGAGATATACAGCCTTGGCGGAGCCACAGAGGCTTCGGTTTGGTCGAATTATTACCACATAACCTCAGTTGAAAAGGGCTGGAGAAGCATCCCCTACGGCTATCCCCTTTCGGGTCAGGGCTTCAGGGTGCTCAACAGCAATATGACGGACTGTCCGCCCATGACTGTAGGAAAGCTCTATATAAGCGGAACAGGCCTTGCAATGGGATATCTCAACGATGAGGAGCTGACCGCTCAGCGGTTCATTACGGACAGCCGTAGCGGTGAAAGACTCTATGATACAGGTGATCTCGGTATGTACTGGGAGGACGGCACCATAGAGTTCTTTGGCAGAGAGGATCATCAGGTCAAGATAAGAGGGCACAGGATAGAGCTGGGAGAGATAGACGCGGCACTTATGTCCGCGGGCACTGTATCTGAGGTCTGCACCTTTACGGTATCTGTAAAGGGCCGCACTCACATTGCCGCTGCAGCTGTCGCGGCAGATGGAGGAGCTGTATTTGTTGAGACGCTTCGTAAGGCAGCCGAGAGCAGGCTCCCCTCATATATGATACCCGATATGATCTTCGGACTGGAGGCTCTGCCTCTTACTGCAAATGCAAAGACAGACCGGAAAGCACTCGCCGCCATGGCTGAGGAGCTCATACAGGAGCAGCACAGTGAAGCTGCTGATACAGGGCTGACTGAGAAGGAACTGATAGTCGCCGGAATATGGCGCAGTGTCCTCAATACAGATGAAATGCCCTCGGCAGGTGAGGATTTCTTTGATTTCGGCGGAGATTCCCTCGATATAGTAAGGGTGCGCAATGCCCTTTCCGAGTCTGTGGGACGTGAGATAGAGATCGGTGATATATTTGAAGATGTCAGCGTTTCAGGCATGGCAAGATTGATATAACAGGTGATATTATGACAATAGAAAATCGTTGCTTTCCCTTCGGTATACCCGTGGGGAGAGGTCCCCTGCTCTTCTGCTTCCATCATGCAGGCGGAAATGCAGGGCAGCTGCGCAGTTGGAGCGGTATCAGGTCGGGGATTTCCGTGGTTCCTGTGGAGTATGCAGGTCACGGCTGCCGCATGAAGGAGAGATTCTCTGAGGATATCTGCGACATTGCAGCAGAGCTTGCAGGAGAGATAGCAAAGGCGGCAGAGGGGCGAAGGATATATATCTACGGGCACAGCCTCGGCACTCTCATTGCCTTTGAGACAGTCAGGATTCTGGAATTGCAGGGCACCGATGTTCAGGGGCTTGTCGTGGCAGGCAGGGGCGCTCCCTTTGACAGGGACCTGGGCGGATTTCACAGCTCTATGGGGCGGGAAGCTCTTATAGAGGAAATGAAGCGTCTGGGCGGTATGGATGAGTGCTTCCTCGGCGATAAAAGCTTCATGGACTATTTTTCGCCTATAATCCTCAGCGATTACAGGCTGTTTGAGAGATACAGCTATGACGGCGGCAGAATATCGGCGCCTGTGTGTGCGCACTGCGCTGTTGACGATGTGGATACCTCTCCGGAGCAGATGCTGCACTGGGAGCAGGTCACCGACAGCTGGTTCGAGGAAAAGACCTTTGAAGGCGGACATTTCTTCGTACTTGAAATGGAGGACTATAAAGATATCCTTCTTGAAGAAGTAAAAATGATGGAAAAAGGAGTATATTGCAATGAAAGCAGATAGAGAGCATATCAGAGAGATAGTAGCAGAAGCCCTTGAGATAGAGGCTTCGCAGATAGGCGACGGGGATAATTTTGTGACCGACCTCACTATGAATTCCCTTCAGATGCTGGACTGTGTTGCTGATATAGAGGACGATCTTGATATCCGTATTCCCAAGGAGGCTATAAAGGAGCTTACCTGCGTGGACAAGGTCGTGGAGTACATAGAGGGCTATAATGAATAAAAGAGTTGTCATAACAGGTATTGGTGCGGCTTCTGTATGCGGCTTCGGCAAAGATGCCCTTGTTACGGGCGTCATGAAGGGCGAGGGAAGCTTCAGAAGGCTCAGCGGCGGTATTTACGGCGAGAGCTTTCAGGGAATATACGGTATCCTTGACGAGGCGGGAAAGGCTGAGTATGAGGGCAGGTATCTTACAGAGGCTGAGCTCAGCCTTGGCCCCTGCTGCCGGCTGGCTCTCGCTGCTGCCGCTGAAGCGGTAACAGACAGCGGCCTCAGAGATACTGCTGAGGATATCAGCCCTGATGAGTGCGGAGTATCTATCGGCACTACCCACGGCGAGATGCATATGTATGAGCTTGCCGCAGGAGAGGCGGCTGCCCGGGGCAGTGTCATACCTCAGCTGACGGCGGTGCCCCATGATATGATAGCCCGTGCCGTTGCAAAAAAGCTGGGCTGGAGTGGAGAGTGCCTTCTCCATACCGAGGCCTGTGCCTCGGGAAATATTGCCGTGGACTGCGGCGCGATGCTCATACGCTCGGGACGTCTTAAAAGAGTGGCGGCAGGCGGTGTGGAGCTTTGCTCGGAGCTGTCAGAGGCTTCCTTTACCGCACTCAGGGCTGTCTCAAAGGACAGGGTCAGACCATTCGACAGCGGCAGGGACGGCATTATCCTCAGCGAGGGTGCGGCCGTCCTCATCCTTGAGGAACTGGAGACCGCTCTTGCAAGAGGTGCCCATATCTACGGAGAGATAGCCGGCTCGGGACAGAGCTGTGACGCTTACAGCATTGCATCCATGGACCCCGAAGCAACGGGGATAGTCAGAGCTATGGAGCGCGCCTGCGCTTCCTCTGGCATAAAGCCTGAGGACATAGATTACATATGCCTTCACGGCACGGGAACAGCTGCAAACGATGCCTGCGAGATGAAGGCCATAGCTGAGTTTTTCGGCGAAGGAGCCGGAAACGTCAGGGCTTCATCTGTCAAGGGCACCCTGGGACATTCCCTGGGAGCAGCTGCCGCTCTGGAGCTGGCTGTGTGCGCCTCATCTCTGGAAAGCGGCATGATACCGCCGAATACCAACCTTAAAGAGCCTGACCCTCAGTGCAGCTTCAGGCTTGTGACAGAGCCGGAAATGGCAATGCCGGAGGTGATACTCAACAGCGCATATGCCTTCGGCGGCAGCAACAGCTGCATACTTCTCAGGAAATACGAAGGAGAGGGAAAATGATGTACACAGGAATAAGCAGAGCAGTCCTTGCCGGGGGTATCCCTCTTGATGAAAAGTCAAAGATAAGCACAACCGCCGCAGCCTGCATTTCAGCAGCGGAGGCGGCTATGGAAAACGGCTCATATGAGCCCTGTGAGGAGATGGGTATTATAGGAGCCTATTCTCAGGGACCTGCAGATATCTACGCCTTTAATTACGGAAAGCTTTACAGCAGAGGCGTAAGAGGTCTGCGCCCCCAGAAGGCTATACATTCCATACTCTGCGAGCCTGCCTGCCAGACGGGTATTGAGCTTGGGATGAAGGGCTTCAATATGTCTGTAATAGGCGATGAGCTGTGCGGCATACAGGCTATGGCTGCGGCAGCAGACGCCGTTGCGGCAGGAATGGCCGGGAGGGTGCTGATACTGGGCGGCGATGTGGAAAGCGGAGCTGCCGACGGCGGCGCAGCGGTAATGTCTTCCGCTGCCGATGAATTTATTCTCAGGGCAGTGAGGACCATGTTCTGCGGAGACCGCACTGAGAGACAGCGCCTTTTAAAAAAGACGTCAGAGTATCTTCTGGACTGCGCTGATGCTGACGCGGCACCTCTGGTCATCACCGACAAGGAGGATATCTGTGCAGATGAGAATATCAGCCCTCTCAGCGGCGGAGCAGGAGCCTTCCGGGCGCTTTCAGCTGCACAGGAAAGGGCAGAAAAGCTGAAAAGGCCCGTGATGTTCCTGTCAGCATCTGACAGGGGAACAGTGGGCGGATTTATAATAGAAGCAGGAGTGAATAAAAATGTTTATTGAAGTAAAAGATGCGGTAAAGCAATACGGAAGCGATGACGCCGTAGTAAAAGCACTGGACAAGGCTTCCTTTCCCTTGACAAGGGAGAGGTAGGCGTTATTCTCGGCGCCTCGGGCTCAGGCAAGAGCACCCTTATGAATATGATAGGCGGGATAGATACCCTTGACAGCGGCAGCATAACTGTTGACGGCGTCGAGATAAGCGGCTATTCAAAGAAAAAGCTGGTGGAGTACCGCCGCGAGAAGATAGGCTTCGTATTTCAGTTCTACAACCTGATACCCAGCCTGACAGCAAGGGAGAATATCGAGACTACCGTGGATATTGCGGTGAATACTCCCATAGACGTCAAGGAGCTCATGGAAAAGCTGGATATCACCCCCTTTGCCAACAGATATCCCAACCAGCTTTCAGGCGGTCAGCAGCAGCGCGTGGCTATAGCAAGAGCCATCGCCAAGAACCCTGCCCTCCTCCTTTGTGATGAGCTTACAGGTGCTCTTGACTCAAAATCTGCGGCAGAGGTACTGGACTTCATTGAGAAGGTAAATCAGACCTATCATACCACCATTCTCATTATCACTCACAATGAAGCCATAAAGGGCATTGCTGACAAGGTGATCCGTGTAAAGGACGGAAAGGTCATATCCCAGGAGACCAACACTCACAAGGTCAGTGTAGCCGAGCTCGAGCTCTGATAGGATAGGAGTGATAAAGTGAAGGCTATAAATCATACATTCAAAAAAGATCTCAGGAGCAATATCTCATTCTATGCAGCTATCGGACTTCTCACCATGTTTGCGGTATTCCTTTCGGCGGTGGGCTTTTCCGACGCTGCGATGATAAAGGACGATATACATAAGATCATGACAGAGCAGCACGTTGAGGACGCACAGTTCCTGACCGCCCTTGAGATGACTGATGAGGATATATCCGCTCTTGAGGAAAAATACGATGCCAGGATAGAGCAGGACGCATACCTGGACTATGAGGAGGGAGAAAAGAGCTGGAGGATATTCCGCGGAATGGACAAGGTCAATGTCTATACTCTTCTTGAGGGCGATGATATCACCGGTGATAACGAGATACTCTTCGACAGGGACTTTGCAGACTCAAACTCTCTTGAGACAGGCAGCACCTATGTGCTTGACGGCCATGAATTCCTTATAAAGGGTATTGGCGTCCGTCCCGATTATCTCTACTCCAAGAAGAATGACAGCGACCCCTGGGTGGATAAGGAGAATTTCGGCATGATCCTCATGACGGCATCGGGCTATGACAAGCTCAGAGAAAGCTGTCAGTGGCAGGAGACACGCTACTATTCCGTAGAGTACGGCGATGAGGAACGCTCAGAGGACTTCAGAAGGGACATATACGAGAATTTCCATGCCTATTCCTACATATCAGACCAGTCCAACAGCAGGATAAATACTCCTGCTACCTCAGGAGACAAGATATTCAGCGAAGCCATCGTACTCATACCTGTCATGGCTATAGTTATACTTATCCTTGTTGCCATAGTCATAGGACGTATGCTGGAAAGAGAGCAGAAATACATAGGAACTCTTGCCGCTCTCGGCTACAGAAGGGGCGAGATCGGAAGGCACTATATGATATATGCCATTATCCCTGGCATTATCGGAAGCGTGCTGGGTATGGCGCTTGCACTCATAGCAGGCAGGGACCTTGCCATGTATTTCGTCATAGATTTCCAGAAGCTGAACTATAACTACTATATACATCCCCTGATCGCAGTGCTCTGTATGGTGGTACCGTCCCTGCTTTTCGGACTTGTGGCATACAGAAAGACTATGAAGATATTCCGCAGGAACGTAGTATCAATGCTGGCAGAAAGAGATGACAGAACAGGCAGGAAACACGGTATGCTGGAAAAGAGCAGCATGAGCTTCCGCAGGAAGTTCCGTATCCGTGAGCTGTTCTCACATCCCGGAAGGACAGTGCTCATACTCTTCTGTCTGCTCCTCAGTGCATTCATGTGCCTTGAGGGCTTTGCAATGAAGGACATGGTCAATGACCTTGTTGACAAGGGCGCAGAGAAGGCGGCGGTATATGAGTATTCCTACTATCTCAATCACATGGAGCTGGAAAGCGACCTTGGCGGCGTTCACGGCATATCCACCTCATATGAAACTCCCGACAACGGTGCTTCCATAGGCGTTATGGGAGTCCCCGAGGACAGCAGGTTCGGCGGCCTTGAAATGAAGGAAGGAAGCTTCGGCAGCGGATTCTACATCTCAAATGCCGTATCCGTGGAGCGCGGACTGCACAAGGGAGATTCCATAGAAGTTGCCAATCCCGTTACTCTGGAAAAATATGAGCTTGAGATATTCGGAGTAGTTGCCGACAATACTCAGCAGATGATATATACCACCTATGATGAGGCAAGGAAGCTCATGGGTCTTGATGAGGCTTACTACAATGTTGTTTACTCCGACGAGGAGCTTCCCATTTCAGGTGAGGACCTTGCCTATGTGAGCGACAGCAAGTCGATGCTGGATACCTTTGAAAGCGCCATGTCAGCCCTCAGCGGCTTCATAAACGGAGTAATGTTCATGGGAGTCCTCATGAGTGTTGTATCGGTGTATCTTGTGGTAAATATGATAGTAGAGTCCAACAAGAGCAGCATATCCATGCTGAAGGTCCTCGGCTACCGTGACCGCGAGATAAACGGCATAGTCCTCAATACTAACCATGTGCTTGTGATACTGGGATTTTTGCTGGCGCTTCCCATGTGTATAGCCTTGCTCCGCGGAGTGTCGGCAGTAATGGTATCAAGGATGCACGTTGTGCTTGAGCCTTCATTCAGCCCCGTATCTGCGCTTATATGCGCAGCCATAATCATTATAAGCTATTTTGTATCCCTCTTCCTGCTCAGGAGAAAGGTCAGCAGGATAGATATGGTAGTCAGCCTCAAGGGTAACAGAGAATAAGGAGGACAGACAATGGCACGGACTATCACATGGATATCTCATGAGAGATATGACGAAAATGCGGTGGTAAACCTTATATGCTTTCCCTATGCGGGCGGAAGCGCCTCGTTTTTCGCCATGCTCAAGGAGCATACAGACCCGTCGGTGAATATATGCCCCGTATTATACCCCGGGCGCGAGAAGAATATGGGCATAGCAGCTCCCGATTCCATTGAGGAGCTGGCGAACCGTTTTGTTGATGAGAATGAGAGGCTTTTTACAAAGCCATACGCGATACTGGGGCATTGTACAGGGGCTCTTGCGGCATATGAGGCAGCTCTTGCTGCCGAGAAGAAATACGGAGCTCCGCCTGTGAGATTTTTTGCCTCATCTGCACCTGCCCCCTCCTGCGGACATTTCTTTCCCGACCTGGATATATCCGATGAGGAGATGACAGCCTATCTTGTGGAAAACGGCATGATAGATGAGAAATTCGCCTCCGACAGCGTATTCATATCCTATTTCCTGCCCCTTATGAGGAAGGACCTGGGACTTCATCTGAAGTACAGACCTGCAGAGCCTTACAGAAAGATGGACACTGAGGTCATAGTGATGTACGGCAGCAGCGACAGGCTTTTCGGGGATAAGAGCGCCATACTCCGCTGGAAGGATTTTGCTGAGAAGGGCGTGCGTTCATTCAGGTTTGAAGGCGGTCATTTCTACATCGATAAGTGCAGAAGCGACGCAGGTAAGCTGATATCACAGCTTCTCGGCGTCTGAAAGCTGAATTGTATATATGCGTCTCACTTTCTGTGGGGCGCATTTTTTCTGCCGCTCTTGAAATGGGGCAGTTTTTCCTGTATAATAAGTGAAAAGATAGATAGACTCGAAAGACGGTTGTGCAGAATGAATGCGGATATAGCAGAGCTGTCAGAACAGTGGCAGAGTGCCTTTTTCCCTGAGCTCAGGAAGCTGTATCCCGATAATAAATATGTTGACTCTGAGGTCAATGCCTACAGGCTGCCACTGCCGATAAAAAGAAACAATACTGATGATAATACATGAAATGGAGGTAATCAAATGAAACTGAAAGAAACACTGAAACACATCATAATATCTGCATCAGCCGCCTGTCTGGTGCAGCTGCCTGTGAACACAGCCTCGGCAGAGGACGGCGCGGCACAGCTTCCACAGGGCTGGCTTCTGTGGCATAGCTACAGCGACTACTCCGCCCTTGACAGCAGTCTTTATCTGCGCAGTCCCGACGGCGTTACAGAGACCATAAACGGAGACTTCGTTCATGCTATGAACGGCAGCTTCGGTACCTCTCCGCAGCAGGTAGTGTTCATGGCTATAGACGAGAGGGCGGACGAGCGGGACATATACCTCAGAGACAACGGCGGTATCACAAACCTCACTGAGAACAGCGGCTTCCGCAATGAGGACCCGAAATTCTCTCCCGACGGCAGAAGCATAGTTTTCAAGCGCGGTCACTGGGACAGAGCTGCCGACGGATTTATCTATGACCTTGCCCTTATGGACGTTCAGACGAGGGAGGTCACCATGCTGACGGAGGACTCCGTTGAGGAGGCAATGCCCTGCTTTTCCGCTGACGGGAGCAGTATTTACTACGCAGGATACAGCGGCGGTATCGGCGCGATATACCGCCTTGACCTCAGTTCCCGCATCACGGAGACCATATTCGCCGAGGAAGGCGTGACCGCCTACTATCCAGTAGTCTGCGGCGATGAGCTGTATTTCACAAAGTGGTTCTCAGCAGAGGATCACAGCGATCAGATAATGCGTTATGACGGCAGCAGCATACAGCCTATGGCATTTGACTCTGCGGACTATGACTGCTCAGACCCCTGTCCCGTGGGGGATGGCATGGTGTTCAGCAGCACCATGAACGGCGGCTATGACCTGTATTACTTTGACGGTGAGAGCGTTACACGGCTTTCGGAGCTCAGCTCCGATAAAAGCGACCTTGGAGCTGCATTCTTTCCCTGTGAGACTATGGGAGACGTAAACGGCGACGGCAGCTTCAATACTGCGGACGTTGTGACCTTCCAGAAATGGCTCCTTGCCGTTCACGATACCGAGCTGAAAAGCAGCAGCGCCGCAGACCTCTGCAAGGACGGAATGCTGGACGTTTTCGACCTCTGTGCCATGAGACAGGCGCTGATAGGAGGATAAAATGGACGTAAGCACAAGAATAGAGGAGCTTCTTGAGGGAAAGCCCCTCCTCATAGACGTACTGCCGAAGACCGTTCCTCAGGACGCAGGAGGACGGTATTTCAGCGTTGAGACCTATTTCCGCAGCCACAGGTCCGACCTTGACCGCAGGCTCACAAATATCATTCTCAGGCTTTACTGCTACTATGACATGACAGCAGTCACGGAGGAGGACACCGCGGAGCAGCCGGCGGAGGAGGAGCTGGTATCGCTTCTGGAGAAGATATTCCGTGAGGGCAGGGGTTTTGTGAATATATACCTGCCCGAGTGTGACGGGCTTATCACCTTTTACGGCGGCGACCTGTATATGGCGGTGTACAATATCGGCGGCGAGACGAGGGAGCTTCTTTCGCAGCTGGTCTCCGCAGAGGGGCTTTTCCTCCGCGAAGCTCCGGGATTTGACACAAAGGAGTGACGGTATGCTGTATCTTAAAGCTGCAAATTACGATGACATCGAAAAGGAATGGCTGTTCCAGCGCAGTATCCCCGTGGACGAGAACGGCTTCATCAACGACTATCACGGCATAAGCCGTCAGGACTTCGGCACCGCTCTTGACACCATTATCGCCCAGTCGCGGGGAGAGTGCCTTCCCGAGGGCTATGTGCCTCAGACCGTGTACTATCTCCTGGACGATGATACTATCGTGGGCACATTCCACTTCCGACACTATCTCACGGAAGCTCTTGCCGGGGGCTCGGGACATATCGGCTACTACATCGCTCCGGAATACCGCGGCAGAGGCTGCGGCACGCAGGGGCTGAAGCTGCTTCTTGATGAGATAAGGGGCGCAGTCGCCGAGGAGGAGATATACCTGCGTGTGAACAGGGACAATCCCGCGTCGCTGAGGGTAATGCTCAGCAATGGCGGCTATATCCACCATGAGGACGAGGACAAATACTATGTGAGGATACCGAAATAGTCTGCGCATAAAGAAAGCCGCAAGGAGCTTCTGCTCTCTGCGGCTGTTTTGCTGTTGTTTTACGGGCTTCAGCCCTCTGCTCTCAGCATATTGCGGACCTCCATAAGGGAGAAGCCCAGGAGGTTCTGACCCTTCCACCTGTCGGCGAAGAGCCTGTCATCGTCGTCCTTGTCAAGACCGCACGCCCATATATGGTCATTGGAGGTGCACTCCACAAGCACTGCGTCACCTGTGCCGAGGAGGAGCCTTTTCAGCTCGGGATCCTGGGAGAACTTGGCGTAAAGACCTCTTATGGCGACGGTCTGTCTCACGCCTGCCCAGACACTGTCGATATAGCCTGCTGCCTCTCTGCCGAGAGCCTTCTGGTCTTTGGGAGAGTCGGCGGCAAGCAGCTTTTCCGCGGTCTCGGTGTCCCCGAAGGTCAGGCACTTGCGGTACATGATGTACTGCTCCGAGGTATTGAATTTTACGCCGTCAACAGTGAACTCAGAGGGAGACCAGTTGCTGAAGGCGCCGTATTCGTCCCCGACTTTGTAAAAGAAAACAGCATCTGTCTCAGTATTTCCCATGCGGAGCCTGTCCATTTCAGAGGCAGCCTGAGTGCCGCTGCCTTTATGGGGGAGAAGCTCATTGAGGATAGCGTTGCCCATGTCAAACTGCTCCTCTGAGAGCACTGCAAAGGAAATATCCATGTCATTTTTTTCTGTGAAGTCGCGGCAGGCTGTGATAGCTATCCTCCAGGCGTCCTCGCTGGGATAGCCGTAAATGCCTGCGGACACAAGAGGAAAGGCAATGGAGCGGCAGCCCTTTTCCGAAGCTGCGGTAAGAGAGCTGTAATAGGTGCTGTAGAGCAGTTTTTCCTCGTCCTGGTCGCCGCCGCGCCAGATAGGACCTACGGCGTGGACGATGTACTTTGCGTTCAGCGAGAATGCAGGTGTCACTACGGCAGAGCCTGTGTTGCAGAAGCCTATCTCATCGCAGGCAGCTTTAAGCTCAGAATAGCCTGCTGCGGAGAATATGGCGCCGCAGACTCCTCCTCCTGCCGAGAGATGGTTGTTTGCAGCGTTTACTATAGCATCTGTATGCAGCAGAGTTATGTCTGATCTGACCACAGAGATGTTGTCCATTGGGATTCCTCCTTTTCGGAAAGCTATATGGACCTGAGCCGCTTTCGGTAGAGTAGCACGGTAGTATCATACGGTCAGGAGGTATTTTATGCTTTATGTTGAACGTATTTGTGCATATACATCAATTATACCATAAAAATCCCAGAAAATCAACAAGTTTATGCTCCGTAAAAAATAAAAGCCGACACTTATGTGTCGGCTTATTGTCATGATAATCTCAGGAAAATTCCTGCGATCCAGTTTATCATAGATAAACCAAGACCGATATAACCCATTATGCAGCCTGCCTTTGCTCTGCCTCCGTTGATAGAATCCTTGGACTTGTTTCCGAGAGTGATAGCCACGATAGAAAGGGCAAGACCTGCGATGGGGATACACCACAGTATAAGGCTGATGATACCGCATACCATTGAGCCTGTAGCCTTTCCGCTGTTGTCCTCGCCGAAGCCCTGATTTACATTGCTGTAGAAATCGGGAGCGCTGTTGTAGGGATTCTGACCATAGGGATCATTGTAGCCGTTCTGTCCGTACTGGTTATTCTGGGGAGCGCTGCCGTAGCCATTCTGCTGGGCATTGCTGTAGCCGCTGCTCTGACCGTAGGGATCATTCTGCTGAGCATTGCTGTAGCCGCTGCTCTGACCGTAGGGATCATTCTGCTGAGCGTTGCTGTAGCCGCTGTTCTGACCATACGGGTCATTATTCTGTCCGCCTAAGTTGTTGGGGTCATTGTTGTAGTTATTATCCATAACATTAAACTCCTTTATAAAACTTTATGATCGGTGATCATGCCGTACTCATCTCGCTCACGATCCTGACGACAAACAAGACGTTTATTACCAGGCTGACCGCTAAGGTTATTGACGAGAGGACGATACCTGCGATAGCCATTCCCTTGCTGGAGCCTTTACGCGACTGAAAACCGAGGATCAGACCGATGAGGCTGACACAGGAGCCCATAACAGGTATACACCATGTCAGAAAGCTGATTATTCCCATTACCAGTGAAGCTACAGCCTTTCCGCCGGTGCTATCCGGAGGGGGGCAGCATAGGGATCGTTCATCTGAGTGTAGAAATCAGGCGCAGGGTAGGGCTGTTCGTAGCCGTTCATGGGCTGACCGCCGTAGTTGAGACCGCTCTGCTGAGGATAGCCGTAGCTTGCGGGAGCACCGTAGGGCTGACTGCCGTAGTTGGGGCTGTTCTGCTGGGGATAGCCGCCGTTTGACGGAGCACTGCCGTAGTCGGGAGCACTCTGCTGAGGGTCGTAGGCGCCTGCCGACTGAGTGCCATACTGCTCTGCGGAAGAGCCTGTGAAGCTGTGCTGACTGCCGTACTGCGGCTCGGGAGCAGCGCCGCTGTTGGGCGCTCCCGAATAATTCTGATCGTTATTGTAATTGTTGTCCATTTTATATCTTACTTGATGTCAGCGTGATGAGCCTGGAGAGACTTTACGCCCAGGTGTGTGTTGTTCTTTATAGCCTTGATACCCTCTGCACTTGCCTTTGCAGCAGCCATAGTTGTCATGTAGGGAACTCTGTGCTTGATAGCAGCCTTTCTGATGTAGCTGTCATCGTGAGCGCTGGTCTTGCCTGCGGGGGTATTGATTATCATCTGGATCTCACCGTTAGCGATCTGGTCTGCGATATTGGGACGTCCCTCATAGATCTTGAAGATCTTTTCGCAGGGGATGCCTGCATCCTTGATCATCTCATAGCTCTTGCCTGTAGCGATGATCTTGAAACCAAGCTCGTTGAAGGACTTAGCGATGTCAACAAGCTCGGGCTTGTCTCTGTCGCATACGCTGAGGAGAACTGTTCCCTCCAGAGGGAGCTTGTTCTTTGTAGCCTCCTGAGCCTTGTAATAAGCCTCGCCGAAGGAAGGAGAAATACCGAGAACTTCGCCTGTTGAACGCATCTCGGGTCCGAGAAGGGGATCTACCTCCTGGAACATATTGAAGGGGAATACAGCTTCCTTTACGCCGTAGTGACCGATCTGCTTATCCTTGAGCTCGGGAACGGGTGAAGGTCTGCCTGTGAGCTTTGAAGTGATGATATCTGTTGCGATACGTACCATGTTGATGTCACATACCTTTGATACCAGCGGAACTGTTCTTGATGCACGGGGATTAGCCTCGAGAACGTAAACTGTATCGCCCTCGATAGCGTACTGCATATTCATGAGACCGCAAACGTTCATCTCAACAGCGATCTTCTTTGTGTATTCCTTGATAGTAGCTACCTGCTTCTCTGTCAGGTTCTTTGAAGGCAGGATACAAGCTGAGTCGCCCGAATGCACGCCTGCAAGCTCGATATGCTCCATAACACAGGGAACGAAGCAGTTTGTACCGTCTGAGATAGCGTCAGCCTCGCACTCTGTAGCGTGGTTGAGGAAGCGGTCGATGAGGATAGGTCTGTCGGGAGTTACGCCGACAGCAGCGTTCATGTAGACTTTCATCATCTCGTCATCGTGAACAATCTCCATTCCGCGTCCGCCGAGAACGTAGGAAGGACGAACCATTACAGGATAGCCGATCTTGTTTGCGATAGCGATAGCCTCGTCAGCGTTTACAGCCATACCTGCCTCAGGCATAGGAATGCCCAGCTTGTCCATCATAGCGCGGAAGTGGTCACGGTCCTCAGCAAGGTCGATGGTCTCGGGAGTTGTACCCAGGATATTTACGCCGTACTTCTTCAGGTCGTTTGCAAGGTTGAGAGGAGTCTGTCCGCCGAACTGAGCGATAACGCCGACGGGCTTTTCCTTCTCGTGGATAGCGAGAACGTCCTCAAGAGCAAGGGGCTCGAAATAGAGCTTATCAGATGTATCATAGTCAGTGGAAACTGTCTCGGGGTTGCAGTTTACGATGATGGACTCAAAGCCCAGCTTCTTGAGAGCAAGTGCAGCGTGAACGCAGCAGTAGTCGAATTCGATACCCTGACCTATTCTGTTGGGACCGCCGCCCAGGATCATGATCTTGGGCTTTTCTGTGCTTACGGGGCTCTTGTCCTCGTCAAGGTGATATGTTGAGTAGTAGTAAGCTGCATTCTCTGTACCGCTTACGTGAACGCCCTCCCAGGCCTCCTTAACGCCGATAGCCATGCGGGCATTTCTGATCTCCTCCTCGGTAACATCAAGGAGAGAGCTGAGGTAACGGTCTGAGAAGCCGTCTAGCTTAGCCTGCTTCAGTGCGTCGGCAGCGGGAACGGAGCCCTTGTTAGCAAGGAGAGCCTCCTCCTCGTCAACAAGCTCCTTCATTTGCTCGATGAAGTACTTCTTTATCTTAGTGAGCTCGTGGAGCTCGTCAACTGTTGCGCCCTTGCGGAGAGCCTCGTACATAACGAACTGTCTCTCGCTGGTGGGGAAGCGGAGCTCTGAAATGAGCTCTTCCTTGGTCATATTATTGAAGTTCTTTGCAAAGCCGAGGCCGTATCTGCCTGTCTCCAGTGAGCGGATAGCCTTCTGGAACGCCTCCTTGTAGGTCTTGCCGATGCTCATTACCTCGCCGACAGCTCTCATCTGAGTGCCAAGCTTGTCCTCAGCGCCCTTGAACTTCTCGAAAGCCCAGCGAGCAAACTTGATAACTATATAATCTCCGTCGGGAACGTACTTGTCAAGAGAGCCGTACTTGCCGCAGGGGATATCCTTCAGTGTGAGACCGCAGGCAAGCATAGCTGAAACGAGAGCGATGGGGAAGCCTGTTGCCTTGGAAGCAAGTGCGGAAGAACGTGAAGTTCTGGGGTTGATCTCGATAACGACGATGCGTCCTGTCTCGGGGTCTCTTGCGAACTGGCAGTTACAGCCGCCGATAACCTCGATAGACTCGATGATCCTGTATGACATCTCCTGGAGTTCCTTCTGAACGTCCTCGGGCGTTGTGAGCATAGGTGCAGAGCAGAAGGAATCGCCTGTGTGAACGCCGATAGGATCGATGTTCTCGATGAAGCAGACTGTGATCTTGTTGTTTTCAGCGTCACGCACTACCTCAAGCTCAAGCTCCTCCCAGCCGAAGATACATTCCTCAACGAGAACCTGTCCTACCAGTGAAGCCTGAAGGCCTCTTGCACATACGACCTTGAGCTCATCTACATTGTATACCATTCCGCCGCCTGCGCCGCCCATGGTGTAGGCAGGACGGAGAACTACAGGATATTTCAGCTTTTCAGCTATCTTTACAGCCTCGTCAACGGAGTAAGCTACCTCGCTCTTGGGCATACCGATGCCGAGAGCGCTCATAGCGTTCTTGAACTCGATACGGTCCTCACCGCGCTCGATAGCGTCAACCTGAACGCCTATTACCTGGACATTGTACTTCTTGAGCACGCCTTCCTTGTCCAGCTCGGAGCAGAGGTTAAGACCCGACTGACCGCCCAGGTTGGGGAGGAGAGCATCGGGGCGCTCTTTCTCAATGATCTGGGTAAGTCTTTCCAGATTAAGGGGTTCGATGTAGGTGATATCCGCAACATCAGGGTCTGTCATTATAGTAGCGGGGTTAGAGTTTACGAGAACTATCTCATAGCCCAGCTTTCGCAGAGCCTTACAGGCCTGAGTACCCGAATAGTCGAACTCACAAGCCTGTCCTATTATGATAGGACCCGAGCCGATAATCATGATCTTGTTGATATCCTGTCTTTTTGGCATATTATTCTCCTGACCCGTACACGGAAAAATGTACGTTGATAAATTTGCCATGAAACGTCATGGCGCAACTTCTTACCTTATATAATAACATAAATCGCAACAAATTGCAATATAAAAATTCGCTTTTACGATCAGTACAATTTTGGAGAAATTGTAAAAATCAGGCTGTTGAAGTTTGTTTCCTCTTATAAAAGGGCATAAAGAAGGCGGATATTATCCGCCGCTGACAAGCAGTGAGTTTTTTCGGAAATTTTATAGCCTCTGCACAATTTCCACTCTTTCATGTGTGTTAGATATGTAAGGCAAACATAACACTGACATCTCGAAAAGCACGATATATTCATAATATCTAACTATTTACGCAAAAGCACTTGACAAACAAGAAGATACAATGTATAATATATTTACTTGCTACTGCTTGTTTATTGTTAGCGACAATAAACAATTAGTATAAATCAAATCTATTTAAAAGGAGAATTATTATGAAAAAAGCAAAGATCCTCGGATTACTCATGGCACTCACCCTCACAGCTGTTCCCGCAACAGGCATTGCAGGCAGCACATTATCTTTCAGCAATAACGCTATCGTAGCTGATGCAGCATATGACTATGGTTTTTCTCTTATAATGGTTGACAGCGGCAATTATAAGAGACCAGAACTGTATAGTTTTGATCTGAACCCCAGAGCAAAAACTGTTATCATGCAGAATGGCGATTATTCTCTTATTGCTGAGCCTTCAGGAAAACTCTATATCTATAACAATAAGACAAAAAAGATCAAAAAGACTCTGAATAATACTGCATACTTAGGTAAGAAATATCCCGGCACAAATAAAATTATCAGCAAGCTTAAGATAGCTTTTCAGACAGACGGAAATATCGTTGTTTATGCAGTATTCAGCAAAGATGATATACGTCCTTTATATCACAGCTATACATACAGCAGCACGCTGACAGTAGAAAAAGGCAACTGTAATTATTATTATTTCTTTGAGAAGGACGGAACACTGAGAATTGTACGTATTTACAAGGGCGGCAGTTCTGATGAAATATTTAATTCCAATAGAAATAATTTCTTCAGATTAGTCTGATAATTCCCAAAAAACGAATATAATAAAAGGGACTGCAACAAGCAGTCCCTTTTTATTATCCGCTGCATCTTGCAAGCATTGCAAGGGTCAGGGAAATATTCTCGTTATGTACCGCAACGCCCTTGGGAGCGTTGAGGTGTACTGCGGCGAAGTTGAGGATAAAGCGTATCCCAGCCTCAGCCATGCGGTCACAGACCTCCTGTGCCGCGGTCTCGGGCACGGTGATTATGCCGATAGTGATATTATTTTCCCTGCAAAAGCTTTCCAGCTCTTCGATATGGCGGACGGGCTTGCCATTTATGGAGCTTCCCACCCGTTTTTCGTTGCAGTCAAAGCCGCAGACTATATCAAATCCGTAAGCCTCAAAGCCGTTGTACTCCAGCATAGCCCTGCCGAAGTTGCCCATGCCTGCCACCACGACCCTGTCATGGTTGGCAAAGCCGAGAAACTTTCCGATATCGCCGATGAGCTCGGCTGTGGAATATCCCACCTTGGGTCTGCCGCCGCTGCTGACGGAAGCAAGGTCCTTTCTGACCTGCACATCATTGAGCCCCAGAGCTTCGGCGATGGCGGTAGCGGAGATATTGCCCTTCTTGCGCTCATCGGGGAGCGAATCCAGGTAGTTGAAGTACATAGGGAGACGCGAAAGGGTCTGTGAGGTAATATTCTTAGTCATATCATACCTCCGTGGAGAAGGCTCACTTGTTCTGCATATACTGGTCCATAGCTGCGGCAGCCTTCTTGCCGGCTCCCATAGCGAGGATAACTGTAGCAGCGCCTGTTACGGCGTCACCGCCTGCGTAAACGCCCTCCTTGGAGGTAAGGCCGTCCTCGTCAGCGATGATACCGCCCCACTTCTGGGTATCGAGTCCCTCTGTGGTGGACTTGATAAGGGGATTTGGCGAGGTACCGATAGACATGATAACGCAGTCAGCGTCGACGTCGATGAAGGCGCCCTCTATCGGAACGGGCTTAGCTCTGCCTGAAGCATCGGGCTCTGAGAGCTCCATCTGCTGACAGTGAACGCTCTTTACCCAGCCGTCCTCTGTAGCCTCTATCTCAACGGGATTGGTGAGGAACTTGAAGATGATGCCCTCTTCCTTGGCGTGCTCTACTTCCTCAGCTCTTGCGGGGAGCTCAGCCTCGGTACGTCTGTATACTATATAGACCTCAGCGCCCAGTCTCTTAGCACAGCGAGCTGCGTCCATGGCAACGTTTCCGCCGCCTACGATAACAGCCTTTGTGCCTGCCTTGATGGGAGTAGCGCTGCCTTCCTTATAAGCCTTCATAAGGTTGATACGGGTGAGGAACTCGTTAGCGGAGTAAACGCCGTTGAGGTTCTCGCCGGGGATATTCATAAATCTGGGGAGACCTGCGCCTGAGCCGATAAAAATGCTCTCGAAGCCCTCCTCCTTCATAAGCTCGTCAACTGAGATGGTCTTGCCGACAACTGTATTTGTCTCTACCTTTACACCCAGAGCCTTGAGGCCTCCTATTTCCTTCTGAACGATGGACTTGGGAAGTCTGAACTCGGGGATACCGTAGGAGAGAACTCCTCCGGCAACGTGGAGAGCCTCGAATATAGTAACGTCATAGCCCTTCTTTGCAAGGTCGCCTGCGCAGGCAAGACCCGAAGGACCTGAGCCGATAACAGCAGCCTTGTGACCGTTGGGAGCGGGCTTTTCAACGGGAGCCTCGGGCTGTGCATTGTGCCAGTCAGCCACGAAGCGCTCCAGTCTGCCGATAGCAACGGGCTCACCCTTTATGCCTCTTACGCACTTGCTCTCGCACTGTGTCTCCTGAGGACATACTCTTCCGCAGACAGCGGGAAGTGAGCTTGACTTTGTGATTATCTTGTAAGCCTCTGCGAAATTGCCCTCAGCCACCTGGGCGATGAAGGCGGGGATATCTATCTGTACGGGGCAGCCTGTTGAGCAGGGCTTGTTCTTGCAGTTAAGGCATCTCTTAGCCTCGTCGATAGCCTGCTCTTCGGTATATCCGAGAGCTACCTCGCTGAAGTTCTTGTTTCTCACATCGGGAGCCTGTACAGGCATCTCGTTTCTTGTAGGCGACATATTAGGCATATCACTTTACCTCCTTGAACAGATTGCAGGCTTCCTCATAAGCGTGGCGCTCGAAGGGCTTATACATAGCACCTCTTGCCATAGCCTCGTCGAAGTCTATGAGATGACCGTCAAATTCGGGACCGTCAACGCAGGCGAACTTTGTCTGACCGCCCACAGTAAGGCGGCAGCCGCCGCACATTCCCGTACCGTCTATCATAATGGGGTTCATGGAAGCAACAGTGGGTATCTCGTACTCCTTGGTGAGACGACAGACGAACTTCATCATGATAAGGGGACCGATAGTTATGACTCTGTCATACTTCTCGCCGCTTTCGATGAGCTTCTTGAGGGCGTCTGTGACCAGACCCTTCTCACCTGCTGTACCGTCGTCGCTCATGAGCACGAACTTAGAGCTTGAAGCTCTGAACTCGTCCTCGAGGATAACGAGGTCCTTGTTTCTGAAACCAACTATTGAATGCACCTCAACGCCCAGCTCGTGGAGCTTCTTGGCTACGGGGTAAGCGATAGCGCAGCCTACGCCGCCGCCGACAACAGCGACCTTCTTGAGGCCCTCTGTCTCTGTAGCTCTGCCGAGGGGGCCAACGAAGTCCTGAAGGCAGTCGCCCTCATTGAGGTGATTGAGCTTTTCTGTTGTAGCGCCAACTATCTGGAAAATGATAGTAACGGAGCCCTTCTCACGGTCAAAATCAGCGATAGTGAGAGGAATACGCTCTCCGTCGGCGTCTGTCCTTAAAATTATGAACTGTCCGGGTTCAGCCTTCCTTGCTACCTTGGGAGCGTTTATGCGCATGAGGGTAACAGTGGGGTTGAGGCTTCTTTTTTCAAGAATTTCAAACATAGTCCATACCTTCCTTACAATAGATTTGCTGTGCGGGTCACTTCCGCAGCCGTCCCCATTGACTGCCGCAGATACAGGCTCAGCATTGATATATTCAATATTATATCACACAAAACCCTGTTGCACAAATATAACAGCGGAATATCGATATTCCGATATCGATATTTTTGTGATGATTGAGTTGCTGACGATTGTCAGGGAAAGCCCTGCCAAAGGCGGAAATGTGTGGAAAAAATGAAAAGAGGCGGCATAATGCCGTGATATAATCCCTATGTATGCTAAAATAAAACTGAGCCAGATATGGCACAAATGATAATAAAAAAGTGAGCCACTAATAATAAAAATCCTGTATAATAAGAGAAAGAGCTTGTGTACAGGAGGAACAAGGAGTGGCAATAGCAATGGAGA
>JAKPUQ010000184.1 GCA_029572815.1 Bacillota bacterium | reverse complement strand
TCGATTTTATATGCTATACTCATTTTAAGGTCACTCGCTTTCTTTGTTGTGTGCCAACTTCATTTTAGCATTTTGTGACCCTAAGAGCAACTGTTTTTTCAGCTGCTCTTTTTCTTTGCCTACTTTTATTTTACACTAAGTAATAATGCTGAAATCACTGGACAAGTGAAGGGCTATGTGTTATAATAGATGTGTTGTTTGGAAACTACCCTTTAATCCGATCCCGTGAGGTCGGCAAGGTGCGTTATTTGATACTCTATAACTATAACTGTAGCTATAGCTATAACTGTAAGTATGCTCCCTGCCGCGCGGGGAGCATTTTTTGTTGGAAGGTGAACTGTATGGAGACAAAGCGCGTCATAATGGACGATAAGGCTGTGGCAAGAGCCATCGCCCGTATCTCCTATGAGATAATCGAGCGCAACAAGGGCACTGAGGAGCTCTGTATCGTGGGCATATTCTCAAGGGGAGTGCCCCTGGGCAGAAGGATAGCCGCAAAGCTCTCTGAGCTGGAGAAGAATGAGGTCCCCTTCGGCGCTCTTGATATAACTCCCTACCGTGACGACAGCCGCTCCTCCGCAGAGACCGACAAAACGGATATCCCCTTTGATATCACGGATAAGAACGTTGTCATCGTCGATGACGTAATTTTCACGGGAAGAAGCTCACGCGCAGCCATCGACGCCCTCATAAAAAGAGGGAGACCCCGTTCCATACAGCTGGCGGTGCTCATTGACCGCGGACACAGGGAGCTTCCTATCCGCCCCGACTATGTGGGCAAAAATCTTCCTACCTCTCACAGTGAGGTCGTAAAGGTATCCACTGTGGAGATAGACGGCACAGACGGAGTTGCCATTTACTGAATTACCATTTCACCTACCGAAAGCGAGGTATTTATGTCATCTATCCTTATCAGGAATATCCGCGCAGTTGATACTGCACTGGACACCGTAACAGACGTACTCATCAGGGACGGCGTTATCGCAAAGCTTGGAAGCGGTATCACCGAAAGCGCAGAACAGGTAATCGACGGTACAGGTCTTGTACTTATGCCCTCACTGTTCGATATGCACGTTCACTTCCGCGACCCGGGACAGACCCACAAGGAGGATATCCTCACGGGCTGTGCCGCTGCACTGGCAGGCGGCGTTACGGGAGTCCTTGCAATGCCCAATACCAAGCCCCCCTGCGACAGTCCCGAGACTATCCGCTATATCATTGACAAGGCTGAGGGAACAGGCGTTGAGGTCTATCCCGTGGGCTGCATCACAAACGGCATGAGCGGCGACGGTCTCTGCGACTACGAAGCACTCAAGGCAGCAGGCTGCATCTGCATTTCCGATGACGGACGTCCCGTTGAGAATGCGGAGATGATGAGAAAGGCTCTGGAGCTCTCAAAGGAAAACGGGCTTCTTGTGGCTTCACACTGCGAGGACCTGAGCATTATCAACGGCGGTATCATAAACAAGGGCGAGACCTCCGAAAAGCTTGGCGTAAAGGGCATGGACCGCGCCTCCGAGGACTACATCACCGCCCGTGAGATGATACTTGCAGCTTCGGTAGGAGCACATATCCACATCTGTCACGTTTCCACGGAGGGAAGCGCTGCGATGATACGCTTTGCAAAGTCAAGAGGTGTGAATGTCACCTGCGAGACTGCTCCCCACTATTTCATGCTGACGGATAAGCTGCTGGAGAAGCGCGACGCGGACTACCGCATGAATCCGCCCCTCAGGACTCCGGAGGACGTAAGGGCTATCATAGATGCTGTCAAGGACGGCACTATCGACTGCATAATCACCGACCACGCTCCCCACGCTGCTGAGGAGAAGGCTGACTTCGAGAAGGCTCCCAACGGCGTTGTGGGTCTGGAGACCTCCCTTGCGGCCACTCTCACAGCCCTCTACCACACAGGCGAGATAGACCTGCACAAGGTAGTGGAGCTCATGTGTGTGAACCCCAGAAGGATACTGGGTCTCAGTGTGCCCGAGATAAAAGAGGGAAGCACCGCAGACCTCGTAATTGCCGACATCGGCAGAAAATGGACAGTAGACCCCGGAAAGCTCCATTCAAAATCCCATAACACAGTGTTCAAGGGCATGGAGCTTACAGGAAAGCCCCTTGTTACCATATCAAATGGCGTCATAAGATACGACGGAAGAAACGACTGATATTATTTAAGGAGGAAATGAAATGTCATTTGACAGACTTATCGAAAAAATAATCGAACTGAAAAATCCTACGGTGGTAGGTCTGGACCCCAAGCTGGAGTATGTCCCCGAGTTCATTCAGCGCCGCTATCTTGACAGCGACGGCTGGACACTGAAGGCTGCCGCAAAGGCTATCTTCGACTTCAATCAGGCTATCATCGATGAGATACATGACCTTGTGCCTGCCATCAAGCCTCAGGCTGCTTACTATGAGATGTACGGACACTACGGCATAAGGACTCTCGAAAAGACTATCCGCTATGCAAAGCTCAATGGTATGTTCGTTATGACAGACGGCAAGCGCAACGACATCGGCGCTACCATGGAGGCTTACTCCAACGCACATCTCGGCGTTACATCTGTGGGCGAGAACGATATCGAAGCCTTCGGCGCCGACGCTCTCACAGTCAACGGCTATCTGGGCACAGACGGTATCGAGCCCCTCCTTAAAGTCTGCCGCGAGCGCGACAAGGGCATCTACGTTCTGGTAAAGACCTCCAACCCCTCATCGGGTGAGCTTCAGGATATGAAGCTGGCTGACGGACGCACCATCTACGAGTGCATGGGCGATATGTGCGAGAAGTGGGGCGAGGATACCCGCGGAAAGTACGGCTATTCCGCAGTGGGCGCAGTTGTGGGAGCTACCTACCCCGAGATGCTGACAGAGCTGAGAAAGAGACTTCCCCATACCATGTTCCTTGTACCCGGCTACGGCGCACAGGGCGGCGGAGCCGAAGGCTTAAAGGGCGGCTTCGACGAGAATGGTCTCGGAGCTATCGTAAACTCCTCACGCGCAGTTATGTGTGCATACAAGAAGGAGGGCTGCGACGAGCGCGACTTCGCAAAGGCAGCAAGAAGAGAAGTTATCCGCATGAGAGATGACATCTGCCAGTATATCAATCTGAAGTGATCAGTTTTTAGTGCTTAGTGCATAGTGATTAGTGTGGGGCGGCGCTCCGCCGCCCGCAGTTCATCATAAATACAGGGCTGCCCATCGGGTGCCCGAATATAAGAAAAATGATACCTTTTCCGTACAATGGCGTGTGGAAAAGATAATAAACACCAAGTATACGACCTCTATAAAAACCAAGGAGGAATTTACAATGTCATTATTCAACATGGGAGAAAAAGCTTACCTCATGCTTGCCGACGGGCAGGTGTTCGAGGGCAGGAGCTTTGGCGCAAAAGGCACGGTCATCGGTGAAGTCGTTTTCACCACGGGAGTTACGGGCTATCAGGAAACTCTCACCGACCCCAGCTACTACGGACAGATAGTCACACAGACCTTTCCGCTTATCGGAAACTACGGTGTGAACTCTGAGGACAATGAGTCCGCAAAGTCCTACGTTTCGGGCTATATCGTAAGGGAGTGGTGCAATGCTCCCTCAAACTTCCGCTGTGAGGGCAATATCAACGACTTCCTCAAAGACCACAACATCGTCGGTATCAATAACATCGACACCAGACGCCTTACCCGTACTATCCGTGAGGTTGGCGTTATGAACGGCGTTATCACCACCGAGGACGTTTACGCTAAGAAGGACGAGCTCCTTGAAAAGGTAAGAGCCTTTTCAGTTAAGGACGCGGTAAAGGCTGTCACCAACAGCGAGACCCTCACCTATGAGCCTGAAGAGAAGAAGCTCCGCGTGGCACTGTTCGATTTCGGCTATAAGCGCAACATCAGACAGGAGCTCTTAAAGCGCGGCTGCGAGGTGGTAGTCGTACCTGCATATACCACAGCCGATGAGATACGGAAGCTTGCTCCCGACGGCATAATGTTCTCCAACGGCCCCGGAGACCCTGCCGAAAATGTTGAGATAATCGAGAATATCAAGGAGATACAGAAGCTTGGCATACCCATATTCGGCATATGCCTCGGTCATCAGCTCATGGCGCTTGCCAACGGAGGAAAGACCGAGAAGCTGAAGTATGGCCACAGAGGTGCAAACCAGCCTGTTATCGACCTTGAAAGCGGTCTTACCTACGTTACCAGCCAGAATCACGGCTATGCGGTAGTAGGGGACAGCATAGACCCCTCCGTAGGACACGTTTCCCATGTGAATGCAAACGACAAGACCTGCGAGGGCATACACTATACCTCAGTCAACGCAAGAACGGTCCAGTTCCACCCCGAAGCACACGGCGGTCCGCTGGATACATCCTATTTGTTTGACGACTTCGTTAAATCAATGCAGAATGCATAATGCATAATTCATAATTATTGTATCAGCTTCGCTGATATGGTATTTAGATAGTCCGCGGAGCGGACGCCGCAATTATGCATTATGAATTACGAATTATGAATTAAATAATCGGAGGTAAATAGTATGCCACTCAGAAGTGATATAAAAAAGGTACTTGTTATCGGCTCGGGTCCTATAGTTATCGGACAGGCTGCCGAATTTGACTATGCAGGCACACAGGCGTGCCGTGCTCTCAAGCAGGAGGGACTTGAAGTAGTCCTGGTAAACTCCAACCCTGCTACCATAATGACCGATAAGGCTATGGCTGACAAGGTCTACATCGAACCCCTTACACTTGACGTTGTAAAGCGTATAATAGAAATGGAAAAGCCCGATAGTCTGCTGTCCACTCTCGGCGGTCAGACAGGTCTGACACTGTCCATGCAGCTTGCGGAGGAGGGCTTCCTTGACAGTCACAATGTAAAGCTCCTGGGCGCAGACCCC
>JAKPUQ010000173.1 GCA_029572815.1 Bacillota bacterium | reverse complement strand
ATCTCCATTGCTATTGCCACTCCTTGTTCCTCCTGTACACAAGCTCTTTCTCTTATTATACAGGATTTTTATTATTAGTGGCTCACTTTTTTATTATCATTTGTGCCATATCTGGCTCAGTTTTATTTTAGCATACATAGTGATAGATAATGGGACGCAGCTGAATACCATTCGGTGCCGCTTCCACCGCCTGGGGCAGCATTGAAAATTCCGCTACCAGTGAGGCGGGCTTGTTCACAAAATCGTCCTGTATCATAGGCACGAAGAAGTAGTTTTTTCTGTTGAAAAGCTCTCCGATATTCTTGGCTGAGCCCAAAAGTGAGTCATTGGAGGCTATAGCCAGCACCACCGGCTTCCCGCTGCGGAGGTGAGACTTTACAGCCATTGTCACCGTCGTATCTGTGATGGACGCCGCCAGCTTGGCTGCGGTGTTTGAGGTGCATGGCGCAACAACCATAATGTCCGTCAGCCCCTTTGGACCTATGGGCTCAGCCTCAGCAATGGTGGTTATGACCTCTCTCCCTGTGATCGAGCGGAGCTTATCAAGGTTTTCTTCGGCAGTGCCGAATCTTGTGGAGATGTTGGCGGCGTGCTCAGACATTATAGGAATGAGCTCGGCGCCGTATTCCCTGAGTATTTCCGCCTGCTCAAAGCTCCGCCTGAAGGTACAGAATGAGGCGGTGACGGCATAGCCTATGCGAAGTCCTCTGAATACATCACTCATCAGTACCGCTCCTTTCCGCCAGTATTGTGGCAGCTGTCTCTGCGACTATTTCTCCCGCAGTAACGGGAGCTGTCTTGCCGGGGAGCCCCAGAGCCCACACCGTTCTCAGTCCCAGCTCTGCGGCAGCGTCCATATCGATACCGCCGGGCTTTGAGGCAAGGTCTATGAACAGGGTCTTCCTGTCAAATCGACTCAGCATTTCCCTGTCGAATATAAGCTTCGGGACTGTATTGAATACCAGCCCATAGTTTCCGCTCATGCGCCTTGTGGGCACAGAGGCTATGCCGTGGAGCTTTGCCTTTGCGGCTCCTCTGGGGTCATAGACAGCTGCTGTGACATTGGCGCCGAAGCCCTTGAGTATCCCTGCAAGAGCAGTTCCTATCCTGCCAAGTCCCACGATAAGGACGGGGAGGCCGCTGAGAGTGACGGGGAGCTCCTCCAGTGCCAGTTGAATTGCTCCCTCTGCGGTGGGGACAGCGTTTTTCAGACTCAGCTCCTCACGGAGGAGATAGTCGCAGACTTCATGGCGTGGGAATGCAGCTTTCAGTCTTGCGTCCACCTTTCCTGCCAGTACTATCCCATCGGGGGCAAGCAGCTTTTCTACAGTCTTCGCCCTGACTGTTCCGCTGAAACAGGGGGCAGAGATATTGCCCATGTCATCAAGGGCAGGAACGGGCAGCACTGCACAGCGGCAGCAGCCTTCACAGTCGGTATCGGTGGCAGGCAGAGACAGCTCCTCCGGAATATAATCATCGTCAAAGCCCAGAATGCCCACACTGTATTCATCGGCAAGGCGGGCTGCACAGTAAAGCTGTCTTGTGTCGCCGCCTGCAATAAGTATATCAGGTCTTGTCATAAATTACTCCAATCTGCCCATAGGGCATAAAGTGATTATCTCTAATCAGATTATTATATGAATCGGCGGCGTATATTGTCAAAGGCGGCGGACTGTTTTCCTCAGTAAACTATACTTGCATATTTCTTCATGTAATGGTATAATAATTTTATATTGAATACAGGAGGTAACTAATGAACATAAACGATACTATCCACGGTTTTACCGTTACACGAACAGCTCCCGCCCCCGACTGCGGCTCGGAGCTCATAGAAATGACCCACATAAAGACAGGAGCAAGACTGGTCTGGCTGAAAAACAGCGGCGAGAACAAGCTTTTCTCCGTAGCATTCAAGACTCCTCCCACGGACGATACAGGCATCTTCCATATACTTGAGCACTCCGTTCTTGGGGGCTCTGAGAAATATCCCGTGAAGGAGCCCTTCCTTGAGCTTATGAAGGGGACCATGAACACCTTCCTCAACGCCATGACCTACCCCGACAAGACAGTTTTTCCCGTTTCCAGCCGAAACGATACTGACTTCATGAATCTTACAAGGGTATATCTTGACGCGGTGTTCGCACCTGCTATATACTATAATCCCAACATCTTCTATCAGGAGGGCTGGCACATCGAAATGCGCAGCCCCTCAGACACTCCCGTATACAAGGGCGTAGTGTTCAACGAGATGAAGGGAGCCATGTCCTCGGTCTACAGCCGCATGGAGTCGGATATGATGAATGTGCTCTATCCCGACAGCTGCTACAGATTTGAGTCGGGCGGACTTCCCGAGGCTATCCCCGACCTGTCCTATGAGCAGTTCATACAGGGACACAGAACCTATTACCACCCCTCCAACGCCTACATATACCTTGACGGCCCCGTGAACATAGACGCTGTTCTTGAGCTCATAGACAGTGAGTATCTCAGCCGTTATGACAAGCGTGAGGTGGAGAATGATATCCCTGTGCAGGCTCCTATCGCTCCCACAGTGAAGAAGAACTATTATGAGATATCTCCCGACGAGGAGGAGACCAACCACACCTACTACGTTATCGGCAAGGTGCTGGGAAGCTGGCAGGACCGCGAAAGGATAACCGCCGCTTCCGTTCTTGGAGAAGCACTCACAGGCTCCAATGACGCTCCTCTGAAGCGAGCTCTCCTTGACACAGGGCTCTGCCTTGACGTATCCCTTGAGGTAAGCGACGGCATCATGCAGCCCTTTGGCAGCCTTTCCATCAATAACACCGACGAGGAGAACTGCGGCAAGCTTATGGAGACTCTCCGCAGCGCAGTGTCTGAGCTCTGTGAAAAGGGCATAGGGGCTGAGCTCCTTACCGCAGCCATAAACCGACTGGAGTTCCGCTACCGTGCAGGCGGCGAGCCCAGAGGACTCACACGCAACATCAACGCCCTGTCCGCATGGCTCTACGGCGGCGACCCGCTGCTCTATCTTGAGATGGGCGAGGTATTCGACAGTCTGAGAGCAAAGACAGGAAGCGGCTATTTTGAGGAGTTCCTGAAGCAATGGCTCCTTGAGGAGGAGGGGACTGCTCAGCTGTATCTCCTTCCTTCACGCACCTACGGCGACGAGCAGAAGGCTGAGGAGGCGAAGCGCCTTGCAGCTATCGTGGACAGCCTTGCCTGCGAGGAAAAGGACGTTATCGTTGAGCAGAACCGCAAGCTTGACGAGTGGCAGCAGTCCGTGGACACAGCCGAGCAGCTTGCCACCATGCCTCACCTTGCTATTTCCGAGGTGGGAGAGGAGCCTCTCCGCTTCGATACTGAGGTCACCGACATGAACGGTATCACAGTGCTCCGTCACCCCTCATCAGACGAGGGCATAGCAGCAGTCAGCCTCTACTTCTCACTGGCGGACTGCACCGAGGAGGAGCTTTCTGCTGCTGCGGCAATGTCAGAGCTCCTTGGCGAGCTCCCCACTGCGGACAGCTCCGCAGCAGAGCTCCAGCGCAGGATAACAGGCCTTCTTGGCAGCATCACCTATAACGTTGACGTGTTCTCAAAGCAGGGCGTTACTGATAAGTGCAGCCCCTATTTCTCGGTGACAGCACGCTTCCTTGAAAAGAATACCGATGAGGCGCTTGCTCTCATCGCTGAGATACTCACAAAGACCTCATTTGACGACAAGGACACAGTTAAGGAGCTCCTTCTCCAGACCGATGAGAACTACAAGCAGTCCATCATCTCCAACGGCCATACCTACTCCATGACAAGGGTAAGAGCAAGCCTGTCGGCGGAGTCGGCTGTATCCGAGCTGGTGTCCGGATATGAGGGCTACAAGCGCATACACGAGGCTGTAAAGGCTCCCGGGAAGCTTATAGCAGCTATCAAAGCTCTGAGCAGCCGTATCATATGCAGAGCCCGTGTTACCGCTTCCGTTACGGGAGAAATATCGCCCGAAGCGCTTATCATGGCACTTCCACAGGGAGCAGCTCCCGCAGTTAAGGATATGAGCTTCACCCTTGATATACCCGCAAGACAGGGCGTGATAATTCCCTCCGGAGTTTCCTACTCAGCAATGGCATTCCCCGATAATTCCGCAGATACAGCGGTAAGGAAGGTACTTTTCCGCGCACTTTCACTGGAATACCTCTGGAACGAGGTCAGGGTCAAGGGCGGAGCCTACGGCACAGGTGCATTCATGACTGTGTCGGGAGAGCAGTCCTTCTTCTCCTACCGTGACCCTTCGCCTGCCGCAACTCTTGATATATGCGCAAAGGCGGCGGACTTTACCGAGCAGTACTGCGCAGGAAGCCCCGATATAACACAGTATATCATCAGCTCCGTGGCAAAGGATGAGCCTTTAATGTCCGACGGCAACAAGAGCCGCAAGGCAGACGGACTGTGGTTCAGAGGCATCACCGACGAGGAGAGAGCCGCCGAGAAGAAGCGTATGCTCAAGGTCACAGCCGAGCAGCTCCGCGAGGCAGCGCAGAAGCTGAGAGACACAGGCAATATCTGCGTCATGGGAACAGAATCCGCAATGGAGGGCCTGGACCTTGTCAAGGACACTCTTGCATGATAACTGAATAAAACCACAGCCCCGAAGTGAACTTTTTAAGTCGCTTCGGGGCTGTTTATTGTCAGCACTGCAAAAAAAGGCTGCCGCAGAAGCGGCAGCAGAGGTGAGGTTTTTTATGCAACGCGAGTGAGAACGTTGCTGTTCTTGTCGTCGGTGATTGTAAGTTTGTCCCCGTCAACCTTGAATTCAGCGGTCATTTCATCGGAATTCTCGTCCGCAGAGGGATTGATGAGGGGTGAGCAGCCCGAAATAACAAGGTCGCTGCCCTTGGTCTCGTATGTAAACAGGTCGTTGAAAACCACAAAGCTCTTGTCGTCCTTGAGTTCAACGGTTATATCGGCTTTGCCGCTGTCTGAGGGATAAGCATTTGAAAGGCTGTCATAGAGACTTCCGCCTGTGAGGTCATATTTGCCGTTGTAGCCGCTTCCGCCGCTTTCAAGTCTCTTCATTACGATGACGTCGCTGTTGTTGAGACTTACAGTGACAACGTCATTTTCCTCGCTGATGTACTCCTTGTCTATGGCATAGCCGTAGAGTATCATGCTGTCCTCAGTGAAGCTGAATACAGGAGTGGTCTCCTCGTAGATAGAGCCCTTGCCCTTGTCGCTGAATATAAGTCCAACGCTCTCAACGTCTTCGCTGGGGCTGTCGCTGAGTGCCCATTTGCCTGTAATATCCGCAGTCTTTTCCTTTTTCTTGCTGCCCGATGACTTTCCGCATGAAGCCAGAGCCAGCAGTGCCATGGAGCAGGCGATTATTGATGTAATAAACTTTTTCATAACAATATCCTCCCGAAATGATCGGACAACTCTGTCCGTATATACAGTATACGCAGGAAAAGTGAGTTTTCCGAGGTATTACCGAAAATTTTTCAGCAGATATTATTATATCACGTCCCGATAGATAATGCAAGTGGCAAGGAATGGCTTGACACAGCCCTGTGGAAATGTTAGAATAATCTCGTAAAACACAGAAGGAGGTCTTTTTATGAGGATACTCAGGGCAACAGCGGCTGCGGCGGTGCTTTTATGGGCTCTGCCCGTGGCGGTATACGCTGACACTGCGATTGACATGGACTACAACGGCGACGGCGCAGTTGACATATTTGACATGGTATCGGCAAGAAAGCAGGGTGCCAACGCGGAGGAGCTCCACCGCCTCAGCGGTTTTCTCCTCGGCAACGGAGCAGGTACACCTGCACAGGAGGGCTACCGCCTTGTGTGGAGCGATGAATTCGACGGCAGCAGCCTTGACATGGACAAGTGGTCCTATGAGCTGGGCAACTGGAAGCTGGACGACAGCGGCAACTATATCACAAACGGCTGGGGCAACAACGAGCAGGAGTTCTATACCGACAGGAATACCGCGGTGAAGGACGGAGTCCTCACCATATCCGCCCGCAAGGAGAGCTGGACTGACGAGAAGCAGGGCAGCTATGAATACACCTCCTCAAGGCTGAGCACACAGCACAAGTTCTCGGTCTGCGGCGGCAGGATAGAGGTGAGAGCGCGGTGCGACTCGGGCAAGTCACTGTGGCCTGCCATATGGATGCTCCCCGAGGACAGCGCTTACGGCGGCTGGGCATCATCGGGCGAGATAGACATTATGGAGGGCTGGGGCAGCACTCCCGAAAGAGTCTGCGGAACCGTTCATTTCGGCGGAGCATGGCCTGCCAACAAGTACCTGACAGGGGAGTACAGCTTCCCCGATGGCGATGGCACAGAAAACTGGCATACCTACAGCATAGAGTGGGACCGAGGAGAGATACGCTGGTATGTAGACGACAGTCTTTACAGTACCCAGACCGACTGGTACTCCGAGGGCTTCAGCTATCCTGCACCCTTTGACCAGAATTTCTACATCATACTCAACCTTGCGGTGGGCGGTCACTTCGACGGTATAGACGGAATATACGCCGACCCTGCCACCTTTGCAAGCGGTGACAAGAACTTCGACATCGACTATGTGAGAGTTTACGAGAATACCGCCTCGGACTTCCGTCCCACAGAGATGACCTCACTGGCTCTGGACAACTATATTGAGGGTGCAGAGGCTTCCGTGGTGAACAAGGAGGGCTGCACGGTCATAGACGTAAAGAATGCAGGCTCCCTGGAGTATGCGGTAATGGGACTTCTCCGCGGCAGAGAGGTAAAGGCAGGGCAGAGATACACCCTCAGCTTTGACGCAGTCTCCACAGCGGAGAGAACGATGGTTGTGACAGCGGAGGACAGCTCCTACACCCGTTATCTTGACGAGAAGGTGACGATCTCTCCCGGGAAGAAGCATTTCAGCTTTGATGTTACTTTCCCGGAGGATATGTCAGCGGATATAAAGTTTCAGCTTGGCAACATTGACGGAGCCGCTGCCATAGGTGCCCATGAGGTTACCCTGTCCGACATAAGCTGGAGCTGATTTCGTTAGCTAAATCATAATTTCGAGCTGAGCCAGCTCGACCGCTTGCCACGTTGTCGCTCGTAAACTCGCTTAATAATATCAAAAACGATATTTGTACATCGCTTACAGCGCGATAAGTACGCCGAGCCCATGAATGGGATTCCAAAGGGACTGTGTTCCTTTGGCAGAGTCCAGAGGCAGCGCCTCTGGCGGGGTTCAAGGGGCAGAGCCCCTTATTACGTCAGGC
>JAKPUQ010000168.1 GCA_029572815.1 Bacillota bacterium | reverse complement strand
GTTATGGATATGCTCGGTGATAAGGTCAGCTATAATCTTCTGAGCTGCGTTTTCTGCGATCTCGATGAAACGCAGGAGGAGTATCACAACAAGCTCTCAGAGCTTTACGGAAAGGATGGTGAGGACAATGGCTAAGACTATCGTTACGCAGTTTGGCGAGTTCCTGAACTATGCCAACATCGTGAAGATCGGCGTTGAAACAAATTGGGATGATGCCGAAATTGACGAGGAAAACGGCACGATCAAGCCCGATTTTGAAATGATCGGCACGGATACCGCTGGCAACAAGATTCCTATGGGTATCTATGACACGCCCGATGAAGCAGATAATGCACTCAAAGCCCTTCATGACTGGCTTTCGACCGAGGCGTATGCCGTTTATGAGATCACGGGCGGTGATGCGTAATGCCGTCCGACTACGAAAGCGGTGCTAAGAAAACCATAGATATTTCGATCAAGGCGGAGAAACTGACCGCCGATGTGCTGAAATCTGCCTTGCAGGAGTTTATGTCGGGTAAGGCGGAGAAAAAGGGACGAATGACCTACAAGCAGTTGCAGGCGAAGTCCCCGTCCAAGCTCGACAGCATTGAGGTTTCAGACCGGAATATCGGTGATTTCCTGAAAACCGCACGAAAATACGATGTGGATTTTGCTCTGAAAAGAGATAAAAGCACCCAGCCGCCTACCTATCATGTTTTCTTCTCCGCTGCTAAAACGGAGAATTTCAAGAGAGCATTTTCGGAGTATCTCGGCAAGGGACAGGGCAAATCGCAGAAGCGCGGCGAGTTTACCCGTGAGCAGATGCACCAGCAGGCTCAGAAGGTGGCAAACAGACCTCGTAAACAGAAACAGAGAGAGAAAAACCGTGCGAAGAATCGCACATAGGAGAACAGACGTTGATCTATGACTACTTCAAGTCCGCACCCGTTCCACGGGCAAGGGGCGATGATATTTTTACGGCAGACTTTTGTGCCGATAACTGCGGAAAGGATAAGACTGCGTATTGCAGCTTAACACCAGAAAGCTCAAAAAGCTGATCATCAAGGCTGTTCCCTATGTAGCTTTCTCTTATGTGGGCAACCTGATCGGCTTTGCGTACCGTACTGCTGAGGGCAACGGATTTCAGGAAAAAATCCTGCCTTTCATGAGCAATCTCGGTGTGGCG
>JAKPUQ010000159.1 GCA_029572815.1 Bacillota bacterium | reverse complement strand
CTTATGTAACAGGGACAGTTACCACCGAAGCTGCATCTGTTGAAACAACTACAGGTACACAGAAAGCAGTAAGCGGTGCTGTAACAGAAGTGACCGGAACAACAACTATAACGACTACTACCTCTGCTGCGGCTGCTGAGACAACTGCCGCTCAGAATGAGAATGAGACCTTTGTTCCCGATGAGGCTGCACACAGGCTTACCGATAACTACTGGGACTATGCATACCTATTCGACCGTTCGGTGCGTCAGTCTGCCGATTATGAACATACAGTACACGTTAGGTTTGAAACGCCCGATAATACATCAGGAGATCCGATGAATATAGAGTACGTCAAGTGTATGTTCAAGGAGCTTGCAGACAGGAATATGGAGGAATTAAAGGAGTATTACTATTCTTACTATACTGCTGATTTTGCTCCTTTCTATGATCCTCATAATCAGTATCCCCGATGACTTTGAATTATTCGGTCCCTCGTTCACAGAAGGTTCCGATATGACAATGGATCGTAATTGCGTATATATCGAGTATAACGGCGAATTATACCAAAGGGCCCTGTATACATCATTTGATAATACCGATCATTGGACAGACGATCAGATGGAGATAACAAATGTTACCGAAAACTCATTCACACTTAAAAGAAAGTTCCGTAACAGACCAAGTGCTATGAACGGAGATGCACACGGCGAGGTAACATTCAGTATAGTATTTGATGAAAATGCTCAGGACTGGAGAATTGATAAAACTGAAGTAAATGTTCAGTATTCATGAGAACTATACAAAGCTGAAAAGCTGAGCGAGGCGGATATGAAACGGAGGTCTGACCGGCTGTGTCGGACTCCCGAAAGGCCATGATATTACGATTTTTATAAAGAAAAAACGGCGTTTTTTGTCTCCTGGCAGAATTCACCGTTTTATTTTTTCTATAAAGTCATCAACAGACTGCAAATGAAAAAGTATTCTGAACGTGTGTGGTGAAAAGGGGCATATCACATCATTGCAGGTTTGCACATTTTGTTTTGAAAATAGCACAAAAGGCGCTGGAACAAACCTTGACATACAGCACAAAATGCCATATAATTACGGTGTAGTCATGCACGAAATGTAATATTATATTTTTCAGGAGGTGTAAATTCATGAAGCATAATAAGCTTCTATCGGGTCTGACAGCTTTTTTCCTTACGGCATCTTCAATTTCGTTTCAGGGAATTGCTGTTAATGATGCTTCTCACAGTAGATCAAACAGATCAGCTATGACAGCTGCGGCAGCAGAGAATTCAGTATTCAATGAATGGGATCTGAAAAATTTGCAGAATTATCTGCTCGGGAAAAATACAGATGAAAACCTTGACGGGAAACAGTATGACATTAATAATGACGGTGTATGGGACGTTTTTGACCTTTGTCTGATGCGAAAAAAGGTCAATTCTCATCAGCAGAGCGGAGGATCGGGACTGTATATCAACGAAGTCTGTTCTACAAACAAAAAATCAATAAAGGCTGCGGACGGTTCATCACCTGACTGGATAGAACTGTATAATGCAGGTGATAATGTCTGTGACCTCAGCGGGATCGGAGTTTCCGACGGCGACAAAAACCGGTTCAAGTTCACATTCCCTCAGGGAACGACACTGGGAGCAGGAAAGTACCTCATCATTTTCTGCGACGATACTGATGCAACATCAGGAGAGCTCCATGCAGCTTTCAAAATAAGCGCAGCGGGAGAAACTATCTACCTGACTTCGCCGGACGGAACAGAACTTGATAAACTTGAGATACCTGAGCTGGATACGGATGTTACTTACGGAAGAACGCCCGACGGTTCGGACAGTCTGGCACTGCTGAAGCCCACACCCGCCGCTTCAAACAGCTCGGCTGATTTGGTATATCGTGTGGAAAAGCCGTTATTCTCATCGGAAGGCGGCTTCTATGACTCTGCATTCGATCTTTCACTCTCGGGCGGCAACGGCTGCACGGTCCTTTATACACTTGACGGTTCTGATCCGCGTACCTCGGGTACAGCGAAACAGTATCAGGGTAGCATAAGCATTCGCAACAACACCAACGATACCAATCAGCTTGCGGCAATCCGCGATATTTCGCTCAGAGGCTATGAGCCGTCGAATTATAATGTTGATAAGGGCATAATCGTAAGAGCGGTCTGCAGGGACAGCCGCGGACTTTACAGTGAGGTTGCCACAAACAGTTACTTCGTCGGAAAAACCGCCTCATATTACAAGGATATGAAGGTATTGTCCATTTCCACTGACAGCAATAATTTCTTTGATAAGGAAAAGGGAATATATATGATCGGCGATCAGTATTACCGCTGGAAGAACAGCGGCAGCTTTGATCCCGATCTTGATGTGGGAAGCAACGAAAATCCCACTAACTATAACTCCGAAGGCAGGGAATGGGAGCGTCCCTGCAATATACAGGTATTTGAGCAGGGAAAGCTCAAATTTACCGAAGATGTGGGAGTCCGCATAGCAGGCAACTGGTCAGCTGCATTCCCGCAGAAGAGTATGACGCTCTATGCACGCCGTGATTACGGTGCAAATAAAATGCAGTATGACTTCTTTGAGGGCGGCGCAACAGATACAGACGGCGCAAAGATCAAGGAATACAAAAAGGTAACTATCCGTAATGGCGGAAATGCATATGACAACTGCCGCTTCCGTGATGACCTGAACCAGTCCCTTGCAGAAGGACTTTCGATCGGCACACAGGCGAAGCAGGATTATATCGTCTTCCTTGACGGTGAATTCTGGGGTACCTACTCAATGCAGGAGAAGCTTGACGAGAACTACATCGAATCACATTATCATGTGGATCCCGATCGAGTTACTACCGTAAAGAACGGCTATGAGTATTCGGGGCTTGATTCTGTATATCAGGATTTCAAGCAGTTCTGGAACTGGGCTATGTCCGCAAATATGTCGGATCCCTCAAATTACAGGAGAGTATGCGATACCCTGGATATCAACGGACTTATCGACTTTGTCGCCTTTGAAAACTACATTGCAAACTGGGACTGCATGATCAACAGCAATAACTGGATGATCTGGCGTGCGGACGAGAGCGATGGTTCAAATCCGTATACGGATGGCAAATGGCGTTTCCTGCTCTTTGATACAGAGTATTCTTCGGGCTATGACGGACAGTGCTCCTTCCGCCGTGACTGCTTCAAGGATATGGACAAGTCAGGCAGGATCACCAGCATTTCCTCACTGTTCAACAAGCTGATGAGCAATAACGAATTCAAGCAGCAGTTCTTCAGCCGCTACAAGGAGATAATGAACGATAACTTTGATTATTCCAGGGTATCTGCAAAGATAGACTCCTATGCAGCTGCAACAAAGGAGGCTGTAAATGACACCTTCCGCAGATTTGGCGTAAGCGCAAACTTTGACAGCTGTGTAAAAATGATCCGCAACTTCTACAAGAACAGAGCAAAATATGCAGAGCATCATCTCAATCTCCTCTATGGCATAAATGATAACTGGCAGGATGATCCGAATATGATAGATCAGTTCGGCTGGAGCGTCTGGATGAATGACGGTGTGGGCTCTATCGAGTACAATGATGACGGAAGCATAACTGTCAATGTCTCAAAGACAGGCCAGTATGCACAGGTAAGCAGCAGTACAGTTTCACTTCAGGCAGGAAAGACTTACCGTATGACCTACAAGATCAGTACCTCTCAGAATATCAATACATATACGATGTTCCAGCAGGGGTACGGAGAGTATAAGAGTTATTCCTATCATGAGCATATGTTCACTCCTAACGCTCAGACCATCACTGATACAGTGACTATGACACAGTCTGATGACAATGTCAAGTTCCTTATCGGACTGGATAAGGGAACAGGAACATACCGTATCTCGGATTTCTCACTTATCTGTATCAACTGATATGATAAACGGCACTTCTGAAACGAAGTGCCGTTTTTTTACTTTCCTATAAACAGGAGTCAGCTCCGTGAAAATATCGCTGTCATTTTTTGATAATATACCGGTGAATCCTCATAAAAGAACTGTGAAGGCTATTGACTTTGTTCAATAAAAATGATATAGTGACAATAGGAAATGTCATTCTATTAGACATGACATTACAGTAGTATACAAATATCGCAATGGAGGAAAAACAATGGATTTCAGAGAAGTTGTAAAGAATCGTTATTCATGCAAAAAATACAGCACACGTCAGGTCGAGGCTGATAAGCTGAACGCTATCCTCGAAGCAGGACGTCTTGCTCCTACTGCAAAGAATTTGCAGGAACAGCATATCTATGTTGTTCAGTCCGCTGAGAAACTCGCTGTAATCGACCAGTTCACGCCCTGTCGCTACGCTGCGCCGACAGTTCTTGTTGTCGCATTCGATAAGAACAATGTGTTCACCTATCCCGGTGAAAAGCGTGATTCAGGCGTTGAGGACGCAGCGATAGTTGCAACACATCTGACTCTTGCCGCTGCTGATGAAGGTGTTGACAGCTGTTGGCTGAATTACTTTGATCCTGAAAAATTGGCTGCCGCACTTGGTCTGCCCGAGAACGAGGAGATACTTATGCTTCTTGATCTGGGCTATGCAGCGGAAGGTGCAGGCCCTCTTCCAAATCACGAAAGCAGAAAGCCTCTGTCAGAGACAGTGACATACCTGTAATAGAGATCACTGCAGCTCGCTTTATATATCCGAGCAATTATAGGAGGAGCATTATGAAACGTCTTGTAGAAGTACACTATTATATCAAGCCGGGAGAACGTCAGGCTTTTTACAATGCCATTCTCGGCAGCGGTATTGCAGATGCCGCTCGTGCAGAAGACGGGAACGAGAAATACGATTACTATTTTAGCTCTGACAACGAAAACGAGCTGGTTTTGCTTGAAATATGGAGCTCGGCAGAAGCTGTTCAGTTCCATATGGAAACACCACACTATAAAGCTCTCACAGAGCTGAAGAAGGAATATGTGACAGAAACTGTCTTCAAGCGGTATGAAATAACAGAAATATAACGGTGACATAACATTTCATAATAAAGGAGAAACGTTATGCAGAACTATACACTCGCAAACGGCGTGCAAATACCCGCTGTCGGTCTCGGAACATGGCAGACACCTGATGATGAGACAGGCTATCAGGCTGTTCTCTCGGCACTGAAGCTCGGTTATAGGCATATCGACACAGCGCAGGGTTACAGGAATGAAGATATTGTAGGAAGAGCAGTCAGGGACAGCGGCATCTCCCGTGAAGAAGTCTTCATCACCTCAAAGCTCGACAATCCCAATCACGGATATGACAACACAATACGTTCCTTTGAAGAAACACTGCAAAAATTAGGAACGGACTATGTTGACCTTTTCCTGATTCACTGGCCTAATCCGCTGCAATACCGCAGTACATGGCAGCAGACAAATGCAGAGACATGGAATGCCTTTGAGGAGCTCTATCATGCCGGAAAAATAAGGGCGATCGGCATCAGCAATTTCAGACAGCATCATATCGATGAACTGCTGAAAACGGCTGAAATTATGCCAATGGTAAATCAGATACGTCTTTGTCCGGGAGATACACAGGACGAGCTGGTAAAATATTGCAGAGAGCGTAATATCCTTCTTGAAGCATACAGTCCCCTTGGCACGGGACAGATATTCAAAGTTTCTGAAATGCAGGTTCTTGCGGAGAAATACCATAAGAGCATCGCACAGATATGTATACGCTGGAGCCTGCAAAACGGCTTCCTGCCCCTTCCTAAGTCGGTCACAGCTGAGAGGATAAGTGAAAACATAGATGTATTCGGTTTTGAGCTGTCGGACGAAGATATCAGTCTTATCGCCGGTCTGAGAGGCTGTGTCGGACTATCCAAAGACCCCGATACTACCAATTGGTAAAAAGCGTGCAGACTTTACCCATGCATGGATAATATAAAACTACGGGAGCGACTCAATGAGAGCTGCTCCTGTTTTTGCATATATTGATTGAAAATCAGTAAGGTGTATGGTATAATTGTCAGTGAACAGATCACAGTTGGTGTGCAGGCTCAGAATTTGATGAGGTGCAGACAAGCTACGATGTAACTAATAGGAGGCAACAGCTATGATAAATAAACTGAAATGGACCAGAGAACCAAAGCAATACAGCATAAATGATGATCGTATCGAGATAGTGACTCAGCCTCATACCGATCTCTGGCAGAGGACATATTATCATTTCCGCAATGATAATGCTCCTGTTCTACAGATGGAAACCGATGATAAATATTTCTCTTTTATCGTAAAGACAGATTTTGCCGACAGCCACCACCGCTTCGATCAGTGCGGAATCGTTATGTACCTTGACTCCGAGAACTGGCTCAAGGCTTCTGTGGAATATGAGAATGAGGAGTTCCAGCATTTAGGCTCGGCAGTCACCAATCACGGCTATTCCGATTGGGCAACTACTGCAATACCTGCAACAGTAAAAACAATGTGGTATCGCTTCAGCCGCCGTGAGGACGATTACTGTATCGAGAGCTCATACGACGGTGAGAACTTCTCTCAGATGAGAGTGTGCCATATGTGGGAGGGCGGCGGTACTATACGCTTTGGAGTTTATGCCTGCAGTCCCGAAGTCTCAAGCTTCAAGGCAGTTTTTACCGATATGCGGATAACTGAATGTGCATGGAAAGCGCACGACGGACAGCAGCCCGATAGTGTTTGAACGGTCATTATCACAAAGATATGAAAAAGATAGAATAACTCTAAAGGAGCATAATTATGCAGTACGAATGTAAGATCACAGTATTAGACGCCAAAGTATACTTTGTATTTTTAAAGTTCTTAGGTTCAATATCTAATTATAAACAAGCTTAAATAAGAACACCAGCTCCCGCGAGGGAGCTGGATTCTTTCATAGCATTATATCGTCTTTTCTTCGTGTGAATTCGTGTGAATTTTGCCTGTTTTTTCTTCACACGCGACTGCGAAAATGCAGTTCAAACTGTTTCGGATAGGTAAGGAAAAAGCCTGTATTTCGGCGCTTTTCTCGAAATACAGGCTTTAATGATCTGGCAGGGGCAGAAGGACTTGAACCAAATAGACCTATGCTTTTCTTTTGCCTATATTTCGGTGAAAACCAATCATCATATCATACTCGTGTGACTTTTGTGTGACAGCAATTATTATGCTACAACACCTGTTTTCTTAGTGCGTGTATCTCTGATTACTCCGTACATATAATCGTCGAACACCTTAAGACTATCACGAACTCTCTGCTTGGGAGTTCTTATGTAGACAGCATCAAGAATCTTAGAGTTTGCCCATCCTCCGAGCTTTTCAAGTACCTCCTTTTCAACACCAAGACCGTTCATAGTAGTTGCAAACTGAGCACGTAAATCATGAAAAGTCATTTTTAAGCCATGCTTCTTGAGAAGTCGGTCGTAACGACGTTTCAAGGCACCATAGTTCTCGCTGATAATGAAGTCATCTTCATTTTTATGAGGTATTTGCTGGATGAGGTTGTAGATATAGTAGGGGATAGGTATATCTCGAGTAGACTGCTCAGTCTTGTTGCGATTTTCAACCACATCATGCCCGTTAATACATACCCTCGCACGTCTGACACGTATGTATCTACTGCCGTCTTCTTCATAGATATCACTATATTTAAGCCCACGAACTTCTGATATGCGCATTCCTCCACACCACACCGAAAGAAGGCACGGCAGCTCAACACTTGAACCTATTATAACCTTAAGCACTTTATCAAGTGGAGGAAGCTCATTCTTCGCCGTTTTAGGAGGTAACCTGAGTTTACGGATTGAGGGAAGCTCAACTTCAAAAAGCAATGCAGCACTTCTGATAAGTGCATATGCAGATTTGATGGTCTTATAGCTCATGCCTTGATCAGCATCTATATTGATGGCTCTTTGAATGTCGATGGTCTTGAGGTCTGTGAGCGTGTATCCCTGTATAGCAAGTAATCTGTTCTTTGCAAGGGATTCATACCCATAAAGTGTGGTAGGAGCAATAACATATCGCTTTGAATCAATATATGCGTTAACAGCTTCCCTCACTGATATTTTAGCTGGCTGGATATCAACATTTAGTTTTTTATAATCCTCGGCCATTTTCATAGCCTGCCATTCAGATTCGGCAGTAAATGACTTCACAATTCGCTTACCGTTTTCGTCTTTCCCAACAATAAGTTGTACACGATAATTGCCAGAAGCAAGTTTTTTAGGTTTCATGTTTGACCACCTTTCTTAATAGAAGGGTGGTACAATGCTTACAGTCATTATACCACCTGGATCTGAAAATGTAAATAGGGTTAGTTACATAGCCATGAGCTCATCAAGCTCCATGCCCGTTACGTACAACAAGTTGTCAACACGGCCGAGAGTAACGTTCTCTGCAGACTTGTCGTACTCATGCAGTGTCCTTTCGCCGACCTTCAAGTACGAAGCCAACTCTGTGTCAGATATTTCCTTGAGCTGCTGCCAGTATCTGATTTTACACCAGATTCTGCGATACAGCGTTATGCGTGCTGCCTTTTTTGCCACTATGTTCACCTCCTAATATGTATCCTGAGAGCAGCCTTACGGCTGCTCATTATTTTCATTAGTGTCATCATTGAAGTCTGGAGCTAGCTCAAACTGTACAGTTTTCCCCTTGAGTGTTGTAATAACGTTTTCAGTACGATAGCGGCTCCAGAACGAACCTTTGTCAAAGCATTCACCCTGTTTAAGGGAATCAATTTCATCCTTTTCGCAATTGAAATAGTCAGCTGTGCGGTTGAGGTCATCGGCCTTCGGGTGGTAGCTGCGTAATCTTCCGCAGTTGCCTGCTACAATACCGAACTGAACATTTGGATCAGGAAATGACTGGGACGCCAGAAGCATCGTGATATTGTGCTTGCCTCCTTTACGGAGAATGACGTTTACTGCTCCTTTTTCGTGGAGATAAAGGTCCTGTGCCTCATCAATCACAACAGTATACCTTGAATCAGGATAACAGAAGTCCTATAAAAACCACAGGTCTTGATATGAACGATATGACCGTAAGGTGTGTGGTATTTGAAAAGAACGCTTGTCATTCCAGCGGCGGTGTATTTATCCAAAGGGACTTTTCATTGCTCCGTATTGAATCATGCAAAGAGTCAGAGATGGAAGAATGTCCTAAAGAACTGATCAGGCTAAGTCCCCTGATAAAAGGGGGGATCAGTGCAGCTGAATTCTTGGAAGAGTATAGTAACGGTAACACTCATTGAAAGCTTTTTGTTAATGAATATTTTTAAATAGAATCAGCTCCCGTAAAGGGAGCTGGCTTCTTTAATAGCTTTGTACCACCAATAAATTTCGTGTGATTTTCGTGTGATTTCGTGTGATTTTTGACTGAAAAGCAGTCACACGTAACTGCAAAAATGCAGTTGAAACTGGTTTCTGTATGTAACAGAAAAGCCTGTATTTCGGTGTTTTCCTCGAAATACAGGCTTTTTAATTCTGGCGGACAGAGAGGGATTCGAACCTTCATCACGTTCATAATTTCTCATATACAATTACTATTTCTTTTTATGTTCGTTCTCATAAGACTTGATACCTGCCACTGTATCAGGTTTGAGGATAAAGTGCTTGAACAGCCAGTTGCCGCGTAAAATATCCTCACCATAGAATTGTATCTCTTTATACATTTTCTTAGGCTGAATATCGACCTCTGCACCGATAGCATCGGTGATATCCGTATTTATCGGTACAGATTTTGGAGCATATATCCTGCTCATGCCATTCATTCTGAAACCATATTTTTTCATCATTGCGCCCATTTTGCCAGGCCTATATTCAAGCTCACCTATACTGTTCACGTAGACAACAGGGACTCCGAATGCCTCAATATAAGCCATACAGCGCTTGTCATTTTCATTGCGTTCTTTATTTGGTTTATTCGGATCTGCAGGTGAACCATGCGGAAATAGTATCAGTGAAAGTTCGTCATTCCTGATGTTATCATAGAAGTGCTTGCGGCGTGAATCGTAGCATATACCCACACCAACATTTCCAAATGGAGTATGAATAATACTGCCGAAGTCCCCGCGCTTGAAAACTGCTGATTCGCCCTCAGACTTGGTAACAACACCACATACACCGTCAGGACATGCGATCATATAGCGGTTATAGTAGTCGCCGTTCTCCTTGTCGAGATAGCCTGCTCCGATATAGGTATTGTATTTTTTGGCTATGCTTACAGTCCACTGGCTTGCGTCACGACCGCAGTCATCTGCAAGTTTCCATATCTTCTGACTTGCCATATAACTGCATATGGCAAGCTCGGGCAGAACTACGATATCAGGCTTCGGAAGTTTCTCAATAAGCCCCTCGATATATGCTTTTCTGCGTTCTATACCGTTGATGTCGTTATCAAGCTCCAATGCAAATATACGCATAATATCACTCCGTTGGAAGGTCAATGAATGTAGGCTCGTGCTTGGCTGCGCGGACATATTTAAGCATATCATCTCGGAGCAGGCGAACTGTCGATGTATTGATGCCAGGATGTCCGCAAATGTATTCATCGCTCATAAGGTCGTTATCTATGACGAGCTGTATGTTGTTATCCGTATCGAATATAAGCTCCAGTGCTGATACTGAGCCGGGGATAGTATGCAGATACTCCTGCATCTTATCAGCCTCCGCAAATGAAAGGCGAGCACAGTTCAGCTGCGATGTCAGGAACTTGGTCTTGAATGGCTTATCACCTGGCATAAGGAGCATATAGAAGCTGGTCTTCTGGCGGTTGCAGAGAAACAGGTTCTTGCATATCTTAGCACCAAGTACTTTTTCGATAGCAAGACAATCCTCTATAGTATCTGCATGGTCGTGATCAGCTCGCTTGTATTCTATACCAAGAGCATCAAGTTTATCGTATATAGCCATTTCAACGTCAGAGCGTTCATCTGTCGGACGTCCGCTGTAAAGTGTATTATCAATATTCATATTAATGCTCCTTTACCAGTTATCGCGCATAAGGAAATCTGCTATATGCACTATCTCAATGCCGTTATCGTTCCCTAAAGCGAGTGTATCGCGGCAGACCACATATTTATGGTAGTGATCCTTTATATCCATAAGATTTGCAGTCTCACGGTCGGATCCGTCGGGAAGCTGAACACAGACCTGAACATATATCCTTTCATCTCTGCGAACGGCAACAAAGTCGATCTCTTTGGTATTGTTCTTGCCAATGTAGACATCATAACCCCTGCGCTTCATTTCGAGGTACACTATATTCTCGAATACAGCTGAAAGCATTTTTGTATCGAAGCCCATCTGACTGTACTTGATAGAAATATCAGAAAGATAGTATTTTTCCTGAGTTTTGAGCACTGCCTTACCCTGAAGGTCGTAACGCTGACAAGGATAGATGATAAACGCTTCACCCAGCCACTTCAGATAGTTGTAGATAGTCTCAACAGAAAGACTGCGGTTCTCACTTTTCAGGAACTTTACTATCGTATTCGCCGAGAAGGTCATACCAACATTTTCAATCACATAACGGACAACTCTGTCGAACAGCTCTTTATTGCGTATCTTATGACGCTTGGAGATATCTCTTGTGATGACTGATGCGTATATACCGTCAACGATCTGATACGCAGACTTAGTATCGAAGCTGCTGATACCAACAATAGGAAAACCGCCGTACTGAACATATTCATCAAATACGTCTCTTGCCTGAGACACATCTTTATTCTTGAAAGTCAGGTACTCACGAAGCGAAAGAGTATATACAGGGATCGTCACATATCTTCCGGTGAGGTATGTGGATATCTCACTCGACATCAGCTTGCTGTTTGAACCAGTGACATATATATCAACATCGCTGTTTTCAAGAAGGTCGTTAATGACCTTCTCCCAACCTTTTATTTCCTGTAATTCATCAAGAAGCAGATAGCATCGTCCTTTACCGGATATATCATTTTTTAGGTCAGAATACATATCCTTTGCTGAAAAATCTTCATACATGATTTCGTTGTATCTGCGTTCAATGATGTTTTCTTTTGAAGATCCGTGCTTTATGAGCTCATCAGCTACCATTTCAAGTATAGTGGATTTACCGCAGCGACGAACTCCGGCGAGTATCTTAACAATTGGAGAGTCTATAAACGGCTCTATTGCGTTAATATAATCAGGTCTGAGTATCATAGTATCACTTCCTTTTTATCAATATACCATAAATAGTTGCAAGTGTCAAGGTATTTTTTCGGTATAGAAGAAAAAGTCTTAAAAGTAATCTGAACTTTCGACATTATAGGAGCTTTAGGAGAATGTCAAGGGATCAGACAGATTATTCCTAAATACTATTATCTGTTAAGAGATAAGTTTATGCGTTTAAAAAAGAGAAGCCTCCACAGGGAGGCTATGATAATCAATAAAATGATAAAATAATGATATCGGGCTCTTAAAACAGGGAAATACTGTTGAAAAATATGTACAAGTTCGGGTCAATTCAAGTGTGGAAAATCTGTGGAAAATCGTTTTATTCATCGCCTGAAACGGCGATATATCGACGAAAACACGGCATCGCTGATTGGGCTGCCGTGCCACCTGTACATAACAGATGATATATGAAAAATGGCTATTTTACGTTATCTTTAAGAGGTTTTTATCTGCGGTTTTATTTCCTGCATCATATAAATTTGTTGAAGGAGATAAATTTTCGTAGCTAAACTTATCTTTTCCAAACCGCCGCCGCATTCGATCTGACGATGAGCTCCTCAACAGGCAGACCAATGGGACAAATATCGTGGCAGGCAAGAGATTTTCCGCATTGCTCATAATAATTCTTTTTGTATTTTTCGGAAAGCTCGTTCTTATGGGCGATATTCTGTTCTTCATCTAAAATGCGGTAAGCGTTTACAGCAGCAATTGCTCCAGAAAAATCGTTATTCGCAGTAAAATTCGGACAAACTTCAAGACAACAGCCGCACATAATACAGCTTGCGGACTTGTATCGCTGAACTTTGGTCTGCTCGCTCATAAACGGATTATCCTCAAGCCAGATACTGACTTGTTCCAGCTTTTTGAAGATAGCCGACCTGTCAACGATAAGGTCTTTTACCAACGGGAACTTGCTTAGCGGTTCAAGTATGAGCTTTTTTCCTTTGAGAGAGCCGAGAAATGTCGAACAGGCAAGACGAGGTATCCCGTTTATCCGCATTGCACACGCTCCGCATTTTCGCACCATACAGCCGCATTCCCAAGCAATCTTGTCAACAGTCTGTTCGTTGATGTCCGTTAGATCAGCTCTGCTGTTAAGCCTTCTGAGAACTCCTGCGACTGATGTGCTTTCATCACATTCAATGCTGAGATCCTGCCAATACGGCTCTGAACTGCTGCTTGCCTGACGCTTAATATGTATGGTATACTGCATAGCGTTCATCTCCTTTTCGGCACGTTTTCAAACAGAATACGGATATTGTCACCGTCAAACCTTGCGACGGTTGTTTTCAGATAGTCTCTGTCATTGCGAAGCGGATAGTCCTCTCTGTAATGAGCACCCCGACTTTCCCTGCGGGCAATGGCACTTTCAATTATTGCACGTCCAAGCAAGGCAAGCGAGCCGCTCATTTCCTTGATCTCACGAAGTCCTTTCTGCAAGGTTTCTTCATTTCTCACCACGCCGAGAGCATTCTGCATTATCTGATTCAGCCGCTGTATATCAGAAGTTACACTATCATCAGAAATATCCGCTTTTATGGGGTGTCCTTTTTGAATATTACATTCATCTGAACAAGCGTACTTTGCGGCGATCCTTCCACCATATATTGCACCAAGCAGAGAATTTCCGCCGAGACGGTTTGCTCCGTGATACTGCGAGCAGCATTCTCCTGCGGCATAAAGACAGCTAATTCGAGTCCTGTGACACTCGTCAACGTGGATACCGCCCATAAAATAGTGTATCCCCGGCGATACTGGCACAGGCTCTTTTCTTATGTCCTTATGAAGATAAAGCATACAGTCGGCGGCGATTCCCGACAGCTTTTCGGCTATGACTTTATCGGGAATATCGGTCATATCAAGGAACACCTCTGAGTTCTGACGTTCCTTCCATATCTCTCTTGCGGTTATGCCTCTCGGGGTAAGGTCTCCGAGTTCGGGGTATCTTTCCTGCATGAAATAATAGGGCTTGCCGTTCTTCAAGGAGAACAGCTTACCGCCCTCGGCTCTCACGGCTTCGGTTATTAGCATACGCTTTCCGCCGCACTCTATCGTCGTAGGGTGATACTGTATCATCTCGCCGTTTGCTATCGGAATACCGAGGCGGAACAGCTTCGCAGTTACTTCGCCCGTGTTGAACAGCGAGCCTGTTGTGTTTCCGAATAGTCCGTGCATACCGCCCGAAGCTATAATAACAGTATCGGAATGAAGCTCGGTCACTGTACTGCTGTAATCGTCTTTTATAAGACAGCCGAGGCATACATTTCCCTGCAAAAGAAGCGTCTGAAAGCTATGATGTGAAAGCCTTTTAACATTGCCTGCCGCTTCTTCTTTCCTTACTGCGTTGATAAGTGCGGTCGTTAGCTGTTTTCCCGTATCGCTCTGAGCGAATACGGTACGTTTCTTTTTCTGACCGCCGAAATTACGCAGATCAACTTCGTCAAAGCCGCTTCTGTTGAACTGTACGCCTAAGTCCATAAGCCACCTTATAATATCGGGAGCAGAATGCGTCATATTCCACACCACATTGGGATCGGCAAGACCGCAGGCGGCGTTTATGGTATCATTATAGTGTTCTTCGGGAGAATCGTTTTCGTTTTTGGTATCCATAGCGGCGTTTATACCGCCCTCAGCCATGACAGATTGCGCTCTTTCAGATGGCTGTGACGATACAAGAACCACCTCGCTGCCTTCGTTTACCGCCTGCAATGCAGCCGATAGTCCCGCAGCTCCCGCACCGATTATTACTATCTTTCGTTTCTTCATGACTGCCACCCGATGTAATAGAAGATAACTGCTTCCGACATAAACAGCAGAAGTACGGACAATATCAGATAAATGTCGCCTTTACGCTTCTTGAAGCTGATTATTCCCAGCGAAACGAGCAATGGACGGATATTGATAAGGATATGCACTGCAACCGACGCAATGAACAGGAGCTGTGTTATCAGCTTTGTTGTTGTGAATAGGAAAAGGATATACTGACCGTTCCTGACTTCGCCGAACATACCGATATGAAAGAAAAGCAGTATCAGTATAGCAAGTCCACTGGCTCGTCTTGCCCAGAACGCCTTGTTTTCCCTGAGATATTTTTTATCTGTATTTATAGCTGTTTTCAGGCTTTTCACCGTAAGATAAACGCCTATTGCAGCGTGAACGGCAAGTATGCCTACTCCTATACAAGCAAGCACCTTTCCTGCACTTTTTCCTGTCCCGATAAGCATAAATCCGCCCATAACGCCGTGAATGCCGAAAATGATTATAATCAGAACGGATAAGACCGTGTTAAGTTTCCTCATATTTATTTACCTGATAGACCAATGATATAGTCCGTATCGTGGAGCAGTCCGCTGTCGATAAGCTCGTCAGCGGCTATGAATATATCGTATTTTTCGCTGACGATACGGGAACGGAGCATAGTGTCGCTGTATCGCCTTATTTCAGTATCAAACCCCGATTTTTCGAGCCTTTCGCTTATCTCTTTGGCATAGCTGTTGGATTTGCTGTCGCTTTCGGGGATAAACAGGCGGATATGACCGCTTGCACACATAGCCGTTCCTTCTCCCGAACATATTGCAATTATTTCACTTTTTTCGGCGATTTCCGTATTGATACCGATGATATAGCTCCCGTTATATTCGGACGTATTCTTCTTTGATTTGCGTGTTGCTCCTGTTACAGCGTCTATAACAGAGGGCGGAGAATGTGTCGTTCCGCCCATAAATGCTATGAAAGCTGCTGTAACTGCAAGCAAAATAAGCCTTCGTTTCAATGTTTTCACTTTTTCAATATCCTCATTGCGTTCAGTACGGCTATTATGGTAACGCCCACGTCACCGAACACGGCTTCCCACATTCCTGCGATACCCATTGCACCGAGTATCAGGAAAATACTTTTTATTCCGAGTGCGATAACGATATTCTGCATAACGATAGCTTTTGTTGCTTTTGCAACGTCGATAGTTGAAGCAATATTGGGAGAGATACTGACAGTCAGCGTTTGCTTCATAAGATTGACAGAAGAAGAATGAACGCCGTCAAGCTCACCGACTTCTTTTTCTATCTTGGCAGAGCAATTCGGGCAGTCAAGCCCTTTTAATGTATATACTCGTTTCATTACGACCTCCATAAACAGTGCTTTTGAATTATAACTCCCTAAGATGCTCAAACCCTTTATCTATGATCTCCTTGACATGATCGTCAGCAAGGGAGTAGTAAACGATCTGTGCCTCACGTCTGAACTTCACAAGTCCGGCAAGGCGCAGAGCCTTTAGCTGATGAGATACGGCTGATTTTGTCAGTCCCAGCAGTGTGGCTATATCGCATACACACATTTCGCTCTGTTCAAGTGCGTGTAATATCTGTACTCTTGTACGATCTCCAAATAGTTTGAATAAGTCAGACAACTGCTGATAATCATCTTCCGATTGCATTTTTTCCTTGACCTCGTTGACAATGTTTTCATGTATAACATTACAGTTACATACAAATTCTGATTCTGACATAGTGATACCTCCGAGTTTTATTAGTTGAGCAATCATTCAACATATATTATACTGCTTTGATAGGTATTTGTCAAGATATAAAAATGCCAGCTCCGTACGGAGCTGGCATTATTCAAGCATTGTACCACCGTAAATGTCGTGTGATTTTCGTGTGATTTTGTGTGATTTTCGACTGTAAATCCGTCACACGGAACTGCAAAATTGCATTTGAAACTGTTTTCTACAGGTAAGAGAAAAGCCTGTATTTCGGTGTTTATCTCGAAATACAGGCTTTAATGATCTGGCAGGGGCAGAAGGACTTGAACCCTCGGCACGCGGTTTTGGAGACCTCGGGTCACCCTATAACAACATTTTTGTAACAAGGTTATTATTTCTCCATGAGAATTAATAACGGCATAGAGTGTGGTTGCAAACATACAG
>JAKPUQ010000147.1 GCA_029572815.1 Bacillota bacterium | reverse complement strand
AGCTATTGCGTAAAGCTATAACAGCATACGGCAGAACTAACAAAGTCAAGGCTATTGCTTTTGATGAACGGTTAAAACAGGTAGTCGATGCCTACAACAGCAGAGATAAGCTCGTGTTTACAAGTGAAGTCGTTGCTGATTTTGTTAATGACCTTTCTGACCAGCTTATACAAATCATAAAAGATTTGCAGGAGGATAAGTCTTCTTTTGAGAAGCTCGGCATTACCTATGAGGAGAAGGCTTTCTATGATATTCTTGTCAAAGTTCGTGACGATCATGGATTCAAGTATGAAGATGAGAAATGCCTTGTACTCGCAAAGAAGATAAAAGAATTGGTTGATGATAGACTGCAATATGCCAATTGGTCTACAAGCAACGAAATCAAGAGTTTGCTTAATATGGATTTAACGGTGCTTCTTTACCAAAACGGCTATCCGCCTGAATGGGACGAAGAAGTATTTGAGAAAGTAATGGAACAGGCTGAGAATTTCAAAAAATATAGTGTATAGTATGGATAGAGATAGTAATTCATAAACCATAGCCTATTGGCGCACCTGTTTTCCGTTCCACACAAGTCATAATCAGAATTGTGGAGCATACCACAACAGGCACAAACCCTAATGGAACTAAATAACCGCAAGCTCTCGGAAACGCTCTGTAAGCGTTTCTGAGGGCTTTTTCTTTTCAGCGGTTAGTTTCCCGCTCCGCAGGCTCGGACGGTGCTGTGGTGTTTTTCCCTTCGCCTGACGGTCAAGCTGAGGTCGGCTCGGTTATTTCGTGACGGAGTTCATACTCACGCACACGGCGGTAGAAAGTATTTGCTGACATATCCATTCTCCGCATAAAGTCACGCCCTGTGATGTGCTTCGCTCTCCATTCCCCATAGAGCTGCCCGAACCTCGTCCAGTCGGTAGGGATAGGCTTTCGCCCGGTGTACTTGCCCTGTGCCTTAGCGATCTCGATGCCCTCACGCTGTCGCTGTTTGAGCTGTTCACGCTCCAACTGAGAGAGGGCAGCGAACACGGTGAGCATAAATTTGCCCGTAGGTGTGTCGGTGTCGATGTTCTCCTTGTGGCTGACGAGCGTTACCCCTTTGTCGGTGAGCGTGTCGATGATGTTCAGCAAGTCCTTTGTGGAGCGTCCTAAACGGCTAACACTCTCAATGTAGAGGGTATCGCCCTCACGCACATAATCAAGCATAGCCCTGAGCTGAGGGCGGTTTGTGTTCGCTCCTGACAGCTTCTCGGAGAAGATGCGGTCAACCTGATAGTCGCACATGATCTCCTGCTGACGGGCGGTTTCTTGTCTTTCTGTTGATACACGGATATAGCCTATTTTGCTCATAGTATCGTCCTTTCTTTATTCAAGTGTATTTTTATTTCTGTGTTTCGCCTGTGTACGCTGACGGCTTTTCTCACGCTCACGCTTCATGTACTGCTCGTTAAGGTACTGGCGCACCTGTCGGGTGTACCGAAATGCCGTGTCATGTTTGAGAAGATATGCCTTGTGTTCGGGCATAATGGCTTTACGCTTATCTTTCAACTGCTTTGACAGCGCTGCAAGCTCGCTCCGCTTGGGTGCTTTGCCGTCAACATAAAAAGCCTTGATATGCTCGGTGATGTACTTGTCGGCTTCTTCATAAGCATCGATAGCAGCAGCGTTTTTCTTGCGGAAATGCTTTTGCGTAAACGCTGACCGTTCCTGATACTCCTTGTATGTAGCGGAATTGTCGGAACGCTGTTTCATCATTGCAAGGAGCTTATCAATCGCTGTGTACTGTGCTTTCAGCTCGGCAACTTCATCGGTGTGATCTTCGGGCGAATGGATATTGTGCATAAATCCACCAAACTCACTTAACGACATAATGCCGACAGCTTCAAGCTCTGCAATGATCTTGTCGCTGTCACGCATACCCCTGACCTCTGCCCACGGATCTTTTTTCTTTTCAGGTGCTTTACTCTCCGTAGGTGTGGGCTGTGGTGTCGGGGTAGGCAGTTCAGGTTTCGGCTCGGTGGGCTTGGCAGCAGTTGCGTTAAGCATATCAAGCTGTGCCTGCCGTCTTGCTCGTCGGGCTGCAAAGAACTTCTCCACCTGTTCCGCAGCAGCTTTCCTCCTTGCGGTTTCACTCGTTTCCGTGATAGTTTCAGGCTCGGCAGATTGTTTCGGCTTTGTCGGTGCGGTGACTGTCTGTGTCGGCTTCGGCTCGGTCTTTGGAACAACAGGCTTCGGCGGTTCGATAAGCATATCGGGAGTGACATTCGCCGCTGACAGCTTTTCCTGTATCTC
>JAKPUQ010000143.1 GCA_029572815.1 Bacillota bacterium | reverse complement strand
GAGCTGATTCTATTTAAAAATATTTATTAATAAAAAGCTTTCAATGAATGTTACCGTTACTATACTCCTCCAAGAATTCAGCTGCACTGATCCCACCCTTTATCAGGTGACTTAACCTGATCAGTTCTTTAGGACATTCTTCCATCTCTGACTCTTTACATGATTCAATACGGAGCAACGAAAAGTCCCTATGGATAAACACACCTCCACTGGAATGACAAGCGTTCTTTTCAAATACCACACACCTTACGGTCATATCGTTCATATCAAGACCTGTGGTTTTTATAGGACTTCTGTTATCATCAACGACGACAGCAAATGTATTGTCATAAGTGAATACAACAACATCACCGGTTGCGTATCGATGCGGTATCCAAGCATATGCACCATATAAACTCCAGCCTATTCTGTCGTTATATAGATTCCACAAATCATAAGGCTCACCATTTTCATTGATAAGTGCTGTTATATCAATAACATTTTCAAATTCATTTATTCTCGCTTTTACTATACAAAACTCATTTCCAGAATAACCATTCTTTATTCCATCTATGGCTGCTTCAAAAGTATCAAATGTTCCATGGAAACCAATATCTTCTGTGGCATAAGCGTTATAAATGAAATTATTATCAGGACGATACATATCAGCAAGAACCTTTTCGGTAGAATCAATGTACTCTTTTAAAGCTGATTTAAAGTCTTTTTCTCGACAGTAGTATGTCCTCTTGTTAAAATCTTCCGTTGAATATGTATCATATCTCTCTTTCAGCGCTTCTAACTTCTTCTCTATTGAACATCTGCGGCTACGGACTATCAGTATGCATTCTATCGCAGGTTCAAGTGTCTGATATTTGAGATGTTCTCTCAAAGTATCTGAGTCAATAAAATCAAGTACGGATGTTTTCATTTTATCTCTCCCTTTATACGACAACTAAAGATGAACTTCATAGTCTTATATGATTTAAAAATAAAAACCTTGAAAGGAATTGAAATCTTGTATGTTATCAAAGGGAAGCCTAAAATGTCCAGACAGTTCCAAACAGTCCACTGTGTCATACCCTTTCTTCATAAATTCGCTGAGCTTAAGTAAATCTTTGTTACATTTTGATATTTCATCAGGACTACAGTATTCAACATCAAGCAGCGGGTATGCTTCTTGACGAAACAGTGTCTCGTTAAAATTAGGAGCATTTGTTTCAATAGTAATACACTGTATTTTCATTTCACTGAAACAAATACAAACTCCATTTACTGGCTCAAGAATATCAGTTACAACGGCAAATGAGTTATCATAATTCCATTTTATTATGTCTCCTTTTTTAAAACAATGAGGAATAGAAAAATGGGCAAATTGAAGATCTTGATTATCATCTTCAAATGAATAATTGTTTCGTACATCATATGGAATTGCATATTCATTTAGATGTAGCATTATTTGAGTATAAGATTCAGAATTGTCAAGTTCCGATCTAACTATGATTTTTCTTTTTTTCATCTTCGGTTCTTATCGTCGCCATTGCAGAAGCCAATGATCTGTAAGCGCACTTATTGCTTCTTTTTGAAACTTTATCTATGATAGTAAAAACGAAATCAGCATTTACCTCATTCATTTTTTTAAGTAATTCTTCTTTTTCATCAATACTTTTTTTCAACACAGTTTTGAAATCATTAGCATTACACAGCCAATAACGGCCCTTTTTGAAATCCTCAGATGAATATGTATCATACCTCTCTTTCATAGCTTCAAGTTTTTGCTCTATTGAACAATTTTCGCTATTTACAATCAATAGACACTCTATTGCTGGTTCGAGTACTTGAGTGCTGAGATGTTCTCTCAGTGCATTGGACCATATAAAATCAAATACAGATGTTTTCATAGTTAATACCTCCAAAATTGATTTGAAACTATTGATTTTTCGTTTCTCTATGATATAATATAACAAAGACTATGTACGAAAAAGCGAACACACCTATGACCGGCTATATGAATAAGCTTTGCACCAGAACTGACAGAATTCGCTCTAAGCACGTAAGCCCCAGAGAAGATAATATGCTGAAGGTCAGCACTGATGGTCGAAAAGCTGCTCTTGATCTGTCTCTGGTCGGAGAGTCACAAAAATATGATAAAACATCAAAAATCATACGCTGTATCAATGAGATAATGAAGATATATAACGCGAACTCTTCCTGCTCTCAGCTTGTATTCTGCGATTATTCTACGCCTAAAAGCGAGCATTTCAGTGTATATGACAAGCACAAAGAATTCTTGCTTGCTGAAGGCGTACCTGAAAAGGAAATAGCATTCATTCATAGTTATCACACTGAGCAGCGTAAACTTGAGCTTTTTCGCAAAGCTAACAGTAGTGAGATATGGGAAGAGCCTATGACAGAATGCGAGATTACAAGTCTCTTTCCATATTTGAACGTTCAATGGAATATAAAGCAGAATACTATCCCCAAGGAAATTCATACATAGGAATATAAGACTGGACAACGGAGCCTTTTTTAGAGTATTATAACGAACTTATGGAGGATGAATTCATTTGTGAACATCCCGGTATCAATACATCGACAGTCCGCCTGCTCCGTGATGATATGCTGAGATACGTCCGCGAAGCAAAGCATGAACCAACATTTATAGATCTACCGACAGAATGATAGCTAAAGCCTCCCGAAGGGAGGCTTTCCTTATACACATTTATTATTCCTGAGGAAATAAATGCAATTTTATCGCCTCAATCTCCTTTTCACGGGCTCGTATTTGTTCTAAATATTTCAGCTTTATATGGTTATTTCAGGATATCCGAATGACTGAGCGATAGTTCGTCATATTGTTTCCTAAACTTCTCAGCTGTAATATAAATAGCATTGTCCTTTGATAATTCAGCAAAAATCCCTCCTCACCGGGCGAAGAGATTGCTTCACTTAGCGAGGAGGGATAATTCAATCATTCATACAGCGCATCTTATGCCGCGTTGACCTTGAAGCAGCTGAGGTCAATCAGCACCTCCGCCTCCGCAGCTGCTGCAACTGCTGCAACTGCTGCAACTACTGCAGCTGCTGCAGCTTGTCCCGCTTGATGAGGACGAACCGCTTGTACGGTTTATTATCGTTATATAATCGAAAGCGCCGTTCATGCCTGCATACAGACTGTAAATTGCAGGAGCATATTTTCCTGCGTCCACTGAATCCTTCTTTGATCCCAGCATTTCAAGAATGGGATATGTATTGATCGTACCTGTTCTCTGTATAATGCCCAGACAATCGCAGGGATTTATGTTGAAATTCATATATTTACCGTAGTTCAGCCAGAGCCCAAGGTCTCTCTTGAGCTGCTGTAGTTCTCCTGTACGCTTCAGTTCATTGTAGCACTGGGAGTTCTTCATTCCTCTGGAATATAATCCATACCATTCGGTGAACCTGATTGAAAATGTTGTATAGCTCGCTCCGTCTGAAAGATCCTTTGAAATTCTTTCAAAGGGGATCATGTCAGGATCAGAGAGCTTTGTTCTGTCAACGGATTTATAAAGCAAATTGATAAATTCTCCGTCTGCAGAGTTGAGTCTGATATTTTTATTGATCCCCAAACTGTCTTCCCTTACCTCAACTGCCCCCTTTCTGACAAGGTCGAATAATTCAAGATAAAAGATCTGCGACAACCTGTCACCTAAAGTGTTTGTCGTATAATTACCCATGAGGGCATACCATGTAAACGGTATATTTGCAGCTTCAATCCGAGAAGCGGCATTGTTGAAGCAGTCGGGATCCTGTTTGAGTTGTCTCTTTAACTTGCCTCTTGTCGGTACGAGCAGTAATACAGTAATTACTATACTTACTACTATGAATATAGGAATCAAAGGACATATAAGTTCGTCAAGATCAAAATGTAATGAGCCTCTGTCAGCAGATCTGCTTACGTCAGCAGGTATCACGACACTGCTGACATTGACAAGTGTACCAAAACAATCACTTGGCATATCGGCATTTACCTTATATATCCCCGAAACGTTTAACGCCTCAGAATAAGCTGTATTACGGTCCATAGCAACACTGCCTTCACTGAGAGACACTGTGGTTTTTTCATCCTGCCCCGGAAGTTCTATGACGGTTTTAACACTGCCAACGATTTTAGGGAAATTCTGACCTATAAGTCTGTACGAAAACACAGCCCTGCCATTATTGTCAAGCTTTACCGCATTCTTTATACTGTACTTTATCTCATATTTCACTGTCTCATTTGAGGAATGACGGAACCAGTGTATGGTAAATCTGTCACTTTGTTCCTCAAAGTAGTAATGATAGTCCACTCTGTCTGTACTGTACTGACGCTCCGCAGGCTGATCGTTTATGGCCGCCTCCATAACTTCTATGCTGTCTATGTACTCATGCTGATTTAAAGGATTATAGATGTCCTTGTAAAATCTTGTAAAATCACCGCTTATGAAGTCAACGTCCCATTTTTCACTGACAATGGCGTCGCCGTTTTCCGTGAATGAGATGTTGAACTCTGCATCTCTGACCTCATATGAATTGTCCGCGAATGCCCCCATAGGACAAAGCGCAGCAGCAAGCATGAACACAGCGATCAGTGTAATGAATATTCTTAACGAAAGCTTATTTATTCTTGTCATCATAATGTTACCTCCGCTTATATCATTGAGAATGGTTTAATACCTGTAATAGCAATTTACATCCTTGCCTCGGAAATCACCTGTTAAAGCGTATGTAAGGCATTTTGCACCGCCCCTGCACAGCTCGGCATGAGGACAGGGCAGACACTTCTCCGGTATCCTCTGTTCGGATAATTCCTTAATGAGACTGCTGTTTTCGCAAAGCTCTGTCATATTCTCCTCAAGACAGCTGCCAATAGGTATAGGCAGACGTCTGCACGGCAGCAGTGTACCGTCAGCAAGCAGCGTCAGCAGCGTCTTCCCTGCTGCACACTGATAATAGCAGTTTCCGCCTTCAAGGAACTGCAATGAACGATTCAGATGCACATCAGTATCCGAGAAAAAATGCTTCCGCCCGTGCTCCCTGGTGAGCAGCTTTATTATACTGCGATATTCTTCCGTAGACAAGGCGTCCTCACAGCTGCTTCCCATGGGTATGAGTCTGTCAGCCCAGAAACGGTCTATCCTATTTTTACGAACAATACGGATAACCTTTTTAAGCTCAGTATAATTGCGCTTATGGCAGGTAAAGGCCGCCATAGTCTGTATCCCGTGCACTTTTATCAGACGGAGTCCGTTGAGAGCTTTTTGAAAATTTCCACTCCCGCGGACACTGTCATGGGTCTGCTCTGTACCGTCTATACTTACCTGCACAAAGGAAAGTCCGTGCAAAGTACCAAGTCTGTCAGCCATTTCATTATCGATCATTGTTCCGTTAGTAAGGAGGCCGTATGTGATCTTATGCTTATCGCATAGCTCCATAAGAGGAAAAAGATGCTCGGAGATCAATGGTTCTCCTCCTGTGAAGTTTATATGTCCACGGAAGCCGTTCTTTTCACAAAAATGAAGATACTGATAAAAAAGCTTTTCAAGCTCATCAAATGAAAGCCCGGCTCCGTATTCGTCCTGATAACAATGACTGCACCTGAGATTGCACTTGTGGGTGATATGCCACTGTAAAACGTGTTTTGTTTTTTTATCCTTCATTCATATCACTCCGGTCGATGTTATTATATCATTATGTACATTTTTTGTCAATACGCATAATATTTATTAACTGTATAACAGCATCTCAACCTGTAAAAAATCCCCGATGCGTATATTTCCGCTTCGGGGACTTTATCATCGATTTTTTGCTATCTTGCAGCTTTATCAAATGAAGATGTACTTTTTTCAAAGGGCTCTTCCTTTACAAGCCTGTCATTCTCCCAGATCTGTAGAGATCTTCTGCCGTCCGGATAGGTGAATATGCCTTTGCCGTGACGCATATCCCTGTTCCATTCGCAGTCGAGAATACTGCCGTTCTTGTAGTAATAAACACCGCGGCCCTGTCTAAGGCTTTCGGAATAGCCTCCGTCATACCTGTCCCCGTTCTTATAATAGAAAATGCCGTGACCGTTTTTGACGTTGTCCTTCCACTCACCGACATACTTGTTTCCATTTATGTAAGAATAGACACCTGTACCATTTCTCATATCGTCCTCGTATTCACCGTCATAGACATTGCCGTCAGCCCATGTGAATACGCCCTTACCGTGTTTGGCTCCCTCTTTGAAGCCTCCTTCGTATTTATTGCCGTTTGTGTATGTGAAAACGCCTTTTCCGTGTATCCTGCCGTTAAAGTCCACCTCACCCACATAAGTACCGTTATCGAACTTCAGCGTTCTCTGGGCATCCGGAGACACCTTCGGTGTACCGCTTACAAGCTTCTCACTTATTATTTTACCTTCTTTATATCTGCGATCATATACACAGTTATCGCGTGTCCTGACTGTAGCTTCCCCCTCAAGCAGTCCATCATTCCATTCACCTTCGATAACATCGCCGTTCTCGCAGGTATAGACGCCTTTGCCGTTGTATCTGCTGCGGTCCCATGAGCCCTCGAATTTTATCCTTCCGTTCTCATAGTATTCGATACCCTCTCCGCAGCGCCAGCCGTCGACCCAGTCACCGTCATATTCTATCTTGCCTGTCTGTCTGTACTGCTTGCCCTTGCCGTGAAACCTGTTATCCTTGAAATCACCTGCATACACCAGTGACTTGCTGGCATCATCATCTTCTTCGCTGTCCTTCCCCTGAACCATGTCATAATATCCCTTGGCGTACTTTCTTCCGAAGCCGCAAAGCCTGCCATTCTGCCACTCGCCGTCACATTCGATCTCAAGACTGTTTATGAAAACGCCTCTCCCATCGGGCTTTCGTGAGGAGTTGACATGTCCAGAATAGGTTCCCGCGCCAAGAATATCACTTGAAAAATTGATATTATTCGCGATACCGTTGCTAACCTTAAAAATATCCAACATTCCCATAGTATCATCCTCATAATCACTGTATATCTGTACGGAAGATATAAGGAGCCTTTTATAAAAAGCTCATATCATTTTTATTGTATCATATTACAACGATAAAGTCAATAATCCATTATAGATTGCAAAAACCTATTTAGAAAAAACGAGCAATAAAATGTGAGATATCCTGAATAAAAAGGATATCATATAAGCAGCGATAATCATTCGTAAATCACATATAAGAAGATACCAAAAATAAACTGAACAGTACATTATTTTAAAAGGATCAATTTCTCTTAATCTGAATAGTCTCCCATATGGCTCCCTGATTTCGTCAGGGAGCTATTTAATGGCGAAATAAAGCCTTCAACAGAATATAAAAAGAGCAATAAATGCGTTGAAAAAATTGTACAATTGTGTTATATTAAATTATAAGTATATTTTTTGCGGCAGACCGTTTTCTGACCGCAATTTCTGACAAACTTACATCTTTGTCATATCGGATAATGAATAACATAAGGAGGAGTAAACATGATCTTCAAGAAGTTCCTTTCCACACTGTCTGCACTCGTTATGGCTCTCTCATGCGCATATGTTCCCGCATCAGGCGTCGTGACCGTGACAGTAGCTTCCGAAGCAGATGAATATGAGCAAGAGCCCATATTTATCCCTGATTTTCCCCAGGATATACTCGATGAATTCGGTATAGACTGGACAGGACTGGCTGTAAACAGAAAAGTCGATAACGCTGTGTATGACCTTTTCGGATTCCATAACTGGTTCTGCCATGACGGCGGATACGCAATGTACAGCGACCAAAGCTACAACAACACTTCAAGCTATGCTGCAAACTGGCATGACTGCGAGAAATTTTCTATGTATCAGTCAAGAGAATATCTTCTTCCTCAGCTGACTGACTTTGCAGCCCCAGTTGAAGGAATGGCTGATCTGAGATACGATATTTACTTCCATTGTCAGATAAGTAATACCGGCGACCTTAAATTTGGTCCCCTTCTTGAGCTGAACGGCGGAAGTGATGAGCTCTATGTCATCGAGCGCTTCACATCTGACACTGACTTCTCAGACTATGTAAAAATCGGCTCCTATACATCGAACGGCAATGAATATTTCCTCTATAAGCCAGCTGCCGAAAGAGCTTATGATTTTTCTGCCATACGCTACTATGCTGTTAATCAGAACGGAGCTATAACAGCTCCTGTAATTGAGGACGCTCCTCCTGTGAATATCTCCTCAGACATATCTGAGCATCTGAGACAGCTCAACAAGCTCGCAGATATCAGCACAAAGCTTGACAGATACGGTATTCTTACCGAAGGCAAGGAAGGTGTAGGAAATCTCTATCACACTTCAAAGCTTGTAAGCTCATACTTCAATGTCCCGGAAATTATCTCTGACAATCCACATTATGGTTTGAATGTAGAATATCGTAAAAACTTCATCGAGACACTGGACGGCTACAGAGTATCCTTCCATACATCTGAAAGCAGTATGCCTATTATAACCCTTGAGGACGGACAGTATGAGTACACCACTCATGAAAACAAATCATATGTAAGTCCTCAAGCAAAAGGAAATCTTGTGGCTGATATATCAGAGGGTGTGACATCGACTGTATCCGTCGGAAAGGAATACGATGGAAACAGCTCCGTTCTGGACGGCAATTATGTTTATGATTACTATTATTCAATAAATAATGATAAAGTTCCTGTTTCCGCAGTAGTATGGCTGCTTGATCCCTATGTAAAGATTGATTTCGTAGAGGAAACTGAAGGCAGCTCTCCCTCAAGAACCTCCTACATAGGGACCATTGATCTGAACGGAGAGGTCTATGATATTTATAACAGTTCCATCTATGATAATGATGCAGCTCCCCTATTGGAGGAAGAATTCAAGGGCTATACATTCATCCACAAGAATAATTCGGGCGTAAACTACAGCGACGGCGAGATCCATCGCCATAGTGTACCTATTACAGCTGCTCTGAAGGCTGCCAGGGCATACGGTCTGGAATTCGGAAACCTCGCCCGCATAAGCCTTAATGCAAGCTCGCCGAATGAGGGCTACTACCTTGATATAACAGGTAATACAATTACCGAGTTCTCTCCCATTAATCCCGGTAGTGTGTATGTAGACGCAACAAATAACGATGTTGATCTCAATGGTCACACCTTCTCAGGTAAGACAGATGGCTATATGTACGGCTATGAGGACGGAAGCTTTGAAGCAACCTGCAAAGGCGGTGACAACGGCTTCTTCGATTCATTAACTAAATTAGATGATGCTATCATTATCGATCCCCAGTCAGACAAGCACACTGCCTTGAATTATAAGGTAGTGCATGATCTGGATGATAAATATCAGACTGCATTAATAGTGTCCGGAACAGTCGAAAACACGATAAGAACACTCTATGTCATTGAAGACAGCAAGAATTTCCAACTTGACGATATTGTCTCATTCCCTCAGGCATTCGACTTCTACAGCGTTCCCAGCGATCCTGAGTTTGAGTACGTCAAGTCCTATACTTCGGGCGGTCATGACTACGACCTTTACAAGGTAAACTACGTCATCAACAGTTTCAGTTCTTCTACAGAGATGGAAGCATACGCCGCAGTAAGAAAGGATCAGGCTGAAGGCGGAATTATAAACGGTACAGTTGATATTACCGATCATTTTATCAATATCGGCGATGAGTCTCTTATCAGTACTCCTCTGACTGAGGTAAGACTTGGTATGGACACGAAGAACTCCACCGGAAAGATAAATGCAAGCTACTCCATAGGCAATGATTCAGTCACACCTCCCGAAGACATATTCAGCGAATACGTCCATAATGAATACGTAAACGTAAAGAATGATACCGTTCCCTTCGGAGATCATTCATTCTCAGGCTTTATGTACTCAGGCTTTAAAACAGGTTATATGCACGGTTATAAGGACGGAGCTTTCTCAGCTTCCATTGTGGAAAGTGATGAGGGATACTTTGATTCGTCTATGAAGCTGGATGAGGGTGTTGCTTACAATGCTGACTCCAATAAGCATATCACTGTTGATTACAAGTTCGAGCATACTCTTGATAAAAAATATCAGGCTGCACTCAGAACAGGCGGTATGTACGGTTACGCTGCAAGAGAGCTCTTTATTATCGAAAACAGCAATGATTTCGATATCAATGAAAATATATATGCTCCCAGTGCCTTTGATTATTATGCAACTCCAAAGGATCCTAAGTTTGAATATGTGAAATCCTATACATCAGGCGGTCACGAATATGATCTTTACAAGGTCAATTACAGAATCAACAACTTCGGCGGCTCTACAGAGTACGTGTATTATGCCGCAGTAAGAAAGGATCAGCAGAGCGGCGGAAAGCTGACAGGCACCGTCGACATTACCGACCACCTCATCAAAATCGGCGATGAAGCTCTGCTCAGCACTCCCCTGACAGAATTCACAATTTCAGTCGATGTCCGCGAAACAACAGGCACAGTTGATGCGTTCTATAAAGTCAACCTTGATAAAGAAGTCATTGCAGAAGAGATCATCGGCGACTTCAACGGTGATGACACCATCGACTCAATGGACCTTATAGCTGCAAGAAAGACCCTTATCTCTCAGTTCTCTGACGAGAAGAAGCCTGCTCCGAAGAAGATGGACCTCAATAAGAACGGCACATTTGAAATTGCCGATGTTGTTGTTCTCCAGTCCTATATCATGGGCAAGATCGACTCATTTCCCAATGGCAAATAAGCTCTGACAACTACATAAAAAAACAAATCGCCTGTGAGATTACTCACAGGCGATTTTTTATCGTCTATCTTTCTTTGACAAATTTTCTGTAGGCAAAGCCTGCTGCAACAAGAACGGCTGCTAATATATAGAGCCAGTGCTTGTCCCCGAATTTGCCTGCGGACATCGAAAACAGGTAAAATACTTTCAGCTTGTCTTTAAGTCCGAAGTTTGCAATGTAATAAATTATTGATGTCATGTAGCCGACTATAACGTTGTCACTTAAGGCTGAAGCAAAAAATCCCGCTGAGCCCAGTGCAAGTGCAGTAGCAAAGGATCCTGCAAAAAGCCGCAGTGAAACCCTGCAATCCATATTTTTCATATAGAGCATGAAGGCTCCCGTAAGCAATGTGATAATAAACACTGAAATAATCAGTCGAAGAAAACAGACACCAAGATAAGCTGTCTTCTTTGAGCGCACTACATCACGGATACTCTCGTTCTGCTCGGGCATGAATACCGCGGGAAGGAGTATTGCTCCCATAAGCGGAAGAAAGATCTCAAGGGGCTGTGCTGCCAGAACCTCGTCAAGCCGGGATACTCCGAAGATCACGGGAGTGAGCAGCAGTACGCCAATAGCCGCAAGATAGTGCAGCAGGAAATTATGCCTTGTGTCTGAAGATACTATCTTTGCCAAACAGCCTGAAGCCATTGAACCTGCCTCCCCTCTTAAGCTCGAATATATATGCAGTCAGTGCTGTGATGACAATTGCTGCGATGAAGAAGAATACCCTGTTGAAGATGAAATCATTTCTGCTAAGCAGGAATTCATCTCTTCCATAGATAGTGTTATGACGGCATATAAGATCAAATTTGCCTATGCTTCCTGAAAGCCGTTCACCATTTGACATATTTGAATGGAACCACCATGCAAATTGAAGCAATATGGCTATCCCCGAGGAGAATACCTCTGTAACTATCATGGCAACGGCAGTTACTATCATTATCTGCGGCAGAAGCCAGAATGTGGGCAGTGTAAACATCCTGTAAAGCGCAAGATCGCTGAAGTCAAAGTTTTTGATCAGCTGTATCGACGCAGCTATCATGCAAAATATAACAGGAATGAACATCATTACGACAAGTGCCGTATATCTTGAAAATACAAGCTTAAAGGAGGATATTTTTCTTGTGTAAATGAGGTCACTGACCCTCTTTCGTCTGTCTGCTGAGACAAGTGCAGCTGTAACGAACACAGGCATTATGCCAAGAACTATGCCCATGTAATCAGAAAACAGTCTTGCGTATCCGCCTGCAACTCCGTCCTTATCATAGAGATCGGATATTACACCTTCTATTTCCTCATCTGTCATGGGAACATAGGAGTATCTGAAAACAATATCGTCTACTTTGTAGTTTGAACCGCCGCCGAGTATATCATCTACCTTCCCCATAAGTTCGCAGAAACGCTCATATGTTATAGTATCGGAAACAGGCATCTCTCCAATTTCATAATACATCGTTTCCTGTACGCCGCGTTCGATGTAATATTTCTCTCCGCTGTCTCTGATATCCATGAGCTCATCATGAGTCAGTCCCGTGACCTCAAGCAGGCATTCCTCAACCTTTTTACTGTCATCCTCTTTAAGGCGTACAGATTTATAAAAGCCGTAAGGATAACAGACATAATTGTTTGCAAAAAATTCGGTAGCAAGATCATCGACTGCTCCATGCATTATTACATCATGGTCCTCAGATATCTTTTCATCAGGGACATAGGGAACACCGTTGCATTCTTCAAAGTACTGAGATACAAAGAACAATCCTACAACAAAACAGTAGATTATAAATGTAAGTGAAGTCAGTATTCTTCTGCATTCCTTGCTGAACAGCATTACTCCTCACCTCCCTTTACGTCACAGCCGCTGCTGTGAAGGCAGTACATATAAGCGCCTTCAATGTCTGGCTCGGTGAGAACTGTATTGGGAAGATCGGGCTCACTGTCGGAAACTATCCTGACAGTGGTATAGTCATTCTGCGAAAGCATACCCGTAACGATATATTCCTTCTTGATCTGCGGTATAAAACGCTTCTCCACGTTTGAGGTAAAGATATGTCCCCTTGCATTGTCGATAAGCTGTTCTACTGTTCCCTTCCAGAGTATCCTCCCCTCGTCCATGATAGCTATATTCTCGCAGGTAGCTTCGATGTCGCCTACGATATGTGTTGACAGTATAACTATCCTCTCCTCAGCTACCTCGCAGAGTAGATTTCGGAAACGTATACGCTCCTCAGGGTCAAGTCCAGCGGTAGGCTCGTCAACTATGAGCACCGTGGGATCATGTATAAGCGCCTGCGCGATACCAAGTCTGCGCTTCATACCTCCTGAGAGCTCCTTCACCTTCTTATGCCTGTGCTCTATGAGGTTTACCTTTCTGAGGAGAGACGTCACTTTTTTCTTTCTATCCGCCTTAGGTATGCCGGAAAGTGCACCAAGATAGTCCAGAGCCTCATCTGTCTTCATAGACGGATACATTGAAAAGTCCTGGGGCAGATAGCCTGTCATGGCACGTATCTCTCTTGCCTTTTCTATAGGAACTCCGCAGACGGTGATCTCACCGCTCTTTTTCTTGTGAAGTGCTGCAAGTGTCTTCATAAGTGTAGTCTTTCCCGCACCGTTTCTGCCGAGAAGTCCGAACATTCCCTGCTCTATGGTCAGGTCTATATCGAAGAGAGCCTGTTTTCTTCCGTAGAACTTGCTGACATTTTTGATCTCGATCTTTTTCTCCATTTTATCGCCTCCAAAAATAATGACATGGCAGATATTCTCTTACCATGTCATTATAATAATCTATGAATTTCAACTTTTTATCTACTTTCTGATTTTTTTATATCAAATGAAGCAGTTACCTCCCCGCCGCCCGTTTCATTGTTGGAAAGTACAATATCTCCGCCGCATTTTTTGCAAAGAAGACGACAGATATAGAGTCCGAGTCCGAAGTGCTCCTTTTCGTTTTCGTCACCGCCGCGATAGAATGGCTGCCACGCTTTGCGGAGAGCCTCCTCGGAAAAGCCCTCGCCGTCATCGGAGACTGTGATGTAAAGCTTGTCCCCTTCGGTATATAGGTGTGTGCTCACTGAGCTTGCAGCATACCGTACGGCGTTTGAAAGAAGGTTCTCACAGACCTGCATAAGAAGCTCTTTATCGGTAAAGAGCTCCTGCTCCGTATCACCCTCTGCCTTCTGTGAATATACCTTGTCTGTACAGACAAGACTTCCCGTTTCATCGACCTCTCTGCTCAGCTGCCCGAAAGTGAAGCAAGTTTCCTCGGGGATAATATCCTCAAGCTTGTGAATACTGCTCATCTTATCTGTATAGCGCTCAAGCCTGTCTATCTGTCCTGACATTTTCCTCAGAATATCCGCCTGCTTTTCAGGAGTAAGTTCCCCGTCAAGCTGTTCCGCAAGCTCTGTATATCCCTTCAGCACGGTTATGGGAGTTCTCAGGTCATGAGAGAATGCAGAGTTCAGACGCTTTCTCTCCTCAAGTGACTTCCAGAGCTGATAGTTGCTGTCATAGAGGTTCTTTCTCAGAGTCTCAAATGAGGCACAGAGCGCTCCCAGTTCGTTATCGGAGCGGCTCTCCACGGTAAAATCAAGGTCATCTCCAAGTATTCGCTCGGAAGCCTTTGAAAGAACGTCCACAGGCTCCTTGAGCTCCCTGCGATAAAAAATCCTGAAGGTGAACCAGAGACATACCAACGCCCAGAGCGGTATCAGCATAGTCTTTGCATAACGTATAGCCTTGTATTTCCATAGCCACTCGGGTATTCTACCCGAGATCTCCAGATCGTCCGTGTATACATAGGTGGGAATTACGATATTTCCTGCTCTGTTAAGATACCACCGCTGAAAATAATCCGACAGCCACATTATGAGACATATTCCTGCTGCGCATATTATAAAACAGGGTATAAGATATTTGATCAGCGAGATGTAGATCCTTCTCTTCTTCATTTTATCCATTTGTAGCCCATTCCCCAGACGGTTGCAAGATGCTTGTCCTCGTCATAACGTCCCAGCTTTGCCCTGATACGGCGTATATGCTCAGCAATGACGGAGCTGTCTCCCTCTGCATCGTAGCCCCATATTTTTTCGTAGATACGTTCCTTGTCGAAAACCTGACCTGTATTAAGGGAGAGAAGCTCGATTATGCGATACTCCTTGTTGGCAAGGTCAAGAGCTTCATTGCCAACAGAAACGGTCTTATTACTGTAGTCCACTACCACATCTCCGAAAAAACGCACGTTATTGGCTGTATTAACTCTGTGGTCGCGCCTGATATGAGCAGCGATCCTTGCACCTATCTCCTCCAGTGAAAAGGGCTTGATTATGTAGTCATCTCCCCCTGCCGCAAACCCCTGGATCTTGTCCTCGTCCTCTATCCTTGCAGTGAGAAAGAGTATGGGACAGCTCACATGATTCCTTATCCGCCTGCAGACCTCAAAGCCGTCTGCCTCGGGCATATTCACATCAAGCAGTATCAGGTCAGGAGACTTTGAAGCCTGTTCTATAGCCTGTTTTCCGTTATTTGCTGTATATACGCAGTAGCCCTTGAGCTCAAGGTAATCCTTGAGAAGGCTCACCACGTCCTTTTCATCATCTGCTACAAGTATACTGTACATACGGTCACTTCCCTTCCGCTATATTATACAATGTAAATATCAACTATTTTTCAACTATAATATTATACTCCCCGAACCCTTCCTTGTCAATCTGCTTCCTGACTCCTTGATATTTACACGTATTTATGATATAATATTTATATAAATCATTCAGGAGTTTTTTATGTCAAGACTTATTTCCGATAAATATAAAGAATGGGAGGAGCTGTGCAGACAGCGCTTCCAAAGGCTGAAAGCCAACGAGGAACGGCTCAATCGCTATTATATCGACCTGTACGATATGGGCAGCGAGATCACTCCCGACGTAGCGGACAGCGATATCACCGTTCGCCTTGCTGACCTGCAAAGGGAGATACGCAGCCTTATAAGCTATGCTGTCGGCTGCATTTTCGGCCGCTATTCCCTTGACCGTGACGGTCTGTGCTATGCAGGCGGTCAGTTGGACAGCTCTGTATACTCAACGATCATTCCCTGCAAAGATAACATTATGACGGTAAACTCTCCCGACAGCGGTCTCACAAAAGCCGTCACCAACTTCGTGGATAAGGTCTACGGCAGTGAGACTCTCGTGGAAAACCTCCGCTTTATAGCCGATGCTCTCGGCGGAAGCGGCGACCCTGTCACAGTGATTTATGACTACCTGAGAAAGGACTTCTTTGCCGACCACTTCAAGGTCTACAAGAAACGCCCCATATACTGGCAGTTCACCTCTGGCAAAAAAAGCGGCTTTACCGCAATTATGTACTTCCACAGATACACCCCTGAGCTGACAGGGGTGCTGGAAAGAGATTACGCTGTTCCATACTATGAGGAGCTGAAAGCTCAGCTTGATACTGCTGCCGGGCTGCATAGATCCTCCACGGGCGCTGAAAAGTCCGTCCACCGAAAAGATATAAGCCGTTTACAAGCTCAGATACTGGAGATGGAGGGATTTATTTCAAGGCTTCACTCTCTTGCAGAACAGAAGATAGTCCTCGACCCCGATGACGGTATCAGAGTCAATTACGATAAGCTTAAGGAAATACTTGTATAAAACCTATCCCCCGCCAACTGCGGGGGCTTTTTTTCACTATACTTTCACTTGACTTTTTGATACTATTAATGTATAATATACGCTGATATACTATAAAGGAGGATACGATGAAAAGGATAATTCTTAATCTGGCACCGTACAAATTCATCGTGCTTATCATTCTTCTTCTGCTGGGAGTCCAGGCATACTGCGACCTGTCACTGCCTCAGTACACCTCGGATATGATAGACACGGGAATACAGAACCAGGGTGTGGAATATGCCCTCCCCGAGAAGATGACTCAGGAGGACATGATGTACTCGACCCTGTTTATGACAGATGATGAGAAAAACGAATGGACAGGATATTATTCCGCTCAGGACAACGGTATACTTAAGAGAACTGCCGATGAGGACAGTCTTGAGGAGCTCAGCGACAAATTCCTTATTCCTCTGACTCTTTCTCATCAGACAGGAAATATGAGCGAGGATAGGTTCCGCGAGACCATAAAGCAGTCCATGCAGGCTTCTCCGGAGCAGACTCCCGAAGGCTTTGACATCGACAGCCTCAGTCTCGAAGAGATAGGTCAGTTCATGGGCATGGAGCTTAAAACTCACGAAGCCAAGAACGAAAAAGGCGTTATGACCACCTATGTGGATATGCGCCCTGTAATGATGGGACTTATTCAGAGCGGTCAGATGAGCACAGAACAGCTCAGCACTATCCGCGGACAGATGGAGGAGACGGTCTCAAAGGTCGGTAAAACTACCATGCACTCCATGGGCATTGCCTTTGCGATCGATGCCGATAAAGCGGCAGGCGTTGATGTAGACGCCATACAGAAGAGCTATCTCTGGAAGCAGGGATTCAAAATGCTCTGTATGTCCATACTCATGCTGGCTGCTTCCATATGTGCAGGCTTCTTTGCTGCCCGTACCGGTGCAGGTATAGGCAGAGACCTCCGTGAAAAGATATTCAAAAAGGTCATCGGCTACTCAAATACTGAGATAGATAAATTCTCCACCGCTTCTCTTATCACCAGAAGCACCAACGACGTTCAGCAGATACAGCTGGTGACGGCTCTCCTGCTGAGAGTTCTCATGTATGCTCCTATCCTTGGAATCGGCAGCGTTATCAAGGTAGTGAACACAGGCGCCCACATGAGCTGGATAATCATTGCAGCTGTTGCCATTATCCTCATGCTGGTCCTAATCCTCATGCTGGTGGCAATGCCCAAGTTCAAGGCTATGCAGAAGCTTGTGGACGGTCTGAACCTTATCTCCCGCGAGATACTGACAGGTCTCAGCGTTATCCGCGCTTTCGGACGCGAAAAAGAGGAGGAACAGCGTTTTGACAAGGCTAATACCTCCCTCATGCGCACACAGCTCTTCACAAACAGAGTCATGACCTTCATGATGCCGTGTATGATGCTGGTAATGTACGGAGTTACACTCACTATCGTATGGGTATCTGCTCACCGCATTGATGCAGGCGACCTCCAGGTTGGCGCTATGACCGCATTCATAAGCTACGCTATTCAGATAGTAATGTCATTCCTCATGCTTACTGTCATGTCGGTAATGCTTCCCCGTGCGGGAGTTGCTGCCGACCGAATAGATGAGGTGCTGAAAACGGATTCAACAGTCAACGATCCTGAAAAAACTGAAAGCATCAGCAATTCGTCGGGCACAGTTGTATTCAATAACGTATCCTTCAAATACCCAAATGCAGATGACAATGCACTTGAGAATATATGCTTCACCGCTGAGTCGGGCAAGACCACTGCCATAATCGGAAGCACGGGCTGCGGAAAATCCACTCTCATAAACCTTATCCCCAGATTTTACGATGTTACTGAGGGCAGCATCACTGTAGACGGCGTTGACGTCAGAAAGCTTTCCAAGTCAGATCTTCGCAGCAGGATAGGTCTTGTTCCTCAGAAGGGCGTGCTATTCTCGGGAACTATCGCTTCAAACCTTAAATTCGGACGTTCTGAAGCAACCGATGAGGAGCTTGAAAAGGCTGCGGAGATAGCTCAGGCTATGGAGTTCATCGGCTCTGATGAAAAGGGCTTTGAGAGAGCTATCTCACAGGGCGGAAGCAATGTCTCGGGCGGTCAGAAGCAGCGCCTTGCCATTGCAAGAGCCATTGTAAAGAAGCCTGAGATATACATCTTCGATGACAGCTTCTCCGCTCTCGATATGAAGACAGATGCGGCTCTCAGAAAGGCTCTGGAAGCCTATGTTAAAAACTCAGCTGTCATCATCGTTGCACAGCGTATCAGTACTATCATGAATGCCGATCAGATACTTGTTCTCGATGAAGGCAGGATAGTCGGCAAGGGCACTCATAAGGAGCTTATGCGCAGCTGCGAGACATACAAGCAGATTGCCAGCTCACAGCTCTCAGAGGAAGAGATCAAAAAGAGCATTGGAGGTGAAGATAATGAGTGAAAATAACGGCAGCATGAATACCCAGCGCCGCGGCAGACCTATGGGCGGCGGAAGATTTGCCCCCGGCGAGAAGCCCAAGAACTTCAAGGGCACTCTGAAAAAGCTCATTTCTTACCTTGGTGCATACAAGATAGCCATTCTCATAGTCATGATACTTGCTGCCGTAGCTACTGTATTCTCTGTGGCAGGACCAAAGATAATGGCAAAGGCGACTAATGCCCTCTTTGACGGTCTTATGAGCAAGATAGCAGGCACGGGCAGTATCGACTTCGGTTATATCGGCAAGATACTCCTGTTCACTCTGGGTCTCTATATCTTCAGCTCGGTTGTCAGCTTTGTACAGGGCTGGATAATGACAGGCATATCACAGAAGATATCCTACCGCATGAGGAAGGACATCTCCGAGAAGATCGGACGTATGCCCATGGGCTATTTCGAGAGCAGGACCTACGGTGAAGTCCTCTCCCGTATCACCAACGATGTAGACACCCTTGGCATGACTCTGAACCAGAGCATTACTCAGATCATCACATCTGTTGCCACACTTATCGGTACACTGGTGATGATGCTGTCCATTTCTCCCCTCATGACGCTGATCTCTCTGGTCATTCTTCCCGTTTCGGCATTCCTGCTATCATTTATAATAAAGAAGTCACAGAAGCACTTCCGCACACAGCAGGAATACCTTGGTCACATCAACGGTATCGTTGAGGAGACCTACAGCGGCCATACAGTCGTTCAGGCTTACAACAAAGAAAAAGAAACTATCAACGAGTTCTGCTCAGTCAACAACGTGTTGTACAAGTCCGCATGGAAGTCACAGTTCCTTTCGGGTATAATGATGCCTGTTATGCAGTTCGTCGGCAATATGGGCTACGCAGATGTTGCTATTTCAGGCGGATTACTGGCTATAAAGGGCGTTATCGGTATCGGTGATATACAGGCTTTCATTCAGTATGTAAAGCAGTTCACACAGCCTATCCAGCAGATAGCTCAGGTCATCAATCAGGTACAGTCCATGGCTGCGGCTGCGGAGAGGGTATTTGAGTTCCTCGATGAGACCGAGGAAGAGCAGTCCCCCGAGGATCCTGTTATCCCCGAGAATGTTACAGGAGCTGTCAGATTTGACCACGTTTCCTTCGGCTACGATCCCGAAAAGATCATCATCGGTGACTTCAGCGCTGATGTGAAGGCAGGTCAGAAGATCGCAATAGTAGGTCCTACCGGCGCAGGAAAGACCACCATGGTAAAGCTGCTCATGAGGTTCTATGATGTAAACAGCGGCACTATCACCCTTGACGGTACAGATATACGCAGGATACCGAGAAAAAAGCTTCGCGAGAGCTTCGGCATGGTGCTCCAGGACACATGGCTCTTCAACGGCACTATCATGGAGAATATACGCTACGGACGCCTTGACGCCACAGATGAGGAGGTAATTGCAGCTGCAAAGGCGGCTCACGCCCACCACTTTATAAAGTCACTGCCCAACGGCTATGATATGGTGCTCAACGAGGACGCAAGCAACGTCTCACAGGGACAGAAGCAGCTTCTCACCATTGCAAGAGCTATCCTCTCTGATTCAAAGGTAATGATACTGGACGAGGCTACATCATCAGTCGATACCAGAACTGAGGTTCTCATTCAGGACGCTATGGACAGACTTATGAGCGGCAGAACCAGCTTCGTTATCGCTCACCGTCTTTCAACTATAAGAAATGCCGACCTCATTCTTGTAATGAAGGACGGTGATATCGTCGAGCAGGGTGACCATCAGGAGCTTCTTGCCAAGAACGGCTTCTACGCTCAGCTCTATAACTCACAGTTTGAAAGTGCATAAGAAAAAGGTCTGCTTTATACAGACCTTTTTATGTTGATATTAAATCCATTTCATGTTATAATTGTTACGGAGGTAATAATTATGAATTTCAAACGACTTGAAAAAAATCTCTGTGACAACATATATGAAGCTCAGCTGAAGCTGGGCTACGATAAGCGTCCCATGAGCCTTAACTATATGGAAACATCTCTGAAGCACCTGCTGGGGAAAGATGTTTCCGAGGAAGTGCTCCTCGCATTTGCAGATGAAGTGGAAAACAGGCTTGGCAGGCTCACATTCCGCCCCATAAAGAACGGCTTCTGTATCACTATCCCGGCTGAGGGCACTGAATACGTTCACAACAGCAGCGCTGACCGCAGCTTTATGAAGAGCCTTGTCTCAGCTGTGGCAGGACATTGCAGTACTGAGCCCCTTTTGGAGCTGTTCCGCAGTGCTTCGGCAAATGTTGTCATAAAGGAGATAAATAACGCGGAATTCCGCTATCTTGCATATTTTCCCGATTTTATCCCCGATGAGTATTATTACTGCATCTCCGAGGAAGAAGAAATAGACGGAAGCATTCACGCGTCATATCACCGCTTTATCCGTGAAGATTATGAGGATTTTGGCTTCTGAAAAGGACAAAAGCTGTATTCAGCCTAAGAATACAGCTTTTCTGACTTGTCCATTACAAAAGAATTACCTCAGAACGGTTATTGTGCAGATACCGCACCTTGGTACACGCTCAAATAATCAACCCAATTATTCTCGCATATATATTATATCATTTCTATCCAGTCTTGTCAATAAGCGGCAGCATTATTTGTTCAAACCGCACAAATAATGCTGCTCTTTTTATATTTATGTAACTTTTTATTCCTTAAGTAACTTTTCGCTCTTAACGATAAGTATGTCATTCTGCTTCATTTTCAGGTCATCAACGGGAATTACCGTAAGCTCTCCCCTGAGAATTACAAGTATACGCATATTGTACTTTTCGGCTGCATCCTGTACTCTCATACCCTTGAATTCGCTTTTTTTGTCAATGAGTATCTCACCGACCTCATTTATATCACTGAATCTTACGTCGGAATGCTGGTTTTTGGTATACTGCTCAACAAATCCTGCACTGATGATACCGGTGGGGATTGCAACTACGCCAACCCCCAGGAAGGCTATACATATTGCCATCAGCTTTCCGATAACGGTTATGGGGTAAATATCGCCGTAGCCAACAGTAAGAAGAGTAGAAACGCTCCACCAGATACCCGAGAAAGCGTTTCTGAACGCATCGGGCTGTGCATCATGCTCAACACTGTACATTCCCAGAGAGGACGCCAGCATTAGGACTATGATTATGAACACTGATGAAATTATCTGGTTCTTTTTCTCACTGAGAACGGTAGTGATAACATGGAAGGAGTCATAGTGGGCGTTTACTCTGAAAAGATGGAATATCCTGACAACTCTCAGCATTCTGAACACGATAAAGCCGTCCAGGAAGAAGAATGGGAGTATGGTCAGAAGGTCCACTATTCCGTCAAATGAGCACAGAAACTTCCAGCGTGCTGTCAGTCCCTTTTCATCGGGGTAAAGATAGTCCGCTGTCCATATACGCAGTATGTACTCGATACAGAATATGGAGATCGTCACTATTTCGATCACATTGAACAAGGTCTGAAGGCCGGCAAGCTCGTCGAAGGTCTCAAGAAAGACAGTGAGTATATTGAGGCTTATGACTATTACTATGAACCAGTCAAAAAAGCGGCTGATAAAGTCATCCTTGTTGCCTATTTGTATAATGTCGAATATCCGCTTTTTTAGCGGCTTTTTTGCCTTTTCACTCAATTCCGCTCAGCTCCCTGTATAGTTTTCGGGCATAACCGTCGGTCATACCGCAGATATAGTCTGTCACAAGCATAAGCCTGAGATAAAGCCGCTCTGCCTCGGACTTTCCCTCCGCACTGACTTTATAGGCGCGGATGTAGTTCTCTGATACCAGACGCATTATCCTCTGCTCAATGGCAGAGCTCCCGTATTCCGTATCATAGAGCACTGCCGCACGGGTAAGCTTGGTAAGCAGAAATTCATATATTTCTCCCGCGGCTATCTCCAGCTTGTATATCTCCTTTGAACTGAAAACATAGCGGTAAGCCATATCTCCCAGAGCATAAGCTATTGCATTCCCATGGGATACAGCAAGGAGCTCCTTAGGGAATGTTCCTGCCATAATGGCGTCATAGTTGCTGGTAAAGCCGTATGAGGCACATCTAAGAAGTACACCCTGCACATAGATTATCCAGCGCTGGACTGCATTCTGCTCGGGAGAGGATATGCCCTTTTCCAGTGCCTGTGCATAGTAGTCCTCGAGCTTTGCTACAGCTCTGGTGTATTCCTCTTTCTCGCCTTCATCAGCGCATTTATACATATATCGCTCTTTAAGGTCGGTGACAAGCTGAGAGTAGGTTATAAAGCCCTTCTTGACTGCGTCCTCTATGTCGGCAGTTTTGTAGGCTATATCGTCAGCAGCTTCAAGTATAAACGCCAGAGGATGACGGCAGTCCACAGCTCCCGTGCTGTTTACGATGTCCTCATAAATATCCTTATCAGCATAGTAATAGCCCATTTTCTTGTCCTTGATGTTGCCGCTCTTTTTGTTGATACCGGTTGAGGGCACAGGATACTTGATAATGGTGTTAAGAAGGGTGTAGGTAAGGTTCATGCCGTTCTCGTCCACAAGGAAGTGGAGCCTTGTCAGCAGCCGGAGAGCCTGTGCGTTGCCTTCAAAGTGGCAGAAGTCCCCTGCCATCTGAGGAGTGAGAATGCTGTCAAGCTTTTTGCCGCCAAGCTCCATTTCAGGGAGATTTCTCTTGAACCAGTCACGGACGTAGTCCTCGCCGAAATGTCCGAATGGGGGGGTTGCCGATGTCATGGATAAGTCCTGCACATTCAAGCACGCTGCATATCCTGCTCACATCAGCCTCAGTCAGGTCCTTATCCTTGCCATGCTCCAGCAAATAGCGGAATATCATCTGTCCCAGTGACTTTCCGAAGGAGGAAACCTCCAGGGAGTGTGTAAGACGGGTGCGGACAAAATCTCCCCTGTCAAGGGGAAAGACCTGCGTTTTATCCTGAAGCCGCCTGAAAGAGGCGCTTCCGATAATGCGATGATAGTCCTTCTGAAACTCATTCCTTGTATCGGAGCTTACTGCCGAGGTAGTAACGCTCCTTCTTCTTTTTTCACATAATAATTTCTTCCAGTTCATAAGCAATACTCCGTTCTTATGCTGACAGGTCTGTCGATAGTCATGCTGTCGGGAGTAACTATGCAGTCATATGCCAGCAGCCTTACTCCCGCCTTTTCCGCTTCTCTGAGAGCGTCACCGAATTCCTTATGTGTGGCGTCATTTGGTCTGAACTCGGTGACCTCCTTCATCTGTATCACAAAGAGGATATATGCTCCAAATCCCTCGGACTTTGCTCGGATAAGCTCGTGAATGTGCTTTACTCCTCTTTCAGTGGGGGCATCGGGAAAGGAAACTATACCATCATTTTCAAGAGTAACTCCTTTGACCTCAAGAAATGAGACCTTTCCCCTGTCTTCGATACGGAAATCGAAACGCGAAGCTCCGTATGTATATTCCCGCCTGATAACAGCCTGCTCCGAAAACAGCCTGCCCTTTTTCAGCCACTCCTCAGCAGCTGCATTGGGTATCTGAGAATCCATATTTACAAGCAGAGGCGGAGCTCCGCTGCGTACCTTCTCGGCAGCGATCAGGTCATATCTTGTTTTTCTGTTCGGATTATCCGACTCCTCCAGGTAAACCGTGCAGCCATCGGTGAGCAGCTCCCTGCACCGCCCCGTGTTCTTGACATGAACAGCCTCCTCTTTGCCATCTATGAGCACTTTTGCGATAAATCTGTTGGGGCGGCTGATAAACTCAGCCTTTTTTATATGATGGTATCTCATAATCCTTACCGTAAAGCTCCTTATAAGTCTCTCTTGTACAGATAAAATACAGATGCTTTTCATCTGTTTTGTCCTTGAACGGACGATAAGCCACTCCTGAATAAGCCTCTGCTATATATTCACCTTCAAAGCCGATATCATCTTTCATTACATTTGTTGACAGCGGATAAGGGCATACGATAAAATCAGGGGCACCAAAGCTGCGAGCATATTCGCGGTCTGCCTCTGCTTCTGCTTCATCTGCTTTTATGTGAGTGACATACGCAACATCCCCCTCCATGTTATAATAGAGGTTCTTGTCAAAATATGCATTGAGTGTTACAGGAGCATCAGGGTAAATATTTGTGTCTGTGTCAGACCATACTATCAAAAGCTTTTTCCCGTCAATATGATTTTGCTTTATCCATTCCGCAGCCGCAGGGGCATTGTCATAGGGGCTGGAAATCTCCCTTGCATAGCTGCAAATGTCCCAGTACACGTTCATTGCTACGGATAAAGTAATGATGCCGACAACATAGGTCAAAGCATATCTTTCAGATACTCCGATTTTTTTAAGTATATCCGTGAACTCAGAAAGACGTATAGGCTCTTTGTCGGTGGCTGTCCACATGACAAATATCACATATAAGAGGAACATTCCGAAGTGGTGAGGATAAGCATATATGCTCATGACAAGAGCTGAAAACAGATATGGTATTATCATCTCTGCAAGCATTTTTCTCTTTTTGCAGACAATGAAAATGATCCCCCATATTATTAGTGAAACTGCTCCTGCACCTATGATTTCGCCAATACTGTTTACCTCGTCCTGTATGCTCGAAGCGTCTGAGGAGAATGAGGTCACGAATACCTCTGATGGTATAAAGAACAGACAGAGCAGCAGCGATACAAAATAGCCGTAATGTCTGTCGAGATGAGTTGCCATTGTATCCTGCTTCGGTGCGATATCTGCCATAATGGCTATTGCTGCCGCAAGGAGAGCTATATAACCCGCCAGCAGCTTCTTGTTACCTAAAAGCCCGGAAACCGCCTTGCCGATGCTTCTTTTTCTTATAATATCCCCTGTTATATCCGCTAAGACAATACCGCCTGCAAAAGCAATTCCGTATGAGTGGCAGAGACATAGGAATACAAGCACAAGTATATAGCGTATAGGCTTTTCGCGCCTTTTATCGTAAAAGGCAGCACAGAGAAGTCCTGCAAACATAAGCATTGCATATGGTCTTGACAGCACGCAGTAATGATATATCACAAAGAAGCTCGTCGGAAGAAGTGCCTTTGTGACGCGGCTGAATGGGGAACGAAGCTCCAGCATGATTATCATGGTTTCAAAGAATATGAACTGAACGCCCTTTATAGTCAGCTCGTATGAAAGCCCGAGACATGATGCAAGCTTTATCAGCATATGCCAGAGGGGCGGGTGTCCCTCATAATGGGGTATGGTGAATATTACCTCATACCAGGAGGCGTCCCGAGCAACAAGGTATGGCTGAGCCTCCTCATACCAGGGCTCATGGAATATAAGCCCGATAATTCCGATGACAGTTACAGCAGCCGTTATGAGAAGTCCGAATATCAGATCAGACCTGTTCTTAACCGATTTATTATTCATTGTCATGTTTATTCCCTTCGATAACATCTTTATAGTGAAGCTCCCTGAATTTCTTGGGAGTCATACCGTTTATTTTTCTGAAAACGCTGATAAATGCACTCTGTGAGGAAAAGCCAAGTGCAAGAGATATGTCAAGACAGAAGAAATCCGAGCTTCTCAGCAGATTTTCCGCTGTGGAGATCTTCGCTCTTGTAACGAATGTCTTTATGCTCATGCCCTTTTCCTTGGAGAAAAGCTTTGAGAGATAAGACGGATTGAGTCCGACGTACTCCGCCAGAACGTTTAATGTAAGATCCTCATGAAGATGCTCGTAGATATAGTCGATACACCTTCGGACATGAAGGGATATGACATTGTCCTTTTTAAGCGTCCTCATTCGCTCGGCAAAATCAAGCTCCATTTCACCGAAAAGATCTATAAGCTCATCGATATCCTTCATCTTATCCGCACGCTGTATATATATATCGCTGAGAGTGTATGCAGTATCGTGTCCAAGGCCTCCCTCAACGCAGTATCTCGCTACAAGGGCAACTGCCGTTACAAAGTGATACATGAGATTGCGGACGGGATCCTGTGAAAGAGTTCCCTTGCCCTTCATAAAATCAGGGCGTATGCTCTCAAAGCGCTTCCTGACCTGCTCGGTGTCACCTGACTGAACTGCTCTGTAAAAGCTTAGTTCATATTCAAACGGACTTCTTGTAAAGCCGTCATTTCGCTGTATATAAAGCCTGTAGTTAAGGTCTCTGTCGGTTTTCACAAGCTCACCTCCTGTTGCGGTATCAGTCATATTTTGTGATATTTCTATTATATCCTATTTTTGATACAAATGCAATATTTCTGATATAATTTGTTTGTGCCTTGGACTATAATAATCACAACAAAGAAAGAGTAAACATGAAAGAACTGCTTCATAAGGAGGCATCACTATGGCAAAGGCAAATGATCTCACAACAGGAAAGGTATCAAGCCTTATCCTGAAATTTTACTTCCCCATGCTGCTGACGAATATGCTCCAGCAGATGTACAACATCGCGGACACCGCCATTGTCGGCAAGGGTCTGGGCGATAACGCTCTGGCAGCTGTGGGCAATATGTCATCACTGACATTCCTCATCTTCGGCTTCTCTATGGGACTTGCAAACGGTTTCTCCGTTATAGTCGCACAGAGTTTCGGCGCCAAGGACTACGCAAAGCTCCGCCGCTCGGTTGCGTCATCGGCTATGCTTTGCTTCATGATTGCACTTGTACTCAGCGCAGTAAGTATAATATTCCTCCGTCCAGTGCTGGGGCTTCTCAGGACAGACGCTGCTATCATGCACGACGGACTGGTCTACGGCTACTTCATATTCGGCGGACTTACCGCGACTATAGCTTATAACCTCTGCTCCTGCATTCTCCGCGCACTGGGAGACAGCAAAACTCCCTTCGTTGCCATAATCATATCTACAATCGTAAATATATTCCTTGATTTGTTCTGCATTTTCGTGTTGAAAACAGGTGTTGAGGGAGCTGCTATAGCTACCATATTCTCGCAGATCGTATCCGCTTTTATCTGCTGGCTGAGACTCCGCAAGATAGACGTCCTCAACATCACCAGGGAGGACTTCAAAGACAACGGAAGTCTCTATATCGAGCTTTTCAAGAACGGTCTCCCCATGGCTCTCATGAACTCCATCACTGCTGTGGGCTGCATGGTCATCCAGTACTTCGTAAACGGTCTGGGAGTTGCCTATACTACAGCTTACTCAGCTTGCAGCAAATTCATAAATCTTTTCATGCAGCCTGCCTGCACTGCGGGATTTGCAATGTCAGCTTTTACAAGCCAGAACTACGGCGCAAGAAAGTTCAGCCGTATCCGCGAGGGACTCCATGTCTGTCTTGCTATCGCTACCGTTTCGTACCTTATTCTTGGCTCAATTATGATATTCTTCCCTACTTACCTTGCAAAGGTAATGGTAACGGGTACAGAGCCCATTCGTATCGCAGGTACTTACCTGCCGATATGCGGTATCTTCCTGTTCGCAGTTGACTTCCTGTTCGTATTCAGGAACGGCTGTCAGGGCTTTGGAAAGCCTCTTGTACCTATGATCTCCGGTATTGCCGAAATGGCTCTGAGAATAGGCGTTATAGCACTTTTCATCAATGTTATCGGTTTCAGGGCTACTGCTTATGCAGAGGCTTCTGCCTGGATAGGAGCTCTTATCCTCAATATGGCTTCCTTTGAGCACACTCTCAACAAGTGCCTCGGCACCTCTGCCATCAGCCACAAAAAGCTCAGGACCGCTGCCTGATCCCAGACTGGTATTCAGTCGTTAATATACACCCCATTTCCATCCTCACTCCGCTGTCTGTGTTCCCCACAGGCAGCACTTTTTTTGCAAAAAACAGCCCTTCGATCTCTCGAAGGGCTGTATCTGAACTTTCTTTTGCAATTCAAATTATATCTTAAGCGAACTTCCGTAAGCTGCTTAATTGGATGTTGCTAAAATGAATGCAGGATCTTTTGGAGGATCAATCAGAAATTCCTCTGGGACTGTTACTGCTTCAATGCTATGAGCTTCTGCATACTTTCTGATCTGTTCCTGTTCATAGACTTCCTGAGCTTTCTGCGCCTGTTCCTCAATGTTTTTCCTGATCTCTTCATTCTCGCGTTCGGTTTGCTCGATATTTTCGTATGAAGTATCATACTTGCCGGTATGATCGATAACATCAGAATGATGTATCCTTATCTCTTCGTCAGCGCCTTCTACTTTGATCAGAATCTTGGCATTGCTGTCTGACGAATACAGGAAGAAATTGAAGGGCGATATGTAGAGCTGCATTTTAGATTTAGACGAATACGCCGCAGGTGCGATTATTGCAGTTTTGTCCTGCATATCAGGTTTTATCTCAAGCTTGTCAGGATGATTGTCATTCATTATACTGTCTCCTGCATCTTCAAAAGGAAGATAATATCCCATTGATTCGTATGTCACAGAATCGCCGATGTCACTGAAGTAATCCTTTCTGACGAAGCTTCCTGCATTATCCTCGGGCATTGCTGATGTACCGTCAAAGTTTATTGAGCATTGCCACATATCCTTGTGATCGGGCAGCTCTAAAGCAGTATAGGTATCTGTTTTCTCGTCATAAGATGCTACGAACAGGTCATAATAGCTGCCGCTGTTCTCTCCCATAGAGTAAAGCATCTGTGCGGTAACAGGTTTTATTTCTTTACCGTCTTTCATGTAGCACATATAGTCAAAGGAAGCAGCTGCAACTGTATTATCGTTTTCATCTTTAAGATTTCCGTATTTATCGTCCTTGAAATGCTTATCCACTGCATACTGCGCTTCGGAACAGGACATGAAATAATATTTTTCCTTCAGTTCCTCAATTTCATTATCGCTGTATTTTGCTTTGGATTCGGCAGCAGCAAGGATATTCGACCTGCTGAACTCACCCTTGTACTCAACCGCATAAACCTGATCTGTGAAAATGTCAGGCTGTACGGTCCTTACAAAAAAGCGAACTCTTATGTCATTGTCCTCACTGTCCTCAAAAGGACTCCTGTAAAGCGGATCCACAAGTATATCAGCAGCAATGTAGTCCTTCAGCGGCATATCATATACATCATAGGTGTGTTCATCTGTCTCTGAAAGTATCTCTGATACAAGCTGACGGTACTTTTTATCGCCGCTGTTGCGAAGGTTTGAGAGAAAGCGCTGCACAAATGCTGTTTTTGGCAGGATACCCACGCATATGACCACAGCAGCTGCTGCGGCTATCCATTTGAGCACGGGAACTGCCCTGCGCCTGCCCGTAACGTTCTCAAGGTCGCTTACGGTAAACTCGCTGTCGGAAAAATCCGAATCTTTTTCAGGAAAAGCTCTTGCGGAGATCTTGTCGAAACAATCTATATTTGATGAGAGCTCCTTCATCTTATCTCTGAGCTCATTCTCAAAAACGGGATCTCCTTTGATATTTTTATCTTTCACTGATCTTCACCTGCCTTTTCCTGTAATATGGATATTGCTTTTTGTACCTTGATTTGACCGTTGTTTCGGGACATCTCATGACCTTTGCGATCTGCTTGAAGGTAAGCTCCGCACAGCACTTGAGTATGACGGTCTGCCTCTGTACATCATTTAAATGCTTCAGAAGCTGATTTATGTAAATACTGTCCTCCACAGTCTTTTCTGCCTCGCCGTAGCTCTGTATTATGAAGTTGGATATCTCTTTCTTGTACCTTCGGCGAAGCTCTAATGCAACGTTGCGCGCTATTGTGAGTATGAAGCCCTTGCCGTCCCCTTTCTTTGCGGAGAATTTCTTGACCTGAGTAAGTCTGACAAAGGTCTCTGTCACACAATCCTGTGATAAATGATAATCAGATGTAATTCCGAAAGCCACAGCAAAAACGCTGTCCTTGAACATCAGGTACAGCTTGCTCAGGCTCTCCTTGGAGGTCGCACAGTCTGATATAAGCTCGTTTACGGTGTTATCAATCCCCGTAGCTTTATCATTTTCTGAATATACTGTAAAAATCGCTGTGTCACCTCCGCTGACATATTTGGTTACGGCATCCATATTATCACTCCTTTGGCGGCTGTCAGAGAATCTGGTGTGTTCTGTTTTTTATAACATCTCTGAAGCCATTATGAAAGCTTTCATATATAAGTGATTTTTGACGCCCAAAAAGTCGAAATGATCTCAAAAAAATTTTCAAAAAACAGTTAGTGCAATAAAACAGTTTAAAAAAGCCGCAATATAGCCGTATACGCTGTGTTCCTAAAAAAACAACACAAGATTAGTTGTTACCTACGGCTAACTATTTTATGGCTTTATACTGCTATTATACCACTATAGTTCATTGTTTGCAAGAAATCTCATGGATACTATTGACAAACACAGATAAATATGATATATTAAACATATGAACAACCGTTCATATGAGAAAGGATAGTGACCTTATGGAAAAATACTTTTCTGTATCTAATCTGGACTGCGCTCACTGCGGCGCTAAAATAGAGGAAGCTATCAGCAAGCTTGAGGGTATCGAGTCTGCCGTGCTTAACTTCCCCATGAAAAAATTCAAGATAAAAGGCAATATCACTGATGAGCTCGTTGCTAAGATCAACGAGGTGGCAAACAGTATCGAAGCCGGAGTCGTTATCGCAGCGATCGAAGAGGCTCATCATCACTCGCGACGTCATGAACATGAGCACGAACACCACCACCATCACGACGAGGAGTGCGGCTGCGGTCACGAACATGAGCACGAACATCACCATCACGATGAGGAGTGCGGCTGTGGTCATGAGCATGAGCACGATCACCATCATGGAAACGATGATGATTTCATCATTGAAAACCTGGACTGTGCTCACTGCGGTGCAAAAATCGAGGAGGCTATCAGCAGGATAGATGGTGTTGAGTCCGCGGTCCTGAACTTCCCTATGAAGAAGTTCAGGATAAAGGGCAACATCACCGATGAGCTGCTTGAAAAGATCAATCAGGTGGCAAACGGTATAGAGGCAGGAGTCGTTATCTCCCATGCTGCAAAAGAACGCCACAGCTCTGAGGAGCATGAAAAGCATCATGAAGAAGCTGAGCATACTCACTCTCACAATGACAATACCGAGGGACTCAAAAATGATATTATCCCTCTTATAATAGGTATAGTTGTTTTCGCGGCAGCATTGCTCAGCGGAAAGATTTTTGATATAAAGCCGTTGACTATCGCACTCTACGTTGCCGCTTACCTTATTCTTGGATATAATGTCCTTATTGCTACATTCAGGAACCTTAAAAACAAGAACTTCTTTGACGAGAACTTCCTCATGACTGTGGCTACTATAGGTGCCTTCGTCCTCGGTGAATACGCCGAAGCTGTGGGAGTGGTTCTGTTCTTCCGTATCGGCGAGCTCTTTGAAAACTACGCTGTTTCCCGAAGCCGCAAGGCTATCACCGATGTAGCCGGACTTAAAGTTGAGGAAGCTGATGTGCTTATCGACGGGGAGTTCAGAAGGATACACTCCGATGAGATCGAAGTAGGTGATATTCTCCGCATAAAGGCTGGTGAAAGGATCGCTGCGGACGGTATCGTTGAATCAGGCGAGTCAAGAATAGACACCTCAGCAGTAAATGGCGAACCTGTTCCCCTCACTGTAAGAAAGGGAGACGAGGTACTGTCAGGCTGCATAAATCTTTCAGACACATTTACACTGAAGGCTACGGCAGCAGCCTCCGACTCCATGATCTCAAAAATTGCTCAGGCAGTCGAGGACGCTTCGGCTACAAAGCCCAAGATAGACCGCTTCATCACCCGCTTTGCAAAGATATATACACCTATCGTTATAGCTATTGCAGTTCTTACGGCAATTGTTCCCTCTCTTATCACAGGAGACTGGAGCAAGTGGATATACTCCGCACTTACTTTCCTTGTAATCAGCTGCCCCTGCGCTCTGGTACTCAGTGTGCCTCTTGCGTACTTCTCGGGTATCGGCGCAGCTTCAAAGCTGGGAATACTCTTTAAGGGCGGCAATGCTATTGAAGCACTGGGTAAGGTCAAGGCTGTTGCCTTCGACAAGACCGGTACACTCACAAACGGAAGCTTTTCGGTTACTGAGGTCAGGTCTTACGGTAAGCTTGGCGAAAAGGAGCTTCTCTCAATTTGCGGCAGCTGCGAGCAAAGCTCTACTCACCCCGTTGCCGAGAGTATTGTGGACTACTGCAAGGAAAATGACAGCAGGCTGTTCACTCCCGAAAAGACCTCTGAGATCGCAGGACGAGGCGTTTCTGCTGTTCTGGATGGCAGGAACATTCTCTGCGGAAATGAGAGGCTCATGTCTGAAAACAATATCTCGGTCCCCGAGGAGGAAACGCCTCTCGGAAGTATAGTCTATGTCGCTGTTGATGGCGAGATACAGGGCAGGATAGTAGTTTCCGACACTGTTAAGAAAACATCCGCCGAAGCTGTTTCACAGCTGAGACAAATGGGTATCGCTACAGCTATGCTCACAGGCGATAAGAACGACAATGCACAGGCTATGGCTAAACAGCTCGGTGTTGACTCAGCTAAGGGAGACCTTCTCCCCGACGGCAAGCTTGCTGAGATAGAGCGTATCCGCAAGGAAAATGGCGCTGTCATGTTCGTAGGAGACGGCTTCAATGATGGCCCCGTACTGGCAGGTGCAGATGTGGGCGGCGCTATGCACAGCGGCTCCGATCTTGCACTGGAGGCTGCAGACGCAGTGTTCATGAATTCCGAGCCCGATTCAGTGGTAAAGGCAAAGAAAATTGCAGACAAGACACTGCGTATCTCATATGAAAACATTATCTTCGCGCTGGCAGTCAAGGCTGCTGTTCTGTTGCTTGGTCTCGTCGGTCACCCCAATATGTGGCTGGCTGTTTTCGCTGACTCAGGTACGGCAATGCTGCTCATACTCAATTCAATAAGAGTGCTGAACATAAGAAAGTATAAATAAAACATAAGGGAGACTTTATCAAAAGTCTCCCTTTGTTAATATTTACTGATTATTTTCAACATCACATTATATTTTCAACACAGTGTTGAAGGCTATGTTAAAAGCTCCCGCAGAAACGGGAGCTTTGCTATTAATAGAATGTAGCTACAGGCTGCTCGGGAACTTCGGCTTTTTCTACCTTCTGAACCATAAGTACAGGTCCCTTGCCCTTGTAGAGCTTATGCTTCTGAACGCTTATCTTTCCTGTAACGGTTATCCATTCCTTGTTGGGCGGCTCATTTCCGCTCTCGTCTTGAGCGACCATCCAGCAGTACTGTATATCCTCAACACAGCAGGTCATGATATGACGTCCCACAGCGTAGGTGTTCTCGGGGAACTTGCTGTTCTTGGCGGTAAGTCCCTTGAATGTCATGATCTTGCCGTCATACTTGAAGGGCTCCTCCATAATATCTCTGTACCAGAGAGCGAAGTCCTTATCCTCGATAGTTATCTCGTCAGCCTCCACATCAAAAGGAAGCGGATCCTCAATATCGTCATAGGCGATCTGTCCGTCGGAGTATTCGTAAACTATCTCAGCACGCCTTGAAACTCCCCTGACGATCTTGTGGATCTCGTTGGGATCAAAGCTCTTCTCGAAGCGGTTGAAAACTACCATTTCTGTAGTGTTGAACTTATCAACAACAAGACTGCGCATATTTGAATTGTAGTTCATGAAGGTGGTGGGATCCACAAAGCACATTACCTGGGCAATAGTGGTCTCGTCGGGCATTGCCTTGAAGAACTCGTCCATGGTCCACATACCGTTGTATTCTACAACAATACGCTCTGCACCGCTGTCCTTGAGGATCTTTGTGAAGTTCTCCATGGTGAAGTCTTCCTTATCCTCAATGACATGGGTAACAATGTTCTTCTTGGGCATACGTGAAATATCGTATTCCTCTATACCCTCCTCACAGATAAGGAGAAGAGTCTTTTCGCCCTTGTTGAAGCGTCTGTCCTCTAAGGTCTCCTGTATGAACTTGGTCTTTCCCGACTCAAGGAAGCCGAGAAAGAGATATATCGGTATTACATCATTCTGATCAGGCATTATAAAAGCTCCTTTCGATCAGGCGTTGAAAAGCTCTGCGATAGCCTCTTCGTTTATCTTTGAGCCGATAACGCAGAGTCTGCCGATGGTACCTGCGCTTCCGTTACGGACATCAGGCACACCGGGAACATAATCGTAGTGTATCCACTTTCCGTCAGCACCTGCAACGATTCCCTTTGCACGGAGTATCATGCCGTACTTTTCCTCGTCGCCGAGAGCGTTTAATGCAGCTGTTATCTCCTCAACAGTATATGTTCTTGTGGTCTCTCTGCCCCAGCTTGTGAACACATCGTCAGCATGGTGATGGTGGTGATGATCGTGGTCATGGTCATGATCGTGACAGCCGCAGGTGCAGTCGGGACCATGGTCATGGTGATGATGCTCATGCTCGTCGTCATCATCATCGTGGTGGTGATGATGGTGCTCATGCTCATCCTCGTCATCGTGGTGGTGATGATGGTGCTCATGCTCGTCCTCGTCGTCATCGTGATGGTGGTAATGATCGTGCTTTGCTGCTTCCTCAAGGAGCTCCTTCAGCTCGTCATCAAGAGTGTTCTTCTGTGTCATTGCATCAACAAGCTGTGCGCCTGTAAGCTGATCCCACTCTGTTGTAACGATAGGAGCTGCGGGATTTTTCTCGCGCAGACTCTTTACACACTCGTCAAGCTTCTCCTGTGAAAGTCCGCTTGTATGGCTGAGTATAAGACAGCTTGCGTATGTTATCTGATTATCGAAGAACTCGCCGAAGTTCTTCATATACATCTTGTACTTCTTTGCGTCCACAACTGTTGTAAAGCCGTCAAGCTCTACATCGTGAGCATTGATATTCTGAACAGCGCGGATAACGTCACTGAGCTTGCCGACGCCGGAGGGCTCGATAAGGATACGGTCGGGAGCATAGTCAGCAAGGACCTTCTCCAGAGCCTTTCCGAAATCACCGACCAGGCTGCAGCAGATACAGCCCGAGTTCATTTCGGTTATCTCCACACCTGCGTCCTGTAAAAATCCGCCGTCAATGCCTATCTGACCGAATTCGTTCTCGATAAGCACCAGCTTCTCGCCTTTATAGCCCTCCTGAATGAGCTTTTTTATAAGGGTAGTCTTACCGGCGCCAAGAAAACCCGAGAAAATAGTGATCTTTGTCATGTGAACAACACTTCTTTCTTTTAATTTCAAATTATATTATACCACACTGACAAAAATAAATCAAGCCCCATACGGACACAGTTAGTGTCAAGCAAAAGTAGGCAGAAGATAAAAAAATCGTCACAATGCACAAAATCAGAAATTCAAATCAGTAAAAGGCTTACAGAGGGAAATTTGTTTCAACCATTTCAAACTTGAAGGAATAGATATATTTCTTATA
>JAKPUQ010000141.1 GCA_029572815.1 Bacillota bacterium | reverse complement strand
TGCGAGGCGCCTGACGTAATAAGGGGCTCTGCCCCTTGAACCCCGCCAGAGGCGCTGCCTCTGGACTCTGCCAAAGGAACACAGTCCCTTTGGAATCCCATTCATAGTTGCCGCAAGGTATTACGATAAATTATGATTTATAACTGTAAAAAAGACAATAACACCACTTTTGATTATTGTGAGAAAAAATGAGCATAATATAAATGTGCACGGAAAATGGTTTGAAAATAAAGGAGTTAACCTATGCTTAATTTTTTATTTGGAAGTATGTTTGGCGGGACAGTAGGCGTTTTTGCAATGTGTCTCTGCACAGCAGCAAAGTGGGGAGACCAGCATATCGACCGCCGGTAACTCCCCTGCCCCGCAAAAAAGCGGTACAGCAAAACTGTACCGCTCATTATAATTATTACTTCTTTTCGGGAACCTTGATGAGGTCCTTTCTCATGTAAGGCTGGAGTGCCTTGGGGATTCGGATAGAACCGTCCTCATTAAGGTTGTTCTCAACGAATGCAATGAGCATTCTCGGAGGAGCAACAACTGTATTGTTAAGAGTATGGGGGAAGTACTTGTTTCCGTCCTCTGTCTTGATCCTGATGCCAAGACGTCTTGCCTGTGCGTCGCCAAGATTTGAACAGCTTCCGACCTCGAAATACTTCTTCTGACGGGGTGACCATGCCTCTACGTCTATGGACTTCACCTTCAGGTCTGCAAGGTCTCCCGAGCAGCACTCAAGTGTGCGGACAGGTATATCCAGTGTGCGGAAGAACTCAACTGTATAGCTGTAGAGCTTGTGGAACCAGTCCATAGACTCCTCAGGCTTACATACAACTACCATTTCCTGCTTCTCGAACTGGTGGATACGGTAAACGCCGCGCTCCTCGATACCCTTTGAGCCAACCTCCTTACGGAAACAGGGAGAGTAGCTTGTGAGGGTCTGAGGAAGCTCAGACTCGGGAAGGATAGTGTCGATGAACTTACCGATCATTGAGTGCTCGGAGGTACCGATGAGGTAAAGGTCCTCGCCCTCGATCTTGTACATCATGTTAGCCATATCGTCAAAGCTCATAACGCCTGTAACAACGGCGCTTCTTATCATAAATGGCGGGATATAGTATGTAAAGCCCTTATCGATCATGAAGTCTCTTGCATATGAGAGAATACAGCTCTGGAGCTGTGCGATGTCGCCCTTGAGATAGTAGAAACCGTTACCGCTGGTGCTTCTTGCGCTGTCGATGTCGATGCCGTTTACCTTTTCCATGATGTCAACGTGGTAAGGAACCTCGAAATCAGGTACAGCAGGCTCGCCGAACTTCTCGACCTCTACGTTCTCGGAGTCGTCCTTGCCTATCGGAACGCTGTCGTCGATGATGTTAGGAATGACCATCATGATATCCTTGATCTCGCCCTCAAGCTTTGTCTCAAGAGCCTCCATCTCAGCAAGCTTGTCGCCCAGCTGAGTTACCTCAGCCTTTGCCTTCTCAGCCTCTTCCTTCATGCCCTTAGCCATGAAGCCGCCGATCTCCTTGCTTCTTACCTTGCGGACGTTGCGGAGGCTGTCGCACTCAGTCTTGGTCTTTCTGTACTCCTCATCAAGAGCAACTACCTTATCAACGAGCTCCAGCTTTTCGTCCTGGAACTTCTTCTTGATGTTTTCCTTTACCAGCTCGGGGTTGGTTCTAATAAGCTTGATATCAATCATATTTATTCTCCTTAGTCCTCTTTGGCAAGCTTGTCAGCCAGTGCCGCGAGGTCATTTTTGTCATAAAATTCAAGTATGAGAGCGCCTTTATTCTTGCCGTAGTCGACCTTTACCTTTCTGCCCAGACGCTCATTCAGTGAGAGCTCCATCTCTTTGAAATAGTTATCAATCTTCTTGTTGGAGGTCTCTGTGGGAGCTTCGCTGTGCTCCGCAGACTTCTGCGCAGCCTTCTCCACCTGACGCACGGTCAGACCGCCGTCAGCAGCTCTGAGAGCCGTTGCAATGAGCATTTCCTCGTCCTCAAAGCCAAGAAGAGCTCTTGCATGGCCAGCGGAAATGTCGCCGTTTTCCAGCATTTTTAGCACTCTCTCGGGAAGTGAGAGCAGTCTCACAGCATTTGCAACTGCAGAACGTGATCTGCCAACCATTTTTGCTACCTTTTCCTGAGTCATGCCGAACTTTTCGATGAGCTCGTTATAGCCTGCAGCTTCTTCAACGGGATTGAGATTTTCACGCTGAAGGTTCTCGATAATGGCTATCTGCATTGTCTCAAGGTCGGTGAGCTCCCTGATATTAACGGGGACCTCGTCCAGACCCAGCATTCTTGCAGCACGCCATCTTCTCTCGCCTGCTACTATCTGATAGCCGCCTGTCTTAATTGGTCTGACAAGTATCGGCTGAAGCATACCGTGCTCACGGATAGAGTCCGCCAGAGCTGTGATAGCTTCGTCGCTGAAGGCTTTACGGGGCTGATCCCTGTTAGGCTCTATTTCAGATGTGCGCAGGGTCTTCTTGACCTGTATATCGTTGCTGTTATCGCTGAACAGTGCTCCGAAGCCTGCGCCCAGTCCACCTTTTGCCATAATTCAAACCTCATTCGTCAAGACGAACGTTTTCCTTTCTTATGTTTTTTGAAAGAGAAGATCTTTTTCTTTTCAGACAGCCTGAGGGGTTCACCCAGAAGCTCGTGGCAGACAAGCTCATACGCCTCTGCGCCCTTTGAAGCCTTATCGTAGTACATTACAGGCTTTCCGTGGCTTGGAGCCTCGGAAATACGGACGTTACGCGGAACCTTTGTTTTGAACACCGCATCGGGGAAGTATTTCTCAACTTCAGAAACTACATCGTTGGCAACATTAAGTCTTCCGTCGAACATAGTAAATAGTATACCCTCGATTTCGAGGACGGGATTATAATTATTTTTAACTATTTTGATAGTGTTCACCAGCTGAGAAAGTCCCTCAAGAGCGTAGAACTCTGCAAGCATTGGGACAATTATACTATCACAGGCAACAAGGCTGTTTATGGTGATAGTACCCAGTGCAGGCGGACAATCGATAAATATATAATCAAAACCATCCTTGCAGGTAAGAAGCTGCATTTTCAGCCTGTTCACCCTGTTCTCGTTCTGTGCAAGCTCAAGCTCACAGCCTGCAAGATCCTCTGTGGCAGGAACTATGGATACATTCTTGAACTCAGTAGGTATGATTGTGTCCTGAATACGGGTCTTCCCTGTTATCACATCGTAGGTCGACGCTGAAACAGATTTTTTCTTTATACCGAAGCCCGTAGTTGTATTGCCCTGAGGGTCGGAGTCCACACAGAGAACTCTGAAGTCTCTGGAGCCCAGATATGCCGCTATATTGATAACGGTAGTTGACTTTCCGACGCCGCCCTTCTGATTGGCAACAGCGATGATCTTGCCCATATTATCTTCCTTTCAGAATTTACTTATACTATTATAACACTTTTTCCTTCTATTGTAAATACGAAAGAGAGATTTTTTTAAAAAATGTTTCACATGAAACAATTCGGGACAAAAAAACACATGAAACATATAAAATGTTTCATGTGAAACAATTCAGTACTATCAACTTTTTTGAATAGGTATTCTGACTCTGTATTCAATATAGTCTTCACTCTGTATTTTTCTTGAGTCAGCAGAGATTCCCGCAGCCTGCATAGTCTCCACAGCCTTGTTTATCGTATTCACAAACATCTTGACATTTTGAAAAACAACAGAACGCTTCTTATAACTGACTTTATTACGCTCACTTCCAATAAATTCATCTATCAACCGTTCAGAGCGCTCTACATTAAGATTATTCCGAATTATCTTGTCAAGAATAAACAATCTGTCTTGCGGACTTCCGAGTCTTAAAAGGGACCGTGCATGACGCTCCGTGAGTCCATACCTTATAATAAGCTCCCTCTCCTTTTCAGTAAGCCTAAGCAGTCTCAGTTTATTTGCAATGGTACTTTGTGCACGTCCAAGCTTTGCCGCAGCGTCCTCCTGTGTCATTCCGTAGTGAGTAATAAGCTTTTCAATAGCAGCCGCTTCTTCAAAGAAAGAAAGGTCCTGACGTTGAATATTCTCAACAAGTGCAAGCACAGCGGAATGACGGTCGCTGATATCGTATACAATGCACGGAACAACATTAAATCCACACATTTTAGCTGCTCTAAGCCTGCGTTCACCGGCGATGAGCTCATATAACCCGTCCTTTTTACGAACAGACAAAGGCTGTAAAATACCATTCTGAGCAATTGACTCAGCAAGTGCAGTGATATCCTCATTAAAATCAGTTCTTGGTTGATAGGGGTTAGGAATAATCTGATCGATACCAATTTCAACGACCTTGTTAACAAGCTTTTCCTTTGTAAAATTTAAAAATCCAGCCATATTTACCTCCAGGTGTTTTTTATATTCTAACACCATCGGGAAATAGTTTCCATACAAAAAAATCGCCATTTTGAAACAAAATGGCGATGTGAATGACAAATATCGGTTTTATTATAATGCTTTTTTCTTGATCTGACTGCTATTTCTTGGATATTTTGGCGGAGTTTGCGATATTTTTTTACAATAACTATCTTTCTGCTTTCATCAAAAAGCTTGTATTCAGTCTCTTTTTCAATACAGCCTCCGAGAATATTGACAGCATTTGCACCAAGGGATATATCCTCATTTGGTCCCTTCATTGCTAAAAAAATCCATTTATCTTTACAAAAGGAATACAAAGTTCACTCAGAAGCGACATATTTGCAACTGCACGCGCACAGGAATAATCAAATTTTTCCCTATATTCAGCCTTTTTCGAGAAGTCCTCAGCCCTCCCGTGAATAAACTCTGCGCCAATTTCCAGCTTCTCACAAAGCTGTTTAAGAAAATCAACTCTTTTATTGAGTGAATCAAGAAGAGTGATCTTTACATCAGGACGATATATTTTTATAGGAACAGAAGGAAAACCTGCACCAGTCCCTACATCAATTATGGTTGAATTCAAAGGAATATCGGTGAATTTAGTGACCATAATACTGTCTATAAAATGCTTGCGAAGAATCTCCATAGGCTCTTTTATTGCAGTCAGATTAACTTTTTCATTATACTCCACAAGAAACTTTGAATAAATTCTGAGCTTATCATACTGTTCCCTTGAAAGGGTCAAACCGACACTATTAAATTCTGCGCAAGATAGTTCAAAATCAGGTATCATCCGAAACTCCTTTCTCATGCATGAGCCAGACCGCAAGCATCGAAATATCAGCTGGAGATACTCCCGAAATACGTGAAGCCTGCCCAAGAGACAAAGGCTTTATCTTGTTAAGCTTTTCTATCGCCTCAAGTCTAAGGCCGTATATCTGCGAATAATCCATATCTGACGGAAGCTTTTTTGATTCCATTTTTCGCATTTGTTCTATCTGTGCAAGTTGTTTTTCAATATAGCCTTCATATTTTATCTGAAGTTCAACCTGCTCGCAAACCTCCCAGGGGAGCTCAGGGCGATCAGGATCAAAGGGAGCAAGATCGTTATAATTCAGCTGCGGTCTCCTTATCAGATCAGCTAATTTACACCCCGTAGAAATTGGACTTGTTCCACATGACTCAAGATATGAATTAAGCTTATCACTTGGGGAAACATTGAATTTAGATACTCTATCGATCTCATCGCTGGTAAGCCGTTCTTTCTCAAGAAGTTTTTCATATCGTTCATGAGTGATAAGCCCAAGGCTATGACCAATAGGAGTTAGTCTCTGATCAGCGTTATCCTGCCTTAAAATAAGCCTGTATTCGCTTCGTGAGGTCATCATTCTGTAGGGATCAGAGCAGCCCTTGGTAACCAGATCATCAACCAGCGTACCGATATATGAGCTTGCTCTGTCAAGAATCATAGGTTCGCGTCCTTTGATCTTCAAAGCGGCATTTATGCCTGCAACGAGTCCTTGTGCACCTGCTTCCTCGTATCCAGAACTGTCATTAAACTGACCTGCGCCATAAAGTCCGCTTACATTCTTAAACTCAAGAGTAGGGAGCAGTTGATTAGGGTTGCAACAGTCATACTCTATCGCATATGCAGGTCTCATTATCTCAACGTCTTCCAGTCCATCTATTGTTCTGAGAAATGCGAGCTGAACATCTTCCGGCAGCGATGATGACATTCCCTGTAAATAGTACTCTTCTGTAGTCAATCCCATAGGCTCAACAAAAAGCTGGTGTCGGGGTTTGTCTGAAAACCTCACAATTTTGTCCTCAATAGACGGACAATATCTTGGCCCTACACCTTCTATTCTGCCCGAGTATAAAGGTGATCTGTCAAGGTTTGAAAGTATAACTTCATGGGTTTTACTGTTTGTATACGTGACATAACAGCTTACCTTGTTTTCAAGTCCTTCTGATTCTGTTTCAAATGAGAAGGGGACTATTCTTTCGTCTCCTTCTTGTTTTTCCATTATATCAAAATTAATACTTCTCTTGTTAACTCGGCATGGAGTACCGGTCTTAAATCTACGGAGCTCTACACCGTTTTCGGCGAGACTTTTTGAAAGCATTTTACTTGGAAGAGCAGCGTCAGGGCCGCTTTCATATGAAACTTCGCCGATATAAATCTTACCTTTAAGATAAGTTCCTGTGGCAATTATAACAGCGTTGACCTTGTACTCAGCCCCAAGACTTGTTCTGACTCCGATAATTTTATTATTCTCGGTTATTATTTCAGAAATTTCCGCCTGCTTGACATAAAGATTTTTCTGGTTTTCGCAGACATTTTTCATGTACTCGTGATACCTTACACGATCAGCCTGAACTCTGAGGCTGTGTACAGCAGGCCCTTTTCCGCGATTGAGCATTCGGCTCTGAATGAAGCACCTGTCCGCAGCTTTGCCCATTTCTCCACCCAAAGCATCGATTTCACGCACCAAATGCCCCTTTGCAGTTCCTCCAATTGACGGATTACAAGGCATATTTGCAATCTGATCAAGTGATATAGTAAACATCACAGTTTTACATCCAAGTCGGGCTGATGCAAGAGCCGCCTCAACTCCGGCATGACCTGCGCCCACAACTGCAACGTCAAATTCTCCCATCGTATATGTCAAATCTATCCCTCCTCCTTTGTTTCACATGAAACATTACTTTCCTACACAGAAGCGTGAGAACACTTCATTGACTACAGCATCAGTAACTTTTTTACCGGTGAGCTGTAAAAGTGACTGTTCCGCTTCATCTATTAGAACATTGACAGCGTCCAGCATTTCACCGATTTCAAGCGATGAAATAGCATTTTCAATACCTTCAAGTGCTTTATCGATACACTTTTTCTGGCGCTCGTTTGCAGCTGTTGCTGTGTCAAAATCAGCTTCATTAAGATTAAATATCTCTTCAATATGTCTGTGAAGCTCCTCCACACCTGTGTTTTCCTTCGCAGATAAAAATACTATATGTTGAATTTTATCCTGCAAAAGGGAAGTGTCTATCTGCTGATCAACATCATTTTTATTGATGACAGCAATGGTCTTATTTTTATTAATTTTATTAATTAAATATAAATCATCCTCCGTAAGCGGACAACTTCCGTCAAAGACTGCAATGCACAGCTCTGACTTATCGATCATCTTTTCAGCCATCTCAACGCCGATACCCTCTATCTTATCATCGGTATCGTGAATGCCGGCAGTATCTGAAAGACGCAAAGTAATATCACCCACGCGGACTGTCTCCTCGATAACGTCACGGGTAGTTCCTGCGATCTCGGTAACGATACTCCTCTCGCAGCCGCTCAGGCAGTTGAACAGCGTTGACTTACCCACGTTAGGGCGTCCGATAATAGCTGTCGCCACCCCCTCACGAAGTATCCTTCCGCTGTCATAGTTCTTCACCAAAGAGCTGAGATCGCCGCGGACCTCTTTCAGCTCCGCAGCAAGGTTCTCGGGACGTACCTCGGGAATATCCTCCTCGGGATAGTCAGCCCATGCAGCCAGGTCGCCCAGTATCTTCAGCAGCTTCTGAGAGCATTTCTCAGCCTTTCTGAAGGCAGCTCCTTCACGGAGACTCTCAGCCATTTTAAGCTCGCGCTCACCCTTAGCGGAGATTATATCCATGACTGCCTCCGCCTGTGTCAGGTCAAGCTTTCCATTGAGGTAAGCCCTCTTGGTGAACTCGCCTGCCTCCGCGTTGACAGCTCCGTTTGAAAGAGCCGCTCGGAGTATCTTCCTTGTGACATAGAGACCGCCGTGGCATGAAAGCTCCGCAACGTCCTCGCCTGTGTAGCTGTGAGGAGCACGGAACACCGTCAGGATACAGTCGTCAAGTCGCTCTCCGCTGTTGTGAGCGATGCCGTAGGCACAGGTATACCCAGCCATATCTGCGACCTTCTTGTCGCCGTAAGGGGAGAATATACGCTCCGCAACAGCTATGGCGTCCTCGCCTGATATCCTTATAACAGCTATGCCGCCGACAGCGTTTGGAGTCGAAATGGCAGCTATAGTCGACATTTTATCACTTCCTAAAAAAACAACGGCAATTAAGCCGTTGTTTGAGATATTAAAGTTCGATCTTTCCGTAGAGGCCGCCCTCGATGCTGTCCTCGGGCTTTGGTCTCTTATAGTCCTTTTCAAAGCTTGTTGAGAGGTCAACGCTTCTGCGCTCCATGTTTACCTCTCTGTCGCGGTTTCTTCTCTCGCCGCCGTTTCTTCTGTCATTTCTTCTTCCGCCGCCGCGTCTGTCGTCACGGCGTCCGCCGCTTCTTCTGGGGTTATTGGAAGAAATGATGATCTTTCTGTAAGGCTCCTCGCCCACAGAGCGTGAGGAAACGCCCTCGATATTTGAGATAGCGGAGTGGATAACCCTTCTCTCATAGGGATTCATAGGCTCAAGGGGCTGTGATCTGCCTGTTCTGAGAACTGACTTTGCAACCTTAGCAGCCAGCTGCTCAAGAGTTTCCTTTCTCTTGCTTCTGTAGCCGAGGCAGTCGATAGTGATCCTGTAGTAGTCCTTGTCGCCCTTGTTGGCGATGATCGAGCAAAGGTACTGGATAGCGTCGAGGGTCTCGCCACGTCTTCCGATGATAGTACCGTTATTGTTGCTTTCGATGTTGATAACAGCACCTGTCTCGTTCTGATAAACAGTGAACTCTGCGTCAACGTCCATAGCTCTGAGAATGCTTGTGATGTAGTCCTTAGCCAGCTTAACCTTGGGATTGATGAGAGCCTCGTCCTCAATGAGGGTGAAGTTATCCAGGGAGTAAGCCTCCTCCTCCATATCCTCAGCAGCATTTGTCTCTGTGGGAGCTTCCTCTGCCTTCTTTTCAGCGGGCTGAGGAGCTGCCTTTGTCTCGGTAGTAACAACGGGCTTCTCTGCTGCGGGAGCCTTTGTAACGGGCTCAGCAGCCTTCGGTGCGGGAGCAGTGGTAACAGGCTTTGCCTCAGCCTTGGGAGCTGTTGTCTGAGCTGCGGAAGCTGTCTCAACGGCCGCCTTTACCTTTGCTTCCTTGGCACCCAGTCCGAAAAGTCCTTTTTTTCCTTCGTCGATGATCTCGAAGCTGATCTCACTGATCTTTTTTCCGAACTTCTTTGCGGCTAAATCCTTAGCCTCTTCAACGGATCTTGCTGTAAAAATTTCAGTCATACTTTTACCTCCCTGAGGACTTTAGTCCTCATCATTATCATCATCGTCGTAAGAATCACCGTATTTTTCAGCCATGCGTCGTCTTGCTTCCTTGAGCTTGTCGCGGTTCTGCTTATTCTGCTCGGAACGTGATATGCCCTTAGCCTTGCCTGAAGCTGAAGAGCCGCCGTTCTGCTGATCGAGAGCAGCCTGCTGCTCCATCATTTTCTGCATGAAGGTCTTCTTATTCGGATGTTTTTCTGCATAAATTCGTGCTTTTTCTTTTTCCTTCTCATTTATCGCCGTAATACGCTCGGGAGTAAAGTAGCAGTTAAGCGCAAAGGTTATAAGGAATGAGAATACGGATGACCATATCCAGTAGAATCCGATACCTGCGGGAAGACCGAAGGCAAACAGGATAGAGATGATAGGCATACCGAAGGTCATTACCGTCATACAGCCGCCGCCTGTCTGAGCAGCAGGGTTGGTCTTCTTCTGATGGATCTGGCTGTAAACTGATACCAGCATCTGTGCCAGACCTGCCAGGAAGGGGATAGCTGCAAGGATAACAGCTTCCTTTGTCCAGCTGTCGGGGTGGATAGTAGGAGTCTTGCCAAGGTTAGCGCCGAAGATGGTGAACTTCTCATTGAATTCAGTCACCTTTGAGAGAAAATTCTCGCCGAGAGAAGCATACTTGTCGCCGTGGTCTCTCAGATTCTCCATAGTGAGGAGCTCGCATCTCAGGTTCTTCATATTGAGACCCTTGATGTCGCTGTTCTCAGCTGCAATACCTACAGCCTTTGTGATAACGTCCTTGGATATGTTAAGGATATGGGTTATGGGCTTATAAATAACGTCGATAATGCCGAAGAGCAGGAACATCTGTATGAACATAGGGAGGCATGAGCCCATGGGGTTTACGCCCTCCTGCTGATACAGCTTCTGCTGTTCCTCCTGAAGCCTCTGGGGGTTATTGGCGAAGCTTTTCTTGAGCTTTTCCAGCTTCGGATTAAGAAGCTGCATTCTTGCTGCGCCCTTCTGAGTCTTATAGCTGACGGGGAAGAGCAGTATCTTTGTAACTATGGTGAATATGATTATAGCCACCGCATAGTTATTGCAAAACGAGTAAATAAGTCTCATCAGGTATCCGAAGGGGACACCGATAATATCATAAAGTGCGTTCAATATTCATCCCTCTTAAATCTTTTTGTTGTCTTCATCCTCACCGTAGTCAGGGTCAATGAAGTCGTATTTTTTCACCCTGAAGGTGAATTTCTCGGGAACATGGTCTATGCCGCCCAATGACCACGGGTTGCAGCGGAGTATCCTCCACACGGCAAGAGCCGAGCCCCTTACTGCGCCGAAGCGCCTGACAGCTTCCAGAGCGTAGGTGCTGCAGGTAGGATAATACTTGCATTTAGGGGGGAACAGCGGAGATATGAACCTGCGGTAGAACTTTATCAGCCCCAGTACCAGAAATTTCATATCCGCTTTTTATTACCGTCGAAGCTGCGGAACATCCTGTTGATGTCAGCGACTCCGTACTTTTCCATATAGCCGCAGTATTCCTGTGACTTGATCTCGCATATAGCGGTCCTTGCAACTATGACTATATCCATGCCCACGGGGAGCTTTACCTCGTAATTCCTGTAGGCAAGGCGGATAAGCCTTTTAGCTCTGTTGCGGCAGACAGCGTTGCCAACTTTCTTACCTGCGGTTATACCCAGTCGATTGAAGGGTCTGCCGTTTGGTCTGACATAGATGACCGAGTATTTTGAAGCGGCATACCTGCCCTTTTTATACAGGGCGAGGAAGTCCTTATTGTCGTTCAATATTTCCGTATAAAGCATAATCGCACCTGTAAAAGCCGTCCTAACAAAAAAGACCACAAAATAAAGATTTTGTGGTCAGCCTCGTCAGTGAGTTAATCTTGCTCTGCCCTTAGATCTTCTACGAGCTAAAACCTTTCTGCCGTTCTTAGTAGCCATTCTCTTCATGAAGCCGTGCTCCTTCTTTCTGTGGAGCTTCTTAGGCTGATATGTTCTTTTCATATTCAGTGTCCTCCTCTCTGCCAATTGTATACAAGAGCGAAAAAACCGCTCTGACTGACGTGATTTACGCGCAGGGGCACTTCGCCCTGCATTACACTAAATCATTATATATTAAAAAGCCCTTTCTGTCAAGCAATTCCCGAAATTTTTTTATCGGGAAGGTGATTTTCTGTCTTTTTGACAATATATTCTGAACCTTAACAGCTGAAATTTCAACACTTTGTCCGATTTTGACAGCTGACGCAGTTTTGCTGATATATCGTTGAATATTTTGAAAAACAAGTGTAAAATTCTTATCAACCGCCCTGTTTCAACATTTTCAGACACGGTTTTTTCAGTAAAAAGCGGGATTTTTTTATGACTTTTCAAGCGTTTCAACACAGTTTTCAACAATATGTCAATTTGCGTGTGGAAAGAAGGGTTATTTTCTAACTCTTAGACAAGGAAATCTACTTGCTTTTTTCCACCCGTTATGGTATAATTGTCTTATATATTATTAATAGGAGAGTACGGTCATTTTTTCTCCAACTATACTTGCATACATTCGGAGGTTATTATGAATTCATTTGTCGAGGTTTTTGAGAAGGTAAAGAGCTACTGTCTCGAAAACGAAACTATACCGGAAATAGGCATCAAGACATGGATAGATCCGCTGGTGCCTGTTGATTTCAACGGATCCGAGGCTATTTTCAGCGTGCAGACTGATTTCCAGAAAAATATTGTAATGAACTCATATGCCAATGCTGTCAAGGACGCATTCTTCAACGTTCTCGGACTCAATGTCAATATCACCATCAATGTTGAATCCGATGAGCCGGAAAAAATAAAGGTACCCACGGACGCCGAGCTTGAGCAGAAGCACGCTGAGCTTGAGCAGTCCTATAAATTTGCCAATTATGACTATACCTTCGATACCTTCATCGAGGGACGTTCAAATGAGTTTGCCCTTGCCTGCAGTAAATCCGTGGCAAAGAACTGCGGAAGCAAGGCTGTTCCCGACTATAACCCGCTGTTCATATACGGTCCCTCGGGAATGGGCAAGACCCACCTCATCACTGCTATCGCAAACGAGGTCAGAAAGAACCATCCCGACTTCAATATAGTTTACGTTACCAGCGAGACCTTCGGAAGCGACCTGGTAAACGCTCTCAACAAGAGCAGCATCTCCGACTTCCATGACAAGTACAGGAACGCTGATATCCTCCTCATCGACGATATCCAGTTCTTCTCTGGCAGAGAGCGTATGCAGGAGGAGTTCTTCCACACCTTCTACAAGCTCCATCAGGAGGGCAAGCAGATAGTCATCACCTCAGATAAGCCGCCAAAGGAGCTGCTCACCCTTGAGGAGCGTCTCCGTACACGTTTTGAGGGCGGTCTCATCGCAGACATCTCAGCCCCCGATTACGAGACAAGACTTGCCATCATCAACAGAAAATCCGAGCTTCTTGAGCTTAAAATGCCCAGTGAAGTGGCAGAATTCATGGCCAACCGCCTGAAATCCAACATCAGACAGCTTGAGGGCGCAGTTGTACGCCTCAAGGCTCTCAACCACTTCGCAGGAAGCCCCATAACCATATCAATGGCTCAGAGCATTATCCGCGATGTCCTCACAGACGAGCAGCCTATCCCGATCACTGTTGAGAAGATCATCTCCGAGGTATCCACAGTTTACGGCGTATCTCCCGAGGATCTCCGCTCAAGCAAGCGCTCTGCACAGATCTCTACAGCCCGTAAGGTGGCTATCTACGTTGTCCGCGAGATCACTCAGATGCCCCTTGCCTCCATCGGTACGGAGTTCGGCGGCAGAGACCACTCCACTATCGTTTACTCTGTCACAAGCGTTACAGAGTCAATGGAAAAGGACTCAAACCTCAAGAACCTTGTAAACGATATCATCAAGAACATCAAGGACAAGAGCAAGGTCTGAGTCAACCGACGGTCAACGTTAAAAATGTTGAAAACTGCTCATTCAACACAGTTTTCAACAGTGTGTTAAAAACTATTCTGAAAATTCCCGTCTGAAATTATCCCCGATAAGAAAAAGACAGTCCGCCTTTACTGACCGGAGCTGTCGGATATCATTTCAACACGGGTAACTTTCAACACTCAACACCATTGTGAAATTTTCCGCTAAAAAATATTTCAAAATACCGCTTTTCACATTTTTCTCAACTTTTTTTCCTTTTCAACTCCACAATGCTCAACCTTTTTCACACAAAAACGGACAGGCTCTGAGCTTTTCAAAAAATTCCAAAATTTCACAACAGCGCTCTGTGGACGAGCTGTTCGGCGTATATCTTCAAAAAACGCCTGTTCCAACTTTTCCACCGACACAATAACAACAACAATAATATTTATTCTTATCTTAGCTTATCTTATCACAGCCAAGATAATACGGAGGCTTATATAATGAAATTCATCTGCAACAAAACAGAGATCAGCGAGGCTATCGGAAATGTCTCAAGAGCTGTTTCACAGAAATCCACCATTCCCGCTCTTGAGGGAATAAAGGTACGTGTATCAGAGGGAAGCGTTGAGCTCACAGCCTATAACCTTGAAATGGGTATCCGCACCTCTATCAGTGCAAACACCGAGGGCGAGGGAGAATTCGTGGTAAGCGCAAGACTTTTCAGCGAGTTCACAAGACGTATGTCGGGAGACGAGATAACCTTCGATGTTGACGAGAACCTCGTTATCACTATCTCATGCAGCGCTACCGAGTGCAGCTTCCCCGCAATGTCTGCAAACGAGTATCCCGAGCTTCCGAAGGTAGACTCCGCAAGAAGCTTCTCTGTAAAGCAGAGCATACTCAAATCCATGATAAATATGACCAGCTATGCTGCTTCTCTCAATGAGAGCAAGCCCGTTCTTACAGGTGAGCTCTTCGATATCGAGGAGGGAAGCTTCAATATGGTAGCTATAGACGGTTTCAGACTTGCTATCAGAAGCGAGCTCACCGACTGCACAGAGAAATATCACTTCGTAGTTCCGAAAAAGGCTCTCCTTGAGGTTTCCACACTTATCAAGGACGATGACGATGAGAAGCTCTGCACAGTCTGCACCAACGACAGACACATCATCTTCGAGATAGGAAACGTTTTTGTTATATCCAGACTTCTCGAGGGCGTGTTCCATAACTACAAGCTCAGTATCCCCAGCGGCTGCAAGACTGAGGTCATCATCAGCAAGAGGGATTTCTCCACCTGTCTCGAACGCTGCTCACTGCTTATCGACGACAAGAACAAGTCGCCTATCCGCTGCGAGGTCGGCAACGGCGTAATGAAGATAAGCTGCAAGACAGGCATCGGTAAGATAAACGACGCTATTTCCGCTGATATTTCGGGAGAGACCGTTACTATCGGCTTCAATAACAAGCTCATTCTCGAAGCGCTCCGTGCTGCGGAGGGCGACAAGGTGCGCATTCGCTTTAACGGCGCAATGAAGGTCATCGAGATACTTCCTCTCGAGGGCGAAAGCTTCATATTCCTTGTAATGCCCATACAGCTCAAGAACTGAGAGCTGCGGAATGGCTGATGTTCTCAGCTGCTCGTATGGCAGCTGAAATCATGTATTCACGGCGGCTGAACAGCCACGAAGTGTTCCGATGTAAAGTATTCTACCGTAAGAGGTGATATATATGCCCGAAAACAGGATAAAAATAACCACAGAGTTCATAAAGCTGGACGCTCTGCTGAAATTTGCTTCACTTGTGGGCTCCGGCGGAGAGGCAAAGCAGCTCATACAGGACGGAGAGGTCCTTGTGAACGGAGAGGTCTGCACCATGAGAGGCAAGAAAATACGCCCCGGTGACAGAGTAGAGCTGGACGGTCAAGAGGTAATCGTAGAGTGATAGTCACCTACGCCGATATTGACGGCTTCAAGAACCTGAGCGGCATATCATTTGCTCCCGACCCGAAGTATAATATCATAGTGGGTCCCAATGCTCAGGGCAAGACCAATCTCCTTGAAGCCATGTGGATACTTTCGGGCTGCAAGAGCTTCCGCGGCTCGAAGGAAAAGGACTATATCTGCCTGGGCGGCAGCCGTATGGAGTCAAAGGTGAAGATAATGGACAGCGTCCGCGAACAGAAAATAACCTTTGAGATGACCAGAAGCGCCGCAAACAGCAAGAATATAACCCTCAACGGCGTAAAACAGAAGGGAACAAGGGCGCTCTTTGACGTTTTCAAGTGCATAGCCTTTATACCCGACGATGTGGACATAATAAAGGGTTCGCCCGAAAAAAGGCGTAATTTCGTGGATATGGCAGCTTCACAGCTCAATCCCGTCTTTGTCATGCACATCAATAAGAACAACGCCATCATGAACCAGCGCAATGCGCTCCTCAAAGGCATAATGCAGGGAAATACCGAAAGAGGTATCCTCGATGTATGGGACAGACAGGCTTCCCGCGAGGGAGCGGTCATCTCCTATATGCGCCATGAGTATATAGACAGGTTCAACGGTATCTGCGGCAGACTTTACCGCACTATATCGGGAGGAACAGAGGAGCTTGAGCTGGAGTACAAGTCAAATGTTTTCAGACCCGAGGACTTTGAAAAGCCCTGCGGTGAAGAAGCATACGAGCAGTATTACAGGAAGCTGAAGGAGACCTCGGATTACGACATCAGAACGGGAAGCACCCACGCAGGAGTCAACCGCGATGAGATAATCATAAAGATAAACGGCGTCAGCGCCAAGGACTACGGCTCACAGGGACAGATAAAAAGCGCAGCTCTTGTGATGAAGCTGGCTCAGGCTGAGATCTTTATGCAGCGGTCCAAGGAAGCTCCCGTCATATTTCTTGATGACGTAATGGGCGAGTTGGACGAGAGCCGTCAGAGGTTCGTATTCGATATGATAAAAGATATGCAGGTATTCATAACCACACCCAACGAAAATGCGCTTCTTCCCGAGATAAAGGGAAAGATCCTCCGTATAAGCGGCGGAAGCGTTCTGGAGGAGGAAGAAAATGTATCTGCACATAGGGAATAATTACTCCGTGGACGTCAGGGACGTTGTGGGAATTTTCGACATTGAGAACACAACTGTTGAAAAGTGTACCAAGAAGCTCCTTGAACGTGCCGAAAAGGAACATCACTGCATCTACACCACCTACGAAATGCCGAAAAGCTTCATAATAACAGTGAAGAACGGCAGCGAAAGGGTGTATATCTCCCAGCTCTCGGCAGCTACACTGCGGAAACGCCTGAAAAATGGCGGAGGGTTCTGATGGAGGATCGCAGGCTGAACAGATTGAAAAATTACGATTATTCACGGAATGGTCTGTATTTCATTACCATTTGCACGAAAGACCGTATCAGGTATTTATCAGATATCCGTGATGTAGGGAACGCCGCCCTCGGCGTTCCGATCATAAAATTAACGGAATATGGTGAGATCGTTGATAACAATATCAAAGAAATAAATGATATATACCGCTATGTTTCGGTTACGAAATATGTAATAATGCCCGACCATATTCATATGATCTTGTTCATTTCGGATTATGAAGATAAATCTGTAAATTGTGGAACGCCGTGGGCGGCGTTCCCTACAAAAAACGTTTCTCAGATAATCAATGGATTAAAGACGATATTAACGAAACAGATAGGTTTCTCTATATGGCAGAAATCATTTCACGACCACATTATCCGCAATGAGAGGGAATTCCTTGAGATCTGCAATTACATAGACAATAATCCCATTAATTGGGTCAATGACATATACAACCAGAATTTTTGGAGGTAAATCATGAGTCAGCAGAACAACAATTACGATGAAAACGACATACAGGTCTTGGAGGGACTTGAAGCGGTCCGCAAAAGACCCGGTATGTACATCGGTTCCACAGGTCCCGGGGGACTCCACCACCTCGTCTACGAGATAGTGGACAACTCCATCGACGAAGCCCTTGCAGGCTACTGTACAGAGATAACCGTTGAGATACTTGAGGGCGATATCATCCGCGTTTCCGATAACGGACGCGGTATCCCCGTAGGTATCCACCCCAAGGAGGGCATCTCAGCTGCTACGGTAGTTTATACCATACTTCACGCAGGCGGAAAGTTCGGCGGCGGCGGATATAAGGTATCGGGCGGTCTCCACGGCGTCGGTGCCTCGGTAGTAAATGCCCTTTCATCATGGCTGGAGCTCACGGTCAAGGACGGCGAGCACGTTTACTTCCAGCGATTCGAGCGCGGTCACTACGACGAGGAGCTGAAGATAATCGGCGATACCAAGGAGACAGGTACCAGCGTAATGTTCAAGGCTGACGATGAGATATTCGAGAGCACTGTCTACGATTACGAGGTTCTTCTGAAGCGTCTCCGCGAGCAGGCTTTCCTCAACGCAGGCATAAAGATAGTCTTCTCTGATAAGCGCGACAGCGCCAATATCATCAGCGAGACCCTTCACTATGAGGGCGGTATCCGCCAGTTCGTAGAGCATATCCATGCCACAAGAGGACTTGAGTCCCTCAGCGGCGATGTTATCTATATTTCGGGAACTCAGGGCGACTCCTTCGCGGAGATAGCTCTCCAGTACAACGACAGCTATAATGAGGTCATACTCTCATTCGCAAACAATATTCACACCAAGGACGGCGGCTCACACGAGACAGGCTTCAAGAACGCCCTGACCAAGGTCATCAACGAATACGGCGTTAAGATGGGCAAGATAAAGGACGCCAAGGACAAGCTCAAGGGCGAGGACGTCCGCGAGGGACTTACCGCTATCATCTCCGTAAAGCTCACCGAATGTGAGTTTGAGGGTCAGACAAAGGGACGTCTCGGAAATCCCGAGGTAAGACCCTTCATCGAAAAAATGGTCCAGGAAAAGCTCATGAACTTCCTGGAGGAGAACCCCGAGACCGCAAACCTCATCTTTGAGAAGAGCGTTTCTGCTCTCAAAGCCCGTGAGGCTGCAAAGCGCGCCCGTGAGGCAGAGCGTAACAAGAACGCCTTCGGAAAGGCTACAATGCCCGAAAAGCTGGCGGACTGCGCCGAGCGCGACAACCGCTACACCGAGATTTACATCGTCGAGGGAGATTCTGCGGGAGGCTCCGCAAAGCAGGGACGTGACAGACGCTATCAGGCTATCCTTGCTCTCTGGGGCAAGATGCTCAACGTTGAGAAGGCAAGAATAGACCGTATCTACGGCAATGACAAGCTTGAACCCGTAGTTACTGCCCTGGGAACTGGAATAGGCGAGGACTTCGACATCGAAAAGCTCCGATACGGCAAGGTAATAATCATGGCCGATGCCGATGTTGACGGTATGCACATCAGAACACTTCTCCTCACCTTCTTCTTCCGCTACATGAGACCCCTCATCACCAACGGCAACGTTTATATCGCTCAGCCTCCCCTTTTCAGAGTCGAGCGCAAAAAGAAGATATACTACGCTTTCTCCGACGAGGAGCGCGATAAGTACATCGCCGAGCTCTCCGAGGACGGCAAGTACAAGGACGTAGAGGTACAGCGCTACAAGGGTCTTGGTGAGATGGACCCCGAACAGCTCTGGGAGACCACTATGGACCCCGAGCACCGTACCATCGTAAGGATAGGCATGGAGGACGCCCTCAAGGCAGACGAGACCTTCAGCATACTTATGGGAGACAAGGTAGAACCGCGACGCAATTTCATCGAAAAGAACGCCAAGTTCGCTCAGGATCTTGATATATGACAGGAGCTCCAATGGAAGAAAATTACAGGCTTAAAAAAGAATATAAGATATCGCTGGAGCTCTTCAACAGATCCTATCTGGAGCTGCAGAAGAGGTTCGTGCTCCCGAAGAGCAGGCTGTATACCGCTATTTTCGCGGTTCTCGCAGTAGGTATAATTATCTTCGGAATGTTTGTCATGAAAGACGCCACAACGAAGCAGAAATACATGATATACCTGGGATTTGCAATTTCCTGCGCCTTTGCGGTAAAGGAATGGTACGATCCCAAGAAGATGCGCAGGAATCTGACCGAGTCCATAAAGGCACTGGGCGAGCCTGTGTACTGCGTAGGCATAGCCGATAAGTATGTGGACATAGCAACAGTTGCCGACGATCTCAGCAATATCCCCGAGGAGGAAAGGGAGAAAGCCGCAGAGGAAGACCCCCTTCCCGAAAAGACAAGGATAAATATAGACGAAAACTTTCAGCTCATAGAACAGGACGACTATTTCATGCTGATGAAGGGCAGGGAAATGTTCTATGTTCTCCCGAAAGAATACTTTTCCGGGGACGAGCTTGAAATCATAAGAAGCTTAAAGAAATGAGAATAACGCATGATACTGCGGATAAAATAAATTCTCTCAGGAGGAAAAAATGCTTTACACTGACAACTCAAAGGTAATAAATACCGAGATAGTTGACGAAATGGAAAATTCCATGCTCAATTATGCCATGTCGGTAATTGTTTCCAGAGCGCTCCCCGACGTAAGAGACGGTCTGAAGCCCGTACACAGAAGAATACTGTATACGCTCCATGAGAACGGACTTACTCCCGAGAAGCCTTACCGTAAGTGCGCCGATACCGTCGGTGCGGTTCTTGGGCGTTATCATCCACACGGCGACGCGTCCGTATATGACGCTCTCGTAAGACTTGCACAGGACTTCTCAATGCGCTATCCCCTTGTTGACGGCCACGGAAACTTCGGCTCAATCGACGGTGACGGCCCTGCGGCTTACCGTTATACCGAGGCTAAAATGGCAAAGCTGACGCTGGATATGCTCACCGATATCAACAAGGAGACCGTTGACTTTACTTCAAACTACGACGACCGTCTCAAGGAGCCCGTGGTGCTCCCCTCACGTTTCCCCAACCTTCTGGTAAACGGTTCTGTAGGTATCGCCGTAGGTATGGCTACAAATATCCCTCCCCACAATCTGGGCGAGGTCATAGACGCACTTCAGCTCCTTATCGACGACCCCGACTGTACTCTCGAGCAGCTCATGGAGCACATACAGGGTCCCGATTTCCCTACAGGCGGCATAATCATGGGCAGAGCGGGTATCCGCGCTGCTTACGGCACAGGCAAGGGCAAGATAATCCTCCGCAGCCGTACCCACTTTGAGGAGATAAAGGGCAGAAACTGTATCATCATCGACGAGATACCCTATATGCTCCGAAAGGAAAGGCTCCTCAAGAGCATCAACCAGCTTGCAAGAGACAAGCGTATAGAGGGACTTTACGACCTCCGCGACGAGTCCGACAAGGACGGTATGAGAGTAGTAATCGAGCTGAAAAAGGACGCTGTTCCGAATATCGTCCTCAATAAGCTCTTTGCGCTTACACAGCTCCAGGATACAGTCGGCATAATCATGCTGGCTCTGGTAAACGGCGAGCCCAAGATACTCACCCTGAAGCAGATGCTCCAGCACTATCTGGAATTCCAGGTTGACGTTATTCAGAGAAGAACACGCTTCGACCTGCGCAAGGCTCTCGAAAGAGCTCATATCCTGCAGGGCTTCGTGCTGGCTGCCGACTATATCGACGAGGTCATCGACATAATCCGCTCCAGCTCTACTGTTCAGGAAGCCAAGGACCGCATGATAGAGCGTTTCAAGGACGTTGATATGTCCGCACTTCTGGATCGTGCACAGTACGACCTGACAGGTCTCCACATCGAGGAGCAGACAGGTCTTTCACAGGAACAGGCTGAGGCTATCGTCCAGATGCGTCTTGGACAGCTGACAGGTCTTGAGAGACAGAAGATAACCGACGAACTCTACGGACTTCTCACAAAGATCTCCGACTATGAGGATATTCTTGCAGATGCAAACAGAGTCTATGCTATAATCATGGACGATCTCAACGCTATCCGCAAGAAGTTCAGCGACAAGCGCCGCACAGACATCGAGAATGTCAGCGGTGAGGTGGATATCGAGGACCTTATCCCCGAGGAGGACTGCGTCGTTACTCTCACAAACAACGGCTACATCAAGCGTATGCCCCTTACGGAGTACAAGACCCAGCACCGCGGCGGACGCGGCATAACAGGCATGAAGCAGCGTGAGGAGGACTTCGTGGAGGAGATGTTCATCTGCGGCTCTCACGACAATATCCTGTTCATATCCAACAAGGGTATAATGTACAAGCTGAAGTGTTATGAGATACCCGACGGCTCAAAGGCATCAAGAGGCTTCAACCTCATCAATCTGCTTCCTCTCACAGAAAACGAGAAGATAGCAGCTATGATAAAGACCACGGATTTCAGCGATGAGAAGTTCATCACCATGGTCACAAAGAACGGCAAGATAAAGAGGACAAATCTGTCACTCTACAAGAACGTCCGCAAGAACGGTCTTATCGCCATTGGTCTTGACGAGGGCGACGAGATCGCAGGCGTCCGCATGACAGACGGAAATGCACAGCTCTTTGTAGCTACTCACAATGGTATGGCTATCCGCCTTGAGGAGAGCAAGGGCAGAGCACTTTCACGTTCTGCTCACGGTGTAAGAGCTATCAAGCTCCGCGACGGCGACTATGTTGTAAGCATGGCAAGAGTCCGCGAGGGAGCAACTCTCCTTACAGTCACCGAAAACGGCTACGGCAAGCGCACCGAGCTTGACAGCTACCGTATCCAGAACCGCGGCGGCTATGGACTTACCAACTACAAGGTAGACGATATCCGCGGTCATGTCTGCGGTATCAAGATAGTTGACGAGGACGATGATATTATCCTCGTATCCAGTGACGGTATCATCATCAGGATACTCGCCAGCGATATCAGAGTTATGGGACGTATCGCAAAGGGCGTCCGCGTAATGAGAGTAAATGAGGGCGCGAATGTAGTTGCCTTCACCCGTGCTGAGCACGATGACAACGCCGAGACCGAAAAGGTTGAGCAGCTCACCGAGGAACAGGCTCAGGCTGCTGAGGCAGAGGCTGCACTTGAGGAGCAGAACGAGGTTATCATCGAGGCTGAGCCCGAGGACGAGGAGAATGAGGAATAAGTCTGAGGAGAGCTTCCTCAGCTTCTGCGAAAGCCCGTTCACAGCCATAGCTGTGACTCTGGCAAGCCTTTTCTGCCAGTGGGCTAACTGGTTCGTATACGAAAAAATAAACTACGCATGGGGCTTCACTTTGGTGACGCCCCTCGTGCTATGTATGATGTATCATTTCGTACAGCTTGACAGCGGAAGGGAAGGCAGCTTCTCGCGGCGGTTCATATTCATATTCTCGGCAGCCGTGCCCCTGCTTACGGGAGTTATTCTGACAGTGATAATGCTGCTGGCAGCTCCCGAAATAAGCGTGTTTTCTCCCGAAGCGGAGTACAGAGGAACGGTACGGGAAGTAATAGCCACATATGCAGGAAGATTTGTGTTCACCTCGCTGTATCTATTGATTTTTGGGATAGTTGACGCATTGATACTGAAAAAACACGGGCAGGACAGCCGCAGAGAAAGGAAATGAACGCTATGGGCGAAGTTATAGAGCGTAAAAAGATGCACCCGAACAATATCATGTATGCGGGCTGGTCTCCTGCACTGAATATGTATGTGATGAATACGCTTGAGAACGACAGCTTCATGTATTACAGCGATTATTATGAGATAGACGAGTATACCTATGAGCATTTCTGCGATGAGGGCTTTAAGCCTCAGCCCATAAGGCTGCTGTTTTCAGGAAGTCCCCATAGAATACCCAAGGGCGAGGAGAAAAGGCTTCACGACCTGTTTTTTGGAGAGAGAGATTGATTTATATTATACTTTTGGTAGTAATACTACTCGCCGTATATGCGGCAGCGGAGAACCTTTACATCCTCACGATCAGGCGTGAGAAGCTGGGAAGCGGCATTAAGATAGCCCATCTTTCCGACCTGCACAGGCGGCGCTTCGGCAGTGACAACAGCAGGCTCATCAGCAGGGTGAGGGCTGAAAAACCCGACCTTATCATTTTCAGCGGCGACCTTGTTTCTAGGGACACCGACAGCCTTGACATTGCGAAGAAAACTCTCGATCAGCTCTGTGATATTGCTCCCGTATACATGATATACGGCAACCACGAGCAGAGCATTTCCGCGGAAATGAAGCCTCAGCTGGAGGCTATGTTCGCAAAGACCAGAGCTGTGCTGCCGAAAAACCAGCATACAACGGTGAGTATAAATGGCAGGGAGCTGAAAATATATGGTCTCCTTGAAAATTACGGCGTGTATAAGAAAAAGGGCGGTTACCGCGATCTGGACAGCATTACTGTTTCCGACTTAGAAACACTTCTGGGCAGCTGTCCTGAGGGAGAGGTGCTGCTCATGGCGCACAATCCCTTTTTCGGTGAAGCCTACGCGGAGTGGGGCGCCGATTACACCTTCAGTGGTCACGTCCACGGGGGAGCTGTCAGACTTTTCGGCATTGCCATGCTCTCTCCCGAGAGGAAATTTTTCCCGAAAAACGCCAAGGGAGTGTATACCTACGGTAAAATGAAGCTCCTTGTGTCAGCAGGACTGGGCAAGCTGAGGCTTTTTGACCCTGCCGAGATCGTGATATACGAGATCTAAGCCTGAAAAAAGGCGAATAATATGAGAAGGACTCCTCCCAGCCATGACAGGTCATGCCGCAGGGAGGATATTTTTCTGCCTGCCGCTGAGCCGAGGAGAAGTGCCGCTGCTCCGCAGACAAAGGTCATAGCCGAGGCAGAAAGCGGCGATATACCGCCGTATCCGCAGCTGAGTCCTGTTGCTGCCGAGTCCAGAGAGCTTGCCAGCGCAAGGGCGGCAGCCTCCCCTGCGGACAGCACCTTTGAGCAGTCCTTATCCGCTGCGGTGTCATCGATGCACAGCTTAACTATAAGTGAGCTTCCCTTCAGCTTCAGCAGCAGCTCCCCTCTGTCGGCTATGCGCCGCACAAGGCTGCGGAAAAGGCTTTTTGCGATGGTGGCAGCTCCTATGATGATGAGTACCGCTTCCCCTGCCGTGCGGCAGAGCTCCGTGGGGAGAGCGCGGCAGATAATGTCGGAAAATGTCATGGAAATACCAAGGACAGCCGCAGATATAAGGTCTATGACCGCAGCCGAAAGCAGGGGTATCCGTATGCCGCTGTTGCAGCAGGCAGCTGCTGCAAGGAATATGTCAATGCTGATAATGACGGAGAGGAACAGTTCTTTCAGCAAAATACCACACCTCCGCCTTATAATATGCGCCCGATTTGGAGACTGTGAAAAAATTTTCCGCTTAGTGTTGCTTTATTTTGAAATATATGATATAATGTTCGCAAGGCGAACATTATATAATTTTTTTATTACTTTTAAGGTTCAGATATTGCTATCTTAGAGTAAAGAAAAATCTCGCCGGGAAAAATATAATTTGTGCAGAACAGGAGATGAAAACTGAGATGGACGGTGCCCCTGATGGCAGTAATCCTGATAATTACGGAATATACTCCGCTGAATATATGATACCGGGGCATGGTCTGCACTATCGTTTGTGTTAGGCTGTGCCTTTATGAGGTTATGGAAAAAATATATTTAAAACGGAGGATATAAAATGTTAGGGCAGATAATTCTGCAAATAATACTTATTGCGCTGAACGCGTTCTTTGCCTGTGCAGAGGTCGCTGTCATTTCCACAAATGATATGCGCATAGAAAAGCTTGCCGTAAGCGGCAACAAAAAGGCTGTAAGGCTGAAAAAGCTGACAGACAGCCCCACCCGCTTCCTTGCCACTATTCAGGTGGCTATCACTCTGGCAGGCTTTATCGGAGCGGCTTTTGCCGCTGACAGCTTTTCGGAATACCTTACGTCCGCTATATCAAAAACGGGCATAGGCATACCTTCGGCTGTCATAAAGAAGGTGTCGGTAGTTCTCATAACGCTGATACTCTCATATTTCACACTGGTTTTCGGCGAGCTCATACCCAAGCGTGCAGCCATGAAGGACCCCGAAAAGATCGCTCTCGCAATGAGCGGAGTCATTTCCTTCGTGTCAAAGCTCTTTGCGCCTATGGTATGGCTGCTCAACGCCTCGGCAGGCGGTATACTCAGACTTATGGGCATCGACCCCGAAAGCGATGACGATACCGTTACCGAGGAGGAGATACTCATGATGTCCGACGCAGGTGCGGAAAAGGGCACTATCGACGAGGACGAGAACCGCATAATCAAAAATGTCTTTGCTTTTGACGATATGACCGCAGAACAGGTCTGTACACACAGGACCGACGTCGATGTTCTCTGGAGCGCCGACGATGTCAGCGTCTGGGAGGAGACTATCCACCGCACCCGTCATTCAGCTTTCCCTATCTGCGGTGAGAGCGTTGATAACGTCATCGGCGTCCTCAACGCCAAGGACTATTTCCGCCTTGAGGACAAGAGCATGGATAACATAATGGCAAAGGCTGTCCGCGAGCCCTGCTTTGTTCACGAGAACATGAAGGCTGACCGCCTTTTCGACCAGATGAAGCAGCGGGGTGCAGACCACTTCGCTATAGTAGTAGATGAATACGGCGGCATGAGCGGTATCATCACCATCACCGACCTTGTTGAGGAGCTGGTGGGCGATTTCGCCGACGACCCCGGTGACGAGCCTGCTGCAAGACTTGAGCAGACAGGGGAGAACACCTGGACAGTCCCGGGCATAAGCTCTCTCAGCGATGTCTGCGAGGAGCTTGAGGTAACTCTCTCTGCAGATAAGTATGAGACCTTCGGCGGCTACGTCATAGCCGAGCTGGGCGAGATACCCAAGGACGGCTCACAGCTCACACTTGAGGCAGGAGGGCTTAAAATAGCCGTTCTCGAGGTAAAGCACCACCGTATAGAGGTGTGCCGCGTAAGCAAGCTCATAACAGAGAAAAAAGACGATGGCGACGGTGAGTAAGCCTCCTGTCGGTATTGTAAATTTTTTGCTTGTTCTATTGACTTTCGGGCTGAATATGATATAATGTATTCAGAGCATTTTTAGTTTTATTTTGTATCAGACGGCGCAAGGAGGGGTATGATTGATAGCAGGTGTTTCTACAGCTTGCCTGTATCCAAAACCCCTTGAGGAAGCACTTTATGACCTTTCGGTCAACGGAGTTTCCTGCGTTGAGCTTTTCATCAATACCCATTCCGAGCTGAAAAAGGGCTTTGCCCACGGCGTCGCCAATCTTCTCAGGAGATTTGATGTTAAATGCCCGTCTGTACACCCGTTTACCTGCGAGATGGAGCCCCAGATGTTCTTCTCGGAATACGAGCGCAGAGTGAACGATATGCTGGAATACTACAAGCTTTATTTCCGCTTCATGAATATAGTTGGTGCTGATATCTTTGTTTTTCACGGAGGAAAGCCCTCATCGGTGTGCAATACCGAGCTTTACTGCGAAAGATACTCAAAGCTCTACCGCCTTGGAAAGGAATTCGGGGTAACGGTGGCTGTTGAGAATGTATCACGGTGCAAAAGCGGTTCATCGGCATTCATAAAGGAAATAAAGAATATGCTGGGAGATGAATTTGCTTTCGTCCTCGACACAAAACAGGCGATACGCTCAAATGAAAATCCCATGAGGTTCCTTGATATAGTGGGCAGCAAGATAGCCCATGTTCATATCAGCGACTCGGGAGAAATGGGCGACTGCCTTCTCATCGGAAAGGGCAGGTTCGATTTCAGAAAATTCTTCGATAAGCTTGCAGGCTATAACCCTGACTGCAGCGTCATACTTGAGCTGTACAGAAGCGGTTGGAGCGGCATCAGCGACCTTGTTTCCAGCTATAATATACTTACCAGAATGACTGAGTCTTATTGCGGGGAGCAGAAGCTATGAAGTGTCCATACTGCGGATATGAAGATATAAAAGTAATAGATTCGCGTCCTGTTGACGATAAGACCAGACGCAGACGCGAGTGTTCAAGATGCGGCGAGAGATTTACCACCTATGAGGCTGTTGAGGTGCCGCTGCTCATGGTCGAAAAGAGGGACGGAAGCGTCCAGCTCTTCGATAAGGCAAAGCTGATAAACGGCATAGTCTCGGCAATAAAAAAGAGACCTGTCTCCGCTGAGAAGGTCACCGAGATAGCTAACTATGTGGAAAATTACTACGCCAACGCACTGAGAACAGTTGCAAGGTCTGCGGAGATAGGAGAGCTGGTCCTTGAAAAGCTCAGGGATATAGACCCTATCTCATATATCAGGTTCGCTTCCGTGTATAAGGACTTCACGGATATTGACAGCTTCGTTGCCGCAATAAGCGAATTTGACAGAAAAGAGTCAAAAACGGAAGATAATTCCGAAAATAAAAATACGGAGGTATGAAACATGAATGATTTCCTTGAGCAGTTCAATGACATCAACACAGAGCAGACATTTGTACAGAATGAGGTAGAGAAGCATAAGGTGTTAGCAATTCTTGCATATTTTATTCCTATTCTTTTCTTCCTTCCCGCAGTGGCAGGAGACAAGAACTCTACTTACTGTAAGTTCCACTCAAATCAGAGTCTCACATAGCTCATCACACTGGTTGTGCTCAGCATTGTAAGAGTTATCCTTGCACTTATCCCGATACTCGGCGTTCTTCTCAATCTCGTTATCACACTTGCTCTCGTAGCTGTTCTTGTTGTTCTTATCATCGGCGCAGCTAAGGGCAAGGCATACAGAATACCCGTTGTAGGCAATCTCCTCAACGTATTCTGATCTAACTAACAGGCATTTTTATACTGCCGCTGTCCTCACTGTAAACCATTGAGGCAACGGCAGTATTATCACAGACAAGCAGCTCTGCAAGCATTTTTTTGCTGTCGGGGCTGTAATTTTTTACCTCATAGGTGAAAAGCCTTGCATTTCTCCCAGCGTATTTTCTCAGGGGAAGTCCCTGTCTGTCCTGCATGAGGGCGTATTCCTCATACACAGCGGAAAAGCTGCGGGGGATAGTGACGGACTGCTCCGATACCTCCTCCACCTCCCAGCCGTGGGAGGCAAAATAGTCTATGCGCTGAGAGGGCTCTCCCGCAGCTATTGCCGCGTCTGAGCTCTCTCCCTTTCCGCCGCAGGCTGTCAGTGCAAATGCAGCCGCCGCTATGAACATGAATGTGAGTTTTTTCATCATATCGCTCCCTTGTGAAAGATCAGCGGAAAACTCCCCGACTGTAAATCTTATTCCGTTACAGAGGGGGATTATTACTAAAGGAGCAGCTATGGCATCGGTCAGACTTGATAAATTCATCTCCGAGAGAACGGAGTATACCCGCAGTCAGATAAAGGAGCTTGCCGCAAAGGGAAAGATAACCATTGACGGTGCTCCCGTGAAGCGCTGTGATGTGAAGATAGACCCCGATACAGTTAATGCGGAGGTCTGCGGAAGGGCTGTGGGAAACAGCAGATTTCGCTATATATTGCTGAATAAGCCCCAGGGCTATGTGTGTTCTACCGACGACAAGGACGGCGAGACCGTGCTGAAGCTCATACCTGAGGAAATGCGCACAAAGGGTATGTTCCCCGCAGGCAGACTGGACAAGGACAGCATGGGCGCTCTGCTGCTCACAGACGACGGCGAGCTTGCTCACCGTATGCTCTCACCGCGCAGGCACATACCTAAAGTTTATATTGTGAAACTTGCCAGACCATTTGAAAATAATTATGTTAACAAATTTAGTGAGGGACTGACTCTTGCCGACGGCGAAACTTGTCTCCCCGCTCGCGTGAAAAAGGCTGAAAACAGCGATAATCTGGCGTTTGTGGAGCTCTGTGAGGGAAAGTATCGTCAGGTGAAAAGAATGTTCGCCTCTGTGGGAAACCATGTTGAGGTGCTTATGAGAGTTTCGCTCGGAGCTCTTGTTTTGCCCGAAAAACTGGCAATCGGAGAGTGTATGGAATTATTGCACAAAGATGTTGAAAACTTGTTTAAAGAAGCGGATTTTGAACTCTTTTGCCGGCGTTTTTCCGCTGTTTTTTCGGCAAACTTTCTAATAAACCTCGATTAACTTTGGCAATTTAGAGACTTGCAATATTTTTGGAAATGTGGTATCATATTATCATAGCCGATACTGTAAAGAATAAATGATTGGCACTATATATTGAACTGGAGGACTGGATTAAATGGCAGGCTTAACACTTAAAGGCATTTATAAGAAATATCCCGGCGGCGTAGTTGCTGTTTCGGATGTTAATTTAGAGATAAGAGATAAGGAGTTCATCGTTCTCGTTGGACCTTCCGGATGCGGTAAGTCAACTACTCTCCGTATGATCGCCGGACTCGAAGAGATCTCTGAGGGTGAGCTTTACATCGGCGACCGCCTTGTAAACGACATCGCTCCCAAGGACAGAGATATCGCGATGGTTTTCCAGAACTACGCTCTTTACCCTCACATGACTGTATTCGACAACATGGCTTTCGGACTCAAGCTCCGTAAGGTTCCCAAGGCAGAGATCGAGAGAAAGGTAAACGAGGCTGCTAAGATCCTCGACCTTACACACCTCCTCGACAGAAAGCCTAAGGCTATGTCCGGTGGTCAGAGACAGAGAGTTGCTCTCGGTCGTGCTATCGTACGTTCACCTAAGGTATTCCTCCTCGACGAGCCTCTCTCAAACCTCGATGCTAAGCTCCGTGCTCAGATGAGAACCGAGATCGCTAAGATCCACAAGAAGCTGGGTACTACATTTATTTACGTAACTCATGACCAGACAGAGGCTATGACAATGGGTGACAGAATCGTTTGTATGAAGGACGGTTTCGTTCAGCAGATCGATACACCTCAGAACCTCTATGAGAACCCTGTAAACAAGTTCGTTGCAGGCTTCCTCGGATCACCTCAGATGAACTTCATCGACGCTGAGCTGAAGGAAGAGTATGGTCAGTTCATCGTTGAATTCGGCGCATCAAACGGCAGAGGAAACAGATACCAGATCATCGTTCCCGAGTCTGAGGTAAACGAAGACCTCGGCAGCTATGTTGGCAAGGAGATCATCCTCGGCGTTCGTCCCGAGTCTATCCACGATGAGGAAATGTATCTCTCAAATGCTTCTACAGGCGTTATCGACGCTAACGTTGAAATTACAGAAATGATGGGTGCTGAGACATACCTTTACCTCCTCTGTGAAGGTATCCCGCTCACAGCACGTGTAAGCCCGAGATCAACAGCAAGACCCGGAGATGACATCAAGGTTGCTATTGATCCCAACAGGATCCATATCTTTGATAAGGAAACTGAGAAGGCTATTGTGAACTGATTAATTCTTTTCATATTTATCCTTTCTTTCTTGGTACACACCGTCGGGAGACGTTGTGTACAAGCAAATTGCCGCAGTACTCCTACTGCGGTTTTTTGCGTTTACAGGCATTTTTCGGCGGTATACCGCCATTCGTCAAGTATAAAGGAGACTTTAATGAGCAATATCAGAGATTATCTTGAAGCACATAAACAGGAAATGATCGACCTTCTCAGCGCACTTGTGGCGATACCCAGCGTTCAGGGCAAGGCTGAGGAGGGGGCTCCCTTCGGAAAGGAGCCTGCCGAGGCTCTTGCGCTTATGCTGGATAAGTGCAGGGAGTTCGGTTTTACTGTTGACAACGTTGAAAACTACGCAGGCTCCGCAGATGTGAACGATCTTCCTGTGGGTCTTGCTGTCCTGAACCACCTCGATGTGGTGCCCGTCGGCGCAGGCTGGACCACGGATCCCTTCGTTCTGCGCTATGAACCCGAAACCGACAAGCTGGTGGGACGCGGCGCCATCGACAACAAGGGTCCAGCTGTTGCGGCACTTTTTGCGGCAAGAGCCGTCAGAGAGCTGGGACTTCCCCTGAAAAAAGGCATTCGCCTTATCTTCGGCACCAATGAGGAAAACGGCTCAGCCGACCTCGAATACTACCGCAAGCACAGGGAGCTTCCTCCCATGGTGTTCACTCCCGACGGCGAGTACCCCGTTATAAATGCGGAGAAGGGAATGCTGAGAGTGTGGTTCTCCTCGGACTTCGACGATGACGAGATACTGGATATACAGGCAGGAACGGTGATCAATGCCGTTCCCCAGTTCTGCACGGTGAACATAGAAAATGACGAGGGAGAGCCTGAGGAGGCTGTTTATGAGGGTGTTTCCGCCCACGCTTCAACTCCCGAAAAGGGCGAAAACGCAATAACAATGTTTCTTGACAGCTACTGCGGTGAAAATATGCTGATACGGTCTCTCGGGGAGCTTTTCCCACATGGTGAGTTCAGCGGCAGGAGCTGCGGACTTGGCTTCCGCGACGAGCTTTCGGGTGATATGACCTGCGTGCTGTCAATGCTGAATACCGAAAACGGCAGGCTTTGCGGTGCTGTGGATATCCGTTTCCCCCTTGACCGCACAAAGGCTGAGATAAGCGGTATCATATGTGAGGCTCTTGAGGGCGCAGGCTTTTCTGTTGACAGCTGCGAGGGCGTCGAGCCCCATTGCACCGATGAAAACAGCGAATTCGTCCGCGGTCTTCTCCGCGTCTATGAGCGTGTGACAGGGGATAAAGCCCACTGTATAGCCATAGGCGGCGGCACCTATGTACACGATATTGAGGGCGGAGTTGCCTTTGGTGCGGAGTTTCCCAACGAGGACGGCCGTATGCACAGTCCCGACGAGTTCATAACTGTGGCAAATCTGCTGAAAAATGCGGAGATAATGGCAGAGGCTATGGCGGAGCTTTGCGGCTGATTTTCAACAATTTCAGGTAATATGTTGAAAAAAACTGCTTATGAATAGGATTTCAAAGGGTTCACAACTCTTTGTCAGAGTCCGGAGGCGGCGCCCCTTGCAACAAACGATCACGAAGCCCCGAGGCAATGCCCCGGGGCTTCTTTTTGTCATTCCCTTTTACTTTTTCGGGAGGTAGTTTCCTCCTCGTCATGCTCCTTGTCGCCGTCAAGTCCGTCGATAATATCGTCCGCGGCGTCCTTAGCCCCGTCGATAGCCTCCTTGCCCGCGTCACCTGCGCCGTCGATGATGTCTTTACCGGCGTCACCGATACCGTCGGCAGCGTCGTCAACACGGTTCCGAAGGTCATTGTCAGCTGTAGTCTCGTACTTTTTACCGGTGGTGGAGTCCTCTATGACAGTGCCGTTTCCGTCGTCCGTATAATGTCCGTCGTTATTATCGCCGCAGCCTGTGAGAGTTGCACAAACGGTAAAAAATATGGAGCATATTGCTAAAAGCTTTTTCATACAAATCATATCCTTTACAGTGAATTGTTGTGGAGCTGTTTTCCACAACGTATTTTTATTGTTTACTCATTTTCCCTGATTATCCACACCGTTTTCAACTTTTAAGAACTTCCAGAAAGTTAATTCTGCGTTGTTTTCCACTATTTCAACAGAGTTATCAACAATCGAACATATGACTCCACAGTCATTTCAACACCGTGTTGAAAACTTTTCCACCCCTGTGTGAAATATATTTAGGACGATATTGCTGTAAGAATTTGGTTAAAAGTTGTTTCCTCTTGAATTATGTCACAACTTGTGATATAATAAATCATAATTTAGCATTATGTAGGGGACGGCGCAGCAACAGCTGCACGTACCCTCTGTCAGCTTCGCTGACATCTCCCTACACTGTAGGGAGTCACTCGACGTCCCACAAAATTCGTATTATAGTGGCGACTATCAACCGCTCAACCAGGGGACGCCTTCTCTTACAAGGCGTCCCCTCTCCAAAAACAGTCCACCGGACTGTTTTTGGATTCACCCCTTGCGAGGCGCCTGACGTAATAA
>JAKPUQ010000200.1 GCA_029572815.1 Bacillota bacterium | reverse complement strand
GATACGCTTTGCTGGCTTTTTCTTCGCAAATTCACAGCACTTGTTGGATATGGGGAAATCCGGCGGATTTGCCATGATGAACTCTTTGAGGAAACGGTTGCGATAGATCGAAAAACGGCTTATCTTCTGGATACCGTCCTTGTCGGAGTATCGTTCACCGCACCACCATTGCAGAGCCGTTTTGCACCGAGGATATTTCTTCAACAGCACTTCAAGCGGTTCATCTTCCCACTGAAAGCCGTGAGCCTGCAAACGCATCATCTGTTCAGATACATATTTCGACAGGAAAGGAACACCATACTCCTTAACGCAAGTCGGGATAGGCTTATCGGGCTTGACACGCTCAATGGTGATACCGTATTTCTGTTCAAGGAAGTCCAAATGCTCCTTAGTGGCAGTGTATTCAAGTCCTGTATCTATCCAGAAATATTTGACCTTGCCGTCCTCATCGACCTTGTGAATCAGGTCAAGGACAATATCGCTGTCCGAACCGCCGCTGATACTGCACACGGCATCATAAGACCGCATCAGGATACGCTGTGCCTTGCACATACTGGTATAAATGGTGTAGTTATTGTTTTCGGCACACTTGTTCAGGGCTTCATCAAGCATTGTGAAGCCCTCCCAAGATGTGGGCGATCACATCGACCGTCCAACCGTTGCCGATACACTTGTATCGCTGGGTATTGGAAATGCCTGCGGTATAGTTGTCGGGGAGAGTCTGCAAGCGTTCCGCTTCGATCGGCGTGAGTTTTCGGATCACATAATCGCCGTCGGGAAGGTCTATCTTATACAGACCGGTCTTTGCACCCTGTCCGCCACCGTTAGCAGAGAGTGTGACAGATTTGCCGACAATGGAGTAAATACGCTGTCCCTGTCCGCCCTTGCCGTAATGACCGACACGGACGGGAGAGCATACAAGACTATCTTTCTGCACAGTTGTCAGGCAGTTGGATTTGCCATCCTCACGCACTTCGATATGCTGTTCGGTCTTTTCACCGTCAACGTATCTGCCACGCTGGGCGGCACCAACAGGCATAGCGACCGCAGTTGTTCCGCCGTTAAAACCTGAGTTTTTGATAATAGTCGCTTCACCGTACTTGTGATAGCCTGCCATGACAGTGCGGGACTTGTCCGAACCCTGATATGTATTGATCGGGATAGGCTCTGCGACCATAGTCCGCTGCTTACGCTCCAAAGTGTTATACAGCACAGCACCGTCATAGGAAGCGGTCATACAGTAGGACTTGTCCTGCCACGCAACACCGCTTTCAAGTACATCTTTCAGCAGGATACCTTTGTCAGCAGGAAAAGAAGCAAACGGAATGTTCGTCCAGTAGCAGCGTTTACGGTTCTGAGCCGAAACAAGCGCCGAGTTTATCATAATAGGCTCTACACCGAGAACCCTTGTGATCTCGTCCTTGATACGCTGATGAACGGAGTAGTTGTTTTCGTAGAGGAAATACTTACAGCCGGATTCCTCTAAGGCTCTCACATACTCCTTAAAGAGCCTGAACCCCTCACCGTTGCAGTCAACCTCTCTGTCCTTTTTG
>JAKPUQ010000165.1 GCA_029572815.1 Bacillota bacterium | reverse complement strand
GCTTTTTTGTCTGCAATGATAAATCACAATTTACATTTGTAGGGGACGCCGCCCTCGGCGTCCCGTTGGGCGTGTAATATATCTCGCGGGACGCCGAGTGACTCCCTACGGTGTAGGGAGATGTCAGCAAAGCTGACAGAGGGTACGTGCAGCTGTTAGCTGCGGCGTCCCCTACATTATGCTAAGGGCTAATGGCTCAAATCATAATTTTGCTCCGCAAAATTATGATTTATATTAGCAGCAATTATAGTCAGGCAGCGCCTGATTATTCTGTGTCCTTCTTCTTTCTGCGGACAATTATGCAGACCGCTGCGGTAATGACTATCAGCAGCGCAACGGCTCCTGCCGAGCTGCCGATAATGACACTTCTGCCCACATTGGTAAGCCGCTTCTCTCCGAGCTCAGTTGTTGTATATGTAAAGCCTGTTTCACGGAATGCCCTGTCAACAGCCTCGGCAATGACCTTATGTCCCTCGGCGTTGGGGTGTATATCAAGGTCGCTGATATTAGTCAGCTCTTCTGCTTTCCCACTGAACTTCGCAGCCACGTCTATTACCTTGTAGCCGCTGGCAGAATGGGACTTTATGATACTGTTGAGCCTTCCTATCTTCTTCCCTGAGAAGTCCGTCACCATGCTGAACTCGGTGTAGTATTCCAGCGGATCGTAGAGAGTCTGGAAATAGACCTGTCCCTCTGTCCTTGAAAGGATCTCTTGGGAAATTATATCCATGTTCTTGTCAAACTGCTCCAGAGCTGCGTCCACGTCCTTGTCCATGCTGAAAAAAAGTGAAGCCGCACTGAAAAGGTCAAGCCCGTCCGAGTTGAAGCTGCCCTTGTCATCAACACCAAGGCTCTGAAAAAGTCCCAGCATAATGTCAAGAAGGTCATTTCCGCCTATGGAGACTATGACCGCGTCGCTGCCTGAAAGGTCTTCGTCAAGTTCACCGCTTCTGAGCTGGTCTATGAAGTCCTGAGATGTATAGCCCGACACAGCCTTGTTCACCATTGTGTGTCCGCACTTTCCTTCAAGCTCCTCGGTGTATCTGTCTTTGAGGATATTTGAATATGAAGGGCAGTGGTAATAATCGTCGGCAGCATAGCCGTCCAGACCATAGCCCGCGGCAATGGAGTCTCCCAGAAAAAGCATGGCTGGCGGCACCTCTGTCTCGTGTATCACTTCCCTTTCGGGTATCTCTGTCATCTGACAGGATGAAAGGCAGACCGCTGTCAGCAGTGCTGCTGCAGCTGCGGCTATCCTCCCGAATATGTCTGAAGACCTGCGTCCTTTATTTCTGAAATATGGCATGATACTCACTCCTTTACTCCGATTATATCACATAATCCTGCTTATGGCAAGCTGTGCGGAAAAATTGACTTTATCTGCCGCAGATGATATAACAGACACATATATGTAACGAAACAGGTGATAAAATGCAGCTCAGATACGTTGAAAAGACCTCTCCCGCGGTATCGGCAGCAGGGCGCTGAAACTGCTGAGTGAATACTACAGCGGCTGTCAGATAGTGGTGGAGTTTGAAGCCCCCGATGACAGCTGTGAAAATAACGATATTCGCCTGCGCCGCCAGAGCTTCTATCTGCGGAACGGCTTTCACAAAACAGGCTGGTACAGCTTCTATGACGATACCGAGTTTGTCCTCGCCTGCACAGGCGATGACTTCGACAAGGAGGGCTTTGACCGATTTACCGCCTATCTCACCTCAATAGTCCCCGACCATATCCCGAAGCTGTATCAGAAATAATACATTTTGCCCCGAAGCGGCATGATAACGCTTCGGGGCATTTTCATCATATTCACCTGTTACCGTCAAGAAGCCGTGTAATAGCGGCTTCAAAATCCCTGTCCTGCTGAGGAGTGCGCTTTGCCTTGCCCTTGGTGCGTCCGCCGCTTCTGCGTATCTTCGCCGACACCGCCCTGAACTCCAGCAATCCCGAAATATTCCCCTCGGTATAGAGCCTGCCGTCCTGGTCAAGGACAATAGCGCGCCTGCTGAGGCACATTGCGGCAAGTCCGTAGTCCTGGGTAACGGCGATGTCGCCTGCTCCCACAAGGTTCACAAGACGAAGGTCGGCGCTGTCCGCCCCCTTATCCACTATTATGGTCTCTGCGCCCTCCCTGTTGATAGAGTGAGCTGTGTCGCAAATTATTGTGCACTCCGCACCGTACTTCTTTGCCGCTCTTACAGTTATGTCCACCACGGGGCAGCCGTCCGCGTCTATGAAAATCTTCATCTGCCCTACCTCCTCTGCTCAGGCTAATTATACCATCTGCACTGCACAATGTCAACGGAGCTGTCCGTACTTGACCGATTTTGACCTTTAGTATATAATTAAATAAATACTATTTTCCCCTCAGAGGTGATACACATGGACAAAAAACGGATACTTATCGTCGATGACGACAGTGACCTTTCATTTATAATCTCCGAGATGCTGGAGGGCTGCGGCTATGAGACCAAATGTGCCGACAGCGCAGAGACAGTCTTCTCACTGCTCTCGGAAAGGAGCTTCCACCTCATACTCCTGGACATCAATCTTCCCGATTCCACGGGCTTTGAGATATGCAGGCAGCTCCGTGAGGTGTCGGACGTTCCCGTCATATTCGCCAGTGCGCGGACTGCCGAGAACGACCGCATAACAGGCTTTGATATAGGCGGCGACGACTTTCTCCCCAAGCCCTACTCCATGAAGGAGCTGCTCTCCCGTGTGAATGCACTCATCAGACGCGCCTACGGTCAGGGCAGCGGCAAGGTAATGCGCTTCGGCAGCGTTGAGGTGAATACTGCCAACAGGACCGTCACCAAGAACGGCAGCAACATAGATCTTGCACAGCGCGAATTCGACCTTCTGGCGTACCTGTGCAGGAACATGAACACCGCTGTCCCAAAGGAAAAGCTGCTCTCAGAGGTCTGGGGAGCCTTCTCCGAGGTGGAGCCCTCCACCCTGACGGTGCATATCCGCTGGCTCAGGGAAAAGCTTGAGGACGACCCTGCCGCCCCCAGATACATAAAGACTATCTGGAGACTGGGCTATATGCTGGAGGGTGACAAATGAAAAAGCTTATCCATGCAGTTATACTGTTTGCGGCAGTCATCATCGCCGTATGCGTTTTTTCCTACATAAAAAGCGCCGACAGCACTGACAATACAGGCAGCTACGCCGTTGACCTAAACGAGATAGAGAACCTTTGCAGGCAGGGCAACACCGACTCCGCCGCCGCTAAGGCAAAGGAGCTCAGGCAGGAGATACGCTCCGAAAACCGCGAGAGAAGCGGTCAGAACGCCATTCTCCTCATGGGTGGGATAAGTCTTGCCTTTCTTGCCGGCGTCAGTCTTTACTGCGGTATCGTCATGATAAGACCCTTCCGTAAGCTCTCAGACTTTGCGGAGAATGTGGCAAAGGGCGACCTTGACATTCCTCTTGAATATCAGCGCACCAACTATTTCGGCAAGTTCACCTGGGCTTTCGACAGTATGCGCAGCGAGATACGAAAAGCCCGCGCCTGCCAGAAGGAAGCTATCGAGAACCACAAGACCGTAATAGCTTCACTGTCCCACGATATAAAGACTCCCATAGCCTCTATCCGCGCCTATACCGAGGCGCTGGAGCTGGGAATAGGCAGCTCGCCCGAGAAGTGCGCAAAATACACTGAGGTCATAATAAGGAAATGCGACGAGGTATCGAAGCTTACCTCGGATATGCTTACCCACTCCCTGACAGAGCTGGGAAAGCTGAAAATGTCTCCACAGCACCTTGAACTGGGAGAGCTGCTGGAAAAGGCTGTGGCTGACATCTCGCCCGACGGGAAAGTGCACTTCCACAAGCCTTCATACCCCATAAATATTTATGCAGACCCCGAAAGGCTCCGTCAGGCGGCAGAAAACCTCATCAACAACGCCGCAAAGTACGCAGGCACAGAGCTGGATATTACCGCTGAGTGCTCCGACGGTCAGGCAGTCATAGGCTTCCGCGACTACGGAAAGGGTATCCCCGATGAGGATATGCCATTCATCTTCGGGAAGTTCTGCCGCGGCAGCAACACCGACGGCGAAAGCGGCGCAGGTCTCGGTCTTTTCATAGTGAAGTACATCGCAGAGCAGTCGGGAGGAAGCGTCCGCGCCGAAAACCTCCGCGGCGGCTTTCAGGTGACTCTGACACTTCCTGTTGACGAAGAAAAGTCTTAAGGATTTCTTAATGGTTTGCCTGTTAGAATAGATACAGACACCACAGAGAGGAGCTATACTATGAAAAAAACTATTCTTTCGGCAAAGGGGCTCTGCAAGAGCTTCGTACATAACGGTGAACAGGTACATATCCTGACGGGTATGGACGTGGATATTTATGAGGGAGACTTCACCGTCATCATGGGAGCCTCGGGCTCGGGAAAGTCCACCACCCTCTACGCCCTCAGCGGCATGGACAGAGCTACAGCCGGCTCAGTCATGTACAATGGCAGCGACATCGCAAAGCTCAGCGAAAAGAAGCTCTCTGCCCTCCGTCACGGAGACTTCGGCTTTATCTTCCAGCAGATGCACCTTGTGAGCAATCTGAGTCTCTTTGAGAATATCGCAGTCCCCGGGTATCTCAGCAAAAACAGGTCCGCTGCGGACACGGATAAGAAAGCGGAGGAGCTTCTGGAGAAAATGGGCATATCCCACATAAAGACTCATCTCCCCTCCCAGTGCTCGGGGGGTGAGCAGCAGCGCTGCGCTATTGCAAGAGCCATCATAAACGAGCCTGCGCTCCTCTTTGCGGACGAGCCTACAGGCGCCCTCAACAGGAAAAACACCACCGAGGTACTGGACCTGCTGACGGAGCTCAATAAGGGCGGTCAGAGCATACTAATGGTCACCCACGATATGAGAGCCGCCTGCCGCGCCTCCCGTATCCTCTACATTGAGGACGGAAAGATAATCGGTGACCTTGAGCTTGAAAAATACGACCCCGCCCGCGAAAAAAGCCGCGAGACTCAGGTCGGCGCCTGGCTCAGCTCCATGGAATGGTGAGGTGGGCATATGAAAAGTATCATCAGGCTCACACTTGCAAACATAAAGCGCGGCAAGGGCGCTTTCAGCGGTATCATACTGCTCATGGCGCTAATTACCTTTACCTTTTCGGGCACGGTCAGCAACGATGACCAGCTCCGCAGCGCACTTTCCTCCTCACTTGACGAGGCAGATGTGGGCGAGCTTACGGTCTTTATCTATGATGACCTGCTCACGGAGGATATGCTTGACAGTATCGGAAAAAACAGGAAGGTGAAAAGCTTCACACAGAAATCCTCTATGATAGTCAATCAGAAGCCGGTCGTCGGCGGCAAGGAACAGGACATCGCCATACAGCTGAAGGGCTTTTATGACGGAATAAAGGTATTCAACAGCGACTTTGACAGCTTCACCGCGGATACCGACCTCGAAAGCGGCGGCATATATCTCCCCTACAAGCTGGAAGCCATGGAGGAGATGAAAAAGGGGGCTGAGATAAGCTTCACCACCAGCAGCGGCTCCGAGGAAACTTTCATCGTCAGGGGCTTCTATGAGGACCCCGTCCACGGTGCCACAACTATAGCGGATAACCAGTGTATCATCTCCGCAGAGGACTTTGAAAGGCTGTGCAGCCATGAGCTTGACCACCTTGACAGCGATGTGAAGCGCCTTATCCTCCAGGACGAGCTATATATCCACGGAGAAGAGGGCGTAAGCGCCGCGGAGCTCAAGCGCAGCCTCATAAACAAGAACGGTATCATCAACTCCTCAAACTGGGCAGTAAGCCGCCAGCATATCATGGACCTCTTCGAGATGTACTCCAACACTGGCACAAGAGGTATGGCTGCCTTTACAATAATGCTGCTCCTGGTCATTCTCATAACCATGCACAACAGCATAAGCGCATCAATAGAAATGGACAGCACAGACCTGGGCATACTCAGGTCCCAGGGCTTCACCGTGGGCAGGATAAGGCTGGTCTACGTCTTCCAGTACACCATTGCCCTTATCATAGGCAGCATACTCGGCATTCTGATCTCCATACCCGCCTGCCGTATACTCATAAGAATGTGGATGAGGGTAACGGGTATCCTTACGGGAAACGGCGTATCCTTCGGGAAGTGCATAATTATGTGTCTTGCCATAATACTCATCTGTCTGGGATTTATCGTGACTGCCACAAGAAAGGTCGGCAGGATCTCACCTGTCAGTGCTATCTCAGGCGGCAGGACAGAGGTACACTTCGACAGCAGGCTCAATACTAAAATAAGACAGAAGCCCCTGTCACTTTCACTGGCGCTGAGACAGCTCAACTCCAGACGCAGAAGCTATATCGGCACATTCCTTATCGTAGTGCTTCTGGTCTTCTTCCTGGTAAGCATAATGCTGCTGGTGGAGAACCTTGACCCCGACAAGCTTTTCGGCACCTCCAAGGGACAGGTGCAGCTCATAAGCACAGGAGCCTTCACTATGGAGAGCTCCGACGAGATAGAGGCTGCCGCAAGAGAGACAGACCCAAAGGCGGAGCTCTATACCATGTCCTATCACAGAATGGTCATCGACGGGGAATTCACTCCCGTACACAGCTTCCGCCGCACCGAGGACTACTATGACATCATGGAGGGCAGGGCTCCGAAATACGACAATGAGATCATCATCACCAAGGGAGTTTCCGAGGATACAGGCAAGAAGACAGGCGATGCCGTAACGGTCAGCTATCAGGACAGAAGCGAGGAATTCGTGGTCACAGGCTACTTCCAGTCGGTGTACGATTTTGGTCTCGTCACCATGATGACAGAGGAAGGTATGCAGAAAATGGGCTACAATGATATTCAGGAGGCTCAGATAAGTCTCAGCGATGACTCAAAGCTTGATGACATGATAAATATGCTCAACGACCGCTTCGGAGACAGTCTTTCTGCCAGCGAATATGTTGAGAACAACTCCCTCAGCACCTACAGGACCATAGTCTCCGTGCTCATGAACTCAGTAACCTACGCCATGTACGCCGTTATAACCATTTTCGCAGCCGTGGTAGTAGTCATGGTCAGCCGCCGTGCCTTTATAAAGGAGCGCACAGACATCGGCATATTCAAGGCAATGGGCTTCACCGCAAGCTCCCTGCGCAGACAGTTCGCAATGAGATTTGCCGCAGTCGCTCTTGCAGGAACTGTGGTCGGAGAGATATTCAGCGCACTATGGGCAAGAAAGATGATAAGCTTCATGATGAAGATAGTGGGACTTACCGACTTTAAAGCCTGCCTGACACCTGCGGTTCTGCTTATGCCTGCCGCAGTGATATGCCTCAGCTTCTTCGTCGTGGCATACCTTGCGTCCGGAAAGATAAAGCGCATAGAGGTCCGCGAGCTCATAACCGAGTGATGAGGACGGGCTTTTCAATTACATTTCAGTTACAATTTTATTTCCGCCCTTGACAAATGCGGTGCATACGGCTATAATAAAGCCATATTCTACGAAAGGATGGTGAACACCATGACAATATTCTCACAGATACGTTACTCACAACTCAATACCAACAACAAGAAGCATGGAGTTTGCCCGATGAGTTCAGCCATGTGCTGAACAGCTGCGCATTCAAGAGCATTATGCACTCCTGCGGGAGTGCTTTTTTTATGCGTTCGGGCAGACAAGAGAAAGGAAAAGATATGATCGAATTAAACGGAAAATTCAATTCAGCCAGGGTTTTTACCGATATTATCGAACAGGACGCGATCACTCAGATCATCGCCTTTTGCAGCCAGCCCGTCAGCAAGGGCGAAAAGATCCGCATCATGCCCGATGTCCACGCAGGTGCAGGCTGCACCATCGGTACCACCATGACTATCACCGACAAGGTCATCCCCAATCTGGTGGGAGTCGACATCGGCTGCGGCATGGAGACCGTAAGGCTGAAGGAAACACACATCGAGCTTCAGAAGCTGGACAAGCTCATACACAATAATATCCCCTCGGGCTTTGCGATAAGAGAGAAGCCCCACCGCTACGCCGACAGGATAGACCTTGACGAGCTTTACTGCATTAAGCACATCGACCCTCTCCGCGCTGAGAAAAGCATCGGCACTCTCGGCGGCGGCAACCACTTTATCGAAGCCGACAAGGGCGATGACGGCAGCATCTACATCGTTATCCACTCGGGCTCCCGTCACCTAGGCGTCGAGACCGCTAAGTACTACCAGAACGAGGCGTACAGGCGGCTGAATAAAAGCTCCGACAAGGAGGCAGCTGAGCTCATCGCAAGGCTCAAGGCTGAGGGAAAGGAAAAGCAGATACAGTCCGAGCTGAAAAAGCTGGCTAACACCAAGACCACCGACGTGCCCAAGCACCTTGCTTACTGCGAGGGAGAGCTGTTTGAACAGTATATCCACGATATGAAGATCGTTCAGCAGTTCGCCATGCTCAACCGTCAGGCTATGATGGACGAGATCATCAAGGGTATGCACCTCCATGTGGCTGAACAGTTCACCACTATCCACAACTACATAGATACAGAGACCATGATACTCCGCAAGGGAGCTGTCTCTGCTCAGAAGGGCGAAAAGCTGCTTATCCCCATCAATATGAGGGACGGCAGCCTTATCTGCACAGGCAGGGGCAACCCGGACTGGAACTTCTCTGCTCCCCACGGCGCAGGAAGACTTATGTCACGCTCGGAAGCCAAGCAGAGCTTCACTGTTTCCGAGTTCAAAAAGCAGATGGACGGCATCTACACCACATCTGTAAACGCAGCTACACTTGACGAGTGTCCCATGGCGTATAAGTCCATGGAGGATATAGTGAACAACATCGGCGATACGGTGGAGATAGACCAGGTCATCAAGCCTATCTACAATTTCAAGGCAGGTGAAGAATAATGGATAAATTCGTTTCCTACGATAAGATGAGCAAAAAGGAGAAAAAGAAGCTGGACTCCTCAAAGAGAGGGAACTGGAACGGCGTTAACCCTGCCACCAAGGTAGTTGACACCGATAAAAAGTGCTATAAGCGCAAGCCCAAACACCCCGAAAACTTCGACGAATAAAAAAACGCCCTCAGTTTATATGCGGCGCTGATATAGAAGCATTAAGCCTTAGTATTTCTGATCTCAAGTCAGAAATACTATGGTGTTTTTATTGACAGCGCAGCGTTACTGTGCTATAATCATCACTAACATAAATCAGACTCTGACCTTGAAAGAGGTGTTGCGTATGAAAACGATAATAATGCAAACAAATCAAAAAGTAAAGCATATAACATAAGGAGGTTTATCATTTGATTAAAATTGAATTATTATCAGAAGCAAATTTCTGTATAGAATCATTGGATTTATATAACAGAAAACAGGATGTAAATAAGGTATATCGCAGAATAGACGGAAACTTTTCATTGGTTGAATGCAAATATACCGAGAATTGGGATCTGAACAAAAAGCAATCTGTAGCAAAGCAAATAAGCAGCGATGATCATATTACATACATAGCATTAGAAAATGATAAGGTTGTTGGTTTTATAAGTCTGTTAAAGCAACTAAATGGTCCGTACATGATTCTTGATATGATGCAGGTGTCTTCTGAATACAGAGGACAGGGCATTGGCAGACGATTATTTGAAGCAGGGAAAGATGAAGCAAGAAAAAACGGTGCGGAAGCTTTGTACATATCTGCTTGTTCTTCAGAGGAGACGATCGCATTTTACAGAGCAATGGGGAGTGACCTGGCAAGTGATCCTATAAAAGAGATTGCTGAAGAGGAAATGTTTGACCTTCAGATGATCTGCCCTGTGAAAGATTAAACGTTAACACAAATTGGAATTTCTATCGCTTTTTGTTATGACCGCAAATTCTGATTAGCTTAGCAACTGTATAAAACGCGAATGCCCCGAAACGCTTTTGAACGCTTCGGGGCAAAACTTCTATATGGGTATCTGCCTTACACTGAGGGCGTTTTTGTTTTTTTCATTCGCAGCAGGAGGTACATGAATACAACCGCCACCAGAGCCATGGGTACATATCCGAAAACGTCCGCAAGTTTTCCAACATCTGCGTCCTCGGGTATATCGCTCTCCATAAACAGCGACATGAGTGCATTCTGGCTTTGGTTGAACATGAAATGCGCTACCACCGCAGGGAATATGCTTCCCGTCTTCTTTGTCAGCCACATCAGGAACACTCCGAAGCAGGTCAGCATTGCCAGCCTGCTGAAGGCGCTCTCCATTGAGAATGAAAGTGAACCGCCGCCTCCGAGATAGTTCGATATGTCAATGGGGAAATGCCACAGTCCCCACATGATACCGCCTGCGAGACAGGTCCCGAAGGTGCCGAAGAGAGGCTCCATGGTGCAGTTCATATAGCCGCGCCAGCCCAGCTCCTCGCCCAGCAGCCCTGCCGATACCACAGCGGACTGCCCCATGAGTATGAATATGACTGAGAGCACGTTTTTTGCCGTAAAGCCGCTTAGCCTGCTGCCGTATCCGCTGATGATGACGGGAAGAAGCATTGATACGGAAAAGCATACCAGCGGCAGCGCAAATGCCAGCAGATACCATCTGAAATTACCTCGGAAATTGAAGTGGAGCTTCAAGTCACCGAAGCCTTCTTTAGTGGCCGCCCTTGTGATAAGGCAGGCTATGGCAGGAGAGAAACTGAACAACTGAGTAATGATGAAGCTTGCCCTCGCCGAAGTCTCCATGGGCTTTCTGAAAACTATGAGCAGCAGGCTCAGTGCAAAGGCGATAAGGAGATACAGTCCCAGACGCTTGATATTTTCCTTTTTATTTGTCATACTTCTCCGCTCCTTTCAGATAGAGTCTGCACGATATGCGGTAGGAAGCATAGTATGCAGCCAGAGCAGCAACAGCTCCCGCAGGAAGCAGGGGCGATCTTGTGTACTCTGTGAATGCCTTGCATACACTATTGTACACATCTTCAAAATTGTCAATGTTTATCAGCAGCACCGTAAAGAGAACCACGATTATCGCCAGCACGGAAATAAGCTTTATGGTATTGCCCTTTTTGCACCGAAGCGATAGAAAAGCGGTATATCCACCGACCTTAGAAGGAACTGAATGAAGACCAGCGGTACTGCAATTGCAGAAGCAGAGCTCTCCACCATCATTCCCCTATCCGCAGCAATGGCTGTAATAAGCTGCTCACACAGCGTAAAGCTTGTCAGGAACAGCAGTGACATTACGAATATCATCTCGTATTTCACGCGGAGAAAGCCTTTGTAACCTTCCGATGTCGAGGAAACGAAGTACGCCCAGAGCTTGCGGTCATCGCCGTTGAGGACAGCCATCTCCATACCTCCTGCCAGCAGGAGCCCGCCTATCAAGCCTATCTCCAGCAGCTTCTGAAAGTCAGAGGCTGTCTCACCGCTGTCACGGAACATTATCAGCACTATCAGCGGAATAAAACCGCTGACAACGGTAAGGAGTATATATCTCAGGTTCTGCTTCAACTCCTTATAGACGAAGCCTGTCATTATGCTTCTCTCCTCTCGTATGATCTCCACATTACGATGTAATATAACGCGCAGACAAGAACAAATACAGCAGAAGTTATCATTATAAAGTAACCCTTATTCATAGTGTCTATGATGTTAAACAGCCTGTCTGCAATGCTGATCTTTTTCCCCGAGCCGATCTTGATGGGGAAATGTGTGAGAATGAAGAACAGCGCCACACCTGCGGCAGAGGCGATGATACCGTATTTTTTCAACTCATTTTTGCTGTTTGCCATAAGCAGTATACCGCAGTAAATGGTATCGAAAACCAAAGCAATGGAAGATATGATGAGGTATGCGCTTATAGTGCTTCCTATGATTTTTCCGCCGATGATCGCCTTTGACGCCGCGGCATAGATGAGTACAAGAGCCGCAAAAAATGCCATCATCAGAAGCTTCATCATAAGGTCTGAGGCAGCTCTCTGCTTTGCCGTGGGAGGAAGTGCATAGGAATACCTTTTCCAGCCGCTGGCTATATCAGCCTTATGCACCCTGTTGTTCATTCCTGCGATAAATCCGCCTATAGCTGCAAGGAACAGTGCAATGACTGCGATGGACAGCTTGATCGTCTTTATATCCTCCGACGGCTCGTCAAGGATAGACTGCTTTTCCACAAGAACAGGGAGAATAAACACAGTCTCCGTCAGCAGGAAAAGTATGGTCATCAATATATAATGTCCGCGTGAGAGTCTCCATTCTCTGTAAACAAGGGATCTGTACAGTTTCATTACGACCACTCCTTTGCGTCTCTGTGTACATAGTATAGCATTATATCATCAAGGCTTGCGGGATCGATCACCGTATCCCTGTACTTCATTTTTGCGCTTTCACGGTCATTTACCATTATCTCGGCGCCGAAATTATTGGTTCGTACGCTTACGATGTCCTCGGGGTCAACATTCTGAATGTAGTCCTTCGCACACCTGAGTATGCCGTGGCTTTCGAGTATCTCGTCCTTATAGCCTGTCAGCAGTATCCTGCCCTTGTCGATGAATGTTACCATATCGGCTATCTTCTCAAGGTCAGAGGTGATGTGCGAGGACATAAGGATAGAGTGCTCGCCGTCTGAAAGGTACTCCATGAAGATGTGGAGTATCTCGTCGCGGACAACGGGGTCCAGTCCCGTGGTAGCCTCGTCCATTACCAGAAGCTCGGCATTGTGGGACAGGGCACAGGCGATCTGGAGCTTCATCTTCATGCCCTTTGAAAACTGTCCTATCTTCTTTTTCTTCGGAAGCTGGAAACGGTCGATATACTTCATATAGGTCTCGTCGTTCCAATCGGGATAAAGTCCGCGGAATATCTTTGCCATATCCTTTACGTTGAACATATCGTGGAATGGCAGCTCATCGAATACCACCGCGATACGCTTTTTCAGCTCCGCCTCGTCCTTTACATGGTCCATACCCAGCAGGCTTATCTCGCCGCTGTTAATATTGGTGATGTGGAGCAGACTGCGGATAGTGGTGGTCTTGCCTGCACCGTTCTGTCCGATAAATCCCATGATACAGCCCTTGGGCACATCAAAGCTTATATTGTCCAGCGTAAATCCGTCATAGCGCTTGGTTACGCCCTTTATACCGATCGCATTCTCATATTCATTCATATTATTCCCCTCCGTTTACAAGGTCCAGCAGCTCGTGAAGCTCGTCCATAGTGACGCCTGCCTTGCGGGCAGTCTCTCCTGCCTCCATGAGCAGTCCCTCGATACGCTTGATCTGCTCCTCACGATAAAGCTCTAAATTCTGCGCCTTTACAAAGGAGCCCCTGCCCGTATAGCTTTCGATAAAGCCGTCGCGTTCAAGCTCCTCATAGGCACGTTTTGTGGTCATGAAGCTGATACGGAGCTCCGTTGCGAGAACGCGCATGGACGGCAGAGCTTCTCCCTCTGCCAGCTTGCCCTCCAGTATCAGCGTTTTTATCTGGTTGACGATCTGTATGTAGATCGGCTCACCTGACGAGTTACTGATGTTGATATTCATAAGTGCACACTCCTTGTGGTTATAAAACTCTGTTATACCTTCCGGATTGTATAACAAAGCTCAAATTGTATAACTACTATGTATACAATTATATCAGCAGTGTTACACTTTGTCAAGGGTTTTTTCAAAAAAATTTTTCCGGATCCTGCAACAGCAACGTACAGTCCGCCCGAAATGGCTTAATACTGGCATTTGCGAAAAGACAGAAAAATAAAAAAGGCAGCCCGCAAGCTGCCTTTTATGTATCTTTACTGTATATGTATCATATTATTTCATGACGAAAGCGCCGGTATCGTATCAAGAAATACTATATCCTTGCGTCTGGAAGCCTCCTCATCGGCAAGTACCGCAACCTTTGAAACAGGTATGCCTCCTGCTTTCTCGACCAGGGCTGCCAGTACATTAAGAGCTCTGCCGTTACCGATTATATCTCCGGCGATCAGTACTCTTCTGTCCTTCATCGACAGGAAGTCTTCCTTCTCCAGATACAGCTTGTGCTCATCGTCATCGGGACAGACCGGAACTTCAATAGTATCAGCCGTATTACTCCTTGCGGACGGACTGACAATAAGATAGCTCTTTCCGCTCTGACGCGCCATTTCGTAAGCCAGAGGTATGCCCTTTGTCTCTGCGGTGAGGATAATGTCAAAATCGGGAGCTCCCGCAAGCAGACGTCTTGCACTCTCAATGATCAGCTCGACATCGCTGAACATGGTAAATGCGGCAATATCATATCTGTCGTTGTCACTGCAATCTGCCAGCTTGTTTTTCAGCTCGGCGATCTTCTGCTCATAATACGCTGAAGCGCCTGCATTTTTCGCAGCGAGATTTCTGCTTCGGATCTCCTTTGAGACGCGAACCGGCTCAGGAGCCTGCTCCATGAAATCATAGCCGCTTTCCTTTACGGTCGCCATTATATCGGGCTCCATTTTAACAGGTATGCCCAGCTCGATACACTTGTCAACAATATCCTTGATCCACTCAAACCTGAGCGGAGTAGCATTTTTGCCTACCTCTCCTCCGATGATGACCCATGAGTTCTCAAGTCCGAAGGTCTCTGCAAACTCCTCAAGGTGGTCGGGAGCGATGTACTCCAGAACGGGCTGATATATGACACAGCCTGTGATACGATGATTGCCCGCCTTTCTGATAAGCTCGGTGATGCGGTCGGTATACTGATTACGGTCAACTGTACAGGACATGATAACATTCCTGAGATCGGTGCCATCGGGCACTGTCTCAAGTCTTATACCCTTCGGGCGCTTGGTGATGAGCTGGAAAGTATCAAGATACTTGCCCTTCCTGCGCTTGAGAGCGTTTGCCGCAATGATCTGCTGAAGGAGATTTTCCTGCCATTCGGGTCTCCAGCAGCCGTAATCTGACATATAGTTCAGGAACCAGTCGATGGGGTCATTGTTCTCGATGTTGAACAGCTCGGGAACGTCATAGCCCTCCTCGTCCTTGGTTATCTTGTAGGGACCGCGGAATACCTGTCTTCCGAAATCCTCGGTTATTTCAAAGTGCTCCACCACGTTCTTGGTAAAGCAGTAGGGACAGCCCACGGGACAGCCCACAACGGGCGAAAAGACCTTTGTGTTGAGGTGAGTGTCATAGTTTATGTCTCTGAGTATGCGCTTGAGTGCCAGCTGGTGTCCGTCATAGTAGGCATGGAGCTTGAATATCTGATCGAGGAATGCCTGATTGAGGTTTTTATACTCCTCAAGCTCCTCTCTGACCGGGTGGACATTCAGCTTCAGCTTCATAAAGTTAAATCCCCTGAAGTTACAAATAAGGGTGTTCAGAAGCCTGTTTACTATCTCAGGCTTTTCGAGCATAGTTATAATGCCCGCCGACGGTGCATCAGTGTAGTAATCTTCAATTCTCAGCATAATTATTCTTGCCCCTCATAATTTCTTTTTCTTATTTTCCCAAAGACGTATGATAAATGAACGCAGCCGCGAACAGTGCTAAAGATGCGGATACGCTCGTCAGCTAATGTTTTGATTTATCCGTCTGTGATGAGAATATGCGGGATCATCCGAAAAAAATTACTGAGACTGACAAGACCACCCTGTGCAGCTGCACTGAGCTGTGACTTATCCTGAAGGGTATAGTGTAGAGATAATGCCTGAAGTGTGATGGGGGGGATAAACGCCGAAAACGGCAAAAACAAAGCTAATTAATATTGTGTTATTATATACTTTTTAATTTTAGCATAAATCGCCTACTTTGTCAATTATTTATCGAAATTTATTTTTTTATCAGTGCCCTGCGCATGGCACAGAGGTCAAATACGTCGAGGATCCCATCCCTGCACATATCCGCAGCTCCGCTGTCAGAAAGCTCTGCGCCGGAGACTGCAAGGAGGCGGCGCTGAAACAGCACCAGATCTGCCACATTGAAGCTGCCGTCACCGTTGACATCGCCACTGACCGCTCCTGTGTTGAACTCCGTGAACTGCCTGTTAAGTCCGCTGTCCGGGGCGTAGTAGTGGTTCCAGGAGAAGATGATGTGCCCTTCCCCCAGATCAGCTGTGGCAGAGTAGTTTTTCACGAAGCTTTCAACGGGCATGGCTTTCAGCTCAGAGCCGAAGCATTCATGGTTTATCAGAAAGCGCATACGCCCGTCCACAGCGCTTTTCTGTTCCACTGCCCATTGTCTTATGACCTCGGGAGGATAGTCTCTTCCCCCTCCGTCCTGAGGAGCATATATATCGTCAAAGCGAAAGCCGCTGCGATAGATCAGGTCAGTCATGAAGTCGCCGAACTGCTGCGGAGAGGACAGATCCTTATTGTAAAAGGGACTTATCATCACAGGCTTTTCGGGACAGCTTTGCTTCACCGACTCAAGGCACTCCCTGATATTGCCGCCGATGATCTCTGCATAGCGCCCTCCGTCAGAGCCTTCGCAGGCGGCGTCAATGTTCCAGACCTCGTTGGTGTAGTACCAGCCTGCGATCTGCTCACCGTATTCATCGCCGTAGCGCTGCCATATCTCGGCGATGAGGCTGCTGGACAGCTTAGCGTTGTCCCCGCACCAGTCCACGAAATAGCTGTCGGGCTGCCCCCAGCCGTAATTCCACCACATATCGTCACTGACAGTGCCTATCCAGAGCTTCATATCCGCTGCCTTAGCAGCTCTCAATGCCAGCTCCAGAGCGTCACCTCCGTTCTGTGAGGAATGATAGTCCGCCTTAACTGCTGACGGGAATATACAGAAGCTCTCTGCCGAGGGATAGGACTCAGGATCGTGCTTCTCTCCCCTGCACTCTCCGCGGACTATATCATATGAAGACTGAAGTATCAGGGACTCAAAGCCCGCTTCACCTGCGGCGGTGAATTCCTGCTCCCATCGCTCCGGGCTCCAGTCACGGCAGTACCAGTTCTGTATGAACGATGAGCTTATCCGCGGACTGCTCTCCGCTGAATACGATGTCATCGGAACTGCACCTGTGCAGCATATCAGTGCAGACAAGCAAAAAGTAAGCATCTTTTTCACGGTGTCACTCCTCCCGTTTGTACTTTATTATATTATATCACGAAGCATCGCACCATTTCAAGGCTTTCACAGCCGGAACGATCATGTGAGCTTTCATGGTGATAAGAAGACATGAGCCGTAAAAAAGCTCCCCGAAGCCGTTTAGCTGCTTCGGAGAGCTTATTTATACGCATTTAAAAGCTGAACGTATTTTCAAGTGTATCCCACTTTTTGTCCTTATCGGAAAGATTAAGCGGAGTTCCGTCACTGAGGGTATAGCCCTCACTGTCGGCAGAGCCCTTATACTCGCCGATAACATCTGTCCAGACGATACCGATAGAGGGATCGTTCCAGGCAAGTCCGCCCTCATCGTTGGGATGCCAGAAATCATCGCACTTATAGCAGAATTCCGCAATATCGCTCAGGACCAGGAAGCCGTGGGCAAAGCCCTTGGGAATCAGGAACTGCTTCTTGTTCTCCTCTGTAAGGAGAACGCCGTACCACTTTCCATATGTTGCGCTTCCGCTTCTCAGGTCAACTGCAACGTCAAAAACGCTGCCTCTGATAGCTCTTACCAGCTTGGTCTGGGGAAACTGCTTCTGAAAGTGAAGTCCGCGTAGAACTCCCTTTGAAGAACATGACTGATTATCCTGAACGAAGGTGATGTCTATGCCTGCTTCCTCCATATCACGCTGAGAATAGGTCTCCATGAAATAGCCGCGGGCATCGCCGTGAACTGCGGGAGTTATAACGCAGAGTCCCTCAATTCCTCCGACGTTTTTCTCAACTGTTATCTGTCCCATTATAAAATCTCCTTTATGTACCTCGAAAGTGCGTCCTGCCATGTGGGGAGCGGCTTGAAGCCGTTCTCAGCAAGCTTTGATTTGTCAAGCCTGCTGTTGAAGGGCCTTGCCGCCTTGGAAAGTCCATATTCTGCGGTGGTAACGGGAGTTACCTTTGTGGACATTCCTGCCTGACGGTATATCTCCACCGTAAAATCATACCATGAGATATATCCGCCCTCGTTTGTGGCATGGTAGTAGCCGTACTTCTCTGTCTCAGCCATGTCAACAAGAAGTCTTGCAAGGTCGAGAGTATATGTGGGAGTTCCTATCTGGTCGGAAACTACCCTTACCTCATCGTGAGTCTTGCCCACGTTTATCATTGTCTTGATGAAGTTCTTGCCGTTTACGCCGAATACCCATGCGATACGCACGATGAAGTACTTATCCAGTGTATTTGCAACTGCAAGCTCGCCGTCCAGCTTGGACTGTCCGTACACGTTCTGGGGAGCATAGTCCTTGCAGTCAGGCTGCCAGGGCTCCGTCCCCTGTCCGTTGAAAACGTAATCGGTGGAAATGTATATCATCTTGCAGTCAAGCTTCCTGCACACATTGGCGATATTCTGAGTACCGTCAACGTTGATAGCCTTGACCCTGGGCTTGTTCTCCTCGTCCTCGGCAGCGTCAACTGCTGTCCATGCGGCACAGTGTACAACAACATCGGGCTTAGCCTCGGATATTGCCTTTTCAACTGCCTCAGCGTCTGTGATGTCAAGCTGAACATAGGGATAGTCTGTGGGAACAGACTCCAGTATATCGGAGCCTACGCCCTCATATCCGCGCTTTGCCAGCTCGTCCATTACGTCATGACCAAGCTGTCCGCCTACACCTGTTACGAATGCTTTCATTTATCACACCTCTGCACGGTTGCCGTACATCTTCTCATAGTAGTTCTGGTACTCGCCTGAGATGATGGTCTCCCACCACTCACGGTTTTCAAGATACCACTTGATAGTCTTCTTGATGCCGTCCTCAAACTTTGTCTCGGGCAGCCAGCCAAGCTCGTTGTGGATCTTGGTGGGGTCGATAGCATAACGCATATCGTGACCCTTTCTGTCCTCAACATGAGTGATAAGGCTCTCGGGCTTGCCCAGCTCCTTGCAGATGAGCTTTACGATGTCGATGTTCTTCATCTCGTTGTGGCCGCCTACGTTGTAGACCTCGCCTACCTTGCCCTTGTGGATGATAAGGTCGATAGCGCGGCAGTGATCCTCAACATAGAGCCAGTCGCGGACATTGAGTCCCTCGCCGTATACGGGGAGAGGCTTGTCAGCCAGTGCGTTTGCGATCATAAGGGGTATCAGCTTCTCGGGGAAGTGATAGGGACCGTAGTTGTTTGAGCACCTGGAAATAGTCACAGGCAGTCCGTAGGTTCTGTGGTAAGCCATTACCAGAAGGTCGGCGCCTGCCTTTGATGAGCTGTAGGGGCTGCTTGTGTGGATAGGAGTTTCCTCTGTGAAGAAGAGGTCAGGACGGTCAAGGGGAAGGTCGCCGTAGACCTCGTCTGTGGATACCTGATGATAACGCTGTATGCCGTACTTGCGGCAGGCGTCCATAAGCACCTGTGTACCGAGGATGTTTGTCTGGAGGAATATCTCAGGGTTCTCGATGGAGCGGTCAACGTGTGACTCAGCCGCAAAGTTTACAACGATGTCGGGCTTCTCCTCCTCGAAAAGCTTGTAAATAGCCTCTCTGTCGCAGATGTCTACCTTCACAAAGCGGAAGTTGGGGTTCTTCATTACAGGCTCAAGTGTTGAGAGATTGCCTGCGTAGGTCAGCTTGTCCAGACATACTATTCTGTAGTCGGGATATGTCTCGAGCATATGGAATACGAAATTAGAACCGATAAATCCGGCTCCTCCGGTTACAAAAATTGTCATGTCATTAACTCCTTAATACTTTATTTTGCCTTCGGCAACTCTTCTGAGATGTGCTCCGTAGGGCGATTTTCCATACTTCTCTGCGGACTTCATCAGTCCTTCATTATCTATCCAGCCGTTTATATAGGCTATCTCCTCGGGAGCGGAGATCTCTATGCCCTGACGGTTCTGGACCATCTGTACGAAGTTGGTAGCCTCTGCAAGGCTGTCCATGGTTCCTGTATCCAGCCATGCAAATCCGCGTCCGAGAAGCTGAACGTCAAGAAGTCCGTCCTGAAGATACATCTCGTTGAGAGTAGTAATCTCAAGCTCGCCTCTTGCCGAGGGCTTTACCTGATCTGCTCTTGCGCTTACGCCTGCGGGATAGAAATAAAGACCCGTAACAGCGTAATTGCTCTTAGGCTGTGCAGGCTTTTCCTCTATGGAAAGAGCCTTTCCGTTCTCGTCAAAATCCACTACGCCGAAGCGCTCGGGATCGGGAACGTAATAACCGAATACTGTCGCACGGGAATTTTTCTCTGCGTTTTCCTTTGCAGAGCGGAGAATGCTTCCGAAGCCGTTGCCGTAGAATATATTGTCGCCAAGCACCATTGCGCAGGCGTCATCGCCTATGAATTCCCTGCCGAGAATGAATGCCTGAGCAAGTCCGTCGGGACTGGGCTGCACCTTGTAGCTGAGCTCAATGCCGTACTGTGAGCCGTCGCCGAGAAGTCTCTCAAAGTTGGGCAGATCCGTGGGAGTTGAGATTATCAGTATCTCCTTTATGCCTGCCAGCATGAGAGTGGACAGCGGATAGTAAACCATGGGCTTGTCATATACTGGAAGCAGCTGCTTCGATGTTACCATTGTGAGCGGATACAGTCTTGTGCCTGAGCCGCCTGCAAGAATTATGCCTTTCATTTTTTTCACTCCTTACTTTTTGCATTTAAGAACAACTTCACAGATCCTATCCACATCTTCAAGACTTAACTCTTCATAGAGCGGAAGAGTAAGAACTCTTTTGCTGATATGTAATGCAACAGGAGTCTGATTAACGTCATACTGACCATGGAAACACTCAAATGTGTTCGTAAGCGGATAAAAATACTTTCTGGCACCTATGCCGTTTTCTGCAAGTGCCGCCATAACTTCATTTCTGCTTGAACCAAACTTCTTTTCATCAAAGATAACAGGGAAATAAGCATAATTTGATTCAACGTTTTTCTGTACAGGGCTCAGCTGAATGCCTTCGACATTTTCAAGATGGCTCCTGTATCTTTCAACGACATTCTTTCTGCTTGCTATTGCTTCATCCAGATGGCGAAGATTACAGAGTCCCATTGAAGCCTGGAATTCGTTCATCTTGGCATTTCCGCCCACAAACTCTACTGATTCGGGACCGTGTATTCCGAAGTTTTTCATATCATTCAGAAGCTGAACGAGCGAATCCTCCTTGAAGCATACAGCTCCGCCTTCGATAGTGTTGAAGACCTTTGTAGCATGGAAGCTGAACATCGAAGCATCTCCGAAGCAAGCTGAGCTTACTCCATTGTACTTTACTCCGAATGCGTGCGCAGCATCATAGATGACTTTAAGATCATACTTGTCAGCGATACGCTGTATTTCTTCAACATTACAGATGTTGCCGTAAACATGAACAGGAACGATGGCACAGGTCTTATCTGTGATAAGCGACTCGATCTTTGAAGCGACCATTGTAAAATCCACAGGATCGATGTCACAGAATACAGGTGTCAGACCGTTGCGCACTATGGCGTGTGTAGTTGAAGCAAAAGTGAACGGAGTAGTTATGACCTCTCCGTTTCTCGGAAGATTCATTGCTGCAATCACATTTTCAAGTGCCAAATGTCCGTTTGTATAGAGTGTTACGTGAGGAACATCAAGCATTGTCTCAAGCTCAGCCTGAAACTTCTGATGCTTGACTCCCATATTAGTGAGCCAATGGCTGTCCCACAGCTCTTTGATCTCTTCGCAGTATTCCTCATAGTCCGGCATTGAGGAACGGGTGACTAAAATTTTATTATTCATAACGACTTAATCCTTCTTCCATTCACAAATAACTGATTTTCGCTTTCCCGATGCAAGTACAGGTATCTCATCTACATACTCTGTTGAGAGAACTGCATCTTCACCGATCAAAGCCTTGATTTCCGAAATAGTATTTGCTTCATCAAAGCCTTCTTTCTTATTGATCTTCAGCAGATATTCTTTCTGCCCTTTCTGGATAAACTGCCACTCTTCTGTGGCGCTTTCTTGAATCCTGATAAATAGCAAAAGGAGTACCTGTAGAGCCGCTTGTTTTCTGAATATGCAGTTTCTCTGTTTCCTGTTCGGGTATCTTACTTACCGGAACAGTTATCGCATCATAGTTTTCACTGAGAATATACTTGTTTACAACAGGATACTCAGATAGCTTCTTTCCTCTGTATGATCTATAGAATTCAGAATTCGTTGTTGCATGATCAAGGAGGTCATCAAGGTTCTTGCGCTGTATTTTTTTCCGTAATCATGATCGTTCATAATTTTTTTGATTTGAATATAATGTTTCCTAACCTTGCGTCCGTGTAATATGTCGTCTGTCCAGAATAATGTCCTTTTAATAAAAGCGTCCAGACTCATAATACAGACCTCCTGAACAATCAACTCTAAATCAATATTCGCGGTTGATTATTTCAGTATCAAAAGGTCTTAAAAGCATATTATCGCCGTTTTCGTCTGTTACTCCGAACTCGGCTATAACTGCGTCAACACGTTCTTTAAGAAGCTCCGGAGTAGGTGCTACGATAAAGATGTTCGCTGCCATCTGGCGCTGAGTGCCAAGCCCGGCAACTACCTCGCCGTCCTCGTAATTCGGGTTAACTCCCACAACTCCGTTGAATCTTCTTATCTTTTCAACACCGGAGATGTGACCTATCCTGCCCTCCTTGACAAGCGGAGAGAGCTTGCACGCCCACATACCGTGGAAGTAGGGGTCAGCCCTGTCAGCTACCTTCTTATCGCTCATCTTTCCGTTAATAGCATAATTGATGAGCAGCTCCTTTGCATCTATGCCTGTAAGCTCGGAAACTATCATGTGCTCCTGTGCGCCGTTGAGGCGGAATCCCGGCTCATAGATGTAAACAGAGCCGTTATCTATGAATGACTGGAGGAAGAGAACGCCGTTTTTAACGTTCATTCCGCGCAGCATATTCTTCACCTTTTCATCGACCTCAGCCTTATAGCGCTCCATATGCTTTGAAGGGAAGATATAGGCGGAGGGGAGCTGGGTTATACCCTTCTGCTCCTTGCTTGTGTATCTGTCGCACATAGCGACCATCGTAGGCTCACCGTCCTGGATCACGTAATAGATTATTACCTCAAGACCTGGCATATATTTTTCAATGAGAAGCTTTTTGCGCATCGAAAAGCTGAGAGCTTTTTCGATAGCGACGTCAAGCTCCTGTCTGTTCTGACAGATCGAGATGCCCTTTGAGCTTGAGCTGTCAACAGGCTTTACGACCACAGGGTATACAACCGAATCAAGGTCATTCACAGAAAACTCAGGTACTACCGGAACATCATATTTGCGGCAGGTGTTCTTGAAGTTGTCCTTGCATATCATAATATCGAACTGCTCCATAGATGCAAAGCAGGGATAATCAAGTATCTCACAGACTTTACAGTAGGATGGGATGAGTGCCTCAGCAACACCAACAAGGACACCGTCTATCTGTTCTCTCTTTACAAGATCAACAAGACCGTCAACGTCCATTCCGTCGACATCACAAGGAACGTCGGCAAACTTCTTCGCATATGTCATCTTGTTGTAGTCAGTAACATATGTTTTTATCCCCATCAGTTTTGCTTTTTCGATAAGACTGATGGTCTCCGGATTTGCGCCGATAATCAGTAATTTCTTCATAATCATACCTCTTTTTTCTTATGTTTTCTGAATAAGCCTTTTACAGTTGAAATGATATACTCAAAGCTGTCAATATGGAATAATTTCGAGCCTAAGATATACACAGCGAATCCCACAGGCACCTGGAGCAGCAATGTAACAGCTGCACTCAGACCGATGTACTGAATGCTGAAAACCACAGCTCCCATGAACAGAGACAGGCAGATCTGCGGGAACATATCCCTCAGCTGTTCGAGATAGCTGTAATTCATCAGCTTTCTGTTCGGAAGTGAATTGATTATCTGATTCAGGACCGAAGTTACCAGCATACTGTATGCCATTGCCAGCGGAGAGATCCACATTGTTGAAAGCAGTGCGATTATTCCGACGGTCTTCTTGGCTATTTCAAGCTTCAGGAACAGATCGCTTCGTCCCATAGCCTTGATCGCATTCAGATTTGCCGTATGTATGGGATAAAAAGCATAGGAGAAACAGAATATCCTCAGGAAGGGCACGCATGGCAGCCACTTATCTGTCAGCACCAGTGAGACGATAGGTCCGGCACACACCGCAAGGCCTACCATAAGAGGCATCATTATATATGTGCTGGTTTTGATAGAGCGTCTTGTCATGCTCTTGACTAAAGAAACATCATCCTGTGCCTTTGACATTGTAGGAAACAGCACGCTGTCAATTGAAGAATTGATATTTGTTACGATAAGCTTCGGGAACTTATCTCCCTGATTATAATGTGCAAGCTCTTCCTTGGAGTATATTTTTCCTATTACGAGCTGACGCAGGTCTGTATATATGGTATCGATCAGCGCAGAGATCAGCAGCTTCCAGCCATAGGAAAACAGACCCTTGAGGCGGCTTAAAGAAAACATTTTCTTTGGGCGCCACTTGACCGTTATCCACAGGATAGTTGTGTCAACAGCTGCATTGAAAAGCATCTGTGCGACTAATGCCCAGACTCCGAAGCCGTTATACGCCATGACGATGCCGACAACAGCAGCACCTATAGTACCTCCCAGAGTTGAGAAAAAGAAGCACTTGAACAGCATATGCCTTGAAACATATGCCTGCTGAATGTTCTTGACTCCCGATATGAGTATTATCAGACTCAGAACACGGATAACAGGAGTCAGCTCAGGCATTTCATAAAAATACGCGATCAGCGGAGCTGCCAGGAATATCAGCAGATACAGGACCGAGCACACTGCCATATTGAAGTAGAACACGCTTGAAAAATCAAGATCGTCCGCATCTTTCTTCTGTATCAATGCGTTTCCCATTCCGCTGTCTACGAAGACCTGCAAAATAGTCGTGAATATGGTAACAAGAGCAACCGTACCGTACACGGAAGGATCCAGCAGTCGTGCAAGCACGATGGAAACTATGAATGTAACGCCCTGAGCTCCGCAGCGTTCCGCAAAACGCCAGAAGAAATTCGCCAACACCTTGGAAGAATTAGACTGCATTAAAGTATCACCCCTATTTTTATCTGTCATCAATACTGCTTCTTCTTTTTTGTCCACAGCCTTCTGAGGAACAGTCGGCACAGACCAATTTTTGTCAACAGGAAAAATACTTTTTTAGACAGCGAGTTGTTGTATGCTTTAGCTTTGGCGAGCTCTTCTTTATCATTCACGATCGCCATCTGTTTATACGCCCTTTTGTAAAAACTATCGTTTATAGCCTTTACAGCGTCTTCGGACAGACCATATTTTTTCGCAAGCTCAAGCCTTGTTTTATAAAGTGCCTTGACTCTTGAATATGATTTTTCGATATTATTCGTATGTGCTGCACTTTCAGCCAGTATCCTGTATACTGCTGTCGTATCTTCCTTCAAGCAGTATACATTGGAATTAGCAAGGGCATAGGCGAACCAGACGAAGGTGCCGTCCGGTGATTTCATCTTAGTAGCCTCTTCAAAGCATTTTGCAAATACTTCTCTTCTGAACAACCATGTCATCGGACCCGTATACCCGGGCTTGATTATCCATTTTTCGAGGTCGTAATCAGACCTGTATTTATCACTGCGGTTCTTTAAAACACTCTTTTCGGTATTGCCTTCATCCTGATGATAAATGTCAAAATCAGTAGAGCACAGTCCGCATTCGGGATGGCTCTCCATATAGTCAACCTGCTTCTGAAGCTTATGCTCATCTGTCCAGTAATCATCGCCCTCACAAAAGGCGGTATACTTACCTGTCAGATAAGGCATGACTATCTCTCCGACTCTGCCGCGTCCCTTGGAATGCTGGTTTTCTGTCTGAAGGATAGGCTTGAATAGTGAGGGATATTTCTCCACATATTTCCTGATTATATCAGCCGAACCGTCCGTTGATGCGTCATCGTGTACCACTATCTCAAAAGGGAAATCGGTGATCTGCATCAAAAAGCCGTCCAGAGTTTTTTCAACGTAATCAGTATGATTGTATACCGTACATCTTATGCTTACAACAGGAGTATCTCCATATTCCTTTTTCCAGCCTGACTTTACCGAACTTTCATCTCTTGAAATCATATCGTTACTCCTTTTGTATTTATAGATAATGATCCGCTTTTCAGCGCCCTGTACGCGTCAGACAGGCAGCATATTTCTTCTGTTATTCATAAACAACAGGCTTAGCAAGCGTTCACTGCCAAGATAGTTGACTCCGTACGATATAAGGAAAAGGAAACACATAAACTCATTCTGCGTAAACAGAATATCCTTAACATTAATAATGACAAACACCATGCTTAAGAAAAAGAATAACCATTTTGTCTTGCTCTTGTAAAACGGCTTTATAAGTAAGAATGCAAGACCGAAAATGCCCAGCAGGTATACTATTCCGCCGATCCAGAGGTAATTGATATATCCTACATCGGTGCCTTTCAGTCCGTAATGCATGCCTACAGCATCCTTGCCCGATCCGAATATCAGCATCATATCCGACGGAACGGTCCATATAGAATCAGAGGAAACATAGTTGAAGTAACCGCTTTTCTCTCCTTTGAAGAGACCGCCTATCTGCTCAAAGCCTGACAGCACCCATCCTGCATACCATGAATTGGAGGAATTCTGCATAGACTTCAGTGCAAAGGCACCTAAAGCGACCACTACCGCCGCAGAGCATATTCCGATCGTCAGACGGCGCAGGGTCTTGACGGTCAGCTTTTTGAAATGGGTGAAAATAACGAATGCGCTGCCGAGAAGCAGCAGGACCAGTGCGGTTCTGGAGTTGAGAACTATTGATATTATCATCAACGGAGTTGTCACCAGATAGCGCTTGTCCTTTAAGGCATACTTTATCATTATCACAGTCATCGCCACAGCTACCAGCGGTGCATAGTTCGTCAGATGGAATGCCAGACCGTAAAGTCTGTAATATGATAACGAAGTATATCTGTCCGCATCGTAACCATACATGATAAAGCGGTTGAGCACCCATGTATGGAAGGGCGGAAAGACAAAGGATACAACAGACAAAAGTCCCTGTATATTACAGCAGGCAACGAGGACCATTATGAGATCATGAAAAGTTGCCTTCTCTTTTTTTAATGTGTTCAGTATGCAGAAGCATATCGGCATATATACTACTATCCAGAACAGCGGACCATAAACCGCTGCTTTGATCGGCTGATGATTCAGTGCGGCAATAAAAGCCACATATAACAGCAGACATACGATCATCACGATCGGATAAAAAACAGTCTTTTTCTTCAGGAAAAGAAAGAAGCTGTTCAGATTAAAAGCAATATAGCCGTAAGCTAAAACTGCCAGAAAATAATGTGTACCTATACTTATAAAAGGCGGAAAGTAAAGGAATAAGAAGGTAAACATTATCAAAGCGGCAATTTTGATTTTTTTATTCCAGATCTTACTCATAACAATAAATGCACTATTCTTTCTCTGTTTCAATAACAGATGCGAGCATATTTCTGTACATTCCCTCAAGATCGGTGACCGGCTCCCAGCCTAACTTCCTGAGTCTTGAAACATCGAGCATCATGTACAGTGTAGAGGCATAGCCCTGCTTCCGGACATCTGCAAGCTCCACAGATACCTTTATACTGCCGTTTGCTACCTTTTCGGCGACCAGCTTCGCCATTTCCATGATAGAACAGTAGGTATCAGGATTGGCTGCATTATAGAAGCCCTTTCTTTCGCCCTTGAGAAGAACGGCAAGAATAGCGGTAACACTGTCTGCTGTATAGAGATAGCATCTCTCTGTTTCGCCCATTGTTTTAAGAACTATATCTCTCTTTTCAATAGCTGAGCGCATGAATTCGGCAAATACTCTGCCGTCGGAATAATCCACTCCCGGACCGAAAGTCTGGGTAAGTCTGATGGTCATGACGTTGACGCCGTATTCCTCAGCATATAAGGAGCATAATGACTCACATATCTGCTTGCTGAGAGGGTAACAATTCCTTACAGATGATGTGTCAAAGCCGGCTGCCTCATCCTCGGTAACAGTGTGACCTTTTTCGGGATGGCCGTACACTTCCATGCTTGAAAGGTATACAACGCCCTCTACCTGCTTTTTTCTTGCAATTTCAAGAATATTTCTTGTGCCGTCAACGGCAGTATTGATAGTCTCAACAGGGTGCTCGATAAAAGATCTGCTTGAAGTCACGCTGGCACCGTGGATAATATAATCCACATCGCCGCTTATATCCATCGGCATGGTAACGTCGCCTTTTATGAATGACAGACCATCATAGTCAGCCTCGTCCTCAAAGATCTTTCTTGCTTTTTCTTCACTGCGTACCAAAGCAGCTATCCTGATGCCGAGGTTTCTTTTTTTGCTGACAAAAACGACAGCCTTGATCAGATTTGATCCGATCAGTCCTGTTCCGCCTGTGATAAGTATGGTCTTATTGCGCAGCTTATCCCACGGAATGAATCCGACTGAATCTATATATTCAAAATCAGATCTCATTACTAAACTATTCTTCATGCTATCTCCTATCAGCTTATATATATTTGCTCGTTTTCCTTAGCTTCCAGAACTGCTCTCATAGTGAAAAAGTCATCTGGAGTTGTTATCTTGATGTTCTCATAGGGGCCGTCTATCATAAATAATTCGTGTCCGTATTCCTTCATCAGGGTACAGGAATCAATGGCATTTGTCACGCCCTGGCTGATAGCCTTATTCTGTACCTCAAGGATCTCATTGAGCCAGAAGCTCTGGGGAGCCTTTGCAACTCGTGAATGAGCTCTCGAAGGCACTTCAACGATCTTGTTATCATCGTCAACAACAACTATGGTCTCCTTGACAATACCTGCTGTGATACAGCATCCGTGCTTCTTGACGCATTCGATGTTCCTGGAAAGTAATTCGGGGTTAATGAGCGGACGAACTCCGTCATGGATAAGGACTATGGCGTCCTCATCGCCTGCGACCTCCTTAGCGGCGTTAAGTCCGTTATAGATCGAAAGCTGACCTGTCTCGCCTCCGGGGACGATCTTTCTTACCTTTTTGATGGAATACTTTTCTATCAGCTTCTCAAGGTAAGGTATCCATTCCTCTACAGAAGCGATAACGACGTCATCTATATCGTCATTATTCTCAAAATGCTCGAGGGTATGGATAATGATCGGCTTGTTGAAAATCTCAAGGAACTGCTTGGGGCGGTCCTTGCTATGCATACGGCTTCCTACACCGCCTGCAAAAATAACTCCGATATTTCTCATGGATGCTCTCCTTTTTTAAAACAGGCCCGAAAGGACCTTAAAAATAAATAGTATACGTTTTTCGTTATTGTATCTGCAAAGCCTTTTGGAATCCGAGATCAGTTTCAGCAGATTCTTTTTCGGCTTGCCAAGTACCCTTATGTACGAATCATCAGGAATAAATTCACCGAAGCTCCTGACAAGCTCGTCAGCAAATGAGCTTCTGCCCTTTCTCTTTGAAGGGTCCTTGATCTTTTTCCATTTCAGCTTGATGTCGTCTGCCAGAGTAGCCTTCTGTCCGCCCACAACATTGTTTTCGTGCTGTCTGTACTTTATAAACGATCTTTCATCATAGACAATACCGTTAACGGCAGAAGCGGCACCTGCAAGCCACACATCGTGTATCCTTTTTCTGAGAAGCTCCTTTGAAGGCCTTCTTGCCTCTTCGCTTATGAGCTTTTTGAATTCAAGGGGGAAAACCATTGTACAGCCTGCAAGCATATTCGTGAAGATGATACTTTCGGTCGAGAGGTGTATCTCTTCATCAGTATAGCGCAGACCCATGGTATTTCCGAATTTATCAACATTCTCCTGATTTGATGCATACAGCGAGCACTTTGATTCCCTGAGAAGCTTTATCGCCTCGGCAAGCTTCTCTTCACACCATATATCATCCTGATCACTCAGGGCATAATAATCAAATGTATCCGGGACGCCGTATACTAAATTCATAAAGCTGTTGCCTACGCCGAGGTTATGCTTTCCGACGATCAGATGGATGCGCTTATCCGTCGAAGCCATCTCCCTGACGATGCTCAGTGTATCATCCTTTGAGCCGTCATCACGAATGTAGATCTCTACGTCTGCATCCTTCTGTGCCAGGATACTTTCTATCTGCTCTTTAATATACTTTTCCCCATTATAGGTACTCATCAATACAGCAACATTTTCCATACGGCTCTTCCCTTTACAGTTTTATCTCGGTAATAAAATGACTTTCTCTGTGCTGAACATCAGGGACCTTCATATAATCGCTTCCGTAGAGCCCCTCAAGATACTTTCTGTGATCAGCAGGAGCAAAAAAACTGTGCTCCCTGAAGCTTATCTCAGTCAGAGGAAAGAAGGTTTTTGTAGGATATATCTCGCCAAAGTAATGCTTTCTTCCTGTAGCGCTTGTAACAAGAGCAGATTTTTTTCTGTAAAAAATGGTTTTATCCACTCTGTCGAACCACTTTTCAGGTGATCTGAAAGCAAAAACAGTTCCGATGATACGCCTGATCCTTATAAAGAGCTTTCCGTCCTTGCTCTTGGAAAGATATGCTCTCTTCTTTTCGCTCATAGTCTTTTCGTCCATAACGCACGATGCTATAAACATCTCTGCATTAGCTTTAAGACCTCTGAATTTTCTCAGGTATCTGCCTTCGGGCACATAATCGTAAGGGAAAACGTCGATATACACCGAAGAAGGCTGGAGAGGATTATCCTCACCGATGGTCCTGAGCACGGTGCCCTTCTTGAAAATCTGCATGAAGCGGTTAGCGTTGGGGTGAGGGCTGTTCGGACATCTGAGCTCATACATATCCGAAAACTCCTTATCGAAGATCTTTTTCATTTTTTCGTAATCACTGCGCTTCATTCCGAAGTCCATATCATCATCCCACGGGATAAAGCCGCCGTGTCTTACCGCGCCAAGAAGACTGCCGCCCACAAGAAAAAGCCTGATACCGTTTTTGCGGCATCTTTTTTCGATGTCAACAGACATATTATAAAGGCAATCCTTTAAAGCCTCATGCTCCTCATCTGTCATAGAACGGGCATTTTTATCGCTTCTTGCCAGTTCGTTAAGAATGTCCTTATAATTAAAACTAAGCTTCATTTTTATTCCTTCTCGATCAAGTTGATTATTCTAAGATATGAATTTGAGCGATCAAACAGCTCCTCTGCGCACCTTCTGGCGTTTTTGCCCATTTCCTTGCGCAGCTGAGGATCGCCGATAAGCCTTGTCATCTTTTCAGCAAGGTCTTCCGCATCTCCGTTCTTGCAGTTAAAACCCATTCTGTAGTTTTTTACAAGTCTGCGGTATTCCTTTGACTCCTGTGTGTTCAGCACGGGGAGCCCTGAGGCTGCATAATCCGCGTGCTTATTTATGATACTCTGGGCAGCGCCCGTAGTTATGGGATTTACCGTGATGTCACAGGACTTTAATATCCCGCACATCTTATCATAGGGAACTCTTCCGACAAATTCGGCATCGACGCCCTTTTCGGCGGAGTATTTCCTGAACCGCTCCATATCGGGACCGTCGCCCATTACAATGAATTTCGGGGGCTGAACGCCTTTTTTCTTTACTATGTAAAGAGCGTCTATGACACAGGTAAGATCGTAGCTGCTTCCAAGAGTACCGCAATACGCAAGACGCAGTTCATCTTCCGCATCTCTGCTCACGCTGTTGTTTGCGGCATTGGTATCGAAGGTCTCAAGGTTCGTTCCCAGAAATACCGATTCACCATGATCGCACTTTCTGTTCAACCTCAGTGCGCGGTCAACGTATGTCTGAGAGACCGCACAGACCGCATCAGCTCTTTTATATATGCCGTCTGCCATCTTTCTGAAGGGCAGAAAGGCAATATCGCTTATTACAGGAATATTGACCACCATCTGAAAAGCCTCGGGCCAAAGATCCTGAACGTCGATGATAAAGCGTATCCCACGCTTCTCGCAGTACTTTGCTGCCGCTAAGGGCGCAGACAGGGACGGTACCGCACAGTATATGACATCGGGCTTTTTACGCTTCTCAAGACAAGCCTTTACGTTTTTCCCCCATACATAATGGCTGTAAAAACGCTTCAGGCAAACATTGCGCGAATAGCCGAGCTCATGCAGGAATGTAATTTTAAACGGCCATTTTGCAGCCGCCTTTTTACGCATTCTTTTTTCTGTGTGATAAAAATCACTGGTGATGATCTCAACATTATGCTTCTTTGCGAGCATATTCGCAAGATATAAGAACCTTCCGTTATCATTCTCGGAAAAGTCAAAACAGAAATTCGCCAAGATAATAATATCGCTCATTTTTCCGCCCTCACATACGGTTTAGTTATATACGTTTGATCTTATGAAAAGGATCAATGATCAGAAGCAGTATTTCTTGCGGGTATTCCCACAAATGTGCCCTGCTCGGCAATGTTTCTGACCACCGTTGCCCCTGCTCCGACAATAACGTTACCGCAGACCGATATGTTATTTTTTATTGTGGCACCTGCTCCTATATGGGTCAGTTCACCCACCAGCACAGTGCCGCACAGGGTCGCATTCGGGGAAATATGTACATAATCGCCTATCCTGTTATCATGCTCGATTATCGAACCTGTATTTATGATACAATGTCTGCCGATAACAGCCGAGGTATTGATGACCGCATTCGCCATTACAGCAGTTCCCTCGCCTATATGGGTATCTATTGCCAGCTGTGCCGAAGGATGGACAGCGGTATACCACCTGGCATCTACTCTTTCAGCTATCTTTTTACGGATCAGATTATTGCCGATGCCGATAATAAAGAAGCGTTCATCAGCATACCCGGAATACTTATCCACAGTGCCCAAATACGGATAACCTATGATACTTTCCGGAAGTTCCGTATTATCATCAAGAAATCCGACAAGCTCGTCTCCGCTTTTGATGACTATATCGGCAATGACCTTTGCATGGCCGCTTGCGCCTATAATAACAACCTTTTTCATAGATCTACTTGCCCGCAGTCTCGGAAGTACCCATAAACTCTTCCATAGTCGCGCTTGTGTCGGAGCTTATGCCGGAACGGTGAAGCACGATCTTGAATGTATCAATGATGATCTTAACATCGCCGATGAATGTTATATGATCCACATACTTAACATCATATCTGAACTTTTCCTCCCAGGTAAGGGCGTTTCTTCCGTTGACCTGAGCAAGGCCCGTAAGTCCCGGTCTTACCTTGTGGCGTCTGTGCTGCTCCTTGTTATATCTGGGAAGATACTTTACCAGCAGGGGTCTGGGACCAACAATAGACATATCGCCGTTGAGGATGTTGAACAGCTCCGGGAGCTCATCAAGGCTGGTGCTCCTGAGCCACTTGCCGTAGGAAGTAAGTCTCTTTTCATCGGGAAGGAGTTTTCCGTTCTTGTCTTTCTTATTGTTCATGGTGCGGAACTTGATAAGCTTGAATATTTTTTCTCTTTTTCCGGGACGATCCTGGGTAAAGAAAGGGTTTCCGCCCATCGCTGCTGCTCCCACCACCGTCAGAACGATAAGTATGGGCGAAAGTATGATTATTGCGCCAAGTGAAAGCGTAAAGTCCAGCATACGCTTAAAAAACTTTGCATACATTATTCAAAACAACTCCTGATAAGTTCGATTATGGTATCCTGCTCCTCGGCAGTCATCTTGTTATCACTGGGGAGGCAAAGACCTCTCTCAAAAATGTCAGCGCCTATGTCCAGGGCTTCGCCGCGGTCAATATAGGCATTGGACTGACCTCTGCCGTTTCCGTTGGCGGTAACAAAACCGTTCATGCGGTAAATTGGCTGCATATGCATAGGCTTCCATATCGGACGTCCCTCTGCATTGAAGCTTGCGAGAGTCTCAAGGATCTCGGTAGGGCAGGTCTTGCCCTGCTCGGAAATGTACATAGGCTCATTCTCGCTGCGAACCTGTCTGCACATTGCCGTCTTATCTATGAGCATACAGCTGAGCCAGTAATTGGGCTCGCTGTTCTTTTCGTCGAAGGGGTTCATTGTGACAGGAAGACCCTTGAAGCCCTCCTTATAGCGCTCATATATAGCCTTCTTCTGAGCGATATGCTCGTCCAGATAATTCATCTGACCGCGGACAATGCCTGCGATAACATTGGACATACGATAGTTATAGCCGATCTCCTCATGCTGATACCAGGGAGCAGCCTCTCTTGACTGAGTAGACCACTTGCGCACCTTATCGGCGTCGTCCTTGCTGTCTGTAAGGAACATACCGCCTGTTGAGCCGGTGATTATCTTGTTTCCGTTGAAGCTGATAGCGCTGTAATCGCCAAAGCAGCCTGTTTCCTTACCCTTGTATTTAGCGCCGAAGGACTCGGCTGCATCCTCAACGATAAGAGCACCGTGCTTATCGCATATCTCCCTTATCCTGTCGATCTTTCCGGGGATACCGTAAAGGTGAGCGATGACAACCAGCTTGACATCGGGATAGAGCTCGAAGGCCTTTTCCAGTGCCTCGGGGCACATATTCCATGTGTCAGGCTCCGTATCAATAAAAACAGCCTCGCCGTCCTCATACGCAACGGGGTTCACAGTAGCATCGAATGTCATATCCGAGCAAAATACCTTGTGCCCCCGGAGCGTACCGCAGTCCGGCTTAGCCTGTCCATAAAGCTTTTCACCTGCAAGCTTTGTAGCGAGGTGAAGTGCAGCTGTTCCGCAAGAAAGCGCCACAGCATACTTTACACCTGCATACTCGGCAACGAGCTTTTCTACCTCGTTTACATTTTCGCCTGCAGTTGTTATCCAGTTTTTCTCAAACGCATCGTTCACCCACTTCTGCTCATCTCCGTGCATTGTAGGTGATGCAAGCCAAATCTTCTTTTCAAATGGTTTAATGCCGTTCTTGTTAACAAACATTTAACGTCAACTCTCCTATCCGCCCGGCAAAGTCAGATCATATCCTCTTAGGGCAGTGATCTTCGTGCTGAGATCATGCCCCTGACATACCGGGATACATTTTCGTCTGCAATGCATATTGCAGCGACTGAATTTTGCTAACTGAATTTGCAATAAAAACGAAAAACGCCGGCAGCTATTATATACTCAGCGTAAAACGTCATAATCATTACAATATATTATAATACATTCCTCTGTCCTTTGTCAAGATTATATATATAAGTATATCTTAATTTGTAAGGGTATACAAAGGGACAACAGGGAACTACTGTATCCTTATATCATGTGCATATTAATATTATACTCGTAAAAAAGCTTTTGTCAACCAGTTTAAAGCTTTTTCACTTATTGCCGGCGCAGTATTTGTTGGTAACAAATAAAACTAAAATACAATTTGTATATATTAAGATCGGGCAGCCTGCGGAAAGCGTAACAATGTTTTGCGTTTTCCCTATCCGATAACGTTCTCTGCTTCGCAGCCCCCCTCTGCGGGAGCAGCCGCATAAAAGCTAAGGCAGCCGTCAGGGCTGCCTTTATCGGTTTATTGTCTGGTCAGGAACTGTCGGAAGGCGTGCAGATAGCACTTATACGCCTGATAGAGCTTTACGTCCTCATCGGGATCAAGGTCTGGGTCTGTGATCCACTTTTTCTGTTTCCACACATAATTTGTGGCATTATCATTGAGGCGGAATTTCTTCCCCGAGGCAAGAAAAAAGGTCAGTTCCGCACGGACCTCCTTTTCTTCGTCATCGGCAAACATCTTATAAAGCAGCGAGTCTGACCGCTCTTTGCGTCCGCGGTTGTTCCTGCTTACTTCATAGTGACCGTACCTTGCGTCCTCTATCTCCGCGTAATAAAGCCTTCTCCGTCTCAGCAGCATCTTTACGTCAAGGAGGTCCTCCTCCACGATGATCCTTGCGCCGTAGATGAACTCGGCAATGCGCAGGACTATGAACAGTACCTCAACGATACCGCAGACTGCCAGAAAACGCATGAGAACAATAGTCGACATTTCATCGGTAATATTCAGTCCGAAAAAAACGTAAAGAAGAAAAACGATCAGGGCAGCCACAAGCGGGATAATAGTACCCATGTCAAAAATCCCGGAATAATGCCTTATACTGAACTTCATTCACATCACCCCGTCAGTTTGTTTTCTCACCGTTCTTTTCTGTCTTCGCATAGCGCTTCTGAAGCTGCTTGTTCATGATCGCCGTATGCTTCTTGTCGATGAGATAATGCACAGAGCAGGTAAAGAGATAGATGAACACCACCGCAAAAAAGGTCCCCGCAACAGTCAGAGGTGTTATGCTGCACCAGCCGAATGCCTTCAGCATCAGCAGTGTCACGCAGAATATCACTATAAAGTGAACTATCCACAGTGTCAGTGAAAGCCTGGGGCTTTTGGTATCAAAACACAGCAGCACGGCCGAGGGCAGGGCTGTTATGAGACCGCTGAGAAGTATCTCCCACAGTATCACGCTGTCCATCTGCTGACCCGATACGGTCAGGAAGATAGCTGCCGCTATCAGCACAGCCGTTGTAATATCCACAAAATAATGCAATAATGAAATAAAGAATTCCTTTACCATCATTCAACCTCCTCGATACCCAGCTTTACCTTGAGACTGTGCACATACTGCCGTGAGATCACGACTTTTTCGCCGTTTTTCAGATGTGCCTCCAGCTTTCCGCTGAACAGCGGCGAAAGGTACTCTATCTTTTCCATGTTCACTATCATTGACTTTGAACATCGCACGAAGTCCATAGGGCTGAAAAGCTCCTCAAGCTCATAGAGCTTGTATTTCACCTCATAGACCTCTGACTGATAGTATGCAAAAACACGGTTCTCATTGGCTTCAAAGTAGTATACGTCCCTGTAATCCAGCCTGACTATCTTGTCATCGAGATAGCCTGTGAGCTCGGTATTAGCAGTCTGAAAGGACAGCAGCATGGAGACCAGCCGCTGATCCGGGGACGCGCATCTGATTATAACAGAGTCCTCTTCATCTGGCTGAGGGGATTCGATTATTATTTTCATGATCTGCCTCCGCTTTAGTAGTTTGTAAAGTTGTGTTGTGTCATATTATTATCGAGCTTCCCTGGCGGAGCTTATATACCCTTGTACGCCCCTTCAGCTGCTCCTCAATTTCCGAGGTGTCCACCTCGGTGCTGAATGGCGGGAATGTATCGTCGAAATGTGTGAGCAGGACAGCCTTCGGCATGAGCCTTTCATATATCTCTTCAGCTGTCTCGCAGAGCTTATCGGAGCCCTGATAAGGGAAAAAAGCCAGATCTGCGCCCACGGGATAAGTGATCCCATCTGCAAGAGCAAGGCTGCCAAGCATCAGTATGCGCTTGCCGAACGCCTCGACGAGATAGCACAGGGTCTCCTTTTTCTCAAGGCATGATGTAAACTTCATCACTTTTTTCATGATACCCCTGTAATTTTTCCTCACCCGTCTGCTGCACAGAGCTTTCAGGCAGTCCCAGCCGTTCACTCTTATGTGGTTCCCTTTATAGGCTGTGATCTTAAAATCACCCACAGTGATGACTGCTCCCGCCTTTATAAGATGCAGATTTCTCTTTCTTACGCCCTTTCTGCAAAGGGTATTATAGGGAGCCTTAGTGCAGTAGACAGCGGTATCACTGCGGACTATCTCCCTGATGCTGCCGATATGGTCGTAATGACCGTGAGAGACAAGTATATGGCGGCAATCGGAATAGGCGTCCGCAGGTATCTTTACTCTGCTGTCGGGAAAGGGTATGAACGGATCGATCAGGAGCTGCGAATTCTCCGACGCGATCCGAACAGAGGCTGTGCCGTACCATGTGATCTTTATTCTGTTTTCATCCACGCGCCATCAGCTCCTTCGCTGTGTGTACATTTCATTGTATCACATAATACGGCAATGTTCAATACAAGAACGGGAAATGCTCCTCTTCCCTCTCATCTGAACACACAGCCTGTTCGTACCATATATATGATAACATACGGAGCAATTCCCTGTCAATGCAACTTACCCCCTGAAAAACGCAACTTACCTTAAAAAAAACGCAACTTACGGAAAACCTGTTGACATCGCCTGCTTATGGCTGTATAATCAGTAAAAACACCGGGAGGCGATCATAATGATCTTCAAAATAAGGCATGAGACCAAAGAAGTCCTTTTCATCACACTTGCAGCTATGCTGCTGTTCTTTGCACTAATGTTTATTTCCGTATACTCATTGAAATTGATCTTGTTATCACTTCCCTTTCTGGCTGTATCGCTGGTCTGTTCCCTGCTGTACTTCATCGAACAGGCAGTGGGCACCACCCTTATCGTAGAGGACAGCGAACTTACCATAAAGCGTCTCTGGAAAAGGGATACCATCGCCCTCAGTGACATCAACGATGTCCGCATAGAGCCCTATAAGCGCTACCGCCACCCCAGCCGCAGCGTCGCGTATACAGAGTTCCGTATGCGTATGACCATTGATGTGGAAAACAACGGAGAAATAGTGCTGAACGATAAGGCAACAGGCATAAAAAGCGCCGCAGGCTTCCTTTTTGGAAGGCGTGAACGCATCCCCGATGAGGACGTTCCCCTGTACAAAGCCTATCAGGTCATACAATCCAGGCTTTACTGAACCTTACAAACAGAAAAGGACTTCAGATCACGAAGGATCTGAGGTCCTTTTCATTATGCGCTTTATTACTTTTGCTCAAGCTGAGTTGCTGCGCCGATGAACAGCGGAACGTTGTTCTTGTCAACTATCATGTAAACAAAGGGTCTGTCAAGATCAATGTGTATAGTCTTCTTCTCAACGGGCATACCTGCACCTGCGCCCATGCTTACAGATGTTACCGCAGCTGCCTTTGTGCCCTTTTCCGTTACCTCTATCTTGGTCTTGTGAAGAACATCGTCTATGTAAAGCGGAAGCGCTCCCTCAACAGACAGATCGTTCATCTTTGAGAAGTCAGCAGCATCAGGAGAGAATGCCTTTTCCATTCCCAGCAGGGGAAGGATCTCCTTCAGAGACTTGTCATAGTTGTACTTGAACTTGGGTATCATTACGAAAAGATCCAGTGAATCAGGATCCTCGCATTCCTTCAGTCCGTCAACAAGAGCCTTTCCGTCAAGCTCCTGTATAAAGCTGTCAAAATCCACGTCCTCATGAGGAAGTATGCCCACAAAGCTGTAATTCTCATTTGCATAGGGCTTCTTGAAGGCGTCTGCATTGCCCAGGTCGAAATACTGATACTCCTTGCTGTTCAGACACTTGATGATGTGCACGCCGCCCTCAAGGTCAGTGAACACGCCTTCAGTCGAACTGGTATAGGGTCTCGCCCATTCCGACTCGAAATAAAGGGTATTTATCAGCATCATCATTGTATTTCCTTTTATGCCGTCCTCTTTCAGGAGTGTGGGTATCATGCCCTTTGTATTCTTGTTTACCCAGCTGTTCACGTCCTTGATCGTGCTCAGATCAAAAGGACTCTTATATATCTCGGCGTTGTAGTACTTCTTGTTGGTCTCCAGGAACTCGTCATAGACCTTGAGAGTGGGATTGTCCTTGAACCAGATAGAGTCTGCAAGGTAGACCTTTTCCTTCTTCTCGTCGGGAAGAGAGCTGATATACTTAGCTATGTAATTGTTGATGTCGTCTACGGAGAGACCGTCTCCCAGCACCTTTTCCATCTCGTCAAAGGTCTCGCCGTCAGCGCCGTTAGCCGTCATTGAAAGTGCAGAAGAAATGGAAAGGGGCGACAGGAGCAGATTGCCCTTTTTCTCACCCTCGTCCTCATAGCACTTCTTCAGCAGATCAACGCCGAGTTTCATTTCAGCCTTTGCGAAGTCATCGTCGATCTCCCTGCCCTCTGATGCCTCAACCGTGACAGTATCATCAAGACGGATACTGCCTATATTGGAAGCGCCGTTGAACTCCTTTGTGCTGCCCAGAACGAAGTCTCTGACCTGCTGCATATCGTCCTTTGTTATCTCGGTATCCATGTCTATGTCAGCATTCAGGAACTGATCAGAGGTGAGACTCTCCGAGAGATTGCCTGCGATATACTTCTGATAAGTGATGACATCGAAGGAGTCGATAACCTTGTCATCGTTTATGTCGCCGTAGATATGCTCATTGGGGTCTGTTATGGAAAGGATCCTGGACACATAATATTCATTATTGCGGGGACCGCCCATGTATCCCAGAGGAGTGGTAATATCATCATATTCGTTTAAAGCTGCAAAACTGATATTCACCCTCGACTGCGGCATCAGCTCAAGAGCAAGCTGGTAATTTTCCTCTTCATATCTTTCAGCCCACTCAATGTATTTCGATCTCGTAAATGAAGACAGATGTATTACCTTCATATCATCATAGCTGAAGAAATTACCGCCCCTTGAAGGTAAAAGCTGGATTGTAATATCGCCGATATTTGCGTCTACCCTGTAGACTAACGCATCATGGAACTCATATTCATACATACCCGTATCCATGTTGTAGTTATCGGGAAACTCGAATGCGTTTTCTGCTGCAATGACAGGAGCTGCCGACGGTATGACTCCCCCTGCAAAGCCCAGAGAAAGAACAGAACCGATGATACCTGCTGCCATTCGTTTGAATACTGCTGTTTTTTTTCATAATAGCATACCTCCATATCATTTTCGGATATAACTATCCATGTTAAAAGTATAACACCTATCCTGTCCGAAGTCAATAAAAAAATTGCTGTTTTGTTGATCTTTTCGGCTGTTTTTCGCTTTTTTCAGCGCCGCCCCGCAGTACGAAAAGGTGCACTTTCGTGTCATTTGAGACTATCCTCCACATAGTAATATCCACCGCTTGTACGAAAAAGTAAATAAACTCAGTAGAAAAGTACTATTTTTCATTGAAATATCTTGAAATATCATGTATAATATTATTATAGCAAATTTTGCTGTTTTTCAGGAGGATATTTATATGAATGTGAATATTAAAAGGGCAGCAGCTCTTGCTGCGGCGGTCACAGTTGCCTGCACGTCGGCTTATGCAGGAGCTCCACGCAGAAGTACCATGAAGGCTCATGCAGCCGCAGCCATTCCCGCCTTCCCCGGAGCTGTGGGCGGAGGCAAGTACGCTACGGGCGGCCGCGGCGGCGAGGTCTGCCATGTCACCAACCTCAACGACAGTGGCGAGGGCTCATTCCGTGACGCTGTCAGCAAGTCGGGAAGGATAGTTGTATTCGACGTCAGCGGCACCATCGAGCTAAAGGGTAATATTCTCTGCCAGAGCAATATCACCATTGCAGGTCAGACTGCTCCCGGCGGCTCGGGCATTACCCTCAAGAACTACAAAATGGGTATGTCCGGGGACAATATAATCTGCCGCTATATCAGCTCACGTCCGGAACCATACGCGGCTACCTCCTCGGGAAATGACGCCTGGGGCGGCGCAAAGGGCTCCAATTCCATAATAGACCACTGCTCAATGGGCTGGACCACCGATGAACAGTGGGGACTTTACTCCAACAACACCAATTACACCGTGCAGTATTCCGTGCTGGGTCCTGCGGACTCATGGGGCGGTCACAAGAAGGGACTCCACGGCTTCGGTATAATGCTGAGCAAGGGCGACCTGACCTTTGACCACAACCTCATCATACACAATGTATCCCGTAACTTCCGCGGAAAGGTGCCCGACAAGTACACTGCTGACTTCACCAACAACATCATTTATGACTGGGGCTATCAGACTGCCTACGGTACCATTGGTCACCTGAACTATGTGAACAATACCCTGAAGGCAGGCAACTCCACCACAGGAGGCTATCACTGGATGTATGTTGACAGCACCACTAAGCCCGAGAACTTCAAGGTATTCTGTCAGGGCAACCGTCTTATCAACAAGGACGGCTCTCTCCACAGCATAACAAACGATAACTGGTCAGGCGTCACAGTCAAGGACGGTATCGGCATTACAAAGAACGACCTGTACAGCGGCACTTCCTTCCCCATAAACATCAACGGTGAGAACGTATCCACAGCAGGTACTGCCGATAGCGCGGCGGCTTCTTATGACCATGTTATCAGCTTCGCAGGAAACGGAATATCTCCCGACAAGCGTACAGCCATCGACAGACAGTGCGCCGAGGACACCAGAAACGGCACAGGTCAGTGCAGCGGTACCGCGGAATATGACTCCTCAGAGGCAAATCTCAACAAGTACAATATAAAGTGCGGAGTTTCCTACACCTACCCAGCTCCTGTCACCAAAAAAGAGATAACCGACGCCGACAATGACGGCATGGACGATAACTGGGAGCTGCTGAGAGGTCTTGACCCTTCAGACCCCTCCGACTATGCAGGAGACTACTGCGGCAAGGGCTACATGAACGTCGAGTATTACATCAATGACCTGACGGTGAATTCCTTCCCCGAAGGCGTGGTGGAGCTCTCTCCCGAAAGCGGCGCTCCCCTCCCCACGGTGTCCGCCTTTGAGACTATCGAAGCCGAGAGCTTAGACGCTCAGGAGGGCATTCGCATCGAGGACAATGAGGAATACAGCAATATAGCCTATATTGAAAACGGCGACTGGGCTATGTATCAAAGAGTGGACTTCGGCAGCGGCGCTCAGAGCTTCAGCGCTAAGGTGGCAGGCAATGCCTCGGCTATGGAGCTTTACATTGACAGCCTCAGCGGTGAACCCGAGGCAAGCATAAGCTTCGGCGGCAGCAGCGGCTTCACTGATTATAAGGACATCGAAGTAAATATCCCGAAAATATCGGGAACTCATGATCTTTTCATCAAATTCACAGGCGGCGAGGGATACCTTGTAAATCTTGACAGCTTCGTGTTTGGGAAGGACAAGCTCCCTCTAAGCGGCAAGCTTTTCAATGACGTTCAGGTCACAGACCAGGCTTTCCCGGATAAATGGGCAATAGGCACAGCTTACGTGGGCGGTCCCGTCTTCGGAGACAGGGACTTCCGCTTTACACAGCTCCAGTCCGGAATCGATGGAGCTGAGCTGCTGCTGACAGCCTGCGACGCCAAGGGCACTACAGATGAAGCTGCTTCCTTTACGGCGGCAGCGGATATGTCTCTCTATGTTGGACTTGACAGCCGCGTGGAGACTCCGCCTCAGTGGCTCGATGACTATGTGCTCATGAGAACTCTCTGCACCGCAGATGACCTCAGCTTCATGATGTACAAAAAGGACATCAAGGCAGGCGAAAAGGTCTCACTGGGCAGCAACGGGCAGACCTACAAATGTGTGAACTACATCGTAATTGGCGTACCTGCCATAGCTGCACCGCCGCTGCAGGGAGATATAAACCGTGACGGCGCCGTTAATGTGTCCGACCTGGTAACGCTCCAGAACCACCTGCTGAAAAAGGAAGCTCTCAGCGAGGAGCAGTTCAGCGCAGCAGATATGAACACCGACCTGACTGTTGACGTTTTCGATATGATAAGACTCAGAAGGCAGCTTATCGGCTGAAAAAATTCATTCCCGCAACCGTTATATCCATATAAAAGCTTTGCCCCCCGGGTGTTTTCTGACCTCAGGGGCATTGTGTTTGTTATGATAAGTTATGATTTTAATCAGTACAAAGTTATACAAAATCCCAGCCGGGATTCATTTCAAGTGTGGTCTTCCAGTCGATGTTGTATTTTTCCTTCAGTATCCTTTTTTCTCCAGCTCCACCAGTTCGTACCTGCCCATTCTAATATCAGGGGCTACCATTGCCTGCGCTTCTCTTTCCACTTCCTCTGCAACGGCTTTGAAGTACTCCGTATCCTCCACAGGGTCGTGCTTTAAGGGTGCAGGTTCAGGAAGGAGCTCTCTTTTTCGTCTTTTCACAGTCAGTTACCTCGCCAATTATTCTTTTGTTATCATTATATCGCACCATAGGGCTATTGTCAATAAAACGGCGCTCCGGAAGTCAAAAACGAAGGCGGCTCGAAAGCCGCCTTCGATGTTATCAGCCAAGTTCTGTCTCGGGGACACTTGTTGTGATAACGTCCTCATTTTCAAATTCGATTATCTCCATTTCGGGAGCTGTATATTTTTCCATTGCTATTCTCCTTTAATAACTTAAAACTTCGCCGTTCTCATGCTGATAAGCGTCATATGCGTAGTTGGCAACAGCAGCTGCAAGGCGCTTGTTCTTTACATCGGCACTATCGTTTTTGAGCATACGATAAGCCCATACAAGAGGACAGAACTGGTAAGTCTTGTCGCCCACCTTTATGATCTGGTCCTTGCCGAGATCAAGGGGAGTGAGGTCCTTTATCTCGAAATATGAGGGATAGTCCTTGCCGCCCTTTGTTCCTGCGACAGAGGTGAGCTTTCCTGTGGAGTCCTTGGTGCCTGCTGCCATGCCCTTGATATAGACACGGACTGCCATTTTGCTGTCAAGCACAAGCGAGAACTTAACGTCCTCATTGTCATACTTATAAAGGGGATTTGAGGTATAATACTGCTTGGTATTAGTTGCAGTGTAGAGAGAATCTATCTTTCTCTTGCTCTTGGCCTGCTCATCAGCGTCATCATAAACGCTGAGATTGTTGGAAGCACCGTTGAAATAGTTCTCGGCAGCATAACCGTAAACGAGTGTGGAAGAATACATCATCAGCTCTCTTGTGGCAGCGCCCTCGTTCCAGCGGACGTCAGACAGCTCTCTCAGGTATGAACGCACGTCATACTTCACAGTATCTATGAGCACATCGCCCTTATAGAGCTCGGCTGTGATCTCCTCCTGCATATTGTTTGCAGTAAGGCTTGCTGTTGCGCAGTATACTGTCTTATCTCCGATAGTCTTTGCGGTAAGGGAGACCGTCTTTCCGTCCTCAGCGCACTCGCCTGTGAGCTTAACGCTGTAATCGTCCTTGTTCTCGGCTGTTGCGGCATTCACAACGAAGTTGAGTCCCGGGTCATCGCTGAGTGAGAGAGAAACGCCGTTGATCTCAGCATCGGCAGTATTGGTGTCAATATATTTCAGATTGCCCTGATCTGCAACATAGGTCTCTGCATACGAACCGGGCTCAACCTTTACCACAGCATCAGGACACACTGAGAAGGTCGAGAAACCGATAGATGTTACACTGGCAGGTACAATGACCGATTTAAGACCTGTACACTGCATAAATGTCATAAAGCCTATAGTCTCTACTCCGTCAGGTATTACCACCTTTGTCAGAGACGTACAAGCACAGAATGCACGCATCTCGATAGTTTTGACGCTGTCGGGAATGGATACGTGCTTCAATGACTGACAGCCGAAGAACATGGAATTGCTGATAGTCTCCAGTCCTTCGGGAAGCTTTACATACTCCAGATTCTCACAGGTGAAGAATGTACTTCCGCCGATGGTCTTGACGCTGTCGGGGATAGTGATCCTGGTCAAGGCATTGCAGTTTCCGAAAGCCTGAACGCCGATGCTCTCAACTCCGTCAGCTATGTTTATGTAATCCAGTGAAGAACAATTGTAGAAAGCGCTCTGACCAATGCTCTTAACATTTGCGGGAACGCGGACATCTGTGACGGTACGGCAGTTTGAGAATGCCAGATCGCCGATACTTGTAACACTGTCGGGAATGGTGACTCTGCCTGTGCAGGCGGTTCCGTCGATCAGTATATTATTTACGATAACAAGGGGATCTGCCTCCTGCTTTGCCTTCAGCCAGGCTGTATCACGAAAAGCACTTTCGCCGATACTTGTAACACTTGCAGGAATAGAAATGTCAGCCAGGTTTTTGCAGCTTGCAAATGCGCTTACACCTATACTTTCCACACCGTCAGGGATAGTGACCTCTGTCAATGCACAATCGGCAAAAGCAGTATTGCCTATTATCTTCAGATCAGCCGGGAGGTTGATCTCAGAAAGTGATGTACAGCCATTGAAAGCACAGCTTCCGATCTCGGTAATGGTATCGGGCAGCTTGACGCTTGTAAGCTTCTCACACTGTGAAAAAGCCCAGCCGTCTATAACAGTTACTGTCTTGCCCTCTATCGTGTCAGGCACCACAGCCTCAGTACCTGTGCCTGTCCATTTTGTGATGGTCACAGTTGTCCCGTCCGCGTTTACTGAATAATTGAAATCCTCTGACGGCTCCTCTTCCGCATAAGCTGTGATAGTTATTATATCAGCTGTCTTTATTACCGATGCAACAGGTGAAGCTCCGGCAACTACCAGCAGTGCGAGGACTCCCGATGCTGTCTTTTTCCAGAATTTTTTCATCTTTTTCCCTCCAAATTCACATTTTTGCCCCTTCGGACAATGTGGATCAATATATGTTATTTTACCATATTATCAACAAAAAGTCAACTATTTCGGCATAAAAGACAATAGATGAATACTGCCATTGAAACTAATATAATAAAACGGCAAGCACACTGCTTAACCGCTTTTAAATTATTATTCAAATATATATGGAAACAGCA
>JAKPUQ010000161.1 GCA_029572815.1 Bacillota bacterium | reverse complement strand
CGCACAGAATTGAGGAGCTCATCAACTCCAACAAGATAATCCGTCCTGCCTACAAGGCAATATCTCCCATGCGCGAGTACACCGACATGGAGAACCGAATGGACTGACAAATCATAATTTTGCGGAGCAAAATTATGATTTGAGTGAATAGTGAATAGTTGTGGTGTCGCCTTCGGCGACGTTATTTAAATAATGTGAGCGCAGCGAACACATTAACTAATCACTAACCACTATGCACTAATCACTATTAGCGCTTGCGCTAAATTATGATTTATCTTAGGCGGCCTATAAGTCCGCGGATAAGGAATATGTAGACCGCCGCTCCTGCAAGCGCAGAGAATATGAGCGCTGTGAACGGGGACGCTCCTGCACGGTATGCCGCAGACCTTGCAAGAAAGGCTGCCCCTCCGCACATGGCTCCCGAATATGCAGTCTTGCCGAAGGGGACGAAGGGCAGGCAAAGTCCCGAAGATTTCAGATAGGCACGCAGCGCCAGCAGTAATATCCCTACGTAGCAGAGAGTGGTGGACAGCGCAGCCCCCGAAACGCCCATCAGCGGTATTAGAAGCAGATTACCAAGCAGCTTCACCGCTGTGCCGAAAAGCATTATCTTCAGCGGCGCAGCAGGCTTCCCCACCGCCTGGAGCATACTGAACAGCGGGTAGGACACGCACAGGCAGACCATGCCCGCCATGAGCCACCGCAAGGGCGCTATGCAGACCGCCACCTCATCGGAATGGGCAGGATAGAGTATCCCCAGCACCTCAGGCGCCATTACTCCCAGCCCAACGGCAGAGGGAACCGCTATTGCCGCCGATGTGATAAGAGCCTGCATGGTGCCCCTCTCCATGGCAGCGTGGTCTCCGCCCTCACGTGCTGCCGTTATGCAGGTGAGAGCCCCCTTTCCCCAGCATATTCGTCACCGAGGGCACAAGATTGAACACCGTCAGGGCTATGCCAGCAAAGGAACCGTAGATGAAATTGGGAAGCTCCGCCGCGGACACTCCCCCGGGAGCCTTTCCTGGATAGCCGAAAAAGGAGATGCAGCCTATGACCGTCCACATATCTATGAGGGCGGTAAGATTGGTAACCACCGCTCCTGCTCCCACAGGAAGGGCTGTGGTGAGGAGCTGCCTTGCTATGGAGCGGCGGCTCTGCAAATGACGCTCCCCGCCTCCGTGAGGTCTGTCAAAGAGCCGCAGGACAGCAAAAAAGGCTGCCGCGCCAAGTGTAGAGAGGGTCACTCCCGCTATACCTGCGGCGGCTGCGGCTCCGCGGACATCGGTCATGAATGGAAAAAGTCCCATGACTGTGTTGGGGTGGGCAGTGACATAACCGCAGAGGATAAGTCCTGCCGCAGCCTTCACCCCTCCCTCGGCAAGCTGGGAAACTGCCGTGGGATACATATTGCTCATGCCCTCATAGTAACCACGCTCCACCGCCGTGATACAGCCGAATACCACCGCAGGAGCTATCATCGCCACCGCTGCCGCCCCGTCCCTGCTGCCCACCGTGTAGACGCTGAATGGCACCGCCAGCAGCAGTATCAGCAGGCTCCCTGCCAGTCCTGCCGCCGAAAACAGCAGCAGAGCCGTCCGCCTTATCCGTCGGGCGTTGGCGTACATACCAAGAGCTGCACTCTGTGCGGTCATTCTCGCCACAGCAGCACTGAGCCCCGTCACCGTCAGGGCGTACACGGGCATGAATATGCTGTACGCGCAGCTGAAATAGCTCATTCCCACGCCGCCCAGCATATTGGTCAGGGGTATCTTGAACACCGCCCCCAGCACCTTCGCCGCCGCTGCCGACACCATGAGTATTATGGAGCCCTTGATGAAGTTCTGTTTTTTCAGCTCTATCCCCTCCGCCTGTTCCTGAGAAACAACTTTTTCACAAAAATATATGCTGCGCTGCTGCTGATTATGTGCCGCGGACAAAGCGGAAGTGCCTAATCTTTAAAGTTGAAATTGTATTATTTGTATAGTTTTTAGCCGTGACTGTTGCTATTTCAAGAATTATATGTTATAATATAAGATAGACTGAATATATACTCTGCACTGTTCTGTGACCTGTCAGGGCGGAACAAAACAAAGTACATTATTATCAAACAGACGAAAGGCTGGTTTTTATCATGGATTATAAATTCTCAGACAAGGTAAGCAAGCTCCAGGCTTCTGCCATAAGAGAAATACTGAAATTCACTGCCGACCCCGAGGTCATCTCCTTCGCAGCAGGCAACCCTACTCCCGAGGCTTTCCCAAAGGAGAGGATCGCCGAGATCTCCGCTGAGCTCCTCAGAGACGACCCTATCCTGGCTCTCCAGTACAGCGTTACAGAGGGTTATACTCCCCTCCGCGACCTTCTCAAGGACTGGATGACCGAAAAGGGTTGCTTCCACAAGGAGTTCGATGACCTTATCATCACCTCAGGCGGTCAGCAGGCTAACGAGCTTTCATGCAAGGTGCTCCTCAACGAGGGTGATACCCTTCTCTGTGAGTCACCCAGCTTCATCGGTTCCCTCAACGCATTCCGCTCCTACAATGTTCATCTTAAAGGCATCGAGATGGAGGAAGACGGAATCGACCTTGGCAAGCTTGAGGACGCTCTCAAGACCGAGAAGAACGTTAAGCTCCTCTACGTTATCCCCAACTTCCAGAACCCCACAGGAAAGACCATGTCTCTTGCAAAGCGCAAGGCTGTTTACGAGCTTGCCTGCAAGTACGACTTCATCATACTGGAGGACGATCCCTACGGCGAGCTGCGCTTTGCAGGCGAGAACGTTCCCACTATCAAGAGCTTCGATACCGAGGGCAGGGTCATCTACTCAAGCACCTTCTCAAAGATAATCTCATCGGGCTTCAGAACAGGCTACTGCTCCGCTCCCGCTCCCATTATCCAGAAGATGGTTGTCTGCAAGCAGGTATCCGACGTTCACTCGAATATGTGGGCTCAGGTAGTTTCCCACAGGTTCATGTCAACTGTTGACAGAGAGGCTCACTTCAAGAAGCTCCGCGCTATCTACAAGGAAAAGTGCGACCTCATGTGCGGCTATATCGACAATGAGTTCTCAAAGAAGATAAACTATACAAAGCCCCAGGGCGGTCTATTCGTATGGTGCGACCTTCCCGAGAGCTGCGATATGAACGACTTCTGCCGCAAGGCTGTTCAGGAGTACAAGATCGCGGTAGTCCCCGGCAACTCCTTCAGCATTGAGGAGGGCGAAGTAAGCCACTCATTCAGACTTAATTACTCTACACCTACAAACGAGCAGATAAAGAAGGGCATGGAGATCCTCGCCCGCATGACAAGAGAGATGCTCGATTGATAAAAGAAAAATTACTTTGAAAGGATAATCAATTATGCCAAACAAAATGACTGACAGATTCAATGTCACACAGAAATACCTCATGACAAGAGGACAGGCTATAGGCTTCCCCTATCAGCCCTTCACACAGTTCATCAAGAACAAGAATGACGTTTACGGCGTTGTTATCGACATTCCTATGTCCTCTGACGTCCTCACAACTCTCGTCTGCTTCATCAACGGCGCAGCAAACATCTACTTCAACAACGGCGGCGAGTACACAGGCGCTGCTCAGAAGTACAGAAATTTAGTACAGGCTGCTCATACTCTCGTTGCAAACGCAGGTCAGATACTTCCAAAATGTAAGAAGACAAAGCAGTATGACCTTCCCAAGGGCAGGACTAACAATATCTTCCTCCTGACAAGAAGCGGCGTTTTCGAGACTCAGATCCAGGCAGGAATTATCCCCGAGGAGGAGCAGGAGCTCAGGAATATCTACGTTCTCTATCAGCGTGTTCTCAACGAGATCAGAACCTGCCAGCTCAAGGACGAGGCCGACAGAAGAAACGCTGCAAAGTAAGGAGTTTCCCGCAATGGACGATAAAAAGCTTATTTTCAGCGCTATCCAGCCCACAGGCACTTTTACTCTCGGCAATTATATAGGTGCTGTCCGCAACTGGGCTCCCTTACAGGATGAGTATAACTGCATCTACTGTGTTGCCGATATGCACGCTATAACCGTTAAGCAGGAGCCTGCAAAGCTCAGACAGAATACTCTCAATTCATATGCCCTGCTTATGGCTTGCGGAATTGATCCTCAGAAGTCTATACTCTTTATCCAGAGCCACGCTCCTACACACGCAGAGCTCAACTGGATACTCTGCTGCAATACACAGTTCGGCGAGCTCTCACGTATGACTCAGTTCAAGGACAAGAGCCAGAAGCACCCCGACGATGTCAATGCAGGTCTGTTTACATATCCGTCACTTATGGCTGCGGATATTCTTGCATATAACGCTGATCTGGTGCCCGTAGGTGTTGACCAGAAGCAGCATCTGGAGCTGGCAAGAAATATCGCTCAGCGCTTCAATCAGCGCTACGGCGACTTCTTTACTCAGCCCGAGCCCTACATCATTGATGTGGGCGCTAAGGTAATGTCACTTCAGGATCCTACCAAGAAGATGTCAAAGTCTGACGAAAATCCCAACGCCTGCATACTCATTCTGGACGATAAGGATACCATTATCCGCAAGTTCAAGAGAGCTGTCACAGACAGCGAGGCTGAGGTATGCTACCGCGAGGGCAAGGACGGCATCAATAACCTCATGACCATTTATTCCTGCGTTACAGGCAAGGATTTCAAGGCCATCGAGTCTGAGTTTGCAGGCAAGGGCTACGGCGACTTCAAGATCGCTGTGGGCGAGGCTGTTGCCGATCACCTTGAGCCTGTCCGCACAGAGTTCGCAAGACTCAGCGCCGACAAGGCTTACCTGAAGCAGTGCTACACCGAAGGTGCTCAGAAGGCTCTCAGGTACTCAGGCAGGATCGTTTCAAAAGCCTTTCATAAGATCGGTTTCGTCGATAGGTAGTACCAATAGACGCCTAAAAACCGTTTGCCGGGTATAACGGATAGTAATTATATGGCAAAAATATACAAACGGTGAGTTTTACAAACTTAATATTCTACAATATTAACAAACTTGTCAAAAAACAGTTGCAATTTCTCGAAATTTAGGGTATTATATAACATAGCCCGTCTTTAAGGGAGTGTTTTCCAATGGTTGAATATCAGCAGAAGGAGTTCTATCGTATCGGCGACCTCGTCGATATTGTAAGACTTCTCAGAGGCGAGGGCGGCTGCCCGTGGGACAGAGAACAGACCCACAAGTCAATAAAAAGTGATCTCATCGAGGAGACCTGTGAAGTCATCGAGGCTATCGACCTTGAGGACAAGGATCTGCTTCGTGAGGAGCTGGGCGATGTTCTTCTGCAGGTGGTTTTCCATTGCAGGATCGAGGAGGAGACTGAGTCATTCAATTTCGATGACGTCTGCGACGAGATCTGCAAGAAGCTTATTATCCGCCACCCTCACGTTTTCGGCGACGTCACAGCCAATACCACCGACCAGGTGCTGAAAAACTGGGACGCCATAAAGATGGAGACCAAGGGTCAGGAAACATATACAGACACCCTGACCAGCGTTGCAAAGTCCCTTCCGGCTCTTATGAGAGCACAGAAGGTCGGCAAAAGAGCTATGCGTGCAGGCATGGATTTCCGCTGTGCCGAGGACGCTGTTGCTTGTATCTCAAATGAGAAGGCCGAGCTTGACGCTGCAATCGCAAACGGAGATAAGGCTAATATCGAGGAGGAGATCGGTGATCTTCTGTTTTCCTGCGTTAATGCTGCACGTCATCTGGACGTGGACGCTGAGCAGGCTCTCAAGGACGCAACCGAGAAGTTTATCAAGCGCTTTTCTGTTACGGAAGAGCTTGTGTCCGCAGAAAATATCGATATGAAGGAGCTCCCTATCGAAGAGCTTGACACATATTGGGACAAGGCAAAATCAATTATTTGTAAAACGGAGGAATGTAAAAATGACTAAGACCGAACTTATCAATTCAATTGCTGAAAAGGCTAATTGCACAAAGAAGGACGCTGCTGCTGCACTGGAGGCTACTCTCTCATCTATCCAGGAGACTCTTGAGGGCGGCGAGAAGGTTTCTATCACAGGCTTCGGTACATTCGAGGTTCGTGAGAGAGGCGAAAAGACCTGCATCAACCCCAAGACAAAGGCTAAGATGGTATGCCCTCCCTGCAAGGCTCCTGCTTTCAAGGCTGGCAGAGGTCTGAAGGAAGCTGTTAATGCTCCCAAGAAGAAGAGCAAGAAGAAGTAATTAATCAGGGGGGACAGGCTTCTGTCTCCCCCGTTTTGTTTTAAGAAGAGAGATAATATGAGACTGGATAAATACCTGAAGGTAACAAGGCTCATCAAGCGCCGCACTGTGGCTAATGAAGCCTGCGATGCGGAGAAGATAGTCGTCAACGGCAAGGCTCAGAGAGCCTCCTACGACGTGAAGGTGGGCGATATAATCGAGATAAATATGGGTACACGCCCCCTGAAGGTAAAGGTCCTCAGCGTGACGGAGCACGCCACAAAGGAAAATGCTGCGGACAATTATACTGTTATAAGCTGAAAAACGCCGAAGTGGTCAATTCTCACTTCGGCGTTTTTGTTATAATTGTAGGGGGGTGTCCGACGTAATCAAGGGGCTCTGCCCCTTGGACCCTGCACGCGGCTGTCTGCCTCGTGACTCCGACCAAAGGAACACAGTCCCTTTGGAATCCCTTTCATAAAAAAGCGCCATAGTCAATACTATGGCGCCTGTCTTTACTTGGTGTTGTGAATGTCCCAGCGGAAGTTTACAAACTTCGCAGCCTTGGTGTTGTCCAGCATATTGTTGTTCTCAACCTTGCTCATGTCAAGATAGCGGTAATTGGTCTTCTCATCCTTGCTACTGCCGCTGAAAAGTCCCTTCAGCTTGGATATCGCTCCGCCTGAGGACTTCTGCATTACTGCGCCCAGACGGTGCTTCTCACGCATGAATGAGATTATATCCGCTGCTGTGGTAAGCAGCTTGTCACTTACATTGTATACGCCCGAATTTGCGGGGCTCTCTGCTATCTTGAGGAAGCAGAGTATGAAGTCAACAAGGTTATGAACGCAGCACATCTGGAAGCCGTACTGTCCCTGTCCGAAAACGAACAGCGAACCGTCCTTGGGATCGGTGATCTTCGACACCAGATTATCCGTGAAGTTAAGTGTATATACCTGTGAGAAACGAGCGATGCAGGCGATGATCTCCTTGTGATGCTGCATCTCACTTACCATTGCCTTCTCCGACTTGTACTTCATGACAGCGTAATTGCTTATGGGCTTGAGGTCGCTGTCCTCACGGATGGGCTCACGGGTCTTTGGGAACTGATATACCTGATCTGTGCTGAGCATGACGAACTTCTTGATGTTCTCCGTCATGGCATATCTGTATATGAACTTATCCACCGCTTCGCAGTCACTCATCTGCTTTTCGGTGACGATAGGTCCCATGTCGTTGTCAACGGTGCAGGCTGCGTGAACAACTATGTCGAATTTATTATTCTCAAACAGCTCTGCGATAGTGTTTTTATCTGTAGGTGAACATTCAACAGATGAGTAATGAAGCTTTCCCACGTTGTATCCTGATTCTTCTCTGTCGACAGCTATGACCTCATAGCCTTTTTTCAGGAGTCCGGAGCAGATGTGTCGGCCTATAAGACCGCAGCCGCCTGTTACAAGAACCTTCTCCACGATCATAGCCTCCTTTCTAAAGCTTAAATAATATCAATATTATATCCTCTGATTTTTTTATTATAACATATGTATTTTTGTTTTGCAACAGCTTTTCAACCTGTAAGCGTGATGCAACATTTATTTATATATGGTAATTTTATTCAATGTCCGCTGATTTTGGGTCTGAATTTATTTTTTCAAGATATTTGTCTACAACAGCACTCATAGCATCGTAGGTCTCGTTCCACGGAACTCCTCTTGCTGTGAGTCGCAGATCGTCGTTGATGAGGTCTCCGCAGTCCTTTGAAACACCTCTTGAGATGTCGATGACGGGATTTTCCTCAGCAAGCTCCTGCATACTGTCCTTCATGTCTATCATTTCCTGAGTCCAGCCGTAGTCCGCCATGAACTGCTCGTCAGCCATAGCCTTGGTGTTCTCGTCCAGTCTCGCAAAGCGCTTGCAGTCGAGATACTTTGCCACGCCCTCGGGGTTTGAGCCGCCGCTGACAAACATATATGACTCAAAGCCTGTGGGAATGTAGTACTCATCAGCCTCGGGGTCTCTGGGCATGGGTACGAAGAATGCGTCCTCACCGTACTTTGCCTGCCACTGAGACTTCTCGGTATAGAAGTCATAGAGTCCGATGGGATAGAACAGGGTCTTGCCCTCTCCCACATAGGCAGGCTTGGTCTCCCAGCCGAAATCGCCTACGCCGATGGCTATACAGCCCTTCTGGTAGAGGTCATATATCCAGTTCTGTACTCTCTCCATTGAGGGGTCAGACAGGTTGCTTACCAGCTTGCCGTTCTCAAGGCTTACGGGAGGCACACCTATGGTGTTCATAAGTCCGAACTCGAACCACCAGCCGTCAATGCCGTACTTCTGGTTATCGGCGTCAACATAGCTCTCCAGCATTTCCTGGAAGGTATCCCAGGTCCACTCGCCGTTCTCATAGAGCACAGCGGGGTCATCGAGACCTGCCTCGGCTACGGTCTTTCTGTTGTAGACCACAGCTACGGCGTCACCTGTTGCCTGGACGCCTGCCATATAGTGCTTGCCGTTCCAGATGAACTGGTCGTTGAGGTCCTTTACGTCCTCCCACAGGGGAGAATCGAAGTCGATATAGTCATCTACGGGCACGAACATCTCCTTGATAGCGCCTCTCGGAAAGGCGTCAAGGTTGCCCCCGTAGAAAAAGTCTATGCCCTCATCCGAGCTGATATACTCGGTGAGCTTGTCATAGCGCTCATTATATGTGCACTGGTAATACTTCACCGAACCGCCGTAGTGCTCCTGAAAGACCGCCAGGTCGGTGGGGACGTTCTTGCCCGTGCCGTCGGGATTTATATCCCAGTCAGAGAGCCACTTTATCTCGCCGTTTTCCAGCTTATCCCCCGTAAGGAGGTCAGACTCGGCAGCATTCTGGTGTATTTCCTCTCTTACAGCAGAATCCAGCTCCTTACTGAACACTGAGCTCTTGTCTTTGCTGCTGCATGAAAGAAGTGACATTGACATTGCTGCAAGGAGCAATGCTGAAATAAAAGTTCTTGCTTTTTTCATCCTAAAACTCCTTTAATATCGCCCTATTGTCCGTATATCGTTTATCTGCGCTTTTCTTAATTATATCATGTGAGCGCGGTTTATGTCAATATAAATATTACATAGATTTTGAAAGTGATTATAGTTAGTTTATTACATATAATGTGTTAATACTGTGATATAATTCGGACAAATTCACATATTTTTGCCACATTTTATGCCTGCTGCCCTGTATGCACAGCTGTCCTTCATGGTACAGACCGCACAGCCCTTCGGACCTCTCTCCACAGGGGCATCAGAAACGCCTATAACTGCCGTCACAGACTTTGACGGTATAAGGAGACAGCTGTCAGTTACCGTGAGCCCTATGCGCCTCTGAGCGTTCAGAGCGAGAAGAAAGCTGCGCTGCAATGTTATGGGCAGGTCCCCATAGCCGGGACTGAAACGCCATGTCCTGTACCGGCAGGGGTTGGCGGCAAATATCTCCTTTTCCGCACGGTCACAGACCTGTTCCACGGCGGCGCTGCATATGCAGTCAAGGGCGAGTGACTGCGCCATATCGGTTACAGCTGCCTGGCGTATGAGCTTATCCGCCTCCTGGGAAAGTGTGGCGGCAAGGAGCACAGCCCGCTTGCAGCCCTTCAGGTGGCGCTTTATATCCACCCCTGTCATGGGCTCTGCCATGGCTCCAAGAAGGACTCCTTCATCTGTAAATGTGACATCGGTCTCAAGGTAGACGTACTTGGGGCGTACTCTCTCCATGACAAGGCTTTCGGCTCTGTCCAGGAGCTCCGCTACGGCAGGGTCGGGAGTACCCTTCACTCCCATGTACCGCGCAGCCTCCGCTTTCGATATGGGAAGCAGCTCCATCACGCACCTATTATGCCCGAAACGGCTTCGCTTATCTTCCTTGCGACGTAGGGGTTATTCATGGTGTAAAGGTGAATTCCGTCAACTCCGCTGGCTACAAGGTCCACTATCTGGTTCACGGCGTAGGCTATGCCTGCGTCGCGGAGAGCCTCGGGATTGTGCTCGTACTTGGTCATGATACGGACGAACTTGCTGGGCAGACTGGCTCCGCAGGTGGTGACCATGCGCTCTATCTGGTTCTTGTTTACCACGGGCATGATACCTGCCTCGATAGGCACGTTTATGCCTGCTATGGCAGCCTTTTCGCGGAACTCGTAGAAGTGGTCGTTGTCAAAGAAAAGCTGCGTGATGAGATGGTCTGCACCTGCCTCAACCTTTTTGCGGAGATTGATTATGTCCTCCACCAGGTTTTCTGCGTCGGGGTGACACTCGGGATAGCAGGCGCCTGCTATGTCGAAGCTGCCCTTTGACTTTATGTAGGTAATGAGGTCACTGGCGTGGCGGAAGTCCTCAACAGGCTCTATATCGGGATTTATATCGCCCCTGAGAGCCAGTATGTTCTCGATGCCGCGCTGCTGAGCCTCGTTAAGCGCTGCGTCTATCTCTGCCTTAGTGAAGTTGATACAGGGCAGGTGGAGCATGGGGGTAATGCCGCTGTCCTTTATCCTCGAAGCAATGTCCAGTGCATAGCGGCTGTTTCCGCTTCCGCCTGCACCGAAGGTAACGCTGATGAAGTCGGGGCTGAGTCCCTGGAGCTCGTCAAGAGTGCTGTATATGACCTCAATGGGACTGGTCTTCTTCGGGGGGAAGACCTCAAATGAAAATACTGTCTTTTCTTTAAAAATATCCTTAATACGCATAGCTGCCTCCGTTTCAGTCTATTGACCAGTCTATTTCTTCCATGCCGTTGGCGCGGAGAAAGGCATTCGCCTTTGAGAAGTGTCTGCACCCGAAGAAGCCGTTGTACGTCGACAGCGGACTGGGGTGTGCAGCCTTAAGTATCAGGTGACGCGGGTTTGTGATGAACTGCTGCTTTGCCTTTGCGTCCCCTCCCCACAGCATGAATACCATGGGCTTTTCTCTTTCGTTTAGCAGCTTTATTACGTCGGTGGTGAAGTTCTCCCAGCCAAGGCCGCGGTGGCTCCTTGCCTGGTCTGCGCGGACCGTCAGAACAGAATTCAGCAGGAGCACTCCCTCCTGCGCCCACTTGGTAAGCTCACCGTGCTTGCCAAGATTGTCTATGCCCACATCATCCCTTATCTCCTTGAATATGTTCACAAGTGAGGGCGGCGGTGCAATGCCCTTGCGGACGGAAAAGCTCAGACCGTGAGCCTGTCCCTCGCCGTGGTATGGATCCTGCCCGATGATGACGCACTTCACAGCGTCATAGGAAGTATACTTCATGGCGTTGTAGATGTCATACATATTAGGGTAGATGCGCTGTGTTCTGTACTCATTTATGAGCTTCTGTCTAAGCTGAAGGTAATAGTCCTTTTCAAACTCGCCTTTCAGCAGCTGGTCCCAGTCGTTATTAAAGTTTACCATATTTCCTCCCGTATAGAAAACAGGGACGACATTTGCCGTCCCCCTCTTTTAATTGAAAACCGTATCCTCGTAGTACTTGAACTTCACAAGGGTATTTCGTCTGTATGTAAGCGAGCCCTGCTGATTGAAGGGCACCTTTTCGTACGCCTCCGCAGAGCATTCTATCTTCAGCTTCTGTCCCTTTCTGGTAACAAATACCAGCTCATAGTACTCGTCCACAAGCTTGACCTGTCCTGTACTCTCTATAACTCTCAGGCGGTCATCGCTCTTTCTGATAAGTGTAGCCATCTCAACGATTGGCTCGGAAGTGCGCTTCTGAACAGGCTCATCGGGAGCGCTTCCGCTTCTTCGGTCCGCAAGGGATTTTTTTACAGGTGCTCCCCTGTCGGGCATATCTCCTTCGTCGTCGCTTCTCTCCTCAAGAAATACCGAAAGCAGTCTTCTGAAGGAGCTTTTTCCGCTGAAAAGCAGCATAACAAGTATAAGTATTACTACGATAGCTCCAAGGAGAATGAGCAAATTTCTTAATTGTTCTGTCATCGTATCTCAGGCGCAGTGCGCCGCTCCTTTCTGTATATATGGATTTCGCAGCAGCGAAAAGTTTCACTCTTATATTATAATATATTTTTTCATACATTTCAAGTTATATTTGCAATTTTTTTAAAATATTGACCAGACTTTACCTTGCATTTTTCCCCTTTTCGTGTTATAATCATGAAAAAAGTTAATGGAGGATATTATGCAGAAGGTTCTGGGATATATGCGAAAAGCGGTTCAGCAGTACGGGCTCATTCAGGACGGTGACCGTATCATGGTGGGAGTATCAGGGGGCAAGGACAGTCTTGTGCTCCTCTACGGTCTCACGCTGCTGAGGAGGTTTATCGGTATCGATTATGAGGTTGTAGGAGTCACCCTTGATATGGGCTTCACAGGTGAAAAAATGGACTTTTCTCCCGTTGAAGAGTTTTGCTCCGCTCACGATATCGAGTACCGCATTATAAAGACGCAGATCGCCGAGATAGTTTTTGATGTCAGGAAGGAGCCTAACCCCTGCAGTCTCTGTGCGCGTATGCGCCGCGGTGCTCTCCACGATGCCGCCAATGAGCTTGGCTGCAATAAGGTCGCTCTCGGTCACAACTACGATGACGCGGTGGAGACCTTTATCATGAATCTGTTCACAGAGGGACGAATCGGCTGCTTTGCGCCAAGCACCTACCTGACACATAAGAAAGTGACGGTAATTCGTCCATTGGTGCTTGCTCCCGAGAAGGAGGTACGCAGGGCTGCGAGAAAGAATGAGCTCCCCGTGGTAAAGTCGGTCTGTCCCGCAGACGGTCACACAAACCGCCAGAAAACCAAGGAGTTCCTCTGTGATATGGAGCGGAAGGATCACGGCTTCAAGGACAGGATATTCGGAGCTATGAAGCGCGCCAACGTTGACGGCTGGGGCGGCGTGGACTGGGCTCCGCCGAAAAGTAAAGACTAAAACAAAAAGGCTCTCCTTTCGGAGAGCCTTGATTATTCACTTAGGAAAGTGTCAAACTAAATTAGTCTTCCTTCTTTCTGAGAGCGAATGCTGTAGCTACTGCTACTGCAAGACCTGCAACAGCAACGCCTGCGCCAGCAACACCAGTCTTAGGTGAATCACCCTTCTTAGTTGTTGTTGTGGGCTTCTTAGTTGTCTTAGCTGTTGTTACAGCAGCCTTACCTGTGCCGGATGTAGTTGTTGTTGTTGAACCAGCAGCCGCAGAAGATGTAGTTGTAGTAGTTGTTGTTGTAGTTGTTGTTGTTGTAGGTGTATCATCAACGATCTCGATGTAGCCATTATCAACACCAGCAGCAAATGCATATGCCTGCATGAGCTCGCCAGCTGCATCCTGTGCTACGTTTGTGAAGAGGTCGTCTTCTCTGTATCTGATTGTGAACTCAAACCTGTCGGGGGCCTTAATGTCAGCAGGAAGCTCTACGTCAAATGTCCAGAGAGCGCCATTCTTACCAGCGTCGCTCTTAGCACCTGTTGTTAAGAAGAGGCCGTTTGTACCGTCTGTTACGCACTCAGAGATCTTAAGAGCGCCCTGCTGAAGTGTAGCAGGATCGCCGTCTTCGTTGAGAACGAGTTTAAGTCTGCTGTCGTAATCTACGTGGATACCTGTAGGAGCATACTTGCCAGCAGCACCGGCAACGCTCAGTGTGATTGTCTGCTTGGGGTTAGCCTTAGCCTCGGAAAGCTTAAGGGTCTTCTGTGTTAAAGAAATTGTAGGCTTAACCTCGCTTGAATTATAGTCCTTGTCAGTTGTATAACCCTGTGCTGAAACAGCAACTGCGGACATTCCTGTAGCGGAAAGAGCTAAAGCTGAAACAGCGAGTGCAGCAAGTGCGCTCTTCATCATGTTCTTCTTCATTGTTATTATTTCCTTTCAGATATTTTATATATATGTTATTATCCGTCGTATTACGGCGGTTAACATCATATTTCATACAGCTGCCGCCATTACTGACGGCAACTGTATTTATTCATTGATTTGAAGCTTATGCCACTTCGTCGACTGTAACGATTTTCTTGTCAACCTCGTCCCAGAGTTCCTTGTCTGTCTTGCCGTCGTTGTCGCTTGTCTGTCTCTTAGCATAGAAGCTGAGGATTCTTGAAGCGTCAACAGCGTTCAGAGTTCTGTCTGCCTTCTGAGTATATCTTGTGATGCCTTCCTTATCAGCTGTCTGAACATCGCTGAGGAATGCTGCGAACTCGTCATAGATGGATGTAGGTCCGTCAACGAGCTTGCTGCCTGAAAGCTGAACGTCCTTCTTGTCGCTGCCTGTCTGAACGAGAGCGTAGTAACGGAGAACCTGTGAAGCGTCAACTGATGTTACAGAGCTGTCAAGGTTTGTATCGCCCTTAACGCCGATATAAGCTGTAGCTGTTACGTCCTTGCCTTCCTTGTCAGCGATCTTCTCGCCGTTAAAGAGAACAGGGATCTCATACTTGAATGTTGCGTTGTCCTTCTTGTATGTGTTAGAAGGAGTAGCATCACCGAAGCTTACGTTATCAGATGAAAGGAATGAGATCTCCTCAAGGCCCTTCTCTGTAGTTGTAACGTCGCCCTTTGTAGTTGTCTTGTCATAGAATACGTGGAGCTTGATGTCAGAAACCTGAGTCTTGTCGAATGCCTCATCAATGCTGAGGTAGAATGCAGGCTGAACCTCGCACTCAACGTACTTGCTTACGATTGAAGTAACAACAACCTCAGTTGTAGTTGTAGTTGTAGTTACGTCGGGCACTGTAGTTGTAGTTGTTGTTGTGTCGCCGTCTGTAGTAGTTGTTGTTGTCTCACCGTTGTCTGTAGTTGTTGTTGTATCGATAGGCTGAGTTGTTGTAGTTGTTGTATCGATAGGAGCTGTAGTTGTTGTGGTTGTTGTTGTCTCGGTTACGAGAACTCTCTCGATCTGAACGTCAACAGAACCTGCGTCAACTGTCTTAGCACCGCTGTAATCAACAGTAGCTGTGATCTTCTTGTAAGAATCCTTTACGGTGAAGCCCTTTGAGCCGTCAGCGTAGTAAGCAATTACAGCATCCTTCTCAGCGTCTTCAAATGTACCCAGACCTGTGAGAACACCGCTTGACAGTGTAGCGTTGATATCCTTTACGCTGTCAGCGAATCCGCCCAGCTCAGCAGCTGTTATAGCAATCTCGCCGTTGGGAGCGATCTTCTTGATACCGTTATCGCAAGCCTTAGCTACGATCTCTTTAGCTGCGATAGCAGCACCAGACTCAGGGATCTTACGGTCTACGCCCTTGCCTGCGAGGTAAGAGTTAACGTAAGCGATACCCTCTGAAAGATTGCCGAATGTCTGAGCATCAGACTTAGCAAGAGCATCGTTGATGTTCTTTGTAGCCTTGTCGAGCTTGTCTGTGAGCTTCTTGATCTCTGCGTCGTACTCAGCAACAGCAGCGTCAGCCTTGTCAGCAGCAACGTTTTCCTTGATAGCTGCGTCAGCGACCTTCTGGATCTCGCCGAGCTTTGTCTTAGCCCACTCAGGAAGCTGAGCGATGCCGTAAGAACCATCAGCTGTCTTGAACTCGAAGCTTACGGGTACCTTTGTGCCCTTAGCAAGCTGTGAAGCCTTGATTGTGATAGTTACATCGCCTGAGCAGTCAACTGAGTCGAAGTAAGTCTTGTGAATGATGTCAGCAGCACCGTACTTCTTGCCAACCTTGTCAAGAGCCTCACCGGGTGAGTTCTTGTAAGAATTGTACTGCTTAGGTGATGAAATCTTGCCCTTGATAACGATATCATTAGAGCCTGTGATCTCATATGTAACACCATTGGGGATGATGCACTTTGTGAGGATAACCTCTGCAACCTCACCGAAGTCGCCGGCATTCTTTACGATATCATCAACATAAGGTGTGATATCTAATGTGCCTTCTCTGTTTTCGATAGCATCAAGGCTGCTTGTAACAGTCTGATTCCACTTTGAAACTGTCTCTTCAACAGGGATATAAAGAAGATTCTCAAGAGTAAGAGCTTCTTCTCCTGCCTGTACATTCGCAGTTGCATTGATGGTGTCTGTTGATACAGCGTTTGCATAAGTGAGACACTGTGTGAGAGCGAGCGGAACAGCAGCTGCTGCGGCAATAGCTCTCTTGAATAATGAATTCTTCATTGTCCTATACCTCTCTAACATGTTTATTCCCCTTCAGCAAAGCAGCGGACATTTTGTGCAAGCCGCCCTCTGCATTAGGCTTCATTTCGGGAGTATGCATCTGCGTCAGAATACACTTCTCCCAGAAATTCATAACTACATTTTATCACACAAACGTCAATAAGTCAAGCAGAAGCGTGTATTTTTTTCAAAAATTATTGACGATTAATCATATTCTTTTTTGTGCTTATTTCACAATATGAATATATATTAAAAGTAATATTTTCCCGCAAATGAACATTTTGTATTATTTAGCTGTTCTACGCCGTTTCATACGCCTCCGACACTGCAATTATAGCACCCGTTTCATACACTGTCAAGTGGTATTTTAATGCAAAAAAAGCAGGTCTTTCGACCTGCTTTTTCTACGTTTATCAAGCGCCAAATCTTGAGTCACCTAAAACTTCGTTCCAGATGTCATAGTTTGAAACGCTGTCATAATCGCTTGACTGTCTCTTTGCATAGTATGCAAGGATATTTGAAGCGTCAACAGCTGTGAGGCTTCTGTCAGTCTTTCTGAGCTTCCAGTTGAGGTTGCTCCACTCATTCTCAGTTACGTCAGCAAGGAATGCTGCGAGCTGATCGAGCTCGTCGACAGGTGAGCTTACTGCAAGACCTGCAGGGCTTGTCTGGAGCTGAACAGTATCTCCTGTGTTGTTGTTTGTCTGAACATTTGCATAGTACTTCAGAACAGTTGAAGCATCAACAGAATCTACTATGTTGTTGAGTGTAGCATCGCCCTTAACACCGATGTAAGCTGTTACATTGAGGGCATTGCCGCTCTTATCCTTAAGAGCCATATCGCCGTAGAATACGGGAATGTCATACTTGAAGTCAGTTACGGTTGTCTGACCCTTGATGTGAGTGCGTCCATTGTAAGCGCTCTCAGGTGTAGCACCGCCGAAGTTGATCAGAGACATATCAATTGTATCTCTCTCCTTCTCTGTGCCGTCCTCATAAACATCAACGATCTTGAGAGTCTTAACCTGCTCCTTATTGAAGCCGCCGGGCTGTCCGTTTGCACGGATACCGTTATCGTGGCTGAAGTAGTAACCTACCTGAGTCTCGATTACAGCGTAAGAGCTCTTATAACCGGGAAGTGTTGTTGTGGTTGTTGTCTCACCGGGCTGAACGGGTCCACTTGTTGTGGTTGTTGTCTCACCGGGCTGGACAGGTCCACTTGTTGTGGTTGTTGTCTCGCCGGGCTGAACGGGTCCACTTGTTGTGGTTGTTGTCTCACCGGGCTGAACAGGTCCACTTGTTGTGGTTGTTGTCTCACCGGGCTGAACAGGACCACTTGTTGTGGTGGTTGTCTCACCGGGCTGAACGGGACCACTTGTTGTGGTTGTTGTCTCGCCGGGCTGAACGGGACCACTTGTTGTGGTTGTTGTCTCGCCGGGCTGAACAGGACCACTTGTTGTGGTTGTTGTCTCACCAGGCTGAACAGGTCCACTTGTTGTGGTTGTTGTTGTAGTATCGGTGGGCTCATCAGTCTTACCGGGAATTACATAGATAGCACCATCAACAGGCATTACATACTTTGTGATGTCGTTGCCGTCCGCATCTGAAACGAACAGATCCTTGATGCTGATCGGGATAACTGTGCCGGGAGCTACATCCTCGCCTACCTTGTAAGTAAGGTCGATAACTACTGATCCGTCAGGAGCAACATGAGCTGTTCCTGTACCGTCTGCGAATACGAACTTGTATCCGTCAGCGCTGGGAACGATATCAGCACCGTAGCCTGACTTGTCGCCAGCCTTAACGAGCTCTACCTTTCCGTCGGGAGTTACCTTGAACTGTGCACCTGCGATAGCAAGGTTAGAACCGTTAGGATCCTTGACCTTGATAGATACCTTTACCTCTTCGCCAGGATATGCAGTTACTGTATCAACTACCCATGCGATAGAATCCTTAGGAACTACGATAGGTGTAGTTGTGATGATAGGTGTAGGTGTTGATGATGTTGTTGTCTCACCGGGCTGAACAGGACCACTTGTTGTGGTTGTTGTCTCGCCGGGCTGAACGGGTCCGCTTGTTGTGGTTGTTGTCTCACCGGGCTGAAGGTCCACTTGTTGTGGTTGTTGTCTCACCGGGCTGAACAGGTCCACTTGTTGTGGTTGTTGTCTCACCGGGCTGAACAGGT
>JAKPUQ010000138.1 GCA_029572815.1 Bacillota bacterium | reverse complement strand
GGCAGAATGTCGGGATCATAGCCGGACTGTGAAGCCTTTTTCTGCTCATCAATTTTCATTTGCTCCACATTGGTGAGCTTCTTCTTGACGAATTTCAGGGCATCTATCTGGTCCAGCGGTTCGACATGAATGTTCACGCAGAACAAGTTCTGCATTTCAAGGAAGTCCTTGAGAATTTCATCGGGCAGCTCTCCGGCGAGGATATTCATACCCCATACAGCACCGTAGGCATTGCCGATCTCAAAATCGCTCTTATTGAATTTGAGCGAAGGCGGGCAGATAAAGTCCTTTGTATCCATTCCTGCCCTCAGCATTTCACCCCAATCGAAAAGAAATGGGGAATTTCTGTAAGGGTTCAGGGCATAGTACAGAGCTTCAAGTCTCTGCCTGCCGTCCAGTACCTCAGCATCAACGCCAAAGGCTTTGAAGCCCTTGATCACATCGTTCTTGATACTCATCAGCTTTGCCCTTGCTGCTTTATAGCTGGTGCTTTCGATACCGAAAGTCAGAAACTTTCTTGCACTCTGTCCGTTGCTGCCTTTCAGGAGCTTGTCGGTGAGCATTTCGCTGTATTCCTTACGGATAGAGTTGAAATCATCGTCCTGTTCGGGTATCTGCACCGTTTTGACGAGCTTTGCCTTTGAACGGTTCTGATTTTCAAAGGTAAGCTGAAAACGAATTGTGTTGTCAAAGAGATTGATCACATCGCAATACTTGGAAAAGATATTGTTCTGCTCATCAAACTCTGCAATGGAGTAGTTGGCATCGTAAAACTGCACCGTCAGGGAAAAGAAATTCTCCGACACCTGACACACACCGTCCTGATACATACACAGGAATGGTATCGTGTTCTGCACAGTATTCTTACCGCCGTTTTCACTCCTGATCTCCGCCATTCTTGCGGAGAGAATCTTTTTCTCCTCTTTTGATAACTGAGAGGCAGGCTTGCCCATGATAACCTTAGCCGAGCTGCGGTTATCACTTCTTTTGGCATTTCTCTTTCTA
>JAKPUQ010000136.1 GCA_029572815.1 Bacillota bacterium | reverse complement strand
CTTCTGCTCATTTCCGGTACCCAGGTCTTTTGCAGATACATGTACGATACCGTTAGCATCTATATCAAAGGTTACCTCTATCTGAGGCACTCCCCTTGGAGCCGGAGGTATCCCGCTAAGCTGGAACCTTCCCAATGTCTTGTTGTAAGCTGCCATTTCCCTTTCGCCCTGCAGTACGTGTATTTCAACGCTGTTCTGCCCATCAGCGGCTGTAGAGAATATCTGGCTCTTTTTTGTCGGTATGGTTGTATTTCTGTCTATAAGCTTTGTGAATACTCCGCCTAATGTCTCTATTCCAAGTGAAAGAGGAGTAACATCAAGAAGCAGTACATCCTTGACTTCTCCTGTCAGCACTGCGGCCTGTATCGCAGCGCCTATTGCAACGCATTCGTCAGGGTTTATCCCCTTGTAAGGTTCCTTTCCTGTAAGCTTCTTCACGGCTTCCTGAACCGCAGGTATTCTAATTGAACCGCCTACCAATATTACTTTGCTCAACTTGTCTGCTGTGAGGCCCGCGTCTGCCAGGGCTTTCCTTGCAGGCTCCATTGTCATCTCCACCAGATCGTGGGTAAGCTCGTCGAACTTAGCCCTTGTAAGGGTAACGTCAAGATGCTTCGGTCCGCTTGCATCAGCAGTAATAAACGGTAGATTTATATTTGTCTGAAGCACTCCCGAAAGCTCAATCTTCGCCTTTTCAGCAGCCTCCATAAGCCTCTGCATTGCCATTCTGTCATTGCGCAGGTCAATTCCGTTATCCTTCTTGAACTCGTCGGCAAGATAATTTACTACTCTCTGGTCGAAGTCGTCACCGCCAAGCCTGTTGTTGCCGTTTGTTGCCAATACTTCAAACACCCCGTCTCCAAGCTCCAGTATCGATACATCGAAGGTGCCCCCTCCCAGGTCGAACACCAGTATTTTCTGATTTTCTTCTTTGTCAAGGCCATATGCCAGGGATGCCGCCGTCGGCTCATTGATTATCCTGAGCACTTCAAGGCCGGCTATCTTGCCTGCATCCTTTGTTGCCTGCCTCTGGCTGTCGCTGAAATATGCAGGTACGGTTATAACAGCCTGTGTAACCTTCTCGCCCAGATAAGCTTCCGCATCCTGTTTAAGCTTTGTGAGAATCATTGCGGATATTTCCTGAGGGGTATAGCTTTTATCATCAATATTCACCTTGAAATTAGATCCCATTTCCCTTTTTATCGATATTACAGTTCTCTCCGGATTTGTAACTGCCTGCCTTTTTGCAACCTGGCCTGCAAGCCTTTCTCCTGTTTTTGAAAATCCTACAACCGAGGGCGTTGTTCTTCCGCCTTCAGCATTTGGAATTACTACCGGCTCTCCG
>JAKPUQ010000116.1 GCA_029572815.1 Bacillota bacterium | reverse complement strand
ATCCGACTCTGCTATCCCTTCTGGGATAAAAACGGTATCTATGTTTCGATTGACGGCAACACGACGCATTTTACGGAAAGCAGGCTCTGGTGGCCATATTGGAGAAGCACCTTCTGGACGACGCTCGCCAGCAACATTTCGCTATCTGTCGGAACGCATACTATCGTGATATCCGTAGATGTAAAAGGCATACAGTTTTACGGCTACCGTGTTTGCAGCAGCTTTTCGGAGGCTCCTTCTGCGGGCAGCGCGACCTTTACACTCTCTCCGCGCCACTTTATTGACGTGGACGGCAACGAGTGTCAGCCGGACAGAGCTTTCAAGCTCACCTGTGAAATGCTGAGGCGAAAACCGGACTCTGCCCTTATCTGGTATGAGGATTTTCGAGATTATGGTGTGCTGCAAACAAACTACTGGACGACCCTTTCAGGCTCTTGGACGGTATGGCGTGAGGATGAATATTCTGAAAGCCGCGTTTACTCACAGCTTGACGGCTCCGGGAAGCTCGCATGGCGATACGACGGTTTTTCCGATATTCACCTGCGGGCAAGGCTGGCTTTCCCTGCAACAGGAAGTGGTAAGGCCGGAGTATTCTGCGATGATCTGTTCTGCTGTCTGAATTACAACTCACAGGCCGTGGAGCTTTATAACGGCAGCACACTCCTTGGCAGCTACAGCCAGACCATAGAGCGAACGACAAATGCCGACCTTCGTACCGATCCATCCATGTACACGGTCGAGATGCGTATCCGTGGAAATAAAGTGCGTGTCTATTCCGGATCTTCCTATACGCTGCGCTTTACGGCTACGGTCAGCGGCTTTTCTGGAGGCTATGCCGGATACCGGTCAGATAACCGGACGGTATGCGAGCTGCTACGCCTTGGCGATGCATGGACTTATGAGCCCTACGAGCGCTTTGATGTTGCCTTCCCAGACGGCACAGTTACGCAATACGGCAGGATCAGCCGGTCGAATGTTACGTGGGATACAAAATTTCAGGTGTTTACGCTAACCTCGGATATCGAGGAGGATGCGACACGCAGCGAGAGCATTTCGCTGGATTATGAATTCTACCACTCCCATGAGCTTTCCCTGACCTGTGGCAACGATTATATGGTAACCATCACGCCAAAGGATATCGACATCTGGATAGCAAGGCTCTTTCTCGGAGACGCAGACGGCTTTTCCATCCTCTACTATCAGGATGTGGA
>JAKPUQ010000105.1 GCA_029572815.1 Bacillota bacterium | reverse complement strand
GAAACCGTGCTTCTTGTGTTATACTATTCATGGAACAACTCTCTTTTCATGATATTTTTGTTTTTGTTAGCACTTAACATTATATCATATTGAGAGTTGTTTTTCTATTTTTAGTGTCTATGATCTATTGTAACATAACATCGCGGCAAAAAATTAATTTCTGTAGTATTATTTCACAACAGTGTGAAGGACATGAAAATTTTTTCCGAAAAAGGCTTGATTTTTTCGTTTTTGGCGTATATAATAGGTTTATAACCCGATGACTGAGAGAGTAAGGATGCGGAGTTTCTTCAGAGAGGGGCGGATAGGTGCAAGCGCCCTGTTATGATACATCCCGAAGTTCACTCACGAGGGGCGGAGCGGAAGCGCTTGTACTTTGTATGGCGTTGTAGGCTGCCGACGTAGGTCTGCGTTAGAGACAAGAGAGTGTCGGCTCTCCTGACAATGGGTGGTATAAAAGCAAGAGCAGTCTTGTCCTGTTGGACAGGGCTTTTTTTAATTCATAATGCAGAATTCATAATTCATAATTATATGGACTGTTCTGATATTATGAGATATTCAAAAGCATTCAGCACTGACGGTCACGGAATACCTTCCTTATGATCGTCCGCGCAGCGGACACCGCAATTATGCATTATGCATTAAGAATTACGCATTAAAATTATGAGGTGAAAAGAATGAAAGAACAGCTTGAAAAGATCGAAGCGCTGGCTAAGCAGGAGCTTGCTTCCTGTACAGAGATCAAGGCGCTGGACGACCTGAGGATCAAATTCCTCGGAAAGAAGGGCGAGCTCACCGCTATCCTTAAGCAGATGGGCAAGCTCTCAGCAGAAGAAAGACCCGTTATCGGTCAGCTTGCAAATAAGGTAAGAGCCGATATTGAAGAAGCTCTCGGCAGCAAGCTCGCTTCACTGAAGGCAGACGCACAGGCTGCAAAGCTGGCAGAGGAGAAGATCGACATCACTCTCCCCGGCAAGCAGGCTCCCTTCGGAAAGCTCCACCCCCTTACCAAGGTGGAGAACGAGATCAGAGAGATCTTCATCGGCATGGGCTTCAATATCGCTGACGGTCCCGAGATCGATGACGATTACCACGTTTTCGAGGCTCTGAACCTGCCCCCCGATCACCCTGCAAGAGATACACAGGATACCTTCTACATCGAGGGCACAGACGAGTCTGTTCTCCTCCGTACCCAGACCTCTTCCGTTCAGGTACACGTTATGGAGAACCAGAAGCCCCCTATCCGTATAATCTCACCCGGACGAGTTTTCCGTTCCGACGCCGTTGACGCTACTCACTCTCCTCTGTTCCACCAGATAGAGGGTCTCGTAGTTGACAAGGGCATCACAATGAGCGACCTCAAGGGTACTCTGGAAATGCTCATGAAGAAGCTCTACGGCAATGACTGCAAGCTCCGTTTCCGTCCCCACCACTTCCCATTCACCGAGCCCAGCTGTGAGGTGGACATCAGCTGCTTCAACTGCGGCGGAAAGGGCTGCTCCATGTGTAAGGACGAGGGCTATATCGAGCTCCTCGGCGCAGGCATGGTACACCCCAAGGTGCTGGAGAACTGCGGCATAGACCCTGAGGAGTATTCGGGCTTTGCCTTCGGTCTCGGACTTGAGAGAATGGTAATGGGACGCTATGATATAAATGATCTCCGTCTCCTCTATGAGAACGATGTGAGGTTCCTCAGCCAGTTCTGATATGGACAAGAAGCAGATAGGTCAGTATTCCATATTGATCCTCCTGACAGTCGGCGGTGTGATAAAAATGATGTGGCATAATGAAAACATAGAAAAGCCTGCCGCATTTATCATCATATTATGTATATTCGCCGCAGCCGTTGCAGCATTCTATGCTGTAAAGCTGATGTCAGGAAGCTCCTCCATGTGCAAAAAGCTGGGACTTAAGAATAAAAGCGAGCTCACTGCATGGAAGAACAGCTGCCCTATAAGATACGAGGGCGGAATTTATGCCAATGAGGAATACACGCTGTTCATGCAGAAAGGCACTGTGTGGAGAACCAACGATATAATGTCCATGAGGGACTACACAGGTCAGAGAAGAACAGCAGGCTTTAACTATAATATAGACTTTACCCATGTTAACGGAAATCACGCCTATGTGATAATGTCCGACAAATTCGAGCGCGACAGGCTCCACGCCGAAATGGAGCAGTTCCTTGCAGAAGCAAAGGAGCGCTACAGAGGACGCTGATACTGCGTCAACGGAGTAAATTATACGAAAGGAAATCGATGATATGAATTTATCAATGAAATGGCTCGGCGACTATGTAAAAGCCGATATGCCTATAAAGGATTTCTGCCATGCCCTCACAATGAGCGGTTCAAAGGTAGAATGCTATGAAAAAGAGGGAAGCAATATCTCGGGCGTTGTAGTTGGAAAGATACTCTCAAAGGGACCTCACGAGAATGCTGACGCCCTGTTCGTTTGTCAGGTGGACATCGGCGCAGAGGCTCCCATACAGATAGTTACCAATGCCAAGAACGTCAAGGAGGGTGACCTGGTCCCCGTTGCTCTTGACGGAGCTGTGCTCCCTGAGGGCAAGATAAAGAAGTGCAAGATGCGCGGAGTTGAGAGCTTCGGTATGTTCTGCGGTCTTGACACTCTCGGTCTCACCGCTCACGACTTCCCCTATGCTGACCCCGAGGGCGTTTTCGTCATCGAGGAAGACTGCAGGCTGGGCGAGGATATCCACACAGCTATCGGTCTGGACGATACCTCAGTTGAGTTCGAGATAACCTCAAACCGTCCCGACTGTCTCAGCGTTATCGGTCTTGCAAGAGAGACTGCCGCTACCTACGGCACAGAGCTGAAGGTGAAGGCTCCCGAATTCAAGGGCGTTGACGGCGATATCAACTCCATGCTGAAGGTGGATATACACAACACAGAAAAGTGCCAGAGATACTGCGCAGGTATCGTAAAGAACGTAAAGATAGGTCCCTCACCCAGATGGATGAGAGAGCGTCTCCGTGCAAGCGGCGTTCGTCCCATCAACAACTTCGTTGATATCACAAACTACGTTATGCTGGAATACGGTCAGCCTATGCACGCATTCGACCTCCGCTACGTTGAGGGCGCACACATCAACGTCCGCAACGCAAAGAACGGCGAGAAGATAATGACTCTCGACGGCGTTGAGCGCGAACTCACAGAGGATATGCTGGTAATCGCTGACGAGAAGAAGCCCGTTGCCGTTGCAGGTATCATGGGCGGCGAATACAGCGGTATCATGGACGATACTACAACTGTGGTATTCGAGTCCGCTTACTTCGAGCCCACTCAGGTAAGACGTACCTCCAAGGCTCTCAAGCTGAAGTCAGACGCTTCCTCACGCTATGAAAAGGGCGTTGACAGGCTCATCTCCATGACCTGCTTAAAGCGTGCCTTTGAGCTGGTAGAGGAGCTGGGCGCAGGCGAGGTCCTCAACACCGTTATCGACTGCGACTACACAGACAAGACTCCCGCATCAGTTGATTTCAGTGCAGACTGGATAAACAATTTCCTCGGCACAGATATCTCCGAGGCTGATATGATAAAGTACCTTGAGCGCCTTGAATTCAAGGTGGACAGCGGCAAGGTCATCGCACCTTCATTCCGTATCGACATCGGCTGCAAGGCTGATATCGCAGAGGAAGTTGCACGTATCTACGGCTACAACAATATCCCCTCAACAGACTTCCGCGGCGTAGCAAGAGCAGAGTTTACAGAGGAGCAGAAGTTCGTGCGCACACTGAGAAATGCAGCCTCTGCACTGGGCGGCTACGAGATAGCTACCTACTCATTCGTATCACCCAAATACTTTGATAAGATAAAGCTGCCTGCTGACAGCAAGCTCCGCAAGGTAGTAAGGATAGTAAATCCTCTCGGCGAGGACACCAGCGTCATGAGAACATCTACTATCCCCTCAATGCTGGATGTTCTTTCCTTCAACTACAACAACCGTAACGACAAGGCTTGTCTCTATGAGATAGCTAAGGAGTACCTGCCCGCACAGGAGGAGAAGCCCTTCATCAATGGCGATACCCTGGCTAACAGCGGCAAGCAGAAGCATATGTACAAGTACTCTCTCCCCGATGAGCCCCAGAGACTTACTATCGGTATGTACGGCGGCGATGCTGACTTCTACACTCTCAAGGGTATGGTGGAGCAGATACTTGCAGAGCTCAAGATAGATGACGTTGAGTATCTCCGCGCAGGGGACTGCGACGTATTCGACGAGAAGTACGCTCTCCACCCCGGCAGAAGCGCTGTTATCATCAAGGACGGCAAGCACCTTGGAATCATGGGCGAGGTACACCCCTATGTACAGGAGACCTATGAGATAGGCGTAAAGACCTATGTTGCAAAGCTCAACATCCCCGAGCTCATGGAAGCTGCCGCAGACAAGATAACCTATCAGCCTCTGCCCAAGTTCCCCGCAACTACCCGTGACCTCAGTCTCCTTGTGGACGAGGATATGCCTGTTGCAGAGCTTGAAAAGGCTATCAAGGGCGCTGTGGGCAAGATACTCGAGAAGGTATCCCTCTTCGATGTATACCGCAGCGACGACATGAAGAAGAACGGCAAGAAGAGTATCGCTTACTCCATCTCCATGCGTTCACATGACGGTACTCTCACAGATGAGCAGGCAGACGGCGCTATGAAGCGCGTTCTGAAGGCTCTCAGCGCTATCGGCGCAGAGCTCAGAGGCTGATAAAAGCGGCGAATGGCAGAGCCATTCCTGAAAAGTAGTGTGACGAGTGCAGCAATGTCACACGGCTGAGACGTCTTTCTCCCATCGGTTTACCGACGAAAAAACAAGGCAAAAGCGGACGCTGTAAAAGTGTCCGCTTTTTTTTATACAGTATACCCCATTGCTCTGAAGCTGTCTATCAGGTCGCCCAGTATCTCCGCATTTGTTGAGGATACGGAGTGGAGGAGCAGTATCTCGCCGCCGTGGGCAGACTCTGTCAGCTTCTGAAGCCCCTCCTGCGGAGAGGGCTGCTGATCGGTCTTCCAGTCCACATAGGCGCTGCTCCAGAAAAGGGTCTTATAGCCGCATTGCTGAGCGGTCTCCAGTGCTCTTTCGGAGTATTCGCCGCAGGGACAGCGGAAGTACTGCATCTGATAGCCGTAGTTGTTCATGACGTAGTTGTGGAGTGACATTATCTCTTCCTTTGCGTTCTCATCGGAGAGGGTAGGCAGACTTGCATGAGTCATGCCGTGATTTCCGAGGATATGTCCCTCGTCTATCATTCTCTGCACAAGTGCGCTCTCCGTTTTTGCATAAGGACCTGTCAGGAAGAATATAGCCTGAACGTCCTTCTCCTTCAGTGTGTCAAGTATCTTTGCGGTATATCCGTTTTCATAGCCCTGATCAAAGGTGATGATTATCCGCTTTTCATCCTCCGACAGGGCGAAGGCATCAAGGTCGCCATATCGGCTGTTGAACTGCACTGCATCAACGGGACGGTTTTTCTCGTCCGTTGCTGTTCCCTGACCGTAGCCTATTTTAGTGCTGTCGGCAGCATATACCGACGAACAGGGCATTACAGCCGCAGTCAGCAGGGCAGCGTATGGTTTTATCTTCATAAGCATTTACCTCTGATTTTGTTGGTGCGGATCGCTCCGCAAAGCTATTATGAGCATTCACAACTGCAAAAAACATGGATAATTCTGCATTTTTCGCAATTTTTCGCATAGTATTTACTGAGGTGATATTATGGAAGAGACTGAGGATATGACTGCGGAGGAGGGAACTGTGGAGGCACTTACGGCGGATAAAGCGAGGAAGAAAAGAGGAAAGGCAGACGATGTGATCGCCTTTCAGGCGGTGGTGTGCATTCTGCTTGCGGCGGCGTTTTTCGCTGGGAATATGCTTTACCCCGAGGTGTCGGGAGCTCTTTTCGGCAGGCTCCGCGATCTTACCTCCGACAGCAGTGACATAATGCCGAACCCTATCGACCTGGGAGCAGCTATCCTTGATAAGCTTTAAGCTCAGGGGCGTCACCCTCAGGGTGGAGTTCTCGTTTCTGGTGTTCAACGCCCTTGTGTTTCTATTCCGTGACAGCACTCTGGTACTGGCGTTTTATACCACCTGCGCCCTCCACGAATCCGGGCATATACTTGCTCTCGGACTGACAGGGGGACGGCTCTCGTCGGTAAGCTTCGGTGCCGCAGGTATACGCATGGAGACTGTCCGAACAGGAGCGGAGCCCGTGACGAGCAGTCTTTTCGTGTTTTTAGCGGGACCTGCCGCAAATATACTGGTATTCACAGCCATGAAGCTTGCAGGCTGCGGCGGTACCTTTCCCGCACTTAATCTGGTGGCGGCGGCGTACAATATGCTGCCCTTCCGCAGTCTTGACGGAGGAGCGGTGATAGCTCTGTTCACGGTAGGAACGCCCCACGAGCGCACCGCAGAGCTGGTGCTGAAGGTTATGCGGCTGCTTATCATCGTTTTTGCAGCATTGGCGTTACTTGAGTTTAGAGTTGTGAGTTGAGATCCTGAGATAAATCAAAATTTAGCTTTGCTAAATTTTGATTTGAGTTTAGAGTTGAGAGTTTAGAGTTGAAAGTTGTGGAGTCGCCTGCGGCGACAATATTTAAATACTGTGAGCGAAGCGAACACATTAACTCTCAACTCTCAACTTTCAACTATCAACTTAGCGCATACGCGCTAAATTATGATTTAT
>JAKPUQ010000071.1 GCA_029572815.1 Bacillota bacterium | reverse complement strand
GAGCCGATTGATGCATTTGCAAAGCTCTCCTTCGAGGCAGAGTTTCAGGCTCTTTCTCCCGGCGGTGCAATCAGCTATGTAGAAGTGCCGAACCTTCAGAACAACATCCCTGCGGTGCTGGCGCTGATGCGGCATATCTACGAAACGATACTATATGCGGAGCTGAACACAAAATCCGATTACTGTCAGGCCTGCGGCTATGACGGCGAAATCGGGATCGTTGAAGAGGACGGCAAGCTGATCTGGGAATGCCCGAACTGCGGCAACCGCGATCAGCGAACACTGAATGTCTGCCGCCGCACCTGCGGTTGCCTCGGAACGCAGTTCTGGAATCAGGGGCGCACTGCTGAGATCAAAGACCGGGTGATGCATCTGTGAATTATGCCAGGATCAACAAGAACGACATCGCCAACGGTGACGGTGTGCGTGTGTCGCTGTTCGTCAGCGGATGCCGGAATCACTGTAAAGGCTGTCACAACCCGGAGGCATGGGATTTCAGTTATGGACAGCCTTTCACCAGAGAAACAGAAGATGAGATAATCGAAGCCCTGCGTCCATCGTGGATACAGGGGCTTTCTGTTCTCGGCGGTGAACCCTGTGAGCCGGAAAATGAAAAGGCGCTCCTTCCACTGCTCAAAAAGATCTGGTGGGAGATGCCAGAAAAAGATATCTGGCTGTACAGCGGATACACTTACGAGCAGTTGCAAGGCAGAGCTATACTTCGGTATGTGGATGTTCTGGTGGACGGTCCGTTTCTGCTGGAGCAGAAGGATATCTCACTTGCGTTCCGGGGCAGTCGGAATCAACGAATCCTCCGATTAAGAAATGGGGTGCGTGTATGAGAGCCAGACTGAAACCGCCGGGAGATGCTGTCCGCTGCGATGCCTGCGGATGTGCCTTTGTGCCGGAGCCGAAAACGCAGCGTGAAGGCGAGATCGAATACAGCTATTTCAACTGCGATTACTGCGGCAAGGCGTATATCGTGTCTGTGACCGATGCGGCACTCCGCCGGAGCATCCGCAAGTACCGGACGCTTGCCGAAAAGCTGAAGGGCAAGCCGTTGAGTGAAGATATGCTCCGTGAGGTCACGGCGCTGAAGGATGCGAACACAAAAAGAGCCGCAGAGCTGCGGCAGATGTATATTCGGGAGGGATGAGATGAAAACAGCAGAACTTCGCATGATCCCTGTCTCGGAGCTGAAGCCTGCGGAATACAACCCGCGTAAAAAGCTGAAGCCCGGCGACAAGGAATACGAGAAGATCAAAAACAGCATCGAGGAATTCGGATTTGCCGATCCTCTTGTGGTCAATGCCGATATGACGATCATCGGAGGACATCAGAGACTGACCGTAGCAACGGCGCTCGGCTACACGGAAGTGCCGTGTGCGGTGGTGGACATCGACAAAGTCCGTGAGAAGGCTCTAAACATTGCGCTGAACAAGATCACAGGTGCGTGGGACGAGAACCTTCTCGCTGAACTTCTGGAGGATATTCAGAACAGCGACTTTGACCTCGGCAAGACTGGCTTTGACCCGCCGGAGATCGAGCAGCTTTTCAATCAGGTACACGATAAGGACATCAAGGAAGATGATTTTGATGTTGAAGAGGAGCTGAAACAGCCCACCTTCTCAAAGTGTGGTGACTTGTGGATTCTCGGCAAGCATCGTATCGTCTGCGGCGACAGCACTAAGCCTGAAACCTATGCTCTGCTTATGGACGGTGAAAAAGCAAACTTACTTCTGACCGATCCGCCATACCTCGTGGCATATAGTAATACTTCCGGCAGCATCAAGAACGATGACCTCTCGGATCAGGAGGGCTACGAATTCCTGAAAAACGCATTTGCCTGTTTCAAGGAGAACCTTGCAGATGACTCAGCGGCATATGTGTTCTATGCGACCTCAAAGTCGAGAGTGTTTTATGATGCCTTTGAGGATGCCGGATTCCGTGTTTCCTGCGGATTGGTCTGGCGAAAGGACAGACTCGTGCTGTCGAGAACGGATTATCAGCAGAATTTTGAGCCAGTGATCTACGGCTGGAAGAAGGACGGCAAACACACATGGTACGGCGACCGCAAGCAGACCACCTGCTTTGACTTTGACCGTCCGAAAAGCTCTAAAGCCGAGGGCGAAGGACATCCGACAGCAAAGCCCGTTCCGCTGATGGCATATCTCATCAAGCAGTCCACCATGACGAACGGCATTGTTCTGGACGGCTTTCACGGCTCTGGCTCAACGATGATCGCCTGTGAACAGCTCGACCGCAAATGCAGAGCCGTTGAACTTGATGAAAAGTTTGTGGACGTTCAGGTAAAACGGTATATCAAATTCCGCGAGGGCAAATGCGATGATGTGTATGTCATCCGTGATGGTCAGAAGCTCACCTATGAAGAGGCTATCGCAGCGATGCCGACAGCAGAGGACGGCGATGCGGATGCCTAATGTCAAATACAGTTTTGAGAACGGGATCGGTATTGGAATCCTGCGTGACGGAACAGCCTTTATCTTTGATGAATGCTTGTTCCCGCGCATAAAGGATACCAACTGGTATCGTAATTACAATTCAGAGGGAAAGCAGTTGTATATTTCTTCTGCCCGTGGAAAGAAGGTACACGACTTGCTGATAGATTGTCCAAAAGGATATGAAGTGGATCACATCAATCTGGATACGCTTGACAACCGCTTGAGCAATCTTCGTATTGTTACGCATCAGCAGAATCAAATCAATCAGCCATTGCAGAAAAATAACACCTCCGGCGTAAGCGGTGTCAGCTTTTATCCTCCCCGAAATAAATACAGGGCGAGAATCAAAATCGGACAGCATGACCTCCATCTCGGATACTACCATACCTTTGAGGAAGCTGTTCAGGCCAGAAATGTCGGCATGGAGTGTATGTTTGGAGAATACGGTCGTTATAACGATGTTCCACCTGCACCAGAATGGATCAGGCAGTATGTCATGGAGAAATGTAAACGCTTTGCAGAATTGTCAGTTTGCAGATCGTTTCTTTTATCCGTAATCGATAAGGACGGTGATGCTGTTGAGTGACGTGAAGTGTGTGCTCATACACGATAATTTCCAGAATTACAAAGGCTACAGCATTCCGAGGGCGCAGCTCGTCATTGCGGATATCCCGTACAACATCGGCGGTGACTTTTATGCAAGCCGTCCCGACTGGTATGTGGACGGTGACAATCAGAACGGCGAAAGCAGCAAAGCACACAAGGCGGCATTCCACACGGATTACAGCTTCAACATCGCTGAATACTTCGCATTCTGTAATCGACTGCTCAAAAAGGAGCCGTCCAAAGGAGAGAAAGATGCTCCCTGCATGATCGTGTTCTGTGCCTTTCAGCAGATCCCGGAGGTCATCCGGCAGGCGGAGAAATACGGCTTCAAGCACTACCAGTTTTTGTGCTTTATGAAGAATTACAGTCCGCAGGTACTGAAGGCAAACATGAGGATCGTGGGTGCTACCGAATATGCACTGGT
>JAKPUQ010000063.1 GCA_029572815.1 Bacillota bacterium | reverse complement strand
GATACGCTTTGCTGGCTTTTTCTTCGCAAATTCACAGCACTTGTTGGATATGGGGAAATCCGGCGGATTTGCCATGATGAACTCTTTGAGGAAACGGTTGCGATAGATCGAAAAACGGCTTATCTTCTGGATACCGTCCTTATCGGAGTATCGCTCACCGCACCACCATTGCAGAGCTGTCTTGCACCGAGGATATTTCTGCAACAGCACTTCAAGCGGTTCATCTTCCCACTGAAAGCCGTGAGCCTGCAAACGCATCATCTGTTCGGAAACATATTTCGACAGGAAAGGAACACCGTACTCCTTAACGCAAGTCGGGATAGGCTTATCGGGCTTGACACGCTCAATGGTGATACCGTATTTCTGTTCAAGGAAGTCCAAATGCTCCTTAGTGGCGGTGTATTCAAGCCCCGTATCTATCCAAAAATACTTCACTTTGCCGTCCTCATCGACCTTGTGTATCAGGTCAAGGACAATATCGCTGTCCGAGCCACCGCTGATACTGCACACGGCATCATAAGACCGCATCAGGACACGCTGTGCCTTGCACATACTTGTGTAAATGGTGTAGTTATTGTTATCGGCACACTTGTTCAGAGCTTCATCAATCATTATGAAGCCCTCCCAAGATGTGGGCGATCACATCGACTGTCCAACCATTGCCGATACACTTGTATCGCTGGGTATTGGAAATGCCTGCGGTATAGTTATCGGGAAGTGTCTGCAAACGCTCCGCTTCAATCGGCGTGAGTTTGCGGATAATATAGTCACCATCGGGCAAGTCAATCTTATACAGACCTGTCTTTGCACCCTGTCCACCGCCGTTGGCAGAAAGTGTGACAGACTTGCCGACCACGGAGTAAATACGCTGTCCCTGTCCGCCCTTGCCATAATGCCCGACACGGACGGGAGTACATACAAGGCTATCTTTATGCACTGTTGTCAGACAGTTGGATTTTCCGTCCTCACGCACTTCGATATGCTGTTCGGTCTTTTCACCGTCAACGTATCTGCCACGCTGGGCGGCACCGACAGGCATAGCGACCGCAGTTGTACCACCGTTAAAACCTGAGTTTTTGATAATTGTCGCTTCACCGTACTTGTGATAGCCTGCCATGACAGTGCGGGACTTGTCCGTACCCTGATATGTATTGATCGGGATAGGCTCTGCGACCATAGTCCGCTGCTTGCGTTCAAGGGTGTTATAAAGCACAGCACCGTCATAGGAAGCTGTCATGCAGTAGGACTTGTCCTGCCACGCAACACCG
>JAKPUQ010000049.1 GCA_029572815.1 Bacillota bacterium | reverse complement strand
GACTTCTCTGATCTGCACAATGTCGGTCTTGCGTTTACCACGCTGACAGACGATGAGCTGCCGATTCAGGTGACGGCTGACCTTATCGACTTCAAGATCACCTATGAGTTTGACGGCGAAGTTTATAATACGGAGCAGTATGACAGTATTGAGGATATGATCGAGAACGGTCTGACAGGACTGGACTTCTCCGACCTCGTTTCTGTTCCCGATGAAGTCATTGAGCGTCATGCTGGCAAGGAGGAACAGACGGTAGAGCTTATGAGCGATGCCGCCGATGTAGCAGATATTTCTTCTCCTGCGGACGATGTTCCGTCGGTAACTCTGAAATACAAGGGCGATGCCGAGAGCCTTGACGAGATCAAGGACAAGGCACTTTCTCTCGGTGCAACTGTTATTATAGATAACGCTGAGGGTGTCATTTCCATTGATACCTATGCAGACCACAAGGACGAGCTTGACGGTGCAGCCTATGAGCTTGGTCTTATGGCAGTCGATGATGCTCCTGCGGTTTCAGAGGATATTGACAAGCCCCTGTTCACCGATGCTGATGTTATCGAGGAAATTCAGCGGAGTCAGAACGATGATATTCCGTTTTGGGAAAAGCCCGATATTCAGGGCGAACAGCTTTCTTTGTTCGGTGATCCCGAACCTCTGACAGCTTCAAAGCCTGCACCACAGAAGCCAATATCCGAATTTGCAAAAGGTCCGGTTGTGGACGGCGTTCAGGTCTATGAAGCACTTGCCGCCGAGATCGACCGTGGTACGGGTTTTGTTCATGGGAAACTGCGTGTGCAGGACTTCTATGAGGAACAGCACCCGACTATTCAGCAGTTGGCTGATTTCCTGAAAAAGGAATACGGCACAGGCGGTCACAGCGGTGAGGGCAATATCTCCCTTGTGGACTACAATTCTCAGGGTATTACTTTCAGCTTTGAGAACGGCGAAAAGTTCCGTCATTCGTGGTACAATGTCGCAACAATGACAGAATCACGGCTCAGGGACGATACATACCTCTCAGCTGAACAAAAGGAAGAAAGGGCTGCACTCAAAGCAGAACAGGCTGAACCCCATAAGGTCGAAGTCGGTGACCGATTTCGTCACAAGATTACTGGCGAAGTTTCTGAGGTTGTTTCGCTGACAGGTGCGTTATCGTTCTATACGGACGATTGCACCATTCAGCGTGAAAGCGGCGGTTTTGCTGTGACGGAGAATATCTCCTATGATAAGCTCCTGAACAGCGGTATGTATGAGTATATCGGTAAGGCTGAACCTGAAAAGGAACAGTCTGCGCCCGTGAAGCCTGAGCCTGAAAAGACTGAGGTAACACCCGATAATCCTGACATTCCTACGGTAAAGAACCTGTCTCAGCTCAAAAAGGCGATCAAGCCGGGAATGATGTTTGAGATCACTGACCACCTCCGTCCTGAATGTGTCGGGGAGCGCAGAGTGGTCACAGGTGTCACTACGGTCGATTTTACTTCCCGAAAGCTCGACGAAAACGGAGAACCTACGGGCAAAGACCTCCACATGGAGTTTGACCGTGCGAAGAACTGGACTTTTGACGGCGGTGAGCTGACTTCTCGGCTTGACAACGGCGATATGCTTATGAGCTTTCATTTCATTGACAGCTTGGAGCGTGAGCAGACAGTTCAGACTGAGAAAGAGCAGGAGCTTGCACCTGCGGTCGATGAGGTCGAAGCTCCTGCAACCGAAGTAACTGCACCCGATAAGAGTGAAAACTTCACCATTACCGATGATGCCCTCGGTGAAGGCGGTGCAAAGGCGAAATTCCGTGCAAATGTCGATGCGATCAAAACGCTGAAAACACTTGAACGTGAGAAGCGTCCTGCGACTGCTGAGGAAAAAGAAACCTTGTCGAAATATGTCGGCTGGGGTGCTTTGGCTAAGGCTTTTGATAAGAATGACGAAAAGTGGGCCGCAGAGTACAAGGAGCTTTCCGAGCTGCTGACTCCGCAGGAGTATGCTCAGGCTCGTTCAACAGTCAATGATGCGTTCTACACCAGCCCGACCGTTATAGAACGACAAAATGGATATAAAAGTGTTTTCAAATAATTGCCCTGATAATCACATCAGGGCATTATGTTTGTTGTCAAGCTCTTTGTCGATGAGCTTGTAATAGATGTGAATCTCCCTCGGACGGCTCTT
>JAKPUQ010000046.1 GCA_029572815.1 Bacillota bacterium | reverse complement strand
TGTCGATTATCGCCGCAGCCATCTGATCGTCAGTGAATATAGTTCCCCATTTCGAAAACTCGAGGTTCGTCGTGAGCACAATGCTCCGTCGCTCATAGGATTCGGCGATAATACGAAACAGAAGCTGGGCTCCCTGCCGGTCAAGGGCTACATAGCCCCATTCATCAATGATGAGTAATTCAGCACGGAGAATACTCTTTAGGAACTTCTCAAGGCTTCCCTCCTTGAATGCCTCAGAAAGCTTCACCACAAGCTCAGCTGCCGTGAAAAACCGTGTATGGATTGACTGAAGACAGGCAGCAACTCCAAGGGCAGTCGCAAGATGCGTTTTTCCCGTACCGACGGGGCCATAGAGTACAAGGTTTTGCTTCTTGGCTACAAGTCCAGCCGAAAGAAGCTCCTCTTTTGGCAGTGCAGGTGGCAGTTTGACACTAGAGAAATCAAAGCCTTCAAAGCTCTTATACACAGGAAAGGCTGCTTCATGCAAAAATCGTACCCTCCTGGCTTCCTCTCTACTCGCCATCTCACGCTCCAGTACCTTAAGCAGAAAGGCTTCTTCTGCTGCGTCTGCTTCCTCTTCGCAAAGCCTTACGGCAGTCTGACTAAAGGCCATCCTCTTTAAGAGTAGAGAGATCTCGGTCCGTGACTGGCTCCGATTGACCCGCGCTTTTCTCATGGATTACTTACCTCTTGTTCCATAAAGGCGTGATCATAGCAGCCAAGATCAGGACCCCCCGCTAACAGTCAGAGCTGTCAATTCGCTCCTCACCGTAGACTCGAGCATGTGTACAAAGCTCATTTCCATCCGGACGATAGACTACAAGCTCACGGGCTTTAATGCCCACTATAAGCTGGCTATTGCCGTATTCCGGTGCACTCGAGTACCAGTGCTTGCCATCCACACAGAACTTGCCATAGCCATCGGCAGAGACTCGCTCAAAGCGTTCTACATTGAAGGGACGAACGGGAAGGCTCCCAAGAGCCTTTCTCTCCTCTTCAAAAAGCTCGGAGATAAATAGGCTCTTCTTGTAGTGCTCCCGCTCGTGATCCTCTTCAGCTCTCCGAAAGAGCTCTTCGTTGAACCCATCGACACTTTCCACTTCTGGCATGGGTACAAAGAAGTTCCTGCGGGTATAGCCAATCTTATTCTCCACATTGCC
>JAKPUQ010000036.1 GCA_029572815.1 Bacillota bacterium | reverse complement strand
CGGTTCGCTTCCTGGAGCACCGCCCCCGTAAGGGTGGCGAGTGCTTATAAGTATTAAGTATTACTTAAGTAATCCTTAATATAACATTAGTCTCCTTAGCCCCAGCTCAAGAGGCCCGTAGGCACATCGATACCCCCCGATTAGCACATCGATACCCCCCGATTAGCACATCGATACCCCCCGATTAGCACGCCGATACCCCCCGATTAGCACGCCGATACCCCCCGATGGAGCCCTCCGGTCAGTCTCGAAAGTGAGCCCTTTTATGCTCCCTAATGGACGGCTTCCGCCCGCCGTAGTGCCTTCAGAAGGTTATCCCCTGATGAAGCTGTCAGCCCCAGGATTAGCCCTGCCCTGAAGCCCCGCCTCTCTGCCGCTGTGCTGTATGCGTTGATGGCTTCCTCAAGCGTTAAGAAGTCCTTGCTGCTCTTTATCAGGGTGTAAACAGATGCCGCTGTAAGTTCTACCCTGGCATCCGGCGTCTGTGGCATGAGCTTCCTGTACGCCTCGTCTATGAGCTCCTCGCTTATGTCTATCGCCTTCATGTGGCCTCCTGTCAGGGTTAGTTTATTTTGCTGTGCGTTGTAAGCGGCGTAGTAGAGCGATTCTGTTGCCCTTGTTGGTTTTTTACCCTACCTCCCAGCCCTCTGTGTCGATGGTTTAACGCTACGGCCATTCTAAGGGGCTCCTATTGCGTTTTATGCTTCCGGACGATGATTATCCCGTTCAGCAGAATATAACACCCTATAACTCGTTTAATTAGGGCCATCCTTCTACTTGCCAGGTTTTTCTGCCTTGTCGGCTGTCTTCGCTTTCTTGGGGTAGTCGTTCCATGTTATCTGGACCATCAGCCGCTCGAATTGTGCATATGTAAGGTCCGCCGCCTCCTTCTTCGTCAGAGGTTTGCCCTTGCTGTGGCAATACTTCCAAGTGAACGTTGGCCTCAGGATGTTCATGTCTCGCTCAAAGGGCTTGATTATGCGGTCCTTTACATTCTTATTTCCCAGCATCACATCCTCATAAGTGGGCAGATACGGGCATATGGATATAAGGGCCTTAACTGAGATTATGTCCTCATTGGGCTTGTTCTTGTTCATGTCCTTCTGGATGTTGATTTTATCCAGCAGGAAGTAGCTGTGCGGGTTCTTGTGGCTGTTAATCCTTAGCAGCTGCATCGGTATAAAGAAGCTGCTATATCCCTTCATGAGGTCATAGTATTTGTCAGAGTAGGTTACTTCTATTGTTCCATCCTTCATGAACAAGTAGTCTTGGATAATCCTTACCCCGCTGAAGCTCGCCTTGTAGCCGCCTGCCCCGGTCTCTATGGTGTCAATACTTCCCGTAAAGAGCGTCTCAAGCTCTTCGCTCACTTGTCTGCGGGCTTCCTTGCGGTCCTTCAGTCCACACGCCGCCATGTAGTAGTCTAGGGTGGTGGTTATCTTAGGGCTCTTGCCCCCGTTCTTGGTAAACTCGATATTGAGCACATCTAGCAGCTTGTTAGTCGATACTCTTAAGCCTCTGGGCAGGATGCTGTCCGGCATTGTGAAGGATAAGTTGCCCCTGGTAAAGGTGGCCGTATTCGCCTTCTCGTTGTATGTGATTTCATGCCCCGATGCCATTATCATGGGCAGGTCGTTAATCGTTTGCCCCTGCTTGGCCTTGCTGTATGCCGGCATACTTCCGCCTGGGTTCAATGTAAGGGCGGGGTTGATGTAGCTCGGTACGTTGTAAGCACTCTTGATGGCCTTGGCTTCCTTCTGCTCTACCATCACACGCCCCCCTTTCCGGCAAGTGTAGCTATGAAGCCGTCTAGGTTCCTGAGTTGTTTATATGCCTGCTCAGTAAGCCCTAGCTCCTTTATTTGCCCCTTTACCGCCTCTATGTCTGCCGGTGAGGGCTGTGCTTGTTCAATGAGAATAGGATGCAACAGCTTCTTCAGTATCGCCCTCTTGTTCTTCTTAGCTTCTTCAGGGCCGCTCATGTCTCCATGCAGCATATACAACAGGCGGTTGAAGCCGCCTGCTTGTGTCTCCATCGTGGTGGTGTCTATCTTGAGTGCCTCTGCCCCTTCGATGCTGTACGCCTGCCCAATAATGTCTATCAGCGTATTATAGGCATATACAGTCTTCATTGATGGCCTTAGCTGCTTGTGGAATATGTCTTCAAGTTCATCAGTCAGGGCCTCATCTGCGGCCATCCGGTCCAGCCCGTTTAGTCCTTGCAAGATGTCCACAGTCTCTACATATTTGCCGTTATAATCCAGGTTAATGTCATTGGGGTGCTGAATAATGGCGATGCCCCCATATCGATGCTCCTTGCCCTTCAGGTGAAGCTCAATTATCTCTTCATCGTAAACTCTCATAAGCTCCTGATAAGCAGGTAACCCTAGCTTTGCGAGGTCTAACCAAGTGTTAAAGTACTTATCCTCTATCGGCGGGCCTATGCGGTCTTCCAGCTCTTTCATAATGGCCTTGTGTAGCTCCGGGTAGTCGTTGATAAACTCCTTGTATTGCTCCTTAGGGCTTATATCGTCCTTATGCTCCCCGCTATATCGTCCTAACATTGAGAATAGGATGTCGTATTTAGTCAGTCCTTCCGGATGCGTCTCGTATGTATGCCATGTAGCCCACTTGCGTCCGTTTATCAATGCCTCCAGGGCTACAGGGCCTTCCTCGCCTTGGAGCATCCTTTCAAGGCCTGCTATGGCGTCTGCTTCAGTCATGCCGTCCGGCAGGGATATACCCCTCTCATTGCAGGCCGCCTTTATTGCCTCAAGCCCCTTGAATAGCAGCTCATAAGTCCACAGCATACGCCTCTCGTTATGTTCTTGTAGGGTTTCATTGGGTTCATATCTCTCGTATAATGCCTTTTGCCACTTCTCGTGTGGCATCTTATCGCTTCTGCGGCCATCTTCAAGGGTGTAATAGCCGTTGCCTGTGTCTTCGTTGTAGTGGGCTAGTATGCGAGGGTTCGTGACGGGTTCAGTCCTGGTGGCCTGGAGGGCTGCATCCACAGCCGGCGGCCTTTTATTGATGCCATCAATGAGGTAATAGTTCAAGGATGTGAATATGATTTCTGTCAGCTTCGCCCTATTCATGCCCTTATCGGCCCCTACAGAGTGGGCTAAGCGGTCATATTGCCCCTGCGTCATTATGAAGGGTAGCTTCCTCAGCCCTTCCTCTACTGCCTCGGCTGTCATTGCGTTTGTTAGATGGTGGGAATATCTGAAGTAGTTGGCATAGTAGCTCTGCTGAGCTCCCTGTATCTTGTTGTAGGCGTCCACTAAGGAGCTGTAAAGCGTCTGATATACAGCGTAGGCAATGCGGTCCTTGCCCTGATAGATGCTCTGCTCCATAGTGCTAAGCTCTGCTTGTGAGAATAGGGGCTCGTGTGGCTTGTCCTTCATCTTTGCATCGTGTACAAGACTTTGCAGCAGGGCCCGCCCCACTTCCTCGCCTGTCCACTTCTTTTTATTCAGTATCTTGTTTATGCTATCTGCCATCCTTACGCCCCCTTATGGCGGCCTCAAGTGCCTCTATTTTGGCCTTCACTTCCATGGTGTCATACGCTTTCAGCAGGCTGGCTATGACTGAGCTCTCCCTGGCCGCCTGCTCCTCTGTTACTTCGCCCGTTCTTATGCGGTTCAGAAGGTCTCCCAGGGCTGTCAGTATGTCTTGCGGTTTGATACCATCGCCTAAGCGGTAAGGTTCCCCGCCGCCTGTATATTCCGCCTTAAGTGCTTCTGTGTACTTAAGTTTGAAGTCCATCAGCTTCTCTGGTGGGCAAGTGCTCAGGTCCGCCGCCTGCAGGGCTGTATTGATACTTTCCAACGTCTCTCCCAGCTTCTTGATACGGGCCTCTTTGGTCATGTAATAGGTGTCGTAAAGCTCGTTAAGCTGCTCTTGTTTGAGCTCCTCAACCTTTCCCTTAAGCTCTTGCTCCCATTCTGAGCAGGTGCTCTTGCTGATGTGGAGCTCCCTACTTATGGTGCTGTATGACTTGCCCTCAGCCCTCATTCTGATGAATGCTACCTTATCCTCTTGAGGCCTCAAGCTCATTCCCCTTCCTGTTTATGTGTATGTGCTTATGTGTATACTCTGGTGCAGATGCCCTTATGCCTATACTTTCTACTTCCGCTAAT
>JAKPUQ010000021.1 GCA_029572815.1 Bacillota bacterium | reverse complement strand
GAGAGTAGTGTAATTTTATAGGGTAGTAAAACCGATACTATCGAGGAGGTTAGCGACGATGAGTTTGAGAGTAGTGTAATTTTATAGGGTAGTAAAACTCATTGAAGAGATAAACAATTGCATTCTGAGTTTGAGAGTAGTGTAATTTTATAGGGTAGTAAAACGTGGGTATATAGCGAGAACATGACTGACGAGTTTGAGAGTAGTGTAATTTTATAGGGTAGTAAAACAACATGATATATATTAAGATTGTAAACGGAGTTTGAGAGTAGTGTAATTTTATAGGGTAGTAAAACATGAACGTATCGAAGGCATACGGGCAGAGGGTTTGAGAGTAGTGTAATTTTATAGGGTAGTAAAACCGATACTATCGAGGAGGTTAGCGACGATGAGTTTGAGAGTAGTGTAATTTTATAGGGTAGTAAAACAATGCATCACATAGTGTGTGGTGTTGTAGCGTTTGAGAGTAGTGTAATTTTATAGGGTAGTAAAACCATTTAATGAAAATCAGTTTATGTGTAGAAGTTTGAGAGTAGTGTAATTTTATAGGGTAGTAAAACAAATTTTCATAGTTCACGTCCCTCTCGGATGTTTGAGAGTAGTGTAATTTTATAGGGTAGTAAAACTTATATCAACGCGGAAATAAGCACCAAAGTGTTTGAGAGTAGTGTAATTTTATAGGGTAGTAAAACCGCTTATTCATAGTTTTTCTTGTATTTGTCAGTTTGAGAGTAGTGTAATTTTATAGGGTAGTAAAACTCCAGTTTCTTTATAGTGTGCTATCTTATCGTTTGAGAGTAGTGTAATTTTATAGGGTAGTAAAACATCAAGTTGAAAGGAGTCCTAACCATGGATGGTAAATACATTAAGAGAACTATTAAGAGAATAACAGTACCACTGATAACACTGATATTCACAGCATCAGCATTATCAGGTTGTAGCAGTAGCAGTAAATCACAGGTAATAGACACTGTGAATGAGCTCGGAGCAGACACACAGATTGAGTTCCTCATAGAGGAAAACGCTTTTGAAGAGAAGGGTACACCTCAGGAAATCAGCTGGGTACCTCTTGCAAAGGTAAATACCTACTCTGGATTCAGAGACAGATTCGAGTCAGCAATGGGCATTGAGAGCAAAGATGGCGTTAAGTCTGGTTGTATATACGTAGGTCAGGATGGAAAAATCACTGATAACGCTACACTTAAGACAGCCTTCTCAAACAAGGCTACATTCGACCAGTTCAATGACAAGGAAACACAGGATTATCTTAGAACTGAGATAAAGAACACCTATGCAGACATTGAGGACAGCGATGAATACGCAGCAATCATAAACGCATATTTCAATCTGCTTCCTGATAACACACCGAACTACTTCAACGGTGCTAAGTCACTTAATCGTCTTGAGGCAATGTCAGTTCTTACAAGAGCAACAAAGCCAGCAAATCAGTCCTCAGCAAACACTCAGGACTTTGTAACAGCAGTTGGTGAGACAAAGTTTTCCACTTATGCAGCACTGTCAAATGATGTGGCATTCATATCAACAAATGATGGTTCACTGACACAGGACAATGCAACAAAGGCTATGAGCAAAGGTGAGTTTGTTTATATTGTAATGTCATCAATTTATGCACTCAGAGTCGCTGCATGACCTGCTGTATATGCTTGCAAGCAGGATATATCTGGTCTGTCACTGGTCGGATTTCCGCGTTTTTCTCACAGACCGCTGTGTGAAGTCACTGGCTCCTCACACTCATTTTTCTGTGCAAAGCGACTGCTGTCAGGTGCTGTGGACTGACAGGGCAGGCAGGAGCAGCGGCATTTCGGAGCGCTATATCAGGCAGTCTGACATTGTTTCATGTCTTACGGAGAATACTGACCATCCCTGTGTGTATTTCCTTTCACCCCTGCACATTGATGAGCGGCAGTTCGGATTTGCAGCCCTGTCCTTCGGCAGACTTGCCTGCTGCTATCAGCCTGAATACTGCACGCTTATCAGTTATCTCTGCCTTGCACTGGAGCAGCTGGAGGAGAGGTCCCTGCTCAGGGCTCAGTCGGGCAGCAGCACAAGAAACGTGGAAAATCCACAGCTTTACCGCCAGCTTGCACAGCTCCGTGAGGAGATGCAGCTGTGTCCCGAAAATGACTGGAGCGTACAGGAGCTCTGCGGACGAACTCATGTGAGCAGGAGCTATCTGCAGAGAATGTATAAAAAATACTTCGGGAAAAGCATTGTTGAGGAACTAATTTTCTTCAGACTGCGGAAGGCAAAGGAACTCATCAGCGGTACGGACCTTACTATGTCGCAGATAGCCGAGCTTTGCGGATACGCCTCCTATGCCCATTTTGCCAAGCAGTTCAAGGTCAACGAGGGAATGAGCCTGTCGGAGTACCGTCAGCGTTTCCGTAAGAGTACCGGAAGGAGCGGCGTATGAACAACAACACGAGGATCAGATCAAAGGATATGCCTGCTGCAGAGCGAAACCGCTGTCTTGATTTTTTCAAGGGTATCGCAGCTGTCTGCGTGGTGTTTGTACATATTCCGTTCCACGGCACTTTCGGAAAGTGCATCAGCTCCATAGGCTCCTGCGGAGTCATGCTGTTTTTCCTTATCAGCGGATATTACGCCTTCGGTGAAAGAGATAAGATGTGCAGAAAGCTCAGGAAGCGCTTCTGCCGTAACCTTCTGATAACCGTCATCGCCGTGCTGGTGTATTTTGGTATATCCTATGCACTGAATGGCGAAAGTTATTATTACCGTAATATCTGGCTCAGGACATTTTTAAGACCGCGCTTTTATCTCAGAATGATCTATTGCAGCGATCTTGAAGCCATCAGCGGAGATCTGCTGTGGTTCATGTTTGCGCTGCTGCACGTATATGTCATATTCTGGCTGATGTATAAAATGAGACTGGAGAAATTTGCAAAATTTGCAATGCCCCTGTTTATTCTCCTGCGTATCGGACTTGAAACCTATAAATACGCGACTGACGGAAGCTGGCGGATATGCAGCAACGCTCTTGTTGCAGCGCTCCCGCTTATGCTGCTTGGGTTCTGTATTGCAGAATGGAAGGAAAAGCTGCTGAAGCTGCCTGCATGGTCCGCAGCTGTCTGCGGTGTGCTATCGCTTGTATGCCTGATCCTGCTGATAAAGTACGATCCGTTCAGATATAACATAACGCAGATATTCAAGCTTATGCTGGTGGCTTCGGTATTCCTGTTTGCACTTGAAAAACCGAAGCTCCGCCTCTTTCCTCCGTTGGACATACTGGGCGGAGCTTATTCGCTTCACGTTTATCTCTGGCATATGCCTGTTATCATGATACTGTATACATTATGTGAGCGCCGTATTCTGAAGGTTGATCCTTATGACTGGTATATGCCGCTTGTGGTTGCAGGTATTTCCATTCTTATATCTGTTGTGATCGTCACGGTGCAGCGCCTGATAAAGCGTCTCGTGACGCGGAATGACCATGCAGTCTGAATGGTGAAAAGATCTGCGGCAGACAGAAAACAGTATATTTCAGAATTGTAATGTATCGTAATATTAAAAACGGGACAGACCGGCAGTTGTGTGGTATACTATGGTTACAGAAGCGGAAAGCTACTACACTTGAAAAGGAGTAATCATCATGAAAGAAATTATCAGCCAGCTCACACAGGACTTCATAGAGAACAGAGACATTATCAAAAAGGCAATAAAGCTTGAAAGCTCATATATCTACCCTGTGGCAGCAAATGTATTCTGTGCCGCAGGAGTTAAAGCAGACGCCGACAAGCTCAGCGAATGCAAGAAGATCATCAAGAAGAATGCAGGCTTCGGCTCGTATCTGAAAGGAAATGTAATGGTTCCTTTTGCAGCAAAGCTCTGTATAGCTGATGACCCTGCCGCTCAGTTTGAGAAGGTAATGGCTATGTACGGCATTCTCAAGGAGCACTTCAGAAGATCGGAATACCTTGCTCTTCTCGCAACTCTCCTTGCTGAAAAGACAACCATCGAAGAGGCAGGACATATTGCAGCAAGAGGACGTGCTGTCTATGATGAAATGAAGAAGGAGCATCCCATACTCACATCAAGAGAGGACAGCATAATGGCAGGCTTTATGGCATTTTCGGAAAAGAGCGACAGCGAGCTTATCGATGACGCTGAGAAGTGCTTTGAGCTCCTCAGTAAAAAATTCTCGCACAAGGACTCTGTTCAGACAGTTTCACATATACTTGCCATGACAAACGGAGCTCCCGAAGAAAAAGTGAACAGAATGATCAGGATGTTCGACGCTTTAAAGGAAGCAGGACGCAGGTTCGGAAAGCACTTTGAACTGTCAACACTTGCTGCGGTGTCAATAATAGATGCCGATGAAAAGGAGCTTGTTGACAGCATAATTGCCATCGACAGCCTGCTCAGCGGTCAGAAGGGCTACGGAGCATTAAGCCTCGACAAGAAAACAAGGCTCATGCACGCAGCTATGCTCACCGCCGATCTTTACGGAGACAGCGATAATACTCAGGCAGCAGTATCTGCTTCTGCACTTGCAATGATCGCTGCACAGGAAGCTGCAATGTGCGCTGCAATTGCTGCATCAGCAGCCGCAAGTAACGCAAATTCGTAATTATAAACACATAGCTTTATGCAGGGATAAACCGCAGTCTTATGACTGCGGTTTTTTGAATATACAGTGTTGTAAAAGGTATTATGATATGCTATAATGAATTTAAAGCATTCACTATACATTATCTGAAAGCCCTTGCAGATACGCAGATTGGAGATCTGCTCCCTGCAATCGGGAAAAATGAAAATAAGGTAGGTGATATCATGGCTGAGCTGACAAATGAAGAGTATATCAGCAAGATCAAAGGCGGTATTTACGGACTTCTTATAGGTGACGCTCTCGGTGTGCCTTATGAATTCCACATGAAAGAGGATATACCGCCGATAGAGCAGATAGAGATGAACCCGCCCGAGGGATTTGTAAGAGCTCATTCGGGTACAGCTCCGGGCACATGGTCCGATGACGGAGCTCAGGCGCTTTGCCTTCTGGACAGTCTGCTTTATAAAGGAAGCTTTGACCTGACAGATTTTTCTGACAGAGTTCTTGCATGGTATGAAAACGGTTTATGGGCAGTTGATAACAGAGTATTTGATGTGGGGATACAGACATCAATGGCTCTCTCCATGTATAAAAGCGGCGGTAAGCCTGAGGACTGCGGCAATGTTCGTCCTGACGGAAAAGGCAACGGAGCTCTTATGCGCGTTCTGCCCTTAGTTTTATGGCACACAGGAACAGATGCTGAGCTTGTCAATGATGCTCATAGGCAATGTCTTATTACTCATGGAAATATCACAAATCAGGTCTGCTGCGCTTTGTACCGCCTTATTGCAAGGGAACTCCTTAATGGCAGCAGTTTTGATACATCACTTGACAGTGCGATACAGAAGCTTCGCAGTATATATGCGGACACCCCTGAGTACTCAGATGAGTTCCTGTTCAGACTTCAGCCTGATGAGCCTGATATATGGAAAGGCAGGGGCAGCGGTTATGTTGTTGACAGTCTCAGAAGTGCTGTCATGATAATGAAAGCTGCAAATTCTTATGAAGAAGCTGTAAAGCAGGCGGTTGCACTTGGCGATGATACCGATACAACAGCCTGTATCACAGGCGGTATAGCAGGAGTAAAATTTGGTTATGACAGTATCCCGACCCGCTGGTTAAACTCGCTGAGAGACAAGTATAAGGCAGATAAATTGATAAATAAGCTTATTCTGAATACAGGCAGGTGAAAAAGAATGAAGATACTGAATTTACACGGCTTCATGGGTGAAGCCGATAATAAGAATTACAAGGCGATTTGCAACATTTTTTCAGCGGAGGATATTTTTTCGCCGAAGATAGATTATATAAATACTGCTCCCGAGGAACTGATGAAATGTTTTTCAGATATGGTGGATACCGATGATTTTATTTTTGTGGGGCAGAGTCTCGGCGGCTGGTATGCAGACAGGCTGAGCCGTAAGTTCAAACGTCCTTGCATACTGACAAACCCATGCTACTATCCTCATGAGCTGGAGATTATCACAGGTTCGGGCATACCCTCGGACTTCGCTGAGCAGTACCGTGAAATGTCAGTCAGCACTCAGAATGAAAGGGCACATACTCTGTGCAGCGACAAGGATACTATTCTGCCTGACAATCACAGGAACTGTGTTAAGCTGTCCGGTACTGTGAAGACAGTTCACGGCAGCCACAGCACTATTGAAAATGTGGGAGACCATATTTCTGAAATGCTGACAGAAATAGAGAAAGACCGTTTGCTGCTGTTTTTAGGCAGAGGTTCAGCGTTTGCTGACGAGCATAATTCTGCTTTCTTTTCTGAGGATAACGAGCTTGTTCTCATTGACTGTCCTGCGACTTCATATCAGAAGGTTAAGAAAATGAACTGGGAGCAGTACGATAATATCTATATCCTCGTAACTCATACTCACGGCGACCACAGCGGCGGTATCGGAACAATGCTGCAATATGTGTGGTTTGCAAGCGTTATGAAGAAAAAAGTGACTATCGTCGCGCCATCGACAGAAGTTAAGGAGGATCTGCTTCTGCTGCTTATGAGGATAGAGGGCTGCGAGCAGGAGTGGTTCAATATTATTACAGCTGACGAACTTGACAGAAGGTGGTTCATCTCAGCGGTGCCGACTACCCATGTTAAGCCTCTTGAGGGCAGATGCTTCGGCTATCATCTGAATATACACGGAAATAACGTGGTCTACACAGGCGATACCGCAACTCTTGAGCCATTCAAGCCGCTGCTGAAAAGCGGTTCGTTCCTGTATACCGAAGCGGCGTACTACAAAAGTGCAGTTCATCTGTATCTTGAAGATATGCTGCCTGAGCTTGTCAGACTTTCTGACAGCGGAGTTCATGTTTATCTCATGCATCTTGACGTTGAAGATGAGATCTGTAAACTGATAGATGACACATCTTTGAAAATGGTTCAGCTTTTTTAGCGCAATATATTCTGCCATTCATTCATTCATGTGCAAACACTTAAATCAGAAGCCGGCTTTTGAAGCTTCCGGTCGTATTTTCTGTTGAGTCTGCCCTAACAGTCCGGATATGTTCGTTATTCTGAGAAAAAACACAAGATATGAAACTATGCTCCGGGAAGCAGTGTCTAAAAAATAAAAAGCGGTCAGCCTGACAAAAGCTCCTCATCGTAGGTCTTGTGCGTGGTGGAAAAATCCTTCATGAACTGTATCTTGTCCAGCAGTTCCATTATGGTCTTTCTCAGCTCAGGCAGCCGGAGTATATCCCTGAAGATCTGCTCCCGGTATCCGGTATCTGTTCCTGTAGGTTGCAGCAGGCTGAATACAGTGCGATCATTCATTACTAATGTCTTCAAACCTTATTCAGTGGAATGCAGATAAAGCTTACCGTATCGGCAGGATCCTTCGACGGCGGCAAGTAAAAGCGGCATCATAACTGATGCCGCTGAATTTTATCTTGTTTGATCTTATATGCAGTGATTTCCACTCAAATCAGCTCTCCTGCTTACTCAATTCCGAGGAGCCTGTTCTGTATGGACAGAGCATCTCCGGAAGTAACACCGTCGCCGTTGAGATCACCGTTGAATCTGCCCTGCTCCGTGAGCCGGTACTTATCGGGATTTGCAAGGGACTGCATGATGAAGATGGCGTCTGCAAGGTCCATTCCACCGTCGCAGTTTGAGTCGCCCTGCATCGCTGGTCTTCTGTAGAACTGCCTTATCTCGGTGCGGAGCTCATCTGTCACGTCCTCCTTGGTGTATATGTTATGGGTGCAGTTTATTGTGTCAACATTTAAGAATGCAAGCTCTGTTGTCACACACAATGCCGAATATCCGATACCCTTTTCGCTCATATCCTTCAATGCCTCATAAAGCTGACCGTGTGTCCATGATTCGCTGCCGATGTCTAAGTAATAGTCATAGCCATCCCGGGTTTCATACGGTCTCTGTTCCAGTCCCAGCTCGGGATAATCGCTTGCGATCTCCTCGGGAGACCTGTCTGAACGGATATAAAAACCGTGCACACTCAGATAATTCCCGTCCTCATATGCCTCGAAGTTCTCGTCTATGGACAGAACGCAGTCATAACCTTTGAGGACATCGCAGACAGCTTCATAATAGTCGCTGCGGAGCCATTTCAGAGTATAGGTGACACCGTTGGCGTTCTTCCTGATAGTGGGCTTCTGCTTTTCAGGGGACTCCTTTATCCGCTCACTTGCAGCGCTGATTATTTCATCAACAGGAAGCTTGCTGCCCTTGGCAACTGTTATCTCTGTGCCCTGCGACTTCTTTTCTATGATATGGTATTTTCCGCTGCTGTCAAGAGTTAAAGTACGTCCGCCGCCATAGCGATATAAGTCCGAGAGGAATACATAGTCCTCTCCCGAGAGCTCGGCATATACCTTATCGACTGTCTTGTCTGCATAGTAATCTACGCCCGTTTCGGCATTTGTGGCTATACCCGCAGTCTGTGCTGCGGCAAGAGCTGCGGATAATATAATAGCTGTCAGTTTTTTCATAGTAATACCTCCTTTTGGGGCTGCATGTTTTTGCCTTTCACTATTTAGTAACACTTTCGATGGATTTGTCTCACTGGTTTCAAAAAAATCCTGTTGACAGGGAAAAATAGATATTTTATAATCAAGGTGAGACAAAATGCGGAAAAATGTTACTAATCAATAGAGGAACTATACCATATCGCATGAAAGGAGTAGTCTATGGACAGCGGTGCAAACAGCTACCGCCGTTTCCTTGAGGGTGACAGAAATTCTTTTACCGAGCTGGTCGCTGAATACTGGGACGGTCTCACACTGTACCTCACAGGCTTTGCGGAGAGCTTCTCCGAAGCTGAGGAGCTTGCTGAGGAGACCTTTCTTAAACTATATACCGATAAGCCAAGGTTTTCGGGGAAAAGCACCTTCAAGACCTGGCTTTACTCCGTGGGACGCTATACCGCTTATAACTTCATACGAAAGCGGCGGAAGATACAGCAGGCTCCCATAGAACAGTTTTACGATATTTCCGACAGGGAGGATATAGAAAAGAACCACATACAGGGCGATGACCGCAGGCTGCTCCACAGGACGATGGAAAAGCTGACGCCTGATTACAGACAGGTGCTGTATCTGGTCTATTTTGAGAATTTCAGCAACACCGAAACGGCTGTTATAATGAATAAAAGTGAACGGCAGGTCAGGAACCTGCTTTACCGCGCAAAGGTCGCATTGAAAAAACTGCTTGAAAAGGAGGGCTTTGAGTATGAGGAGCTATGAAGATATTGCCAACAGGATAATGAAGCGCGGCGACGAGATAATCGAGCAGAGAAGGCTCAGGGCCGTAAAAATAAAGCACACCTCCTATGCGGTGTCGGGTATGTGTGCCGCTGTCATCGCAGGTGTGGGAATGTGGAAGCTGTCCTCTGCCAAGGATATCGGAAACGACAAATTCTCAGGCAGCAGCATGATAGAGAACTTCACCGAGCCGACTACATCGGAGACCATCACCGAAACTAAAACAACGTATGTCACAACAGCTGCTGTGACTTCTGCGGTAAAAACCACATCTTCTCATGTGACAACTCAAACTACTTTGCTCGGTACTGCTGCGGCAGAAACTACCGCGGTCTCCGGCACCACTGCTGCAAATACTACCAAAGCCACCCCTCAGACAACTACGGGGGCAACTGCCGTAACAGAGGCTCCGACGGCTGTCGGGACTACTGCTGTTACCACTACAACTCCCGAAAGCATCACGGAGCCGCCTGCAATTACTACTGCTCCAACGTCCCCCACATCTACAGTTCCCACTGTTTTCAGCGAGATTTTCATCGAAAGTCATGAGGAGCTTGCATCTCCCGAACCTGCGGGGACAAATTACAAATTCGTCAGCTATAACAGCTCCGACCGCATGACAGGCAGCTATATCAGATCTGCTCATATTGAGAGGGAGTATACGGAAAACGGCATGGCAAAGACTGCTGCTGCGGATATAGAAATATACAGCGTCAGTAGGCTTCCCAATACAAATGCTATGATAGCCGTGAAGTTTGCTGACAGGACAGGTACGTACATCTATGTCAAAAGTGATTACTCTCCCTTGTACCTGGGCGGTCTCATAAATGATATGGGACTCAATGCAGATGGGCTTACAGGCACTGCTTATGCAGCCTCCGGCTTACACAAAAACATAGACAAAGACAGTATCTGGACGCTGCTCACCGCGGACAAATCTCTCCCCGACATATACAGTGCTGAAGCAAAAAACGGATCTGTTGCACAGATATACTACTGGACGGGTTATGTCAGCGGCAGTTTCGGAGTCTCCGAAAGCGGTCAGCTATGGTGCGAGCTCTGCGGTGTACGTTCCTGCTACGACATAGGCGAGGGCAGGGCAAAAGCTGTTATATCGGTAATTACGGGAGAGAATGATTGAAATGTAAGAACAAAATTGAACAGGGTCTCCACTTCTCTTAGCGGGACAATTGTTAGTTAAAACTGAATAGGGAAAAGCAGCGGCATCAGATTACAGTTATGCTCATACATAAGTTTTATGAGAGATACCTGGTAATTTCTAACTTAGCACAGCTGAAAGGAGCAGATTTACTTTTGGTGCGCTGAAACACAGGGGGGATCTGTCATGCAGATCCCTCATTTTATCAGATACTGCGGCGTTCTGAATCAAATCCTTGCAAATCCTGTAATTCTGTGCTATAATAGGTTAGTGGATGCTAACCCATAAACTGCTTTGTCTCATAGAACTATTTTACAGGAGAGAAAAAGCAGGTGAACATTGATGAATAGTCACGTTATTATAGGTGTAATAGGAGTTATCAGCGGGATACTGTGTGCTCATGCTGATGTGCCTGAAAGGAGGATAATATTGAAGTTTACAATACTGCTCATGCTGTGCAGTATCGTTCTGCTGTGTCTTATGATACTTGCGGCTACAGTTTTCATGCCCTATCGCGGACTCGCAAAGAACTTCCCGAAGGATGTACAGGAGGCGCTGACACCGAGGCTTGATGAGATAGATAAACAGCCTAAAGTTCCGAGAATTTTTGGAGGAGTGCTTATTGTCATAATGTGCATTCTTTTTGTTATAGTGTTTATTCTGGGCGGGATCGACGGTAAGAAAAACGGTTTTACATTTGGTCAGCTTCTTGTGAGATTTTTGATAATAGCTTTCGGAACAAAGGCATTTGACATAATTGCACTGGACTATTTCCTGCTGACAAAAACTAACTTCTTTCAGCGCTTTTTCCCTGAAACAAAGGGACTTGCAGGCTGGAAGGACTTCGGATATAACCGTAAGCAGCATCTTGCTCAGGCTGTTGTTATGCTGGTCTGCTGCTGTGTTCTGGCATTGATTTTCATAATATGAAGCAGACGGAGTGCTGTACTGAATAAAAATACAGAAAGAGGTAATTAAAGTGAGATTTGATAAGCGGGATAAAATTGTAAAAGCGCCTGACGGACTTGCGAGTCCGCTGTACAGTTTGACAAGAAAGGTTGTTAAGGCGATGAAAATGAAACAAAGCCTTGTGGGAACAAAGGAAGAGGTCCTTGCAAAGGCAGCAAAAATGAATGCGAAAAACCGACATTTCTCCATGCCGACTGACAACAAGGCGCACTACACAGATCATCTGATACAGGGAAAGTATCACTGCCTTGAAATTGACAGCGAAAAGGTGAGGAAGGGCAAAGCCGTGCTCTTCGTTTTCGGCGGCGGAATGATACTTGGCTCTGACAGCGGAGATGTGGGACTTTCCCGGAAAATAGGCAATATAACGGGTTCTGATGTGTGGTTCCCGTATTATCCTATGTGCCATGAGCACGATATGCTGGAAAACGTAAAAATGATATTTGAATGTTATGAGACAATGCTCAGATATTACAAGCCCGAGCGCATTGTTTTTCTGGGATTTTCCTCAGGTGCTGCTCTTCTCCTCGATGTTATCACATACATAAATGAACTGAATGACGGTGGAAAGAATTATCCTATGCCAGGTCTGCTGATACCGGTTTCTCCCGGAAGTGTGCCCGTTACAGATGATGAGAAAACTGCGATTGCAAGACTTGATAAAAGAGATATAATGATTCCTGCGGAGTATATGTATACTGCCCGTGAGATAATGTGCCATGGCAGGGGAGTGCCGGAAAAATACCTTGCCACCGCTCACGGCGATTTCAGGAATGCTCCCATGACACACTTCTACTACGGAACCGCTGAGACACTGTATGCCTTTGCTCCAAGCTATGGTGAAAGCTACCGTAAAGCCGGAGCGGACTGCGTTTTCCACCTGGGAAAGGGTATGCACCATTGTTATGCTATTCAATATTTCATTCCCGGCTGCAAGCCTGCGTTTGAGGAGATAATGCAGATAATACGGAATTATTTCGGTAAATCATGATCCGTGCAAAGGAGACTTATGAAAATAAGTCTCTTTTATTTTGCCTCTTGACAACAGGTAAAAGACGTGATAGAATGATAATCGGATTATCGATAATACAAATATCAAAGGAGTGAGCTGATGTCTACACCTGATAAAAGCATTGATCCGAGACTGCTTGCGAGTGCGGAAGCTGAGTTCAATAAAAACGGCTTCATAAAGGCTGAACTTAAAACTATCTGCGAGAACGCAGGCATTACCACAGGTGCGCTGTATAAGCGATATAAGGGCAAGGAGGAGCTTTTCTGTGCTGTTGTTGATGGCATAGTTTCTGAGCTTACTGACTTTGTTGAAAGCAGATCGGATATCGACTTTTCTGCACTTAGCAATGCTGAGATCATTGCATCATGGACTATGACCTATGAGTCGTTTATCCCTATGTTCAGGCTGCTTTACGAAAACAGGATCACATTTGTCCTGCTTATTGATAAAGCCGCAGGTACAAGATATGAGAACTTCGATCATAAGTTTGTGACAAAGCTGAGTTATGCTTACGAGAAGTTCTACGACGAGGCAAAAAAACGTGGTCTTGCCAAAGCTGATGTAACGAGACAGGAGTTCCATGTCCTTATCTCATCGTACTGGACCTGTGTGTGCGAGCCGTTTATCCATAAGATGTCGTGGAAAAAAATTGAGGAGCATTGCCGTGTCATGTGCAGGTTTTTCAACTGGAGAGATGTCATTCTGCTGAAAGGAGAAGATGATGTTTAAGAAAGTCAAGCCCTACATGGGCAAATACATAAAATACACCTACGGAGCGCTGGCGGTCATGTTTATCGCACTGATAGCGTCAGCGGTGCCGTTTTTTCTGGTATACCGCATAATAAAGCCGCTTCTGGAGGGCGAAAAGCTCTCCGCAGGCTATTATATAGGGCATATCGCTTTTATTTTTATATGCTTGTTAGCATATGCTATCTTATATGTTCTGGGACTTAAATTCTCCCACATATCCGCATATAACACACTGAAAAATATCCGAATATCATTACAGAAAAAGCTGGAGCGTCAGCCTCTCGGAACGATACAGGATATGGGAAACGGCAGGATAAAAAAGCTGTTCACCGATGATATCGAACAGGTGGAAATGCTCCTTGCACACGCAATTCCCGAGGGTATTTCAAACCTTGCAATGGCAGCCATAGCTATTATCTGTATGTTCTTTGCAGACTGGAAACTGGCGCTTCTTTCGCTCTGTTCGCTGCCTATCGGAATGTTTGCAATGGGCATGATGTTCAAGGCAGGCATGGAGCGTATGAATGACTATTATGCAGCATCTGCGAAGATGAATGCAACCATTATCGAGTACATCAACGGCATGGAGGTAGTCAAGGTATTCGGACGTGACGGCGAGTCCTATCAGCGGTACGAAAAGGACATCAAAAGCTACCGTGACTTCACTCTTGAATGGTACAAGATATGCTGGCCGTGGATGGCTCTGTACAGCGCTATCCTGCCTTGCGTGGCACTTGTGATGCTGCCTGTGGGAACGCTGTTGGTCATCAACGGAAGTTCGACCTTAGCAGACCTTGTGCTGGTGTTCTGCCTTTCACTTTCTGTGGGAGTTCCCATACTGAAAGCGCTGAACTTCGCAGGCAAATTCCCGCAGCTAAACTACAAGATAGACGAGATAGAAAAGGCTATGGACAGTGAGTCTTTAAAAACTAAGGATAATTCATTTATCGGTAATTCAAATATCGTTAAGTTCGAGGACGTTCGGTTTGCCTACAAGGAACAGGAAGTTCTTCACGGTGTTTCACTGGAATTGCAGGAGGGCTCACTTACTGCGCTTGTTGGAGAGTCGGGAAGCGGCAAATCCACACTTGCAAAGCTGTTGGTGCATTACTATGACATAAACAGCGGAAAGATAACTCTCGGCGGACAGGACATCACCGATATGAGCATCGAGGCTCTGAATGACCGCATTTCCTACGTTTCGCAGGAGCAGTTCCTGTTCAATACCACGCTGTATGAGAATATCCTTATGGGCGACCCGAAGGCTACCCGTGAACAGGTGCTTGAAGCTGCGGAAAAGGCTCAGTGCAGGGAATTCCTTGAGCGTCTGCCTGACGGCATAGACACTATGGCAGGTGACGGAGGAAAGCAGCTTTCCGGCGGCGAGCGTCAGCGCATCTCACTTGCAAGAGCAATACTGAAAAATGCCCCCGTGATAGTTCTGGACGAAGCCACTGCCTTCATAGACCCCGAAAACGAGGAGAAAATGAATGCGGCAATTGCTGAGATAATCAAGGGAAAAACTGTTCTCGTCATCGCTCACCGTTTGCAGACTGTCGTGAATGCGGATAAGATATGCGTGATGAAGGACGGAAACATAATTGCTGCGGATACACATGAAAAGCTGCTGGAAAGCTGCGATGAGTACAAAAAGCTGTGGAACAGCAGCGAAGCGAGAGCAAGCTGGACTATCGGAAATGAGGTGAGAGCATGATAGGGATGATAAGGCGTATCCTCGGCATTTCGGGGAAATACAAGGGCAGGATTTACGGCGCATTCGTGCTTTCGTTTCTGAAAGGAATGCTGATGAAAGTGCCCATAATCGTTATGTACTTCATTGCGGCGGCATTCATCGACGGAAATATTTCAAAGCGAGCCTGCATTTATGCGGCGGTCGCACTGGTGGCAAGCGTTGGTGTGCAGGCACTTTTCCAGTACCTTGCCGACCGTCTGCAAAGTGCGGCAGGATATATGATATTTGCGGATATGCGAATGAAGCTGGGTGAACACCTTCGCCGCCTGCCTATGGGATTTTTCACAGAGGGCAACATCGGCAGGATAAGCTCCGTGCTTTCAACAGACATGGTTTTCATTGAGGAAAACTGCATGATGGTAATTGCGGACATGATGAGCTATCTGTTCTCGCAGGCAATAATGATAATCTTCATGTTCGCATTTGACTGGCGGCTGGGACTGGTCTCACTGCTGTTTACGGGTATCATCATCGCTATCGGTATACCAATGCAGAAAAGCGATCTGAAGCACTCCGATGCCCGTCAGGAAGCCTCGGAGGTTCAGACAAAAGCTGTGCTTGATTCCACAGAGGGGATCGGCATAATCAAGACCTACAACCTCCTTGGCGAGCGTTCAAAGGAACTGACCGACAGCTTTGACACAAACTGCCGTGTGAACCTCGGATTTGAGGAAGCACATATGCCATGGAAAACCTCTGTGTACATAGTCTACGGACTGGCAACTGCGGCGGTGCTGGCTGTGTCGGCGGTGATGTACAGAAACGGGACTCTGCCGCTGAATTACTTCATCGGTATTCTGCTGTTCCTGTTTGATATGTTCGTTCCTATCCGCACATTCTACGATCAGGGAACAAGACTGACGGTCATGAATGCCTGCATGGACAGGATAGATGCACTTTTTGCGGAAGAGGAGCTTGACGACAGCGGTACTCAGACTCTTGCGGAGAATAATTCTCCTGAGATAGAATACAGAAACGTCACCTTTGCCTACGACAAAAAAGACGTTCTGAAGGACGTTTCGTTCAGTGCTGAGAAGGGAACAATGACTGCCCTTGTGGGACCGTCAGGCGGCGGTAAATCTACAATTGCCAGTCTTTTCGCCCGCTTCTGGGATATTCAGTCGGGAGAGATACTTCTGCGTGGCACGGATATACGAAAGATACCGCTTTCTGTGCTTATGGACAACATCAGCATGGTGTTCCAGAGGGTGTATCTGTTTCAGGATACGGTGTACAACAATATTGCACTTGGACGGCCTGATGCAAGCCGTGAGGAGGTCATAGAGGCGGCAAAAAAAGCAAGGTGCTACGACTTTATCATGGAATTGCCGGACGGTTTTGATACTGTTATCGGCGAAGGCGGAGCGTCACTTTCAGGCGGTCAGGCGCAGAGACTTTCGATCGCAAGGTGCATACTGAAGGATTCTCCTATCGTCGTTCTTGACGAAGCTACCGCAAGTGTGGACGCTGACAATGAAAGCTATATCCAGCAGGCCATATCTGAGCTTTGCAGGGGAAAAACTCTCCTTGTTATCGCACATAGACTTAACACTATCGCTCATGCAGACAGGATGATGGTAGTAAAGGATGGTCAGATAGCGGAATCGGGTGACCACGGCAGCCTTATGGCTAAGGACGGTATATATCGCTCAATGGTGACTAAACGTGCAGTCAGCACAGGCTGGAAGAATTAAGAGTATGCGCGTATAAAAAATGTCCTCAGAGATCTTCTGAGGACATTTTTATTGCTTCATTATATGAAAAGCTTAGCGATATGATAAACTATACAGGACAGCACCAGTGCATTGCAGACGTAGAACAGCGCTATTTTTGCTGCCCATTTCAGTGAGTGGGACTCCTTATAGCTTCATAATTTTCCTCCAATTATATATTCCTAAGACTTTTTAAGTCTTAATGGTCTTGTTTTTTTGCACCGCAGGAGCTGCATCCGCTGCACCCCGAGCATCCGCAGCCACAGCCCTTTCCTGTTTTTTTAGCTCTGATCTTGCTTCTGACGATGAAGAATACTATCACCGCCAGAACGACCAGCATCACTATCGACATGAGATTATCATAAAGCCATGTCATATTTATGCCTCCTTTTTATTAGCAAATACTAACAACCGTACAAATTAAAATCGGCATTTTGCCGATTTTAAGTCTGTTCCATTCCACACAGCCATTTCCAGCCCTTTGAAAAGAAGATGTTTATAGTCTGAGCGTAGTGCAGTGCGGCATCTCTGGTGAAATCGTGACGGATTGGCTGCAAAACCGCCTCTACATTTGAAGAAACAAGCAAATGGAATTCCCGCCTGTCAAAGTCGGGAACATGGTCTCCACGACTGCGTAGAGCTTCGATATACCAGAGAGCTTTCCTCCTCCATTTCTGCGAGTTTATGGGCATAGTCCTCATACCTCGTTCCCTGAGAACGGCAGACAAGCAGCTTGAATTCGTCAAAGTGGTCATAGATGAACTCCATTGCATACACAGCATCTTCATTCAGGAATGCCGCAGCAGCACCGCGTTCCTCAATGGCATCATGTTCCTCCTGCTCTTTTCGCTGATAAAGCTCGTTGAACTCTTCAAGCATAGGCTCAACAAGGTGAGCAAACATTTCTTCCTTGTTGGGAAAATGCTTGTACAGTCCTGAGACGGTTATGCCTGAATTTGAAGCGATACGCCGCATAGAAGCGTTCTCAAATCCGTATGTGAGGAACTCCTCCTTTGCAGCGGTGATTATTCTCTCATGGCTCTCTGTCTTGTCTCTGGGCATTTTATCATCTCCTGTAAGCGAACGCTGTTCTCTTATATAAGAGTACACTGTTCTCCTACGTTTGTCAAGAGCGGAACGTGGATTTTGTCAATTTGCATAGTTTTGTTCAAAAGCAGTCCGCATTATCCTGTGAGAACAGGATCTTGGATATATATCGCGAGGCACTATGATGCAGCGAAATATACGGATGAACTTATAATCGGTTATAAGCCATAAAATACTGCTGTTTCCATATATATTTGAATAATAATTTAAAAGCGGTTAAGCAGTGTGCTTGCCGTTTTATTATATTAGTTTCAATGGCAGTATTCATCTATTGTCTTTTATGCCGAAATAGTTGACTTTTTGTTGATAATATGGTA
>JAKPUQ010000126.1 GCA_029572815.1 Bacillota bacterium | reverse complement strand
AAATAACCCTAAAAGGTTGAAACGTAACAGAAATAAGTGATAATTTCTTCTATTTTTTTTTATTCTTTTTATATATTTTTTTAGGTAATAAAATCCCATATTCCGATAACTGGACTTATCTAAACATTTCTTGTATTAGTGCTCGGTGAACAAATTACAGAAATCTACCTTGATATACACGTGATACGGTCGGTTTACAAGTATACTTGTATACGTGACCGTTCAAATACCGAACCAAACAGGAAGTTGCGTCAGGGAAAGAAGGAGGCACAAAATGGAAGTCGATACGGGGCACGAAGTCGATAAGGTGGAAGCTACCTTTCAAGAGGTGGACGAATGCCTGAGTAGGGCTGTAACCCTGCTTACCAACCTCATCCTTGAGGCAGATATTATGCAAGAGCATAGTCTGCGCATGGCAAGCTTGCTGCTCAACAAACTCAACTATATGAAAGAAAAGGAGATGCTGGACATCGAAAAAAAGAGGGAATTCCTGCGCACACTTCGCGCGCAACTTTCCTACCACTTGCGCCGTGTGCAGTTTGGGAATTTCAAGAACCCAGTGCATACCAGGAAGTTGCGTCAGAGGAAGCCCGTGGAAGTTATCCCTGACGATATTATCTAGGAAGGGCACAGCGAAAGGCCGACCTAAAAAGTCGGCCTCCCACACTCGTGACTGTGTGTGGCTGATGAGCAGTCAGGCCCATTCAGAAAAAAGGGAGTTTTCAAACATGGAAGAGAAGAAGAAAGAGAAGAAGAACCCCTGGGATAGCCGTAGCGCAGCCAACAAGCCGACGAAGCAGCAGATTGCTCTCGTCAAGAAGTGGAACCGTATGCAGGCTGACGAAAACCGGCAGTTGCAGGACAAGGCTTACCGGATGATGGGGGGAAGGTAAGATGAACACATGCAGCTTCTGTGACAAGCCTGCCATGTATGATGGGCAAGTCCGCGGGTATTCGAGCTGGGCATATGCATGCAAGCAGCATGTGTCCATGCTCGGGTACAAGAAAAAGCTGCCTGACCACAAGCAAGAAGGGTCAGGCAGGGAGAAAACCTATCTGGTCATTCCGTATATGGAAGATGCGGATACGGCCATAGCGCCCTGCGAGTGTGGCTGGAAGCAGCTGGCTGAGGCAGACGCTGAGTATGTATACTGCACTCAGTGCGGGGCCAAGCTCGCGTTCGACAAGTCGCCTCTGGACACTCTGTTTGAGGAGTAGGAAACTGGGCGATACAGGACTGTTCTGTATCGCCCTTTTCTAGTAAACAAAAAGGGAGAAAGAAAATGCACGAGTTAGAAAAACTGCGGCATAGGGCAGTACGCCCAAAAGACATCTACATGTTCGGGGCTTGCTGGACAACTAGCGAAATATTTTCTGAGCTTCCACCCGGAACCTGCAGAACTTTGGAAGATGTTATGGGGGATGAAAAGCTGGCGGTAAGGGACAGGCTATGGGTACTCGGGAGTTACCTTTCCAAAGAGCAGGTGACTCGGCTGCTGAGGAGGTGGCATAAGCAGGGCTTCTGCCTTGACTTGGATGAGCAAGAAGAGAAGAAGCTCCCCAAGTTTACTATATACTGCTACGCAACCGGAAGTCTCGTGACTGCGTTAGACCCAGATAGGAACCTCAGTCATAGAGAAGTGAACAGGCTGGTTCTGCTTGGCATATGGGGAGTAGTGCAGAATTGGAGAGCTGTGGAAGCTGGAAGGTGTTTAGGGGCAGAGTGGTGGGATACCACAACAGAAGATGAACTTCTGCGTATGATGCGTAACTACGAAATCTACGCAAG
>JAKPUQ010000199.1 GCA_029572815.1 Bacillota bacterium | reverse complement strand
ATTCGGATCAAGAACACAATAACCGTCTGTGATGCAGAGATAGCCGTCATCGTCCTCATACTGCGATAATTCAGAGGTGATTGCTATCGGCTTGAAACGGTACTTATAAGGCTGCCCGTCATAGATATAAGCGTCCTGTTCAGCTCTGTAATATGTTCCCGATGAAGCATTACCGCCGCCCCAATAGTTGTATGGGGAAAGCTCCTCCCAACGGGACTGATTATCGTACCAATAGACGAACTCATACTCATCATTGAAGATTTCTTCAAGCAGATCTTCCGTATCGCTGTCAAACTCCCAATAGTAAATATCATCGTTATCGGCATCGAAATCATAGTAATAGGCACAGAGGAACGACCACAGCTTATAGGTATCGAAGTCATACACAGGATCAAAGTCATAGACCGAGGAGCGTCCCCACACCCATTCATCAGGGGTATCGGAGAGATCACCAGTATTTGCTCCGAAAGCAGCAAGACCGTTTTTCCAGTCGGAAGAACTGCCGACCTTGCGTATCTTCTGATTCAGGTTATATGCAAGCTCCGTGTAGTATTTCTCAGCTTCACTCAGGTCATAGTCCTGAGCTGCGTATGTGCCGAGGGTGAAACCGCTGTGCGAGGAAGTCGCAGAGAACAGCATCGTGATAATGCCAAATACAAGCAGAATTACAATGACAGGTATCGCCAAGCAAAGAAAGAACTTTTTGACCTCGCTCTCATAGACATTCTTCACGAATTTCCAAGCGGCTTTCAGTGCTGCGGAGATAGTGTCCTTAGCACCTTTCTTCTTTTTCGGCTTTGGCTTTTTACGCTTTTTATAGCTGTCGTGCTTGTCTTTCAGTCTGGATTCCTGCCTGTTCAGGCGGTTATTGGACTTCGACTTTTTGTCATTCAGGCGGTCACGCTGTTTCTCTTTTTTCTGCAAACGCTGAGGCTTGCTTACTTTCTGTGCCGCAGGCTCTACAACTCTGCGTTTTGCAGAGTCGATAGCATGAAGAAAATCGTTGTCCTGATCTTCGTTGACCGCCTTTTGCCAAGCAGATGCTTTCATTCGTCCTGCTGAATAAGAAACAGGCTTCAATGCAAGCAGTCCCGGTCTTGTTAATTTGCTGATCTTCTTCTGATTTCGGAATTCCTTGACACGGAACTTGTTTTCTGTCCTGAGCTGTTTACGCTCAAATTTCAGCTCACGCTTCGTCTGTTTGTAGGCTTGCAGCCTACGCTTATTCATCGCCTTGCGGAGCTTATTGCCGTGGGCAGGCTTTTTCTTCGCCTTATACTCAGCCTTAGCACCTCGCAGAGCTGCCTTGTTCGCCCTGAGCTTCGGCTTGCCTGTTTTCGCCTTATACAGCTTGTTATCAGCCTTTTTAAGCTGAAACTTTGCCTTTTCAAGTTTGTGCTGATTCTTTGTTTTCAGATGATTGTGAACGCCCTTGACAGCATCAGTTGCCGTGCGCCCCATGAGAAATACGCCACGGTGATAATCGTCCACCGCTTCACGGGTGTACTTCTGTTTGAGCTTGTTGCGGACTTCACGCTGGGCAGTATCCGATGTTTTCAGACCGACAGTCTCCGCAGCGAGTGCTGTATCGACTGCCGTCTGTGTAACATCGTGAACTGCAAAATTCACAGCACGGGCATTTGCCTTGAACAGCTTGCCCTTCATGGTCTTTGGCTGCCATGATTTGATAGTTCTTGTGACCGAGGGTTTATCGCCCTGCACACGGTATTTCAGGTTGACAGCCTTGTGGATAAGTCCACGGTTATTGCCGTGATACGCTTTCGCACCACGGACAATATACGCACGGGTTCGGTATCTGCCGTGGCGGTTCGGCTCACGGCGATAGTCGATCTGAAACTCCCTTGCTTTCAGGTGGGAAACCACTTTCCAGCGGGGAGGGTTCTGAATACGGTCAAGCCGTGCCTGCGCTCTGCGGAGGTTATTTTCTTTTCTCTGTAAGCTCATAAATCCTCCATTCTACGCAGTTTACGCACTTTCGGTGGGCTTCGTGGTCATAAGGCGATACATCTCTGTATCTGTCGGGAACTTATCCGTAAACGGCAGAAGCACCTTATCATAGCGGATAAGTCCTTCGCCCGGACCGCTGTTCGTTACATACTTCATCTGCTCCTTTGAGATATGGAGTTTCTCAGCGAGAATGTCTCTGTCTCCGGCGGCCTGATTGAGCATATACACGAAATCCGAATTGTCAAAGATGTTCTCGACCTCCTGAGAAGAAAGCAAGTCCTTGACATTCTGCGTGATTCCCGTAGGAACGCCGCCCCATTTACGGAAACGCTTCCAGATCTCAGCGGAATACTTCGCCGTCTGCTCCTCCTTGAGAAGAAGGTGGAACTCGTCGATATAATAGCGAGTGATCTTCTTTTTCTCACGGTTTGCGGAAACTCTGTTCCACACGGTATCCTGCACGATGAGCATACCGACCTTTTTGAGCTGATTGCCAAGCTCCTTAATATCAAAGCAGATGATGCGATTGCTCATATCAATGTTGGTGCGATGATTAAAGAGGTTCTGGCTGCCGTTTACGAACATTTCAAGGGAATTGGACACCCTCAGAGCGATTTCACCCTCGTTTTTCAGCTCACGCTGTAAGTCCGAAAGAAGCGGCATCTTCTCGACAGAAGGCTCATTCTCAATGAAGTGCTTATAGATACGCTGTACGCACTTATCTATAATGGAGCGTTCCTCAGCGGAAAGCCCGTAGCGACCGCCGACAATGATCTCACACAGGGAGATCAGGAAGTCGGACTTATTCGCAATGACTTCCATAGGATTGCTGAACATATAGTCATCAATGGTGATGTCCATAGGGTTGATGTGCTGTTCGCTGTTTGAAGCGATACGGATAAGCTGTCCGTGGAGCGCCGACACAAGCGGAAAATACTCACCTTCGGGATCGCAGATGATAATATCATCGGGCGTGGTCAAAAAGCAGTCGAGGATCTCACGCTTAACGCTGAAAGATTTGCCTGCGCCCGGTGTTCCGAGGATAAGTCCGTTCGGATTTTTGAGCCTTGACCTGTTGGCACGGATCATATTGCCCGACAGCGTATTGATGCCGTAGTAGGTAGCTTGTCCGTCCTGAAACAGCTCTTTTGTGGTAAACGGCACGAAGATAGCAATACCGCTTGTGTGCATCTCACGGCGGACAGGAATCTCGTTATAGCACAGCGGAAGTGTGGAAACGAGCGTCTGCTCCTGTCTGTAATCGTAGGGGAACATAGTGCAGTTGTTCTTCTGACAGATACGCTTGAGCATTTCTGCTTGCAGTTTCAGCGACTTTTTGCTCTTTGCATAAGCCCTGATACTGATCGAGATATGGAAAAGGCGCTCGTTCTTGCTGTTTAAGTCTGCAAGCAGTTTGTCAATGTCCTCAATGTACATCTTGATCGCAGGGGGCAGAATGTCGGGATCATAGCCGGACTGTGAAGCCTTTTTCTGCTCATCAATTTTCATTTGCTCCACATTGGTGAGCTTCTTCTTGACGAATTTCAGGGCATCTATCTGGTCCAGCGGTTCGACATGAATGTTCACGCAG
>JAKPUQ010000180.1 GCA_029572815.1 Bacillota bacterium | reverse complement strand
ACAAGAAAAATGATCGCAAGTGATAACAGCATAGAAATTCCTCCAATAAAAATAAAAAAGCCGACAACTATTGCGTAAAACGCAGAAGTCATCAGCTTATGATAAGCGGTTTCGGTTTCCCGTGGGAGAACATCATTCCCGTATGAAATTTTCTGTTATTATTATAACATTTTGCTGGCAAGTTGTCAATAGTGAATCTAAACCGAGAATTTCAATTTTGTACTTGACATAAGTCGAAAACTATGCTATAATTGACATAAGTCAGAAAGGAAACGCGAAAATGCCAAGACCTCAGAAATCACGCCGTATCTGTTGTTATCCCGATTACTGGAGCTTTGCGCCCGATCAGGACAAGGCAAATGATACGCTTACAATGTCACTTGACGAGTTTGAAACGATACGTCTGATAGATTATCAGTCAAAGACGCAGGAACAGTGTGCTCAGGAGATGAACGTGGCGAGAACGACTGTCACGGCGATATATGACATCGCAAGAAAAAAACTTGCTCAGGCTTTGGTCGAGGGCAGACGCATCATCATTTCAGGCGGAAATTATACTCTTGATAACACGATCTCGGAGGAGATCGCACGGAAAGGAAGCAGTATTATGAGAATCGCAGTAACCTATGAAAACGGACAGATCTTTCAGCATTTCGGCAGAACAGAGCAGTTCAAGCTGTACGATGTTGCCGACGGCAAGATCATCAATGAACAGGTAGTCGGAACAAATGGCGCAGGACACGGCGCACTTGCTGGATTCCTGAAAAATGCTCAGGCTGACGTTCTTATCTGCGGAGGTATCGGCGGAGGCGCACAAATGGCTATGCAGGAAGCTGGCATCGCTCTTTACGGCGGTAATATGGGAAGCGCTGACGAGGCAGTTGCGGCTTTCCTTGCACAGACACTTGTTCAGAACGAGAACCCTACCTGCGATCATCACGATCACGAACACGGCGAAGGTCATTCCTGCGGAGATCATGGCTGCGGCACTCACAGCTGCGGTAACCACTGATGAAATACGATCATACCGAAAAGGCAGTCGCTCTTTTCACACAGGGATATAACTGCGCTCAGTCTGTTTTTGTTGCATTTTCTGATGTGACGGGCATGGACGAGGAACTTGCCAAAAGGCTTTCATCATCATTCGGTGGTGGAATGGGACGGCTGCGTGAGGTATGCGGCACCTGTTCTGCTATGTTCATGGTGGCAGGCATTCTTTACGGCGAAGGAACGGAAACCGATCACGCTGTTAAAACAGAGCATTACAAGAGGATACAGTATCTTGCAGAGGAATTTCGCAAGGTGCATGAAACTATCGTCTGCCGTGATCTTTTGAAAGGTCTTTCCGTTACAAGTGAACCAACTCCCGAAAAGAGGACTGAGCAATACTACAAGGTAAGACCTTGCGTGAAGTTTGTAAGAACTGCTGCGGAGATACTTGACCGCTATCTTGAAGAAAATCCGCCAAGAGGTGCTGAACTATGAGGATCGTCACACTGGTAGAAAATTCCTGCGGTAATGAAAACTGTATTGCAGAGCATGGGCTGAGCATCTATGCTGAGACTGAAAAGCACAAGCTCCTGCTCGACATAGGGCAGACGGACGCAGTTGTAAAGAATGCGAAAATCCTCGGAATTGACCTGTCTGCTGTCGATACGGTTATAATCAGCCACGGTCACTACGACCATTCGGGCGGTATCCTGCCGTTTTCAAAGCTCAACCATACTGCACAGATAATTATGCAGAGGTTAGCCGCCGAACCGCATTACAACGGCGAGCGTTACATCGGCATTGATACGGATATTCTCAAATTGCCGAATGTCCGGCTGATAGACGGCGATATGCAGCTTGACGATGAGCTGTTCCTGTTCAGCAGTATCACAGGCAGACGGTGCTATCCGCAGGGCAACAGAAAGCTGTTCTGTCTGAAAGACGGAATAAAAACCGAGGACGATTTTGCGCATGAGCAGTGCCTTGTCATCACACAGAACGGCAAACGCTGGTTGCTTTCGGGCTGCGCTCACAATGGCATACTCAATATCCTTGACAGGTATAAGGAACTGTTTGACAGCTATCCCGACTATGTTATCACAGGATTCCACATGATGAAGCGTGAGGGCGAGCATACCGAGGAAGAAAAAGCAGTCATCATTCAGACAGCGCAGGAGCTTTCACAGCTTGATACCGTATTTTACAGCGGTCACTGCACGGGAATCCCCGCATTTGAGCTGATGAAAGAGATCATGGGTGACAAGCTCATTGCTCTGCACAGCGGCGAAACTGTCATATAACATAAATTCCGTGATCGAAAAACTCACGGAATTTTTTCATTATAAGCCAAGTGCATATCCTGCGATAATGCCGATAACGGCAGAAATACCTATGATCGCTATGGGGTGGATTTTTTTGAAAGCAAGCACAGCACCGAGGGCGAATATGCCAAGAGAGAGCCAGAAGCCTGCACCTGAAAATACAGAGTTCTTTAAGCCGTTCGGAAAGAAAACCGTCATTCCCACAGACAGAAACGCCGCCCCGATCAGACCGATCACCGCAGGACGCAGACCGTACATCACACCGTCAACAGCACGGCTCTTGCGGAATCTCTCATAAAACTTTGCAACGATCAGGATTATCGCAAAGGACGGCAGGACAACTCCGAGTGTAGCACAGACAGCCCCAAACATACCGCCTGTTCTGATGCCGACGAATGTAGCCATATTGATCGCCAGCGGCCCCGGTGTGCTTTCACTCACAGCAATGAAGTCCACTACCTCAGCTTGTGTGAGCCAGCCGTGACGCTCGACTTCGCTCTGTATCAGAGGAAGCATTGCATAACCGCCGCCGAACGTAAACGCACCGATCTTCAGGAAGGTCAGAAACAGCTCAATCCATATCATCGCTCTGCTCCTTTCTGAATATCAGCGACCATATAAGCCCGAATATTGCACAGCCAATGATCACGAACACTGCATCAATTTTCAGAAAAGCTGTCAGCACCAATGCCGCTACCATGATAACATAGGAAACTGCGTGCTTTTTTGTTGCCATGAACATGGTATATACTGCTTTGAGTATCAGAGCGAGAACGCCTGCACGGATACCCATAAATGCGTACTGTACAGCTCTTGACTCCCGAAAGGCTTTCAGGATACAAGAAACAAGCGAGATAATAAGGAATGACGGCAGTACCACACCCAGAGTGGCACAGACAGCGCCGAGCGTTCCGGCAGTGCGGCTGCCTACAAAGGTAGCAGCATTGATCGCCACCGGTCCCGGTGTGGACTCTGCGATCGCCACGACCTCCAGTATATCGTCCTCATTCAGCCATTGTTTATTATCGCAGACCTCACGCTGTATCAGCGGTATCATTGCGTAACCGCCGCCAAATGTAAACGCTCCGATTTTCATAAAGGTCAGGAACAGATCAAGGTTTTTGTTCATAAGATCACCCTGATTATTATACAACAATGATAGATTAGTGTCAATCTTCAACTGCTTGCAAAGCAGCAGTTCTTATGCTTACTACCGCCCTCCTGATTATAGTAGGTTACATTTACAGCTTGGTATGTCACTCGTAACATCACGAGCCTGCGGAGTGTAAAACTAACCGCCTGAAAAGAAAAAACCTGAGAAGCGCTTGTAAGCTAATCTCAGGTTTTTGTGTGTTATTCAGTTCCAAAAGGGTATGCTGTCATTGTGGCGCACGCCATAATGCTTAAACGGACTTGTGTGGGACGGATTATAGGTGTTACAATAGACTACGGTCAAGCAGCACACATCAATATTGTGCCTTAACGAAATCTTAACACCGTAACCGTAATCTTAACAGCACCTTAACCGCTCATGTGATATAATAAAGCTATCATTTGGACGAGAGGTGTACGATGTTACATAAAAATAGAGTAAAAAACAGAAATCATATGACTTCATTTCAGGTCATCATTATCAGTTTCTTTTGCCTGATTCTGGTAGGTACGCTGCTTCTGATGCTGCCGATCTCATCAAGGCAGCGGTGTGTGACGAGATTTGATGATGCGATGTTCACCGCTGTTTCCGCAACCTGTGTGACAGGACTTGTTGTAAAAGATACTGCCACCTATTGGTCATTGTTCGGGCAGGCGGTCATTCTGATGCTGATACAGATCGGCGGCATGGGCGTTATCACCATAGGTTTAGCTATTATCAGAGCATCAGGCAGGAAGATAGGTCTGTGGCAGCGCAGTACGATGCAGGAATCCATCTCAGCACCGCAGGTAGGCGGTATCGTGAAGCTGACAGGCTTTATACTCAAAACCTCGCTCATCATAGAGCTGATCGGTGCAGCTTTGCTCGCACCTGTTTTCTGCAATGATTTTGGTATTGCAAAGGGACTATGGTATTCTTTATTTCACAGCATATCCGCTTTTTGTAACGCAGGATTTGATCTGTTCGGAGTCAGGGAACCTTTCTCCTCTCTGACATCTTACCATAGCAATATCTATCTTAATATTATCATTATGCTGCTGATCATCACAGGCGGCATCGGCTTTCTCGTGTGGGGCGATATCGGAACACACAAGCACAGATTCAGGCGTTTTTCATTGCAAAGCAAGGTCGTACTGATGACATCTGCTGTCCTGATAATACTTCCTGCGCTGTATTTCTTCTTTTATGAATATGACCGTGAGAGTATCCACAACAGGACGATTCATGCCCTGTTTCAGTCTGTCACTACCCGAACCGCCGGCTTTAACACAACTGATCTCGCTGCTATGGACGAATCGGGTACAGCTATTATGATCATTCTTATGCTTATAGGCGGCTCACCGGGTTCCACCGCAGGCGGTATGAAAACAGCTACTATTGCTGTTCTGTTCCTTTCTGCGATCACAGTATTCAGCCGCAGAAATGATGTGCAGTGCTTCGAAAGAAGAATATCAGACGAAGCTGTTCGCAGTGCAGGTGCTGTTTTGTTTATATATCTTGTATTGTTCTTTACAAGCGGTATCATTATCAGCAGAGTGGAAGACCTTCCGCTGCTGACCTGTCTGTTTGAAACAGGCTCAGCTATCGGTACTGTAGGGCTGACACTCGGCATTACAAGCGGTCTGTCTGCTGTATCCCGTGTGATACTGATGATACTGATGTTTTTCGGGAGAGTTGGAGGACTGACACTTATTTATGCTGCTCTGCCATCAGCAGACGGTCAGAATTCACGCTTACCGCTTGAAAAAATATCCGTAGGATAAGGAGTCTTATATATGAAAACAGTTTTAATTATCGGAGTAGGACAATTCGGCAGTCATATTGCCAGACGCATGGAGGAGCTGCGGTGTGAAGTCATGGCAGTAGATGAAAATGAGGAGCGTATCAACGAGATCCTGCCCTATGTAACCAACGCAAGGATCGGTGACAGCACCAATGAGGAATTTCTCCGTTCGCTTGGAGTAGGAAACTATGATGTTTGTATCGTTGCCCTCGGCAGCCTGTTTCAGTCCTCCCTGGAAACAACATCCCTGCTCAAGGAGCTTGGTGCTAAGAAAGTCATTTCCCGTGCAACAAATGATGTACAGATGAAATTCCTTCTGAAAAACGGAGCCGACGAGGTGGTTTATCCGGAGATGCAGATGGCACTTCGCATCGCTACAAAATATGCTTCAGACAGCATTCTCGATTTTATCCATCTGGATAACAATTACTCGATTTATGAACTGAAAGTGCCGAAGGACTGGTTCGGAAAGTCGCTTTCACAGATCGATATACGAAAGAAATTCAAGATCAATATTCTGACGATCAAACGTGGAGCAGAGGTATTTACCCCTGCACCGGACACCGTAATAAAAACTGATGACATTGCATTTGTCATCGGTGAGGTTCGTGATATCCAGAAATGTTTTAGAATTTAGGAGATGATCGTGTGAGAGATATTCTGCTTGCACTGTCTGTAGGAGCGATGTTTCTCTACGGCTTTTACCTCATGAAAAAAGTTGATGAATTCCTCGAGGAGATACAAAAGAACAGCAGCCCTGAACAAGAAGCATCAAAAGACGCTATTGACGAACACAAAAGTGATATGTTATAATAACAAGGGTGATCCTTATGACTGCTGACTCTATCAAAAAATCTAAATCATTGTCTGTGTTCAAAGACTCCGCCGTATGTCTTGTGGTGCTGACCGCTGCAACCCTTGCCGGATATGCTTTCAAAGCCTTTCATCTTGCCGATGCGGATATCATTATGCTGTATATCATCGCTGTACTCGTGATATCCATTTTCACGTCTAAGATACAATTTTGTCTGATCTCATCGGTAGTGGGCGTTGTGCTTTTTAACTACTTCTTCACCTATCCTGAGTATTCTCTTTCAGCTCACGATGCAGGCTATCCCGTCACATTTGTTACGATGTTTATTACAGCATTTATTGCAGGAACGCTTACCAATAAGCTCAAACGCAATACCATGATCGCTGAGCAGAATGCCCGTGAAAAGGAGGAGGCAGCACTTCTGGCGCAGAATGAACAGCTTAGAGCTAATATGCTCCGTTCCGTATCCCATGACCTCAGAACACCGCTGACCTCCATATCAGGCAATGCCAGTACGCTCATTTCCGGCGGCGATACGCTTGATGAATCAGCACGTCAGCAGATATACACGGATATTTATTCCGAATCAATGTGGCTTATCGGAATGGTGGAAAATCTCTTATATGCCACACGAATTGAGGACGGCAGAATGCAGCTCAATATCTCGGTAGAGATACTTGATGACATTGTGCAGGAGGCTGTCAGACACACCGAACGCACTCACCCAAAGAGAAATATCATCGTTGATATGTATGACGAGATCATCCCCGTCATGGCAGATGCGAACCTGATCGTACAGGTGATCGTCAATCTTATGGATAATGCAGTCAAGTACAGTGATGATGATTCTGATGTGACTGTCAGTGTGCGCCGTGAACATGCGTATGCTGTGATATCCGTGTCCGATCACGGCACAGGTATCTCAGATGAAGAAAAGGAAAAGGTCTTTGATATGTTCTACACCGGCGGCAGCCGTTCGTCGGACAGCAGAAGAAATCTGGGACTGGGACTTGCGCTGTGCAGGTCGATCATTACTTCACACGGTGGTACTGTCTCTGTCAGTGACAACATACCCGGCGGTACCGTTGTCAGCTTTACTCTGCCAATAGGGGAGGTCGATCTGAATGAATGAATATCTTGTTCTGGTGGTGGAGGACGACAAGCCCATCAGAAATCTGATAACCACGACCCTGAAAATGAATGACTATCGCTATATCACCGCGGTCAAGGGCAATGAAGCGATCATGCTCAGTGCTTCGCACAAGCCTGATATCATCATACTTGACCTTGGACTTCCCGACATTGACGGCGTGGAGGTGATTGAGCATATACGCACATGGAGCGATGTGCCTATCATCATCGTCAGTGCAAGGAGTGAGGACAGGGATAAGATAACAGCCCTTGATAAGGGGGCAGATGATTATCTGACAAAGCCTTTCTCGGTCGAAGAACTGCTTGCAAGGCTGAGGGTGATACAGCGGCGGCTTATGAGGTCTGAGGATGTATCATTTACAGAATTCATCAACGGCAGATTACGGATAGACTATGTTTCGGGCTGTGTTTATCTTGATGATGAAGAACTGCATCTGACACCGATAGAATACAAGCTACTGTGCCTGCTTGCCAAGAATGTCGGCAAGGTGCTGACGCACAAATATATTATCCAGAGCGTATGGGGAACTCCTGCGGATAACAATGAAGCCTCCCTGCGTGTATTCATGGCTACCCTGCGAAAAAAGCTGAGTGACAGCAGTCAGGCGCTTATACAAACACATATCGGTATTGGGTATCGCATGATGAAATTATAGCTTTAGGGAGCAGTACAAAGCAGACACTTTATTTGATGATCTGTATTGCCTTCAATGGCTGCAAAAACAATTGAACTTATTTTTTCTAAAAGAAATAAGGGCAATGCCCTCCGCTCATGGAGGACATTGCCCTTTTCCTTATGCTGTGATTATATTAGTCCTGAATCTCCTGCATCATGGTTGCACCGTCTTTGAAGCCTACCTTGTATGCAGCTCTCATTTCAGCGGCGGCAGTATCACTCACGCAGTCAAGTATCTTGTGGAACACATCAATCTGCTCCTCACTCAGCGAGTCTTCAAACGGTATACAGAGCTTATTAAACGCATCTGAGAACTCAGCGGAGTGAATCTCACCCTGTCTGTAATTGTAAATCGCATCGATCATTTGTATCTGTCCTTTCGGTTTTATCGCTGTAAAACCAACCGTCCAAACTTTACCAAATAATCGTTGCTAAGGTGTTGCTTACGGCACACCTCTGAGCAA
>JAKPUQ010000131.1 GCA_029572815.1 Bacillota bacterium | reverse complement strand
TCCTTCTGAGACTTTGGATGCAACAACCCCATTCTGTGAGGGTGTGGCTACAACTTTACCTGATTCAAAACTATCCTATACTGTAACTTGGTATGAAGATGCGACAGGAATAACAAAGGCAGAAACAGATTTGTCATCTTTGGCCGGAAAAACCACTCCATACGAGTATTATTATACTGTAACAGATGCTAATGGCTGTATAAGCGATACGGTAGCTTATAACTTCACGGTGAAACCATATGCAACAGTAGAGTTTGACACAACGATGGTCTGTGGAGAAACAACAGTGAAAGAGAAAAATGTTTTGCCTACCGATGCAACATTGACTTGGACATTGGCAGGAACGGCAGTTACCACAACTACTTTCGCTGAACCAACTTATACTGGCGATTTAGGCGAGTTGTCAGTCTTTGCTTCTTCTTCAGATTATTGTAACAGTGATACTGCTAAGATTGCACAGCTTCATGTGATGGCTGTGCCAACAGCTCCAACAGGAACAAAGACCGTTACTTATCTGTTGACAGATGCTGCTAACGGATCTTTCAAAAACTTACTTGATCAGAATTCTGCAGCGGTAGACATAGCAACAGGATATACATATAATTGGTATGCGGAAAACGGAACAAGCTTGGGAACAACAGTTCCGACACCGGCTGTTCCTGCATCGTCTATAACAGAGGATCAGATTATAAAATATACGGTAACTCGAACCAATGCTGACGGATGCGAGAGCCAGCCAATGGATGTGACAGTGACAATCTATTTGACGCCAGCTCCTTCTACAGTCCCTGTAGAGTACTGCTTGAATTCGACATCCGTTCAGCCATTGACAGCAACCATAAACGATCCGAACAATTCGGGAGGTTTCACGTTGCAATGGTACGATACGGACAAGACAACTAAGTTGACAACTGCTCCGACACCTGATGTTACGGTTAACGGCGAGTCAACCTATTATGTAAGCCAAGTATCTACTCAGGGTGCGGAGAGTAGCCTTGTTCCTTTGACGGTAACGGTCTACGATGTCGATCTCCCTACATTGGACAATGCAAATGTTTTGAAGTATTGCAGCAACGAAACCGCAAAGGCTTTGAACGCGACAATAAACAGCGATGCAACAAAATATTTGATGGCTGACAAGTTGGTTTGGTCTTTGGAGGGTACGGAGACAACAAATGTGACTCCTAATACAGCAGTGACTCAGACCACAACTTATAATTATTCAGTATATCAGACATATACAATTCCTTCTTCGTCTGAAGTATGTAAAGGTAAGGAGGTCGCTACCAGTGTAAAAGTGACTTTCGTTCCTGCTGTTAAGACAGAGAGCGTCCTTTACTTGAAGGCTGATGCTTCAAACGGAACATTCGCCAAGAACATTCTTCAACAGAATGCAAACGCTGTTACAGGTATCGAGACAGGCGCAACTCTTAAGTGGTATGCATCTGATTGCCAAACAGAAATAATCGGAACTCCAACGCCGACGATCGACCCTTCCGTTCCTGAAGGAACAGACCAAAAGGTATCCTATTGTGTAAGTCAGGTTGTGGACGGTTGTGAGAGCGAGAAGGTTACGGTAGAGGTTACGATCAGTGACGCACCGGTACCAACAGTTAATAACCTCAGCTATTGTGAGGGCGAGACCGCTTCTCCATTGGAGGCGACAATCAACACCATGGTAGCTCCTGCTTCTGAGTATCAACTTTTGTGGTACGATGAAAACATGAACTCTCTTGCTTCTGCACCAACTCCATCAACAGCGTTGAAATCGGCCGGCGACAAGACAAGCGATTATGTGTTCTATGTAACCCAGAAGAATTTGACTACCAATGCAGAGAGCAGTCCTGCAAAGATCACGGTTACTGTCAATGCTCTTCCTGTATTGACGGTTGATAATAGTACAAAGGTCTGCGAGACCACAGTAGACGTTGCTGGTTTGGTTAAACCTGCAAATGAGGACTTGACTTATGTTAAGACCTACTTCTCCGATCAGGCCGGAATGACGACTATCTCATCTAGCGTTGCTGAATCTGGAACTTACTACGTACAGTATGCATACGATGCGCAGAGCGCGACAGGTGAGGTTTGTAAGTCTAAGATAGAACCGATCACAGTTGTTGTTGATACCTTGTCAGTTAAATGCGATAATGTGACCACTTGTCCAGACAAATCTGCAGACTTCACGGCGGAGGCATTGACCAACGCGGCCGGCGGAGCCGTTTACGAGTGGACTGAGGTCGGCGGAAGCGACAGCGGAACGGGCGACAAGTTCACCACCAGGAAGTTCACCGGCAGCAACTACGGCGACGAGTTCAATTACAGTTTGAAGGTTACAGCCGGAACCTGCGAGGAGACGTTGGCCTTGAACGTGAAATTGGGCGAGGGTCCCGTTGTGGGCACCTTGACATTGGCAGACGCCGAGAATGCGGAGAAGCCAAGCGTCGTCTTCAATGGCAAACCGGCGGATCCGTTCTACTTCTGCGGAAACACAGTGACCGTCACACCTGCCTACACCAAGGACGCAGGCACATCGTATACGATGAAGTCTCCTGACGGACAGGTGACGACCGGCGCTACATTCAGCGCGACGGAGAAGGGCATCTATACGCTGGAGTTCTCGAACGGCTGTCCGACGAGCGTTGACTTCGAGATAAAGGACGCATCGATAGAGATCAAGCACGCCCAGCCGCAGGTGTTGGAGATGTGCGAGGGCGAGACCTTCACGGCCAAGCTGAACGTGACGCATGCCGATGCGGACTACACGACGGCGTGGTACAAGGACGGCGTGGTTTTGGGCGGAAATACAGACGACAACTTCAGCATATCACAGACGGTGAAGTCCGACGGAGGCTTGTACAAGGCAGTCTCCACGAGCCACGGATGCGTGAGCGAGGACGAGATCGGAGAGCTGAAGGTCAAGACATACATCCAGTTCACGAACCAGACCGAAC
>JAKPUQ010000129.1 GCA_029572815.1 Bacillota bacterium | reverse complement strand
AAAAATCTCGATAAGATCTTTGCAGGAGACTTCAACGGACGCGGTCATACTGTAAAAGGACTCACAATCGTTACAGATGAGAATTTCCCCTATGCCGATGAAAGCAATGTGGGACTTTTCTCCACCCTGCTGAGCACTGCTAAGGTCTCGGGGGTAAAGCTGGAAGGCGTAAACATTAAAGTGGCAGGCGAAAAGGTGGTAAGAGCAGGCGGAATAACAGGCGATATCACCAGCAATGCAGTTTCAAAGGCTGAGGGACGCGCAGTAATAGACAGCTGCTCTGTCAGCGGTTCCGTATCGGCTGAGACTGATGCGGCAATGGTAATGACAGGCGGAGTAGTTGGCAGAGCTTCGGGCAATGCTATTCTTTCAAACTGCATTTCGGATACCGCAGTTTATTCATCAGCAGGCTCAAAGATCGCATACGGCGGCGGTATCGCTTCCATGACAGGCAACGATACATATGTGCTGAAATGCGCTAATAAGGGTGATATAACTGTAGTTACCAAGAGCGGATTCTCCCTCTATGCAGGCGGAGTTGTGGGTATGATGACCTCTGAGCAGTACAACTGCATCTCCTCGGGAAATGTGACTGTGGGAACCATTGCACAGGCTGACGCCGCAAACTGCGCAGGAATTATCAACGGAGCGCTTATGTCTGCTGCTTCGGGAAAGTATGATTATTATGCCTCAGGGGCTGAACTGCGCTATATGAATGAAGCGGGAGAAGTATCGGCAATTGATGCTGTTTCTCACGGCGCAGGCTCCATGAACGCAGAGGGCACCTTTAATGCTGAAAAGACAGATGATATGAACAGCAGCGAATTTGCAGAGGTGCTCAACGAAAATCTCTATGATATTTCAAGGGCTCTCGGCGATACGGAAACTGAGTTCAGGCTGTGGAAGCTCTCAGATGACGGAGTTCTTGCCCTTTCCGATGAGGTGTTCATAAATGATGTAATAGACGCATCAATATTTGAGTCGGGCGAGGGCACAAAGGAGTCGCCCTATATACTCAGAACAGCAGATCAGCTCCGCGGATTTGCAGGCTCGCTGTCCGAGCATATCGACTACACGGGAACATTCATCGAGCTTGCAGAGGATATTGATATTTCCGACAAGGAGTGGACTTCCATAGGCAACTGCGAATATGTTTTCAACGGCAGCTTTGATGGTAAGGGCCACACTGTAAAGGGCATGACCGTCGGCAGCGCTGATGCGGCAAAGCAGCTTGCCGAGGGCGAGAATTACATCGGATTTTTCACCGGTCTCGGTACTGATGCTGTAGTTAAGAACGTTGAGCTCACCGATGTGCTTATCAATGTTTCATACGGCAAAAGCGCTTATGCAGGCGGTATTACAGCTGTAATGCAGTCAGAGGACAGCGGCTACAAGGGCGCTGTTGTGGACAGCTGTTCCGTTGAGGGCAAAATAACACTGACCTCAGAAAAAGGCAACAACTTTGTGGGCGGTATCGCAGCATACGTTTACAAGGGAGCCATTATAAATTGCAGATCTGATGTTGATGCCTCCTGCACCGTAAAAACAGGTGCAGCATTCGGCGAAACAGGTGGTATCGCCGCACTGGTGAACAGAGGACTGGTAGCAAACTGCTATACTCTCGGAAATGTTTACGGAAGCGGAAACCGTGAGGACGAGGGCATGGCCACAGTAAGCTCTCTTGTAGCTGTAAATGCAGGCTATCTGGTAAACTGCTACGGAAACGGCGGTCACGAGACCAATGATTATTCCACATATACAGGTGCTTTATCAGGCTGGATAACAGGTATCGGCCATACCTATGACTGCTATTACAACTCAGAAGCTGTAATGAAGATCGGCGAGACTATCGTTGATCCCGTTGCCGATGTGGGAACGAGAGTTTCCTCAGGCGTAAGCGAAGAGGGAATGACCTACACAGGCGGTGTTGTTTTCAATAACGAGGCATACACTTCAAAGAGCTTCAGCGGACTTGCAGATAAGCTTAACGGCAACTTTGCTGCTTTCCCTGTTGAGCTGACACAGTTCGGTATCACAAATAATTCACTGAAAGCATGGAAGTTCGATAATGAGGTCACATTTGCAGAAGACTATGCAGAGGCTTTTTATGTACAGCCCGAGGCTGAGATCGTGAAAAAGCCCGAGCTGAAGCTCAACGACGGTACATGGTACGGCAGGGATGATGATAAGAAGGTCATAGTCACCATCACTGTCATGGACGGAGAAATAACAAAGATCGTTTCATCTGACGGTTCCACAGAGGGTGAGGCATACGAAGCTGCACTTCAGACAGCTAAGGACAAGTCCACATACAACGACAGGACTTCATACGCACCTGCGGACGTTTCTGTATTTGCAGGCGGCAAGGGAACAGAGCAGGAGCCTTACCTTATAAAGACAGAAGCTCAGCTCCGCTATGTTGCAGAGGCTATGAACGAGGAGGTGGACTGGGAGAACATCTGGTTCGCTCTTGACAGCGATATTACCCTTACAGGCGGCGACTGGCTCCCTATCGGTCACGCTGTACAGGCAGATATAAAGGGTCAGAAAACTACATTCTCGGTATACCCCTTCCGCGGAAACTTTGACGGAAGAAACCATACCATATCGGGACTTACCATCGGAAGCAAGGAAGCTCCTGCCGATATATACCTTGCAGGACTTTTCGGCCTGGCAGCAGGCGAGCATGAAACCAACCTCACTCCCGGGGAGGGCGAGAGACTGGTAAACATCAGAAATATCAGACTAACCGGTATTTCCATAAATGTTGAGTCGCGCTATGAGGCTAACGTGGGCGGACTTATCGCATGGGCACAGAATGGCTTTGTTATCGACAACTGCTCTGCCGAGGGCAGCATAAATGCAAAAACAAAGGAGTCCTTTGCAAGAGTAGGCGGACTTGTGGGAAGCACACTTCGCGGCACTATCACAGACTGCTATACAGATGTTGAGATAAACGCCGCAACGGGAACATCTTCCGTATATGCAGGCGGTCTGGCAGGAATGACAAACCGTTCCGCACAGGTCAACTGCTATACCCTCGGAAATATCAGCGCAAATGCCGAGAGCAACAACAAGGCGATGGTTGGCGGTCTGACAGGTATGTCAGGCGGTACCAACATCAACTGCTATACCCGCGGAAATATTGAGTCACTTATCACAACTGTGGATATCGGCGGTATCAACGGACGCAGTGCAGGTATCGCAGCAGACCATAGCTGCTACTTCAACAGCAGCGCCGTATATAAGGCAGCAGGTAAGGAAATATCCGAAAAGAAGGCTTCAGGAACTCTTGTAGGCGGCGAGATAACGGTCTCCGCCGTAACAGCAGAGGAGATGGCTTCAGAGGGATTTGCTGAGACTCTGAATGCAAACAGGAAGAATATGACCGCAGTTCTGGGTGAGGTCAGCGCATATCTTGAGAATATGACTGAAAACAGCAAGGAAGGTCTTTCACATCAGCTCTTCTATACCAATGACGGCTCAGACCTTAACAGCTGGGTAAAGGCTGAAAGCTCTCCCGAATTCGGTGAGGAAAGTGTTGAAGAAAAGCCGGATATTGCTTCAGATGAGGAGCTTTGTGAATGGGCAGAAAAGGACTATCAGAAGAAGAACGGCGTGAAGTATACCAATGCCACTATCAGCAGCAATGATAAGGGCGATCGCGAGATAACCATAACCGACAAAACAGGCAAGGTGCTTGACAAATACACTGTTGATCCAAAGACAGGAAAGGGCACAGATTCTGATGGCAAGGCTGTCGATCTGCCTCAGACAGGCAATAACTCGGTGACAAACCTGCTTATTCTCCTCGGTGCGGTAATGCTTATGGTAACAGGTGCATTTGCCGTCAGGGCTTCGGGTATGGCTCGCCGCCGTGAAGACAGACAGTAAACAAAGATGATAACGTTAATACAGGCAGATCAGCCGGTACAATTAACGTCAGGATAAGATCACATAACGGGAACAACTCGCTCAGAGCTGTTCCCGTTCATGTTTTATACGGCGGAGCTGCTTTTTTTCTTGACAAAAGCGCAATAATATGGCAAAATAGGGATATGGTATTTTCGGACAAACAGGGCAGCTGCACCCGGTGCAGACCCTTAACGATATTACAGGAGAATGAGATGAAAAGGATAAAACAGTTTGCTTCTGCTGTAGCAGTGCTTCTGACATCAGCTGCAATGCTATGGGGCTGTGCAGTTGCCCCGAAGAGTGACAGCAGACAGGAGCTGATAAAGGGGCTTGAAAAGAAGTACGGAGAGTCCTTTACCCTTATCGGAGACGCAGGAGGCGGTAATTTTTCCGCAGATCACTGCGCAGTCTATGTGCGGTCGGATAGCTTCCCCGATGAAAGGATATATGCTGTTCATGGAGTTTTTGACGGTAAGACCGGGGACAGGGACAACTTTATGGCGTATTGGTTCAGGAATGAGGCTGTCACATATCTTACGGATATGGCTGAAGACGTTTACGGAGATTGCAGGACCTTTTACGTCCCCGACGATACGGGAGTGCTGCCTGCGGATATCGGAAAGGAGTCTTCTGTCAGTGATATGCTCAGGGGAGGAAAGTTCTACTGGTATCTGCTTCTTCCCGAGGGACAGGATCTTAGCAAAAAGGACCAGCAGCTGGACGAGCTTATGGCGAAGCTGGCAGCGGAGAAAACAGGCTGTTATTTCTATATAGCATATCTGGACGACAACGGTGTCTACAGGGACACAGCTTCACCGAAGGAGCTGGACAGAGACCATATCCTTGCAGACTGTACCGTGGGAATGGACGATAACTTCAATATAACTGAAAGAAAGTGGGAGGTCAACGCAAATGGCTGATTTCTTTGAAAAGCATGGCATAAAAGACGAAGCAAGAATGTCGATAATACTCAATACCTTCATGTACGTAAGCAAGTGCATAAAGAGCGAAAAGGCACTTACCCTCCGCAGTATAACTCAGCAGATAAGCATGAGCGGACTTGAGGAGTATCAGCAGGCTGCGCTGTCAATGGTGCGCAGCAGCCTTGAGCACGGCAGCAACAAAGCCTTCGGAGAGTATGAGCTCATAAGCTATTCCGATAATATGGACGGAAAGTATACAGGCGCTTATGCAGCTTCATTCCGAAGCCCCGACCGCTCCGTGATTTATGTGGTGTTCCGCGGCACGGGCAACGGAAGATGGTATGACAACGGCGATGCCCTTGCCAACGTTGCCTCTGAGTATCAGAAGGTGGCTCTGCGCTATTTCGACGATATGATGGCGGAGCTTTCTCCCTCTGAGGACGTAAGGGTGATACTGACAGGTCACTCCAAGGGCGGAAATCTTGCGCAGTATATCATGCTTACCTCAAAGTACAAAAACAGGATAAACAGCTGCATATCCTTTGACGGACAGGGCTTTTCTCCTGAATTCCTCAGCAGCATAAACTACCCCGACAGTACCAGCGAGGAGCTTTGCGGCAGGATGTACTCCATCTGCGGCGATAATGACTACGTAAACGTTCTCGGCAGGAAGGTAATACCTGACGCCAACACCATTTATATAAAGACCGCTACCGATGTCACGGATATGAACGGCGCTCATTCCATAGTTCCCGGCCGCAGCAGTGACACGGAAAAGGGGCTTATACGCTATATTTTCAACTTCAACACCAATGACTTCAACGAGCAGACCGCAAAGCAGCGTGAGCTTGCGGTCTGTGCAAGGGAGATAAACGCCAATATCATGACCCTTCCGCAGAAGGAGAGGGAGGAGATATGCAGGACCCTCATGACCCTTTCCGAGCAGTTCCTCGGCGGCAGCAATTCTCCAAGGGGACTTAACGGCGAGATGGCGACCCTCGATGAGGGAGTGGGCTTTATCACCAATCTCTATGAGATAATAGTTCCGCTGGTATCCCATGTGGGCAGCGAGGCAGGTGAGGACATCATATTCAAGGTGCTTGTGGTCCCCAACTGCAAGAATGCGGACAGCTCCATGTCATCAGCGCCGACAAGCGATAAGATAGCCCTTATCATGTCAGAGCCAGATATACTGAAGTTTTACTATATCGGTGCTGCACTTGCCATAGAGGGGCTCTGCGACAATGCGGAGCAGAATGCTTATAATGTAGGAAGAGCAGTTTCGGGCAGGTTCTCAGACGAGCTGGGACTTATAATCAAAGCACAGCTCATGGCTGTGGATATGATAGTCTCTTATATAAAGAAGGCTGGCTTCCTTGCAGGTATTGCTGTAATGGTGATAAAGTCAGTGCTGAAGAAGTATCTTGCGCTTCATGAGAGCGTGAGCATTGTAAATAATACCAGGAAGGCAGAGACCGAAAAGGCTTCGGGAGGCAAGCGCAGCAGAAAGGGCACTGAGAAGGCCGACCATATCCTTGGTGAAGACTTTGCTGAGATAATAGAGGGCTTCGGCGGAGATGACAGCATACACGGCTGGGGCGGCGATGACGATATTTACGGCGGCGACGGAGACGACAGGCTCTATGGAAAGGGCGGCAGAGACAATCTCTACGGCGACAGCGGCAACGATCACCTTGTTGGCGGCGAGGACGATGATTACCTGAACGGCGGCTCGGGAGACGACGACCTCCATGGAGATGAGGGCAATGATGTGCTCTTCGGCGGCGTAGGAAATGACATACTTGAGGGCGGTACAGGCGAAGACACTCTCAACGGCGGAGCAGGAGATGACAGATATATCTTCGCGCGTGGCTTCGGCAGGGACGTTATCAGCGATTCCGAGGGCAGCGAGATCATCGAGCTCAGAGGCATTGCGGCTGAGGATATCCTCCTTGCCTCCGACGGCAGCGGCGGTCTCATCATCAGTGTAAGAGGTACAGATGACAGCATAAGGATAGAGGGCTTCCGCTGTGACAGGTTCGCTCTTGAGATAAGCGGCGGATGCTATAGCATAGTTGAAAATGACGGAGCATATTTCCTGATAAAGCAGTAAAGGAACGGGAACACTTTTTAGTACAAAAGAGATCATAAAGGGAGCAGCTCGCTTGCAGCTGCTCCCTTTTTATTATCCCTGCTTGAACGGAGCTTATGTAACAGGGACAGTTACCACCGAAGCTGCATCTGTTGAAACAACTACAGGTACACAGAAAGCAGTAAGCGGTGCTGTAACAGAAGTGACCGGAACAACAACTATAACGACTACTACCTCTGCTGCGGCTGCTGAGA
>JAKPUQ010000122.1 GCA_029572815.1 Bacillota bacterium | reverse complement strand
AAATCATAATTTTGCTCCGCAAAATTATGATTTGTCAGTCCATTCGGTTCTCCATGTCGGTGTACTCGCGCATGGGAGATATTGCCTTGTAGGCAGGACGGATTATCTTGTTGGAGTTGATGAGCTCCTCAATTCTGTGCGCCGACCAGCCTGCTATTCTTGATGTTGCAAAGAGAGGCGTGAACAGCTCGTCTGGTATGCCGAGCATACGATATACAAAGCCGCTGTAGAAGTCCACGTTGGCACATACACCCTTGTATATCCTGCGCTCCTCGGCTATGACCTCGGGGGCAAGGCGCTCCACCAGCGAATACAGGGCGAATTCCTCATGTCTGCCCTTCTCGGAGCTGAGAGACTCAACAAAGCTCTTGAACACCTTGGCTCTGGGGTCCGACTGGGAGTATACTGCGTGTCCCATGCCGTAGATAAGACCTGCGTGGTCGAATGCCTCCTTGTGGAGGAGCTTTCTCAGGTAGTTCTTTATCTCCTCCTCGTCGGTCCAGTCACTGACGTTCTGCTTCATATCATCGAACATCATTGCCACCTTGATATTTGCACCGCCGTGCTTGGGTCCCTTCAGCGAGCCCAGCGCCGCCGCTATGGCGGAGTAGGTATCGGTGCCCGATGAGGACACTACATGGACGGTAAAGGTGGAGTTGTTGCCGCCGCCGTGCTCTGCGTGGAGCACCAGCGCAAGGTCAAGTATACGCGCCTCAAGCTCGGAGTACCTTCCGTCGTCGCGGAGCATATACAGTATATTCTCGGCTATGGAAAGGTCGGGACGGGGACTGTGTATGAACAGGTCTCCCCCCAGTCTTGCGTAATCGTAAGCATGGTAGGCGTATACCGACAGCACAGGGAACATGGTTATGAGCTCTACGCTCTGCCTGAGCACGTTTGGTATCGATATATCGTTAGCCTTGTCGTCATAGGAATACAGCGCAAGGACGCTCTTTGCAAGGGTATTCATCATGTTGTCCGTGGGAGCCTTCATGATAACGTCTCTCATGAAGTTAGAGGGGAGCTCGCGGAAGTCCGCAAGAAGCTTCCTGAACTCGGCAAGCTCATGCTCCGAGGGCATTTTGCCGAAAAGAAGGAGATAGACGGTCTCTTCAAAGCCGAAACGCTTTTCCTTTATGAAGCCTGCGACGATATCCTCAACATCTATGCCGCGGTAATAGAGCTTTCCGTCCCCGTGATTGGGCATACCGTCACCTGTTTCAAGAACTTTTATGGTGCTGATATTGGTAAGACCTGCTACTACACCGTTGCCGTTTATATCGCGAAGCCCTCTTTTTACGTCGTACTGTGTATACAGCTCGGGGTCTATCCTGTAGCCCTCAAGCGACATCTCTGCAAGTCTCGAAATTTCGGGGGTTATTTCTGAAAATTTGTATCTCATGTATCGTCATCCCTTTCTTTTACAGTTTGTAGTAATAAAAGTGCATATTACAATTATATTTGATTTTATTAATTTTGTCAAGGCTTCACAAATAGTTAGGTCAATTACTTTTATCCACGGCGGCAGTCTGCTGATTTTTTCTCTTTTCTCTTGAAAAATATTATACGATATGGTAATATATATTTATCGGATATGCTCCGATACATGATATAGAAATTATTCGCCGCGCTCTGCTTGTTTTTCAGGGGTAAAGCTCTGCGCTGCGCAAAGGAGTTGTTTTTTTGGAATCAGTTGAGTACAAGTGCCCGAACTGTAACGCAGACCTGAAATTCAATCCCGCCAATCAGAAGCTGGAGTGTGAATACTGCCTCAGTTCGTTTACAGTAGATGAAATAAAGAAGCTATGCGCCACCACCGAGAACAGTATCCCACAGGAGGCTGTACAGCTTCAGGAGGACTTCGCCAACCATACCCACCTCTATCGCTGCAAGAGCTGCGGCGCCGAGATAATGGCTGACGATCAGCTCACCGCTACCTTCTGTTATTATTGCCACAATCCCGTTATTTTAGCAGGCAAAATGGGCGGCGAGTTCAAGCCCGACAAGGTCATCGGCTTCAAGCTCACAAGAGAAAACGCCATAAGCTGCTTCAAAAAGTGGGTGGGCAAGCGCTGGTTTGTACCCAAGGACTTCAAATCCCAGCAGCAGCTGGAAAAGCTGACAGGTCTCTACGTCCCCTTCTGGCTGGCTGACTGCCATGTGAACGTGGACGTCCGCGCCGTGGGCAAGAAGCTCCGCCACTGGGTATCGGGCAATTACAGCTACACCGAGACCAAGGAGTTCCGCGTGGTCCGCTCTGGAACTATGGTCACAAGAGGTATCCCAGCCGACGGCGAGACCAAGATTGAGGACCTGCTCATGGAGGCTATCGAGCCCTATGACTACCGCGAGCTCAAGGACTTCTCAATGTCCTACCTCAGCGGCTTCTATGCTGATAAGTATGACGTTGACAAGGCGGCGGTATTCCCCCGTATCCGCATCCGCTCAAATCAGGCGTGCAGTGCTCTCGTAAGGTCTACTATCAGCGGCTACAGCAGCTATATCCCCTCAAACGAGAATTATACAATCACCAACACCGACTGGAGCTATACTCTCCTGCCCGTCTGGTTCATGTCCTATAAGTATAAGGACAGGATATACGAATTCGCCATCAACGGTCAGACAGGCAAGCTGGCAGGCACTCCTCCCCTATCCAAAGGCAGACTGGGAGCGCTCTGCGGCGCTATCGGTATGGGCGTTGCGGCTGTTATCATGGTTCTGGGAGGTGCACTGTTCTGATGAAAAAGTCAAGTAATGGTCTTCGCACCTTTCTTATAATTGCTGCAATTATTGCAGGTCTCTGCGGATTGGATTACCTCATCGCCTTCCACACAGGCTCCAAAAACCTGGCAGTGGGCTACAGCGGCTCATCTGACGCTTCCGGCGTCATTGACGAAAACGGTATTTTTGATGAGGATCCCGCTGCCCTCAGGGAACTCGATCAGCTGGTAAAGGATACCGCCGATGAGCTGGATATGAACATTCTCATATACCTCCCCGACGAGTCCAAAAGATATTACAGCGATGACGCTGTCAGGGACTTCACTGCCAATGAGTACAACAGGAACTTCGGCGAGTTTACCGATGGCCTGCTTTACTATATAGACATCTCGGGCAAAAGCCCTGCCTGCGATGACATCGCAAAGAGCGGAAAGGCTTCCCTCATTTATACGGAAAGCGTGTGCCAGAGCATTTTCTTCTCTCTGGACGAATTTCTCCCGCCTTCTTCGGGCCCCGTTTATCCCGACCAGATATCCAATGCGATAACTCATTTCTGCCCCCTTCTGATCTCCAATTACAGCGATCCCGACAGGTCGGAGCAGTTCCACGACGACACGGCAGATGTCCCCACCTATACCTACACAAAGAACGGCAAGCTCTACATCACAAAGAGCAAGCCTCCTATGAAGAAGCTCTTCATCTGTATCTTTGCAGAGCTGACAGGCGGTCTGGTGGCACTTATCATATACCTCGCCTCAAGGAGCAGATATAAGTTCAAGAGCAAGACCAATCCCGGTATCTACCTCGCAAACAGCGACGTAAGATTTACCGAAAATTCCGATGTGCTCATACGTTCATATATCACCAAGCACAGGATACAGTCCTCATCGGGCGGAGGCGGCGGTTTCCGCGGAGGCGGAGGCGGCGGACACTCCCACGGCGGAAGTATCAGCCACAGCAGTCACCACAGATAATATAAAGGAGCAGTACGGGGAAACTCCCGTTCTGCTCCTTTCTTATTGCCACGTATAGTCGGAGCTTATACGTTATCTGTCCTATTTTACAGCCTTTTTGGTTTGTGAGATTTGGTGAAAAAAGCTCTTGAATTTGTACCGCTTCAATGCTATAATAGTGAAAATCCAAAAAACATATCGGTCTTATATATTAAGGAGGTATAGCTATGACCCGCGCAAATTCTTCCGAAAAGCTGAAAAGAATAGTCATGACGGGACTCTTCTCAGCTCTGATATTCGTTTTTACCGCCTATATCCATGTGCCTACGGGCTCGGGCTACACCCACGCAGGCGACGGTCTCATCTACCTCTCAGCCTGCATACTCCCCATGCCATACGCTGTCGCCTCGGGAATTATCGGCGGAGCTCTGGCAGACGGGCTCTCGGGCTATCCCATATGGATACCTGCTACCGTTATCATAAAAGCACTGACCGCCATGTTCTTCTCAAACAAAAGCGATAAGATAGTCACAAAGCGTAATCTCCTGGCAATTATCCCCTCATTCATCATCTGCGTTGTGGGATACAGTCTCTATGAGGGCTTCGTTATCACGAAAGGGCTCTCAGCGTCAGGCATCATCGCAGCCTTCACACAAACTCCTGCCTATTTTGTTCAGATAGCCGCAAGTACGGTGCTGTACGTTGCAGCAGGCACAGCCCTGGACAAATCGGGCTTCAAGAGCCGTTTCAAGTGACGGCATTGTACATAGCACTTATTCGGGGCGCACAGGCGTCCCTTTTTCGTTTTATCCTCCTGAGATACCTTTATATTACGGGCTATTGACTGAAATTGCCGATTATGTTATAATGGTAAAGTTGTCGGACAAATCTATAATGTCCCCCACATCGGAGGTATAAACTTGAAAAACAGCTTCTTACGCGGTATGTCCCACGGTATACCTATCTGCCTCGGATACCTGTCTGTGTCCTTCGGCTTCGGTATCCTCGCCGTCAGCAAGGCGGGACTCTCGGTATTCCAGGCGTCAATAATCTCCGCGTCAAACCTTACGTCGGCAGGTCAGAAGGCAGGCATAGACGTTATCGCAGCAGGCGGCACTATCATCGAGATGATACTGCTCCAGCTTACTATAAATATAAGATATTCCCTTATGGCGCTGTCACTCTCTCAGAAGCTGGACAAGCGCTTTACAACTCCTCACAGGCTCATGGCTTCATACGGCATAACCGACGAGATATTCGCGGTGTGCTCCGCACAGAAGGCTCCCCTGACCCCTGCTTATATGTACGGCATGATACTCATTGCCGCCGTGGGGTGGGTCACAGGTACGGCTCTGGGAGCGGCGGCAGGTGAGCTGCTCCCCTTATCCGTCAGCAAGGCTATGGAGATAGTCCTCTACGGTATGTTCATCGCTATCATCATACCCCCTGCAAAAAAGCAGCACAGCGTTCTCTTTGTCATAGCTATGGCAGCTGCACTAAGCGTGGTGTTCAGGTACTGCCTGCCCATGGTCAGTGACGGCTTCGCTATAATCATCTCCGCTGTTGCAGCTTCAGCTGCGGCTGCCTTCATATTCCCCGTTAAGGACGAGGAGGCTGAAGAATGAGTATCGCTGTCTACATCATCGTTATAGCAGGCGTCACCTACCTCATACGAATGATACCCTTCACCTTCTTCCGCAAGAAGATAAAGTCGCGGTTCTTCCGCAGCTTTCTGTACTATATCCCCTATGCGGTGCTCAGCGCCATGACCATTCCCGCTATCTTCTACACCACCCACAATATCTGGACAGCCATTGCGGGAACTGCCGTGGCTGTGGCTCTGGCGTTCTTCGAGATGCCCCTTATCGTGGTGGCTCTGGCTGCCTCGGGAGCGGCTTTCCTGGTGGGACTGTTTATGTAAGTTGAGAGTTGAAAGTTAAAAGTTGAAAGTCGGAGCGTCTCATACGGCGCTCCGATTATTTCACGTTTATAGCAGGCGGCGCTCCGCCGCCCCTACAAGAAAAGGCTATCGGTAAAAACCGATAGCCTTTTTATTATGCGTTCATGCCAAGCTCGATAGCCTTGAAGTTATTGGGAATGAGTGCTGCCTTTTTGGGCGGTACTACCTTCTCGATAGCCTTCTGCATTGTCTCGAGTGAGCAGATATTGGTCTCCTTCAGAAGCTTTCCGAGGAGAATGATGTTTGATCCGCCCTTGAGCTGGTTGTCGTCAGCCATCTGCTGTGAGGGGATACCGTACAGCTCGATGTCTGTTCTGTCTGTCTCGGGCTCGATCATTGTGCTGTCGAAGAATACCTTTCCTCCGGGACGTACACAGCTTACAAACTTGTCGAATGAAGGCTGGTTCATTGCAATGAGGAGGTGAGGTGTGAGAACGAGGGGTGAACCGATAGGATCATCGGAGATGGTAACTGAACAGTTACAGGTACCGCCTCTCATCTCGGGACCGTATGAGGGAAGCCATGAAAGCTCCTTATTGTCCATAAGTCCGCAGTATGCAAGTATCTTTCCTGCGAAAAGGATACCCTGTCCGCCGAAGCCTGCAAGAAGGATCTCTGTGGTTGCCATTACTCATTACCTCCTTCTGTCTTGGGGAATACTCCCTCTTCTACGTCCTTGTAAACGCCGAGAGGATAGTATGGGATCATTTCGTCCTGAAGTCTCTTGATAGCGTCAAGAGGGGCAAGTCCCCAGTTTGTGGGGCAGGTGGAAAGTACCTCTACGATGGAGAAGCCCTTGCCTGCCTTCTGGTTCTCGAATGCCTTGCGGATAGCCTTCTTTGCAGCCTTGATGTGGGGAACGCTGTCAACTGCAACACGCTCTGCATAAGCAGTACCTGTCAGTGTTGAGAGCATCTCACATACCTTTACGGGATAGCCTGCAAGCTCGGGGCTTCTTCCGAAGGGAGTTGTCTGTGTTACCTGACCGGGGAGCGTGGTAGGAGCCATCTGTCCGCCTGTCATACCGTAAATTGTGTTGTTGATGAAGATAACGACGATATTCTCGCCTCTTGTAGCAACGTGAACAGTCTCGGCAGTACCGATAGCTGCAAGGTCGCCGTCGCCCTGATATGTAAATACGAACTTATCGGGGTTTGTACGCTTAACGCCTGTTGCAACAGCCGGAGCACGTCCGTGTGCAGCCTCGATCATATCACAGTTAAAGTAATCATATGCCATTACAGAGCAGCCAACAGGACATACGCCTATTGTATCGCCCTCGATACCCATTTCGTCGATGACCTCACAGAGAATTCTGTGAACTATACCGTGTGTACAGCCGGGGCAGTAATGTGTAGGAACGTCGATGAGCGACTTGGGTCTTTCAAATACTACAGCCATCAGAGGGCACCTCCCATTCTCTTGATCTCGCCCAGTACCTCAGCAGGTGTGGGGATAACGCCGCCTGTTCTTCCGAAGAACTCTACAGGCTTTGAGCAGTTGATAGCAAGTCTGATATCGTCTACCATCTGACCCATTGACATCTCTACGCTGAGAAGCTTCTTAGCACTCTTTGCAGCCTCGTTGATCTCCTTTACGGGGAAGGGCCACAGTGTCTTGGGACGGAAGAGACCTGCCTTGATGCCCTGTGCTCTTGCATCGTTTACAGCAGACTTTACGACTCTTGCTGTTGCGCCGAATGCACATACGAGAATGTCGCAGTCCTCTGTGAGGTAGAGCTCAGCTTCTGTCTCTGTTTCCTTGATGATATCGTATCTCTTATAACGGTCGATGATGGAGTTCTCCAGCTCATCGGGCTTGAGGTAGAGTGAGTTGATGATGTGGTGCTCTCTCTTCATCTTGTGGCCGTTTGCAGCCCAGCCGCTCTTATCGTAAGCGTCGGGATTGATCTCGGGGAATGTAACAGGCTCCATCATCTGTCCGAGGAGGCCGTCTGCCAGGATCATTGCGGGCATACGGTACTTATCGGCACGGTCGAATGCCTTTACAACGTAGTCTACCATTTCCTGTACGGAAGCAGGAGCGTATACCAGAAGCTGGAAGTCACCGTGGCCGAGAGCCTTTGTAGCCTGCCAGTAGTCAGCCTGTGATGGCTGGATACCGCCCAGACCGGGGCCGCCTCTCTCTACGTTGATGATAACTGCGGGAAGGTCGGAACCTGCGATATAGGAAACGCCCTCGCTCTTGAGCGAGATTCCGGGTGATGATGAAGATGTCATTGCACGGACGCCTGTTGATGCTGCGCCCAGTACCATATTTATAGCAGCGATCTCGGACTCTGCCTGTAAGAATACGCCGCCTGCCTTATGCATACGCTTTGCCATATAAGCGGCAAGCTCTGTCTGAGGAGTGATCGGATAGCCGAAGAAGCATTTACAGCCTGCTCTGATAGCAGCCTCTGCCAGCGCTTCGTTACCCTTCATAAGATTTCTTTCCAAAGCTGAACAGCTCCTTTCACATTATAATGATCATTTTTCAATAACGATAGCGCAGTCGGGACACATAGTCGCGCACATTGCGCAGCTTATACAAGCTGACTGGTCGGTACATTCCGCATAGAAATATCCCTTCTTGTTACGATGCTCCTTCTGAAGAACAACGATCTTCTTGGGACAGGCAGCTGTACACAGTCCGCAGCCCTTGCAGCGCTCGGTAATAACTGTCATCTTTTCCATACACCCTTCGCTCCTTTCAGATTAATTCATAATTCACAATTCATAATTCATAATCAATGCTGACGGGGAAATATACGGAATGCCGTTTTTCCGACAATTATGCATTATGCATTATGAATTATGCATTCTTGCTCAGCCCCAGACGGGCTTAACATATATCTTTGCGGGGAAAACGTCGGGCTTATCAGAAAGCGGGGCGATCTCCTCGGGATATACAGTACAGATAACGGGAAGTCCTGTTATCCTTGATGTTTCCTCGGCGAAGCTGCGAGACTCCTCGATTATCTCAAGGCTTGTCTCCACGCCGAGATTGGTGTTGTTGACTATTGCCGTATGCTTCATACGGGCGGCAGCCTCTATCTCGTACATCAGTTTTGTGACCTCCTCAGCCGTATTGGTGAGGTAGCGGCGCTGATTTATGACGTAATACATCTCGATATTGTCTTTGAACTGCTCTAAAGCCTCGGCGTAGCGTCCCAGGGCAACAGCTCCTGCGTCATCGCCGCCGACGTCGATAATGAGGCAGTCCTCGTCCATTGCAAGCTCGACCACGTCGAACTGTATGGAGGGAATATCCAGATTGCTCCTTGCGAAGTCGGGAGCGATAAGTCTTACGCCCTTTTCCTCAAAGAGGTCCTTGAAATCCGCGGTACGGAAATAGGGGTTTACTATGTCAAGGTCGACTATGGCTGCGGACTTGCCCTCCGCTGCGGCTTTTACCGCAAGGTTTACGGAGAAATTGGTCTTTCCGCTTCCGTAGTGGCCTGTGATTATCTTGATATTTTTCATAATTATCCTCTTGACTCTATTGTGAAAAATCCTACAACCTATATTATATCACGTTAAAGCATTAATTGCAAGTGGTATTTCACGCCATGCAACAACTTTGTGTACACTTGTCAATGATCTTGGACACTAACCCTCAAAAAATAAGATGTTAAGCAGATAATGGCAAATTCACCTCATGTAGGAGCCGTAGGCGACGGAGTGAGGTGAATTTGCGGCGGCTCACCACATCACCGACAGGTAA
>JAKPUQ010000120.1 GCA_029572815.1 Bacillota bacterium | reverse complement strand
GCCTTTGAGAAATATCTGAAAAAGCTCCACGAAAACAAGGAGCGTGAAAAAGCCCACAACAAAGATAAGGAGAAAGACGCCTATGACAAAAAGACTTGTAATTGCTGAAAAACCTTCCGTTGGAGTTTCCATCGCAGCCGTTCTTGGGGCAAAAGACCGCAAGGACGGCTACATGGAGGGGCGTGACTATATCGTATCCTGGGGGTTCGGTCATCTCTGCGAGCTTGCCAATGCCGACACCTACGATGAAAAATACGCCAAGTGGAGATATGACGACCTTCCTATCGTTCCTGCCAACTGGAAGTACAAAATCCCCCGTGATAAGTATAGCCAGTTTGAAACGCTGAAAAAGCTGATGAACCGTGCCGACGTGTCAGACGTTATCAACGCCTGCGATGCAGGGCGTGAGGGCGAGCTTATCTTCCGCAACATCTACCAGATGTGCGGATGCAAAAAGCCCATCTATCGCCTTTGGATTTCCTCTATGGAGGACGCCGCTATCGCCCAGGGCTTCCGAGAGTTAAAGGACGGCAAGGAGTACGACAACCTCTTTGCCGCCGCCCGATGCCGTGAGTGGGCAGATTGGCTCGTCGGTATCAACGCAACTCGCTTGTTCTCCGTACTGTATCACCGTACTTTGAATGTCGGTCGTGTGGTTTCTCCGACCCTCGCTCTGCTCGTTCAGCGTGAAGCGGATATTGGAGCGTTCAAGCCCGAACCCTTCTACACGTCAGAGCTTGACTTCGGTTCGTTTACAGCCGCAAGCGAGAAGTTCAAGAAAAAGTCCGATGCGGAGGCGGTCATTCCTAAAGCAAACGAACCTGTTGTGGTGGAGTCCGTTACAAGCAAGGAAAAGAGCGAGAAAGCTCCGGCACTCTATGATTTGACCACGCTCCAGAGAGAAGCGAATCGTCAGCTCGGCTACACCGCACAGCAGACCCTCGATTACGTTCAGAGCCTTTATGAAAAGAAGCTCTGCACTTATCCCCGAACCGACAGCCGTTATCTCACCGATGATATGTCAGACGGCGTAAATGCCGTGGTCGATTGCTCGGTTGGTATTTGCAAAGTGTCTGCACCTGCTGTAGTTCTGCGTGAGCAGATCTGCAACAGCAAAAAGGTGTCAGACCACCACGCTATTATCCCTACAACGGTTGCCGCCAAGACCGATTTGAACATTCTGCCTGCAGGAGAGCGTGAAATTCTCACGATGATTGCAAAGCAGGTACTCCGTGCAGTCAGCGAGGCATACCGGTTCCGTGAAACCATCGCTGAAATCATCTGCGGCAGCACCGCTTTTACCGCCAAGGGCAAGACGATTACCAACGTGGGTTGGAAAGCTTACAACGAAAAGGAACAGACCGACAAGGTGCTGCCCGAACTCCATAACGGCGACGAATTGACCGTGGCAAGCTCCGAAATCAAGGAAGGAACCACCAAGCCTCCGGCACACTTTACCGAGGACTCCTTGCTCTCTGCTATGGAGGTAGCAGGCGCAAAGGAAATGCCCGAAGATGCCGAGCGTAAGGGTTTGGGAACCCCTGCAACGAGAGCCGGTATTATCGAAAAGCTGATTGCCACGGGCTTTGTGGAGCGTAAAAAGGCAAAGAAATCTGTGAA
>JAKPUQ010000107.1 GCA_029572815.1 Bacillota bacterium | reverse complement strand
TTGCTTTCAGCTTTGCCTGTTCTTCCTCATATCCTGCCGACATCATCGTGAAACGCTCGTCCGAAATTCTGCCGAGAACATTGTCCTCATAGAGCCTTGTGAACAGCTTATCCAGTTCAGCAATACGCTTCTGTGCCTGTTTCAGCGTTTTCTTTGCTTTTGTAAGCTCCGAGGATTTACGCTGAACGGAATTGCTCATAGCGGTCTGGATAAACTCCTCCTCGTTCTCCCTCACCATTGTCAGGAGCTTGTTCAGCTCACCGAGGACAATTTCGTTGAGTACACAAGTGCGAATATAGTGGACGGTGCATTTGTCCTGTTCCTTTGCATAGGTGGAGCATCTCATGTGTTCCTGTTCAGGACGCTCATTCTTACGGCGGCTCAGGTACATCTTCTCTCCGCAGTCTGCACAGTACACCATTCCTGCAAAGGGATTGACCACCTCAGAGCGTTGCGGTCTGCGCTTGTGCTTGCGAAGCTCCTGCACCAAGTCAAAGGTCTGCTGGCTGATGATAGGCTCTTGCGTATTCTCGAAAATCTGCCACTCGTCCTGCGGATTATACACTATCTTGTGAACCTTGTAGGACTTCATTTTCGTTCTGAAATTGACCGTATGACCGCAGTATTCGTAGCGTTCAAGGATATGGGCAATCGTGTTTGCTCCCCAACGATAAGTCTTAGCGTTGTGTCTGCCATTGTCCCTGCCCTGAGAAAGAGCGTAGGCAGTCGGCGTAGGGATACCCTGTTCGGTCAAGATACGGGCAATCTGCACCGGACCATAGCCGTCAATGCAGAGCTTGAAAATCTTGCGTACCACCTCAGCGGCAGGTTCGTCAATTACCCACAAGTTCTTGTCGGTATCGGACTTCTTGTAGCCGTACACGGGCGGACACAGATGCTTGCCCGATTGACCTTTCGCCCTGAACACCGCACGAATTTTCTTTGAGCAGTCACGAGCGTACCAGTCATTAAAGATATTTTTGAAAGCAAGCAGTTCGTTCTCGGACTTTGCCGTATCGACATTATCGTTCACAGCAATGTAGCGAACATCGTAGTCAGGAAACACCATTTCAATCAGCTCACCTGTTTTCAGGTAGTCACGACCGAGCCTTGAAAGGTCTTTGGTAATAACCGTAGCGACCTTGCCGTCCTCAATGTCAGCCATCATTGCTTTGAAGCCGTCACGCTCCCAAGTCGTGCCACTCACTCCGTCATCGACATAGAAAGTCGGATTTGGAAAGCCGTTATCCTCAGCGAATTTCTGGAGGATTGCCTTCTGGTTGGTGATACTGTTGCTCTCGCCGTCCAACATATCGTCCTGCGAAAGACGGCAGTATAAAGCTGTTATCTTGTCTGTCATTTTAACCTCACTTTCCGACAGGATACAGCAAGCTATTATCATTATAGCGCACCTTGTCTCTTTTTTCAATGCGCCGATATTCCAAAATCAAACAGCTTGCCTGTCCTGTTCTTGTCCGGATTCACCGAGCATTTTCTCACAGTCCTCTGTGATGAGCCTTGCAATAATATCGCTCAGGCTCTCCCGAAAAGCTGGGTTAAAGACAGTTTTCACTCTGTAAATCGTATGCCCGATATGATACTCGGACACACTTCCCGATACCGCAACAGCGGCAGTTGTAGTTTCATTCATAGCGAATTTTTCTCCTTTAGCTTGTCTGTTTCTATGCTTTTAGGTTTGAGGGTTTCGCTTTATCTCTCTGCCCTCATATACAGCCGTGCGGAACGGCATTGCTGCCGCTCCTTACACAGCTATCGTTTTGTTGTCGGAAATATTTTAATCCTTGTAGGAATTATCTCCGAAGAAAGAAGTCTGCCCGACAAATTCATCATCGGCAGAGCCACTGTCGGCATCATCGCCCGACTTGCTG
>JAKPUQ010000103.1 GCA_029572815.1 Bacillota bacterium | reverse complement strand
TTCCGACTTCCTACCCTGATTATGCTCGGTGGTAAAGCTGAGTCCGTTATACAAATTTGTGTTGTTGAAAATGATGTGACAGTGCAGATGCGACTTATCATGGTGGACAGCTATCACATACTGATAATCGCCTTTCAGATAGCGGTCGCAAAGCTCCTCACCGATCTGCATAGCCTGTTCGGGTGTGACTTCATCAGGGGCAAAGCTCTGTATCATGTGGTAGGCAAGGATTTGGGTGCGTCCTGTTCCTGTTCCTCGGACGGCTCGGAAGTCCTCGCTTGCTCCTGCACTGTCGCTTCGGCAAGCATAAGAGTTGACATATAAACCGTCGATGGTCTTATCTCCGTTTGTGATGTAAGCGATCGCTGCGCTGACTGTTGCTCGGATCGTATGAATAGAAGTGTATGCCAAATCTCGTTTACTCCTTTCTTTATCTCGGTAATATCCTCGGCATATATGTGACCTGTGCTGTAAAGTCGGACAAGTATCTGGTTGATGTTCGCTCCGATGCGTTTCATCAGGCGATTACATTCGGCAATTTCGGAACGGTCGGGAGTGAGATCAACCCTTGCTCGAACGCAGTCACGGATATACTCGGTCTTGTTCTTGTAGCCGTACTGCTCACACCTTGCAAGAATATCCTGCATTTCCGATTCCGTGAACCTGACATTCAGCGTGTAGGACTTCTTCTCCCTTTTTCGTTTCAGATACTTGCGTTCATCGTCGTTAAGCTCGTCCTCGGACTTGTGTGCAAGGGTATCGTCAAGCTCGGCAGCTACCTCTTTATCCAGAGCATTGTTGATTGCTCCCTCATAGGTCATACCCTCGAACTCCATAGCCTTGCGCTTGGGCGGTCTGCCTCTCTTGCGTTTTGCATTTTCCATAGTGGTGTCTCCTTTGTATTCATTTCGGCGTAAGCCGATTTTTTTATGACCGCTGTGCGGTCATTTCGGGGCTTGGGGTGTTCCCAACAAGCATTTGGTATTTTCGCTCGCTGTGCGGCGCAAAATACAATGCTTGTTATTTTTGTTGCGCTATGGCGCATTTTTTCTCGCCTGAGCGTTTCTTTCCGCTCAGGCTTTCGATGCTCCGTCAGCGAATTCGTGGAGCGAATGCGACATCTCTCACCGCCGCTTCGGTCGGCGGTATCTCGCTCACGCTCCAGCGTGATGCTCTCAATCATCATCGGTGTCAATATTCTAAACTGGTACGGCGCAGTTAT
>JAKPUQ010000024.1 GCA_029572815.1 Bacillota bacterium | reverse complement strand
ATGCACGGCGGAGAACGTCACGACCGCAGCTTTTGGGGTTGGGACGGCACAGATGCTTGGTTCTTGGTATCTCCGACAGATACCCATATCTGGAACAGCGGTCTGAACGATGTCTGTATGTACGCCTACTATGAGAAATACAAGTGGAAAACGGAGTGCAAGCTCTACTATAACGTAAAGCAGAACAAGACCTTTGATGAGGTCATTGCCGATAAACTCGGCAGTATGTCACATTCCGATGAACGCTTGCAGTATTACAGTCTGCTGATCGGTACGGACGGTACAGCTTCAATGTACGGTAATCATCAGACTTTGCATAATCTTCTTCCAGGTGCTACGATCCGTGATTACTCGCTGAAACGAGAGTTCGGCTATGAAATGACAGGCTGGAATGAAGATAGCGACGGGCTGTATCAGGGTATCAAGGTGTACTGCACCAATGGCGATAAGCTCAAAGCTCCCTTCAAAGGTAAGATCACTGATGTGAATACCGATGAAAACAAGATCACTGTCCGCAAGGACGATGTGGAGTATTGGTATGACGGTACAGGCGGTACTGAACGGGATACGGAAGTCACCATTGCAAATGCTGTGCTTCTGAGCGGTTTCTCTGAGGGCGATACGGTCAATGACGGACAGGAGTTCGCAAAAACAACAGCAGGAAATGTGAATTTCCACATTTATATAGACACGGACGGCTACGGTTGGGACTACATTGATCCTCGACTTGTGCTGTATTGACGGAGGTGCTGAATGGGTCTATACGATACAAGAATCGAAAAGTTCAGCAAGAAAGTAGAGCAGCTTGAACGAAATATCAAGCGTGATACAGAGGAACGCAGACGGCTTCTCTCCGAAATTGACAGGCTGCGTTACCTCTCGCTCTGCGAAAAGCTGAATTGTCAGGGAGAGGAATTAGAAACCGTCCTCGCCAGAGAACATGAGCAGATTCAGAACATGAAGGCTCGTGGAATGACCGATGATGATATTGACGATCTCGGCAAAGGCAATGACGGTGAATATGAAGATCAAATGAGATTTTACTCTGAGGAGGACGATGATGAAAACAAGAATGATTAGTGCCATGATGGCAGCTTTCATGCTTGCAACAGCAAGTGTAGGCGGTATTACCGCTTCTGCCGCTGAGAGGGCTTCTGCCGGAGAGGATACAGCGGAGACTACTGCGGTCGATGAAGACAGCTCGGCAGATACTACCGAAACCACCGCAGATACAGCAGAAAGCTCCGATATTGAGGAGACTTCTTCTGTTTCAGATGAATCCGATGATATGGAGAAGTTCCGTGAGGTCATGAGTGAGCTTGCCGAAGCTGATACAACTGAGGTCAAGCCTGACTATTTCGGTGATTCCTACTATGATACTGACGGAAACGCTACTCTTATCAAGTCCGAAAGAATCGTGTATAACAGCGAAGAAATGCAGTTCATCGCTGTGACTACAAAGGACGGTCATGTGTTCTATGTGCTTATCAACTATTCTGCGGAAAATGCCGAAGACCAGGTATTTTTCCTGAACAATGTAAGGAACACTTATGGACACTATAAATTGTTGGAATAAACCGCCCTCACTCACGCAAGGGCGTTATGCTTGTCAGCAAGCTCCTTATCAAGGAACTTGTAGTAGATGTGTATTTTTCGGGGCTTAGTGCGGCCCATGTTTTCATCAACAGTCACATAGCCGATCAGGTCAAGGCACATTTCTCTTGTAAGCTCCGTAGCTCCTGCATACTTACGCAGGCGGCTCATGAACTCGTCCACATCGGCTTCGTCCTGCTTGTCAGTCTTTTCACGCTCCAAGATCACTTCGTACTCCGCAGAGAGCGACTTCTTTTCAGTGCTGTACTTTTCAAGCAGATTGATACAAACATCTTCGGGAACACGACCGAGGACTTTATCCTCATAGATACCCTGAATCAGCTTGTCAAGCTCATCAAGTCTTTTCTTGACCTCAGCTTCACGCTTCTTTTCCTCAGCGGAACGATTTTCGTGCTGCCTGGACTTGTATGCCATAAATCTTGCTTTTGCATCTGCTTCACGCAGTACCATACGGCTTTTCGCCTGAATATCGGCAAGCACCGTGGCTTCAATAAGATACTGTTTGATGAAGTGCGTAGAACACACATCACCGCCACAGCGACTATGCAGACCACAGGT
>JAKPUQ010000009.1 GCA_029572815.1 Bacillota bacterium | reverse complement strand
ACGGCAAAGCTGGCGCTGATACTGTGCATAGCCCTTGATAAGAAGTTTGAGGATTTATTTTACTTTGACTAAAAATCGGATGCTCCATTGGAGGCCTGCAAATGTAAATCAAAATTTTGCTTCGCAAAATTATGATTTAAGCGAGGTGCTTACATGAACAAAATTGATTTCCTTATAAACTATCTGCTTTCCGAGCGAAATGACGTTGACGGAATAGATATACCCGAAAATGAAGAGGACAAATTCCGGCTTTACCGAAGCCTTGTGAATATCCGTCCTGCTGTGAAAGCAGGTGATGACTTTCTGCAAGCCGAGGACGAATATCTAACAGAATTGACTGAGAGCAAGGGTATCACGGATATTGCCGATCTGACACCTGTAGAGGAAGGCATTTACCTCTGGCAAGGCGACATCACCACGCTTCGATGCGGAGCTATCGTCAATGCCGCAAATTCGGGAATGACCGGCTGCTGGCAGCCCTGCCACAGCTGTATCGACAACTGTATACACACCTTTGCAGGCGTGCGTCTGCGTTACAAGTGCGGTCAGATAATGGAGGCACAAGGTCAGGCCGAACCCACAGGCAAGGCGAAGATCACTCCTGCCTACAATTTGCCCTGCGACTATGTGATACACACCGTGGGACCGATAGTGCAGGGACGGCTCACCGGAGAGCATTGCAGGCTGCTGGAAAGCTCTTACAAAAGCTGTCTGGAGATCGCTGTGCAAAACAATGTGCAGTCGATAGCTTTCTGCTGTATCTCAACGGGAGTGTTCGGATTTCCTCAGGATAAGGCGGCGGAAATTGCTGTCCGTACCGTCAGGGAATTCCGAAAAAGCATGGATATACAGGTGATCTTCAACATATTCACGGAGTACGATCATGAGATTTACAAGAGATTGCTCGGCAAAAATTGACCTCCTGAAAAAAAGAGCGAAACAGCTGTTTTTAGTCTCTTTTTCATTGCTTATTCAGTTCTTTATCCTTAAAGGCATCAGGACTTATCTCGACATCGTCCTTATGAATAACTTCTTTAAGGCTTTCACAGCCGGCGAACGCCCATGAATAGATCTTCTTCATATCAGTACCGCAAACTACCCTTTTCAGTTTTTTGCATTCCTTGAATGCGAAAGGCGGAATTGATCTCAGTTTATCCGGAAGCACTATTTCTTCGACACCGCAGCGGCAGAATGTATATCCCCATAAATACCGCAGCTCTGAAGAAAGCCTTATGCTTTTCAGGTTATAACAACCTTCAAATACAAACTCGCCCATATCAGTTACTGTATCGGGTACTGCCACTGAAACTATTTCACTATGTCCTGTAAATACTTTATCGCAAATGACTGTCACTTTTGTTCCGCCATAGTTGTCAGGGATAACAACATTCGCCTCATCCCCCTCATATCCGACTATGCTGTATGTATGGTCCTCTATGGGACTAAACAAAAACTTTTGCATTGCAACCTCCCGAAACATTTTCATGATACTGTGTCTGATGTAAATTATCCTAATAACTGTCCTTTATATGAGCCATTCTGTATCCTGAAGAAGAATTCGCTGAAGCTGTCAGTCTCAAAGATCTGCATTAGCTCACGCATATTCCAGATCAGATTTGCATTTTCTATTTCTGATCTGTCAAGCCAGAAAACTCTGCCTTCTTCGGAGCTCTTCAGCTCACCTTCAAAATGGTCTGTTTTATAGAGCAGAACAATGTAACGAGTACCGTCCTCCAGTATCCAGTCCTTAAAGCCGCATGGCTGCGGATTATGTATCGTCAGTCCTGTTTCCTCTTTCATTTCACAGATAACAGAATCCAGAAGCGATTCATCGGGCTCAACGTGACCGCCCGGAAAGACGAGACCGCCCTTGTATTTTTCCTTCAGTCCCTGTTTTTCCTGCACAAGAACACGCTTGTCATCATAAATAAGGCACATATTAGTAAGTTCTATTTTTGATGATCTGTCCATTTTTACAGCTCCATTCATCATTTCATTATTACTAATTATAACGCATAAACAGGATAAAATCAAGGCTGGTGACATTTCTGCAAATATTCTATATCCGGCAGAAGCTGCTGCAAGAAGTACAAGGACTGCATCTGCGTGAAAGCTGTGGGAGAGCCCCTCCGTCCTATATACTTGATGCCATGCAGACATAGGGGGGCAGGAGAATAAAAAGAATATATATGCCTAATAATGCGAAACGGCACAGAGAACTCTCTCTGTGCCGCCTTTTTCATATACACCGACCGTTCATTTTCCATATCTGAACATTCCGCAGGCGAGGCTTTCTGCGTTTTTCTATTTCAGTGTAAAATTCAGTACAGCCCCGATGATAACCGCGATCGCCGGCCATATAAGCGGCTTCGGTGTATATTTCTTATCACTGTTCTTCTGAGTGATCTCAGACAGTGCATAACCTGCAAGAACAAAAAACACCAGCATTGCAAGATTTTGCAGAATGATGATCCACTTTGCCGTGGTGTAGTCAAGGAATGCAAAGTGCGCTCTGAAAAAGATATAGCTTGTGATATTGCTTCTTATAAGCAGCCAGAACCCTGCGCCAGACACACAGCTCAGCACCGCCTTGAATACAAGCCTGCCCTTTTGCGGCATTTTTGCGGTCATAGCTTTCATGTGCAGTCCTATATGGACTCCCATAAGGATAAAGGACCAGTAGGACATGGCAAGGTGAAGCGTCCGCGCGGTCATTACATTGATAAGCCCGTACATAAACGGCACTGCGTGACCGCTCATGGACATACCGCTGAGCGCCGTTATTGCCATAGACACGAGCAGCATGGTGTTCACTGCCGTCACTGCAATACGATAGGGCGAATACTTTCCCTTTAACACCGCCTTGTACCATTTGCGGTTCAGGATATGGTGGAGCACAAGTGTCGCCGTCATACCTATGCCCAGCCATTCGTGGAGCACGTCCCCTGTGACCTGAAATGCCATCAAAAACAGCAAAAGGACTGTCAGCACAACATCGACTATCCTTTTGATGATATCTGTGGCCTTAGTCTGCATAACAGTCCCTCCTTGTTCAGTTCATGCTGTTTATCCAGTCCTGTATACCGCTCTCGGAGATACCTGCGTCAAGTCTGCCGCCTGCCAGCCAGTTTCCGCTGCCAGCCAGGGAAGCAAGATTTTCACCGCTTCTGCCAATGGAACTGCCGCCCGATGTACAGAACGGAATGACCGTCTTTCCGTCAAAGTCATGCGCCTCAACAAAGGTGCTCATTATTCTCGGCGCGTCTCCCCACCATATGGGATAGCCGATATATATGGTAGTGTAGCTGTCCAGAACGACATTATCATTTGCAATGGCAGGGCGCGCATCAGGATCGTTCATTTCGATAGTGGTGCGGCTTTTTTTGTCATTCCAGTCAAGGTCCGCGTCGCTGTAGGGCTCGGATGGAATGATCTCAAATATATCAGCACCAGAGGTGCTTGCGATACGCTCTGCAACTCCCTTTGTGGTGCCTGTTGCGGAAAAATACACAACTATCGTATCATTTCCTGTGTCCTCATTCGTGTCTGTATTCTGAGCCTGCTCCGTGTTCTGTACTGAAGCAGCCTTGTCACTGGTCTTTTCCGCTTCAGCGGCTTCGGAAGGCTTTTCCTCTCCTGTATCCTGCTGAACAGTCTCTGCCTGAGTTCTTTTCTCTGCCGGCGCAGAGCTGCTGTCCCCGGCATTGCCGCAGGCGGTCAGACCGAGCATACATATTGCAGCCGCTATTGATAGTATCAGTTTTTTCATATTTCTCACCTGTCTTATTTCATTTCCTTTTCCCAGAAGCGTATAACGTTAAGTCCGAGACTATCGGCAACTCTTTCAAGCTCAGCCACCTCATCAGCCGTGAGAGTGATGCCTGCAGCCTTCACAGCGTCATCAACATGACTCACCTTAGTTACACCGATTATCGGCAGAGTTCCCTTGGTGATCGCCCACGCAACAGGCACCTGTGCGATACCAACGCCGTACTTGTCAGCTATCCTGCCCAGAGCACTGTTCATGATCTCAAGCTTGTCAAGGACAGGGTTATAGCTCTCAGCCCTTGCCGAGCCTGCGGGCATTGGATGCGCAGTGTCATACCTGCCCGAAAGTGCCCCCTGCTCAAGCACCATATATGAGAAGAATGTGATGCCGTTCTCCTTGCAGTAGTCCGGAATACCCGACTGCTCTGAGGAACGGTTTATAAGGCTGTAATGGTTCTGAACCGCACCGAGCTTTAAGCCGTGAGCCCTGAGTATTTCCGATGCCTGCTTTATCTCCGCAAGGTTGTGATTGGAGACACCTATCAGCGGCAAATTCTCCCTGCCCTCGAAATATTTCGCCAGCTCCTCTGTCCACTTTGGAGCGTCCCAGACATTGTGGATCCAGTAAATATCAAAGCGGTCAAGCTCCATAAGTTCAAGCTGCATTTCGATCATGTCCCTCATTGCCGTGGGGGAAGCTCCGTCCACGCACTGCGGCGTGAACTTGTCGGAGATAAGGTAACTGTCTCTGGGCAAGCCCTTTATAAAGCCTGCAAGGACCTTTTCTGAGGTGCCCATTCCGTAGGCGTAAGCAGTATCCCACAGGTAAAGTCCCTTTTCCATAGCCTTGTCAAAAACAGGACGTAGTGTCTCCGATGCAAGGCTTCCGCCGAATGTTCCGTCATTTCCCCATGCCCATGCACCGAGAGCGATCTTTGGTAAGTTTTTCATAGTGATTTCCTCCTTCGTGGATTATCATGCATTTATAAGTGAATATATGATTGTAATTGCAGCATATCTGAAGCTGCAGGAGGGGCATAACGCTCTGCCTCCTTTGAACCTGCAATACAACAAAGAGAGCTATGTGAAATTGCCCCGCCGACATTCTGACACCGTGTCATTATAGATATTATACCACTATTCTGACACCGTGTCAATATTTTTGTGCCATCCCGAAAAAAATCGTCATTCTGCACAGCATAACGCCTACATGGTAGTTAAAAATACATAAAGAAAAAAGCTGTACCCAATGGTACAGCTCCTCTCTGATTTGTCCCTTACAACAAATTTCTTTATTATGTGGGAGTGCAGTTCCCTCATAAAACGAATCGATACGGAAAACGCTGCCTTACACGTTTTCCCCCAATTCCCTCCTACCTACATTATATTATCGGCTTTTGCATATTGCAAGCTGAATATTGCTGAATGTGCAATATCACTGTTCAAAAAGTGCGGTTTTCAGCAAAAAATATATCATCAATCTACTATATTTTCTTTCATTCACTTAATGAACCTACTATTTTTATGGCACTGAAGACCTGCTCTGCAGTTTTCGACAGGTTTTCCGCTGCATTTTCTCTTTCCATAGCCTCCGCAAGAGTACACGGACGGGTCTGTATGCAGAAGCAGGCATCTATCCCCTTTTCACGCAGCAGCTCCGCTCCGCTGCCCACAGCTCCTCCGAAAGCTATGACGGGCTTGCCGTGCTTTTTCGCCAGTGCAGCCATGACCGCAGGCGCCTTTCCCATGGCGGTCTGACCGTCAAGGCAGCCCTCTCCCGTCACCACAATATCCACCTGCATCACAGCCTGCTCCATGGCAGTTGCCTCCATGACCAGCTCTGCTCCCGAGCGCAGCTCCCCCCCAAGGGCAAACATAAGCGTAAAGCCCATGCCTCCTGCGGCACCTGCTCCTTCGCGGTCAGGGTCAGCCTGTGGAAAAGTGCCCTTCATCAGCTCTGCATAGTGTCTCAGGCAGCCGTCCATGAGGGGAATATCCTCCTCAGCCGCTCCCTTCTGAGGAGCAAACACCCTGCTGCACCCATTTTCGCCGCAGAGGGGATTTTTCACGTCGCAGGCAACTCTGAAATGGCAGTCCCTGAGTTCAGGCAGCGCATTATCCGCAGTTATCTCAGCAAGGTCGGCAAGTCCCACTGCACCGCGGCTTATGGGCTCTCCCTTGCTGTCAAGAAGACCGAAGCCCAGCGCCTGAAGGCAGCCTGCTCCCCCATCGTTGGTGGCGCTGCCGCCTATACCTATGATGAATTCGCGGCAGCCGCGGCTGACAGCGTCCCCTATCATCTCTCCCACACCATAAGTGGAAGCTGCCATTATATCCCGCTCATTTTCATGGAGCAGCGTAAGTCCCGCCGCCGCAGCCATCTCCATGACCGCAGTGCCGTCAGGGAGAATACCATACTCCGCAGTTATCTTCCTGCCAATAGGGCCATGTACCGTGACAGACTGAGCCCTTCCTCCCATGCCTGTGATAAGCGCCTCCGCAGTACCCTCACCGCCGTCGGCAAGAGGCTTTACCACCGTAACAGCGTCGGGCATAGCACGGAGTATTCCCCGCTCCGCAGCCCTTCCTGCCTCAAGGGAAGAAAGGCTGCCCTTGAATGAATCTATTGCAATAAGAACCTTCATATATCCTCCGTCAGTTTCTTTATCATTATGAACTCCTCTGTGTTCTCGCTGACTGTTTCAAAGCCGAGAGAGCGGTAAAGCTTCACGGCGTAGTTCGCCTTCTGCACCGCCAGCGACACCTGCTTACAGCCGCGGCTGCGCAGCTCATTGAGAATAGCCTTCATTAGAGCATTCCCAAGTCCCTGTCCGCGTAACTCCTTATACAGCGAGATCGCCAGTGAGGGCGTCAGGTCATCAACGTGACCGTAGTCATCCATTATCCTGCACCAAACCGCACCCACTATGCGTCCGCCCCGGAAGGCTCCGAAGGCGATATCATGTGGCGATGAGCCGAAGTCCTCGGTATACAGCCTCAGCTCGGGCTTTTCAATAATGTCACGGGAGGTGGCTCCACGCCCTCGGGTATAAAAATTGCTTCATAGAGGAAGTCCCCGAGAACGCCGAACTCCTCCTCTTTCAGTTGTCTGATAACAGTTTCCATGCTCCCACCTCCTGATACATATATTATATCTGCCCGAGCGGCTACTGTCAACCGAATCAGGCTGAATATAAAAAACACCTCCGCCCGAGACAGGCAGAGGTGTCTGATAATTCTTTTACTGCTTTTCCGAATTTATAAACATATCGTAGATCCTGCGGATCGCCTCGGGGAGGTCGTTCTCGCTGACGCCGATGATAACGTTCAGCTCGCTGGAGCCCTGGTCGATAAGCTTTACATTTATGCGCGCATGAGCCATTGAAGCGAAGATACGTGCAACAGTACCTCTTGTGTTCTTCATTCTGCGTCCGACTACTGCAAGGATAGCGATACCGTCCTCGATGTCGATGTGGTCGGGCTCAACAGCCTTGCGGAGTTCAGCGACTACCTTGTCACGAACGGGAGCAAGCTTTTCCGTGCTGAGAGTAATGCTCATGGTGTCGATACCTGAGGGCATATGCTCGAAGGAAAGACCGTTGTCATAGAGAACCTTCAGTACCTTCATACCGAAGCCTGTCTCGTTGTTCATCATAGCCTTTTCGATGTTGATAGTGCTGAAGCCCTTCTTGCCTGCGATACCTGTGATAGTATGGCTGAGGCTCTCTCTGCTGAAATCGTAGTCATTGCCCACGATCATGGTACCTGCGTCCTCAGGAGCATTGGTGTTCCTGATATTGATAGGGATACCTGCTGAGCGTACAGGGAAGATAGCGTCCTCGTGGAGAACGGAAGCGCCCATGTAAGCCAGCTCGCGGAGTTCACGGTAAGTGATGACCTCGATAACATCGGGGTTGTCAACTATTCTGGGATCGGCTACCAGGAAGCCTGAAACGTCTGTCCAGTTCTCGTATATCTCAGCCTTTACTGCATTTGCGATAATTGAGCCTGTAACATCGGAGCCGCCTCTTGAGAAGGTCTTTATGTAGCCCTCGGTAGTTCTTCCGTAGAAGCCGGGGATAACAGCGTTGTCCAGACCCTTGAGTCTCTCGCGTACAGCCTTTACGGTCTCGTCAAGGAGAAGAACTCCGTTTGTATCGAAAACGATAACGTCAGCAGCGTCAACGAAGTTGAAGCCCAGGTAGTTTGCCAGCACCTTGCCGTTGAGGAACTCACCGCGGCTTGCGGCAAAGTCCTTTGCGGGACGTGCTTTCAGCTCCTTGACGATGGAGTCGAACTCCTCATCCAGTGACATATCTATTCCCAGCTCGGAAATGATACCGTTATAGCGGTCCTTTATGATCTGGAAGTCCTTGGAGAAGTCCACACCGCTGCCTGCCAGCTCACAGCACTTGTAGAGCATATCGGTTACCTTGATATCGTCGGAGAAGCGCTTTCCGGGAGCAGAGGGCACAACGTATCTGCGCTTGTCATCGCTCTTTATGATAGCGGCTACCTTTCTGAACTGATTGGCGTCAGCAAGGGAGCTTCCGCCGAACTTAACGACTTTATTACTCATATATATCATCCTTTTAACATTGATAATTTTATAGCAATATATATTATATGCCTTTTTGTCGTTAAAATCAATTGACAGAAAGCCAAAAATCGGCACCTGCACAACTGTATTTTTGGTGAATACGCTTGTACGCCGCTGGCGGACAGTTTTAAGTCTGCTCCTCTGCCTCTCTGACCGCCTGTGCAAAGGCAGACATTTTTCCAAAGTCCTTGAAACCGTTGGTCTCAAGGCAGGAGCTTGCGTCCACTCCGTACGGGCGGAGCTGCCTTATTGCCTGAGCAGCATTCTCCGCGGTTATCCCCCCTGCAAGGAGGTAGGGACGTCTTATACTGCCGATAAGAGACCAGTCGAAGGTCTGCCCCGAGCCCTTTCCCGAGTCCAGCAGCACCATATCCGCGCAGGAGCCCTCTGCGGCGGCGATATCCTCAGCGGAGCCCACCTGAAACGCCTTTATTACGGGAATACCGCGTTTTTTAAGCTCCGATACGAAGTCCTCGCTCTCGCTGCCGTGGAGCTGCACCATTTTCACGGCTCCCATTTTCACGGCGGCGATGACGTTTTCCATGGTCTCGTCCACGAAAACTCCCACAGGCACTATGTCTGCGTCCAGCAGCTTTGTAAGCTCCGCAGCCTTTTCGGGAGTTATATAACGTTTGCTTTTTTCCGCGAACACATAGCCGATATAGTCGGGCTTTACCATATTCGCGAACTCTATATCCTCAGTACGGCGAAGTCCGCACATCTTTATCTTAGTCATACTTCCCTTTCAGCTCTCTGAGCTTTGCCTTTTTATCCGCAGCCCTCATGAGAGTCTCACCGATGAGCACAGCGTTCACCCCTGCCTCTCGGAGAAGCCTTATATCCTCAGCCGTGCGGACTCCGCTTTCCGAGACGAAGCTCACCTCTGAGGGAGCCAGCTCCCTGAGACGGCGGCTGTTGCCCGTGTCCACGGAAAAGTCCTTGAGATTGCGGTTGTTTACGCCTATTATACGTGCTCCGCAGTCCACTGCCATAAGAAGCTCCTCCTCGTCGTGAGCCTCCACCAGAGCGGACAGTCCCAGCTCATCGCAGACGCCGATATACTCCTTTATCTGCTGAGCCGACAGTATTGAGCAGATGAGCAGCACCGCCTTTGCTCCCAGGAGCTTTGCCTCGTATATCATATATTCGTCCACGGTGAAGTCCTTGCGGATACAGGGTATCTTCACGTTTTCGGCTATTTCACGGAGGTATTCATCGCTGCCCAGGAACCACTTCGGCTCAGTAAGCACGGAAATGCAGTCCGCACCTGCTGCCTCATACTCCCTTGCAATGTCAAGATAGGGGAAGTCCTCTGCGATAACACCCTTTGAAGGGGAAGCCTTCTTGCACTCGCATATAAATGCGATGTCATCTTTTTTCAGCGCCCTTTCAAACTCAAACTCCCCCTTGGGAAGCTCCAGCGCCAGACGCCTTATATCCCCGGAAGGCAGCCTTTTTTTGGCTGCCTCCACACGTTCTGCCGCATGAGCGGCAAGCTTATCCAGAATAGTCATAGCACACCTCAGTTGTTGGACTCCGCAATAAATCTGTCCATAGCAGCCAGAGCAGCACCGCTGTCGATGAGCTCCGCAGCCCTTCTGACGCCGTTCTCCATGGACTCAGCCTTTCCGCCGATATAGATAGCAGCGCCTGCGTTGAGCAGTACAGCGTTCCTCTTGTGTCCCTTTATGTCGCCTGCCAGGATACCGCGCGTTATAGCCGCATTTTCCTCGGGAGTACCGCCCTTGAGGTCATCCTTTGTACAGCGCTCAAAGCCGAACTGCTCGGGAGTTATCTCATAATTCTTCAGCCAGCCGTCCCTGTACTCGCATACAGATGTGGGAGCACTGAGGGATATCTCGTCCAGCTTATCCTTGCCGTAGACTACCATGCCGTTCTTTGAGCCCAGCTTCATGAGCACCTCTGCCACAGGTCCAAGGAGGACGCTGTCATAAACACCCAGAAGGTGGTGACTGGGGCAGGCGGGGTTGGTCAGTGGTCCCAGGATATTGAAAACCGTGCGGAAGCCCAGCTCCTTGCGGATAGGACCCACATACTTCATAGATGTGTGGTACTTCTGTGCAAAGAAGAAGCAGAAGCCGCTGTCCTCAAGAAGCTGCCTGCACTTGTCGGGGTCAAGGCTTATATTTGCGCCCAGAGCCTCAAGGCAGTCCGCAGTGCCCGACAGTGATGAAGCGGCACGGTTGCCGTGCTTTGAAACCTTTATGCCCGAAGCCGCAGTTACGAATGCGGAGGTAGTGGAGATATTGAAGCTGTGAGCGTTGTCGCCGCCTGTGCCTACAATTTCAAGAAGATCCATGTCATTCTCGAACTTTATAGCCGCATCACGCATAGCGGCAGCACAGCCCGTTATCTCGTCGATAGTCTCCGCCTTAGTGCTTTTTGTGGAAAGTGCAGACAGAAAGGCAGCATTCTGTGTGGGAGTGGTCTCCCCTGCCATAATTTCTGATATTACCTTGTATGCCTCATCGAATGTCAGATCCTGCTTGTCAACGATCTTAGCTATTGCTTCCTTGATCATAGTTAAAACTCCTTTATAAATCAGAATTTGCCGCAAGCGCTAAAAGTGATTAGTGCATAGTGGTTAGTCAATGTGTTCGCTTCGCTCACAGTATTTAAATATTGTCGCCGCAGGCGACTCCACAGCTTTCAACTCTCAACTCTAAACTCAAATCATAATTTTGCCAAGCATAATTATGATTTAGCGACTGCTTCTTTCATTTCCCTGACGTACTCGCCCACATAGGGAGCGGCGTCCTTACCGTACTTTTCAAGTATGCGGATTATAGCGGAGCCGACTATTGCTCCGTCCGAGAGAGCAGCCATTTTCTGAGCCTGCTCGGGCTTGGAGATACCAAAACCAACTGCGCAGGGCACCTTGGTGTTCTCCCTGATGACCTTTACGATGTCGCCGATATTGGTGGTTATCTCGCTTCTCACGCCTGTAACTCCCAGACTTGAAACTATGTAGATAAAGCCCTCAGCCTCCCTTGCTATCATGGCAATGCGGTTCTCGGATGTGGGAGCTATCAGCGATATAAGGTCAACTCCGTACTGTCTTGCCACTGCCGAGAACTCCTCCTTTTCCTCAAAGGGAAGATCGGGAAGAATTATTCCGTCAACTCCGCATTCACAGCATCTTGCCATAAATCTTTCTGCATCGTATGAGAACACCACATTTGCGTAGGTCATGAACACAAAGGGTATCTTCACATCTCTGCGGAGCTCCTTCACCAGCTCAAAAACCTTGTCCGTAGTCACTCCCCCTGCCAGTGCGCGGATATTCGCTCCCTGAATAACGGGACCCTCAGCGGTGGGGTCTGAGAAGGGAATGCCCAGCTCAATAAGGTCGGCACCATTCTCCGCAGCCGCCCTTACCACCTTTGCGGTGGTCTCAAGGTCGGGGTCTCCGCAGGTTATGAACGGTATGAATGCCTTTCCGTTTTCAAATGCAGCTCTGATATTACTCATATATATCCTCCCCTCTGTAACGCGCGATGGCAGCGCAGTCCTTGTCGCCGCGTCCCGAAACTGTAACGATGATTATCTTGTCCTTGTCCATAGTGGGAGCCAGCTTCATAGCGTAGGCAATTGCGTGAGCCGACTCGATAGCGGGAATGATACCCTCGGTGCGCGAAAGGTACTCAAAGGCGTTTACCGCCTCGTCATCTGTAACCGGAACGTACTCAGCCCTGCCGATATCGTGGAGATGAGCGTGCTCGGGACCTACGCCGGGGTAGTCCAGACCTGCGGAAACGGAGTAAACAGGAGCTATCTGACCGTACTCGTCCTGACAGAAGTAGGACTTCATACCGTGGAAAATGCCTATCCTGCCCGTATTTACAGTAGCCGCAGTCTCGAAGGTGTCGATACCCCTGCCTGCCGCCTCGCAGCCGATAAGACGGACTCCCTCATCGGGAATGAAGTGATAGAAGCTTCCGATAGCGTTTGAGCCGCCGCCAACACAGGCAATAACGGCGTCGGGAAGTCTGCCCTCAGCCTCAAGGATCTGAGCTCTTGCCTCGCGTGATATAACAGCCTGAAAATCGCGAACTATTGTGGGGAATGGGTGGGGACCCATTACCGAGCCGAGACAGTAGTGTGTATCGGTTATACGTGAGGTCCACTCGCGCATCGCCTCGGAAACAGCGTCCTTGAGGGTAGCTGTACCGCTCTTTACGGGGATAACGTCAGCGCCCAGAAGCTTCATACGGTAAACGTTGAGAGCCTGACGCTTGGTGTCCTCCTCGCCCATGAACACCACGCACTCCATATCCAGGAGAGCGGCGGCGGTAGCAGTTGCAACGCCGTGCTGACCTGCACCTGTCTCAGCGATAAGTCTTGTCTTGCCCATTTTCTTTGCAAGGAGAGCCTGACCGAGAACATTGTTTATCTTGTGAGAGCCCGTGTGGTTCAGGTCCTCGCGCTTGAGGTATATCTTAGCGCCTCCCAGTTCCCTTGTGAGCTTGTCTGCGCGGTAAAGCAGAGAAGGTCTGCCTGCGTAGTTATTGAGGAGCTCAGTGAGCTCGCGGTTGAAATCCGGGTCATTCTTATAGTGGTCGTAAGCCTGTTCAAGCTCTATGACCGCATTCATCAGCGTTTCGGGTATGTACTGACCGCCGTGAACGCCGAATCGTCCTTTTGACTGTGACATAATATCTTTCCTTTCTATCATTTATATTTTTCTCAGTATATCAAGTGTATGGTTTGAAACGCCCATAAGGTCGGCTCTTTCGCAAGTAGCGAAGTGGTATTCCATGAACTTGTCAAAGGTGAAGCTGTCCATGCTGTCGATACATTCGCTCATGTAGTTAGCCGCTCCGTCCGTTGCTATGAGCTTTATTCTCTCAACGGGGAGTTCCGCATTCAGCGCCGCTATCTCCTCCGTCCTCACCAGTGAGAAGAGCTCCTTTGGTTCGCTCTTGCAGTGCCACTCCTCTGCCAGCATATCATTTTCCAGTACCCTTCTAAGGTTCCCGTGAAGAAAGGCGTGCTGGAGCACAGCCGCTTCGTTCATGCAGTATGCCGCCAGTATGTATCCGCCCTTTCGGGTGACCCTTACCGCCTCTGAAAGCGCCCTGAGCATATCCTCACGGGCGAACAGGTGGTACATAGGTCCCAGCAGCAGAGTGACATCGAAGCTGTTATCCGAAAGCTCCGAAAGGTCAAGGGCGTTTCCCCGCAAAGTCCTTATGGGCTCTGTACCGTCCAGCTTTGCGCGGAGCTTTTCCAGATTATGCTCCACCAGCTCCACCGCCGTTACATCAAAGCCCTCTTTTGCAAGGGTTACGCTGTAACGTCCCGTGCCTGCGCCCACTTCAAGGAGCCTTGCGTCCCTGCGGTCACCGATACAGTCGCGGATATACTTCATGGTGGTCAGGTACTCCACCTGACCCGACTGCGAGAGGAGCCTGCCCTCCTCGTCGTAATTTCTGTAGAATTCATCAAGATAGTCCATAGCTGTCACCTCGTTTTTTATTGCGGCAATGAATAATTCAAAGCTCAATAAAGTTTTTCAGCATTATCCTTCCGTCGGGAGTCATGATTGACTCAGGGTGGAACTGAACGCCGTATATGGGGTATTCCCTGTGCTGTACCGCCATGACCTCGCCGTCATCGGCAAGAGCTGTGACCTCCAGACAATCGGGCAGTGTAGCCGCGTCTGCCGCAAGGGAGTGGTATCTCGCCACGGGAGCGCCCTCGTCTATTCCCCTGAACAGAGGGCAATCGTTCATAAAGCTGATAACGGACTGCTTGCCGTGCATGAGCTCCTTGGCGTAGGTAACTGTTGCACCGTAGGCGGCACATATAGCCTGATGACCGAGACAAACGCCCAGCGTGGGGATCTTTTTGCACACCGTCTTAGCGGCTTCGATTATAATGCCTGCGTCCTCGGGACGTCCGGGTCCCGGGGAGAGTATTATCTTGTCGGGAGCAAGCTCCTCTATCTCCGCAACAGTCATCTCGTCGTTGCGAATCACCTTTATATCGGGACATATCTCACCGATGAGCTGATAGAGATTATATGAAAAGCTGTCGTAATTATCAATGAGAAGAATCATTCGTCCGCCTCCTCTGCCATTTTAAGGGCGTTGACCACAGCCGCCGCCTTGTTTATGCACTCCTGATACTCCTTTTCGGGAACAGAGTCCGCAACTATGCCTGCTCCGCTTCTCACGAAGACCTTGCCGTTCTTCTTGTAGGCGATACGGATAGCGATACAGGTATCAAGATTGCCTGTGAAGTCGATGTAGCCGATAGCACCGCCGTAGATGCCGCGCTTGTTGTTTTCAAGCTCCGCGATGAGCTGACAGGCGCGAATCTTGGGAGCTCCCGAGAGAGTTCCTGCGGGGAGAACAGCGCTTACGGCATCAAAGCCGTCGAACTCCTCCCTTATCTCGCCCCGTACCGTAGAGCCGATGTGCATAACGTGGGAATAGCGCTCTATGCTGTGGAGCTTCTCCACCTGAACGGAGCCGAATTTGCTTATCTTGCCCAGGTCATTTCTGCCAAGGTCAACAAGCATATTATGCTCAGCCAGTTCCTTCTCGTCCGCCAGCAGGTCAGCCTCAAGAGCCTTGTCCTCCTTGTCGTTCTTTCCTCTGGGACGGGTGCCTGCCAGTGGGAAGGTGTGGAGAACGCCGTCCTCCAGCTTTACCAGGGTCTCGGGAGAAGCACCTGCTATCTCCACGTCCGTTCCCGAGAAATAGAACATATAGGGCGAAGGATTGATAGTTCTCAGCACTCTGTAGGTATTGAGGAGACTTCCCTCAAAGCCTGCGCTGAGGCGGTTCGAGAGGACTATCTGGAAGATGTCGCCCTCGCGGATATGTCCCTTAGCCTTTTCCACCATATCGCAGTACTGCTCCTTGCTGAAAAGTGCTGTGACCTCGCTTGTGAGCCTTCCTGCGGGCTCCTTTACGCGCTCGCCGTGTCTGAGGAGGTCAGCCATATGCTGAAGCTCCAGCTTAGCCTTGTTGTAGCCTGCCTCTCCCTCGTCAAGTTTCATATTCACGATGAGAATGAGCTTCTGACGGAAGTTGTCGAAGGCGATGACCTTGTCGAAAAGCATGAGGTCAACGTCCTTGAAATTCTCCGTATCGCTTACATCGGTGCGGAGGGTCTTTTCCGAATAGGCGAGGAAATCGTAGGAGAAATATCCTGCCAGACCGCCTGTGAAGGGGGGAAGATAGTCGAATTTAGGGCTCCTGTATTTTGAAAGTATCTGTCTTATCTGAACTGACGGATCATCTGAAGCCATTTTTACGTCACCGATAGTGAGGTCATTTCCTGCGGCTGTTATCTGGAGCTTGGGGTCGAAGCCGAGGAATGTATATCTTCCCCACTTCTCCTTCTCCGCAACGGATTCCAGCATATAGCAGTGGTTCGAGACGTTTTTCAGTATCATTATCGCCTCGATGGGAGTACAGATGTCGGAGAGTATCTCGCAGCTTACTGGAACGATGTCATATTTTCCGCAGTCTGCCAGCTCTCTGACCTTGCTTAGCTCGGGTAAAAACTTCATAAAAAGCACCTCCGTGACCTGTCAGGGCAAATAAAAAAGTCCCTGACAGACCAATATGATCTGTCAAGGACGAATAATTCTATCCGCGGTACCACCTTGATTCACGGCACAGCCGTGCACTTTACAGGATACTATCATATCCCTGATGATTAACGCACATCTTAACGTTGCAGAATACTCTGAGCGGCGAAATATCGCGCTTCACTCATTTGACTGCACCCTCGGCGGTCCATTTGCTAATCTGTGTTTCGCCTGACTCTCAGCACCGCAGGCTCTCTGTGGAAGCATAATTAACTTTATCTCCGCGTCATCGGTTTGATTTTTTCCTATTATAGCACCACAACACACACTTGTCAAGTAGGTTTAGAAATTTTTTTCATTTAACTTTCAGGACAGTCTGCCCTTGATGATGAGGGTGCTGACGCCTGCCTGAGTGCTCCACTCGCCTGTGATCTCGTCCTGAACGAACTGAGCTGCAGGAACGGTTATCACGCCGTCAAGGCTGGTAAACACGCCGTTATCGGGATCGTAGGCGTAATCAGCGCCCGAGATCCAGGCAGTTCCGTTGAACTCCGCAGTAATGCCTCTGAGAGCGGGAGTGAAGGTATCGCTGAAGATGACATTGTCAGCTGCCTCCGCGGGAACGGTTCCGAAGTTCTGGATAAGGAAGGTATAGGTCACCTCGCCGTTCTCCTCAACAGCCGCAGGACTGAGTGACTTGCTGATAGCAAGATCGATACCATCGCCATAGGCTATAGTGGCAGAAGCCGCCACAGCCTCGGAGCCTGCTCCGCTGACAATAGCGGTATTTGTGATAGCTGCCTCTGCTCCCATGGGGGCAAAACTGTTTGTCTCGGCGGCGTAAACAAGTGTGGCATTACCTCCTGCGGGCACATTTATGCCTGTGACCGTAAGGGGCGACATGGAAGTCACTGCAGGTGAAGGCTGCTGAACGCCGTTCACATAGTAGATAAGGCTGCCCTCCCCGTAGGTCAGCGGCACGGCAGTGCCGCCAGCCTCGCCGAAGCTGTACTCACCCAGGTCATCGGTGACCGTGAGACCGTTATAGCAGGAAGAGCCTGTGTTGACGATACTGATGATAAAGGCGTTATCGCTTCCCTGTGAATAGGTGTCGGGCACCGCAGTCTTTGAAGCCGAGAGCACCTCAAGTATCTCGCCAGCGGTTATATTTGAGCTTGCCACAGTGCCGTTATAGGACAGTGTAGCCTGATTATAGAAAGTTGCCATAGTAATTCCTCCATAAGGCGGAAGACCGCCGTATTAAGGGAGGGAGACTTCCCTCCCTCGCTGTATTATATGAAGGAACGGCACATTCTGTGAATTTAAATTATCTTCCCCTCAAAGTGGTCCATTTCGTGCTGGATTATCTCCGCCTCATAGTCGCGGAAGATACCGCGGCGGCGCTTGAACTTCTTATCCAGGTACTCCACAGCTATAGTGCGGAAACGTGTAACTGGGCGGACTCCGTTCAGAGAAAGGCAGCCCTCCTCGGTCTCATATGTCTCCCTGGACTTGTCCACGATACGGGGATTTATCATGGCAATATACTCCTCACCTATTAGCGCCACAAGGATAGTCTTGTGGACTCCTATCATATTTGCCGCCATACCCACGCACCTTTCGGAGTTAGCCTGCACCGTGTCCAGAAGGTCCCTGACGGTCTGCATATCCGCCCTTGTGGCAGGCTCCGACTTTATGCCGAGCACCTTTTCATCTCTTACAATATCCTTTACCATAGTGTTTTCCTTTCGATAAATGCAAAGAGCGGAAGGAAGCCCCTCCTGCTGCATCGCTGAACAAAATTACCGAGCCATTATTTCAGGCTCGGTAACCTATTTTACGTTAATTGAAGCTTTCTGCCGCAGGTCCCGCTCAGATAAGCTTGTTTATATTTTTCTCCGAGGCGTGGGGATAGAGCTCCATGAGTCTTTTTACTATCCTCTCACGGGAAGCCGCAGGCTTCTCGGAATAGGCGGCGCTGACCGTATCATAGCCGAATATCCTCTCGGGAGGAGTATACACCGCAACGCTCATGCCGTACTCCTCGCCCCGCTTGTTGCGCCTGTAGCGGAAGTCCCTGACAACGAGATAGGTCTTCATCTGGAGCTGTGTCATAATGCCCTGGAAGTTCTTTTCTCCGCCCTTGCCGAAGCCTCCCAGCTCCTTTGCCTCAAAGGAGAAAAGCTCCTCATGGCTGACAAAAAGTTCCATTATCTTAGCCTCACGGCGTCCTGCCAGACCCTCGTCGGAGAGACTGTCGAAGTCATAGCCGTCCCTGCGGTAGTTGGCGAAATACGGCAGCCATTCCGCTGAGATGAACCCCGCCTTGCCGCCGAAGAACTTACCGTAAGCAACTCTGCCCCCCTGCCGCCGCAGCGGCTCTCCACTCCCATGGGTCAGTGGCAGCATTGCCCGTCCACCAGGACTTCGAGGCGCAGTGCTCCTCCACGGAGAAGTCCTCGATATTGTTGCTGAAAAGGGGCACAAAGCCCACCTTTTCCACGAAGCTGAAAAGGTCGTCCACATTTCTGAGCCTGTTTGGGTCACGCATAGAGGTCCCCAGCATTACCCACTCGCCGTTATCGGTTATCATTCAGAGCCCTCCTCAGAGTCCGAGAAACTCCTTGAAATTAGTTGCAAGTATCTTCTGATTTTCCTCCTCGGTGAAGCCCAGCTGCAGGAAGCGCATGAGCTCGTCCTCGTGGCTCCACATTGGGAAATCCGAGCCGAAGAAGCAGTTCTCGATACCGTACTTTCTGACGATACGGGCAGCCTTTTCGGGAGTTATGAATGCCAGCGAGCTGCTGACGTCGAACCTGACATTGTCCAGACCTGCCAAGGTCTGCTCAGCCTCGTCCCACTGCTGATAGCCGCCGAGGTGGGCAGCAAGAAGCTGGAGCTTTGGAAAATTCTCATTTATCTTCTTTATGCGGTGGGGCGCGGAGTAATCGTATCTTGCGTCGCCGCAGTGTATGAGCAGGGGCAGTCTGCCCTCAATGAGCTCATATATCCTGAAAGCCTCGGGAGAGTCCGCATTGAACTTCTGGAAATCGGGGTGGAGCTTCACGCCGTGAAGTCCCAGTGAGATTATCTGCTCGATATCTCCCTCAAGGTCTGAGGAATCAGGGTGAGTGGTGCCGAAGCCGTAGAAACAGGAGTGCTTTTCGCATTCCTGAGCGATGAAGTGATTTATATTATTTGTCTGCTTCGGTGTGGTGGCAGTTGAGCAGACCAGATATTTTGTTACCCCTATCTTACTTCCTGCCTCGATGAGCTTCTCGCTGAAGCCGTGATTATTCATTGGTATGTCATAGAAATGTCCGATACTGACTGTAGCTGTCTCGGCGATCTTTTTCGGGGAAAATATGCGAATGTGCGTCGATTATCTCATATTTTCCGTATACCTCTGGGTTCATTCTTACATCTCCTAATTACAGATTCACAGAATATTATACTCCATATCACAAAGTTTGTCAAACGGGGAGAAGGGAAAATAATTTTGTAAACTTTCTGTGATATACAACGGTTTTCCGTTTAAAATCCCCCCTTTACGGACTACTTATGAAAGCGCTTTCAAAAATAATAAAAAGGAGGAACCATAATGGTAACTATTCTGAAGGAGAAATTCCGCTGCTTTGAGGACGAAAGGTCGGTAGTGGTGGCGGAGCTTGCCGTGGACGAAAAGACTGACCTTCCCGTTCCCGACGGCATAAGCGGCAGACTGCTCTCACAGGGCACCCTCGCCTGGGAGGTGACCACGGGAGCCCTCTACGGTCTTACATCTGAGGGCAAGTGGATCGATCAGTCCTCAGGAGAGGAATACGATCCCTCAGGGGGAGGAATGATCATGCTCTATGAGAGACTGAAAGCTCGTAACGCAGGAATTGCTGATGACCTTTTCACCCGGCTTTTCATTCCGCAGCCGGGTGAGCGCGAGCGCACCGGGGGTACTCCCCATGCGCTTTGTCTCCGACGGCACAGCCCTTCTGGACTGGAACATAAAGGGAGCTCCGGGCGGTGTGGGCAAAGCAGGTGTCAACCAGCTGAAACAGCGTCAGTACGCTCAGGCAGATAATCTCAGCAACCAGTCCGCCGACGCCTCCAAGCGCGGAAGCATCACAATAGCATATGCCAATAAGACTACCGTCCCTGCCGTACCATCGGACGTATCTTCGGAGTCTGCATATCAGCAGTGGTATAGAGCAAGTACGGCATATATAGGCGATGAAAGAAAGGATTATACTGCCGATGACCGCCCCTGTGACTATGAGCACTGCCAGTTCTTCGGCAGTCTGAAAGCAGGAAGCTACAAGCTGGTGTGCGAAGCTTATGTCGATGTAGACCACTATCCCTGGGTGCTGAGGACACACGATAATCAGAACCCCTATATCGCCCTGCTGACAGAAGATGATCAGGTGCTGGTGAAAAAGTCCATGAACCAGTCCTATGCTCCGACTGTTGCCGATCCGCTTTTCAACGGGTATAACACAACAACGACCAAATTCTACCACGAAGAATACCCCTTCACAGTAAGCGCGGACACTTCCGTGGGATTTATCAGCAAGATATATCCTTATTATAACGGCAATGTATTCACCAGATTTCAGATCGTCAGCTCCGACGTGGAGGCAAAGCCCTTCACTAATACAACATACGGTATCAGCGGTGTGACCTGCTGGGAGCCCTACAAGCTGACACTTCCGCTGACTATAAGCTGCGGAGGGCAGTCCACAACAGTGACCTTCGACCTTGGCACAGAGCCTCTGGGCGAAAATGATACTATCAGCTTCACCACAACGCATATCACTATCCCCACCTACAGCGGTGCTAATACCATCACCGCCGACACCGATATACAGCCCTCGGAGATGTACATAAAGTACATCGGAATATAAGAAAAAAGCCCGTGACAGCTCACGGGCTTTTCCGGAATAATTTTCAGAAAGTTTCTGCGAAGCTGCTTGATTCAGCTTCTGTCCTCAAGGCGTCCCTTTGCAGCGCTGTCCTTTTCGATGTCGATACGCTCAAGAACTATCTCCCTTCCTGCAACGCGGAAGCCGATCTCCTTATAGAAGCTGACTCTGACGTCCAGTGCCAGCAGATAGGCTCTCTTGCCAAGCCCGTTGAAGAACTTCGCCAGCCACTTGAGGAACTCCCTTGCGTAGCCTCTGCCCCGGGCAGCCTTGTTTGTAGCCACCTGACCGATGAGGACGGTGCTTCCGATGTCGAAAACTGCCGAAGCCGTTGTGGAGTTGCGGTAGGTAAAAACTCTGCTTATACCGTGGCGGCAGCGGTGTGAGGTATCTGTATACCACAGTGAGAAATCCACGATATTTGGAAATCCCTCGCTTAGTATCTTGTACACATCAGGGAGATTGGGGTTGAACTCAACGTGCTCCTCAATAGCCTCAAGGGGCGTATCATCAGGGATAAGCTCAAAGATGGTACGGTTCAGAACCTGATACCTCTCTGGGATAGTAATGCCCTCAAGTATCTTCTGGTCGCCCTCTATACGGAAGGGCACGTTCATGCTTGCGAACAGGTCTATCTCCTGATTGGGCTCAAGGTTGCCGTCGCCGCAGATTATCAGTGTAGAATTAATGATGAACATGAAGCCCACGCCTGTTTCGTCAGTTATCTTGTAAAAACGGCAGAATTCATAATTCGGACCGTAGGCTCTCATATAGGCGAGCATTTTCTTGCCCGACAGCGTTTTGTTAAGCAGTACGCGGTCAAGCTCGTATTCATGTTCAATAAGTGTTATCATAGTAAAGGTATCCTTTTTGAAAGATTTTTCACAAGCTTGAATGAGCTTATGAGGTCTGACATATCAATGACAGATGAGGGCGAATGGAGGTATCTGCAGGGCACAGACACAGAAATGGTGCGGACTCCCTTGCCGCTTATATGTATAGCGCCTGCGTCGTTGCCGCCTGCTATCATGGTCTTGGTCTGGCAGGTAGCAAGGTCGAAGGCAAGCTTATAAAGCTCCTTGTCGTAGATGGTTCGCCTGTCCATGAAGGACACCACGGGACCCCTGCCAAGCTCGCAGACTCTCTTTTCACCTGTGACGCCGTCAATATCCGCAGCAGTGGTAGCCTCCAGCACTATAGCAAAGTCGGGAGCCACAGAGAATGAGGACACCGCCGAGCCGCGGAGACCTATCTCCTCCTGGACGTTGAATACGAAATATGTATCATAGTCGGGCTTTTCCTGCATGAGCTTTATCATGATAGCGCAGCCTGCACGGTCGTCGATAGCCTTTGACTTGACGCAGTGCTCGCCCAGGTCGGTGAACTCCGAGTCATAGTAAACACAGTCGCCGAGGGAGACGTGCTTTTCAGCCTCCTCCTTGCTTGCGGCGCCGATGTCGATGTAAAGGCTGTCCACTGAGGGAGCCTTTTCGCGCTGCTCCCTGCTCAGGTTATGTACGGCAGTAGAGCCGATAACGCCGCTGATACGGTCCTTTCCCACGCGGACCTGTCTGCCGATGATGACAGATGGGTCAATGCCGCCCACGCAGTCGAAGCGGAGAGTACCGTCTGAGCGGATATATGTTACCATGAAGCCCACCTCGTCCATGTGGACGCATATCATCAGTTTTTTCTTGGGGGACTTTCTTCCCTTGCGGAAGCAGATAAGGTTGCCGAGGTCGTCCACGCTGTACTGGCAATAGTCCTTGACCTTACTGATTATGTAGTCGCGGACAGCTCCCTCATCGCCCGATATACCGTCGATAAGGCATAATTCTTTCAGAAGCTCCTTCATGTTCAGCCCTCCTTGATGAATTCCGCAAGCAGCTTTGCGGTAAGCTCCACATCGGTAAGGTCTATGACCTCAACGGGAGTGTGCATATTGCGGAGAGGAATGGAGACAGTGCAGGCCTTTGCGCCGCTGCGGCTGACTGCATAGCGGTCGGCGTTGGTGGAGGTAAGTCCGCACATGACCTCGGTCTGATATGGTATATCCGCAGCCTCGGCAGCAGCCATAAGGCTGTCGCTAATCTCACGGGACAGCGAAGGGGAAACTCCTATCATGGGGCCGCCTCCCAGATAGCCGCACTTGCTCTCGTCCTCGCCTATGGCATAGGCAAAGCTCACGTCCACAGCCAGTGCAATATCGGGGTCTATGGTGAAAGCGCCTGTCTTGGCACCGCGCTCCCCCACCTCCTCCTGAACAGAAAAGATAACGGTTACATTGTAGGCGGTCTCCTGCCCTTTCAGCAGCTCAAGGGTATAGAGCAGGCAGGCAACTCCGCAGCGGTCGTCCAGGGCGCCGCCTGTGATACGGCTGCCAAGGAGGTCGCGGCAGGCAACGTCGAAGGTGATGCTGTCGCCCAAAGAAACAGACTGCTCCAGCTCGGACTTGGACATTCCCGTGTCGATGGCGATATCGCTTATCTCGGGCACGGGAGCACTCCCGCTGGTAAGATGGGGCGGAACGGAGCATATAACTCCCTTTATGTCGCTTTTTCCGTGAATGACAACGGGCTGTGCGGGGAGAAGTCTGCGGTCCAGACCTCCGATGTTCCCCACCTTGATGAAGCCCTCATCAGTGATGGCGGTAACAGCAAATCCCACCTGGTCAATATGGGCATCGAGAACCAGTTTAAGTCTGCCTTCCCTGTGAACGCCGAGGCTTCCGATGACATTTCCGCCCGATATAGCTGCGTCGGGGCAGTATTCACGAAGCATTGCCAGCGCAAGCTCTGCGGCATCGTCCTCGCTTCCCGAAGCTCCCGCCGCTTCGGACAGCTGAGTGATGGTATTTTTCAGATCCATTGCATAAACTCCTTTCGTTTCAGAATATAACAGGTCACTATATATTATAGCAGAAAGGCACAGGTTTTTCAATAGCCTTTAGGTATAATTTATGCGGTTTTATCCTTTGGGACGAAATAACGGGCAGCAAAAAAGCAAGGGAGCCCACAGGCTCCCTTACCTTTATCTGAAAGAAAAGAATTATTATCGCTGTCAGAAAAGAATGTCCTTGAAACAGACCTGGGGACGGTTGTTGTCGAAGTCCCAGCTGTGGTATGCGTCGCCGTGGCAGAATTCCTTCTGGTCGCACTTTGAACAGACCTCGTTATCATCTGCAAGGTCACGTCTGAACACCTGGAACTTATTCTCCCAGACCTCACTGAAGCGGTCGCGGAGAACATTTCCCTGAACGAATTCGGGTCTGCGCTCAATGTCAAGACAGGCAACTATATCGCCGTTTGCGCAGATACTTGCAGTATACAGACCTGCTGTGCAGAGGTAATACCAGTCTCTTACCTCGCGCTCATACTCCATGCCAAGGTAATGGCTGCAGCCGTAGGTGACAGGCTCGCCCTGCATCCTCTTGTTCCTGATGAACTCGAACATGGTCTGATAGTCCTCCTTGGTGAGGATGAGCTCGGGGTGCTCCTTGGCACGTCCCATGGGCTCCATATTGATAACTCTCCAGGAGTCGATGTCCATATCGTTGAATATCTTGAAGAGCTCGTCCAGCTCGCCGATATTCTTATGTGTTACAACGGTGGTGACCTGAACGTGCTCGAGACCGCCGTAACGGATAAGTGACTCGATACCGTTCATAGCCTTTCTGTAGCCTCCGGGAGTCCTTCTGAACTCATCGTGAGTCTGCTCAAGGCCGTCTATACTTACGGAGATAGTGCCGATACCCACCTTTTTCAGGTCCTTTGCAACGCTGTCGTCGATGAGTGTGGCATTGCTGGTCATACCCCAGCTGAAGCCCAGCTCATGAGCGGCGCCCATGATGTCGAAGAATTCCTTCCTGAGAAGGGGCTCTCCGCCGGTGATGTCCAGCATTTTCCCCTTGGTGGACATATCCTCCTTGACCTGCTGTAAGAAGGTGCGGTACTGTTCAACGGTGAGCTCATCGGAAAAGACCTCACCGCAGTGGCTTCCGCAGTGCATACATCTCTCGTTGCAGCGCAGAGTCAGCTCCAGAAACAGGTTGCGGAGCTGCGGCTTTACCATAAGTCTTTTTCTGTAGTCCCTCATCTGCTCAAGATGAGAGCGCTTCATTGCAACATCAAGCATATTACTTCTCCTGACCCGTAGTATCCTGAGGCAGTGTCTCGGTGGTGTCGCTGCCGTTTCTGTCAAATCTGATGTCGCCCTTTATACCATCAACAGGAGCAATGCCGTAAAGAGTAACAACGATGTCCTGACGGGGATCATATGTAGTAGTTGTTGTAGTGGCAACAGGATCGTCCTCAGGCTCTGTTACGGGAACAGGGAGCTCTATCTTCTCGATCTCCACATTATGGCTTCCGTACCAGTAGTGGAACTGATCCTGGAGCTCCTGCTTTGTTACCTTGCCCAGAACGTACTTCTGGAGCAGGAGAAGATCGGCGATAGTGAGCTTGCCGTCATTGTTCATGTCGCCGTAGTAAGCCTCTTTATACTCCTCACCGTACTGATCGGTGCCCTTTATAAGCATCTTTCTTACCGAGAGAACGTCAAAGCTGTCAACTGAGCCGTCAAGGTTCACATCGCCAACCCAGTCCTGGATAGGAGGTCCGTAAACGGGCTGAGGCGCAGTTGTGGTAGTCATGAAGAACTCCTCAAGGTCTGAGGTAGTGGTTGTAGTATAGAAGGGGTCATCCTCATGATCTATTGTAGTTGTGGTAGTTCTCGGAGCGATAGTTCCGTAAGCAGGAACAGGATAACCAGTGGTAGTCGTAGTTGTAAAGAACTCCTCAAGATCAGTAGTTGTGGTAGTTATTGGATATGTAGGACTGGGTCCGTACACAGATGCAAAATTACTGTAAGCCTCTCTCTCAACGTCGTTTCTGAGGTCGGGGACAGCTTCGTTCTCACCTGCTGCTGCAGGGATAGCTGACATATTTGCTGCTGCGAACATTGCAGCGGTAACGACAGTACGTAAAGTTTTTTTCATAGTAAAAACACTCCCTTCGATGTATCTATGGCGTGACAGCCGATTTAGCAAGTGATCTTTATATAAGTTCGGCTGTCACAGTTCCACAGTGCTATTAAATAAATGTCGTAAATGAGCGTAGTTTTTTCGCTTTCTCATCAACTTTGTATACCTGCACAAAGCCGCAAAGCCATATTTGTGCAGTATTACTCCCCGAATGTATCGGACATATCATGATCCGACTGTACGCCGCTGTTATCAGCCTCGCCGTACTTGTCCGCTATCATGTCGCGGAAGCCCTTTATGGGACGTCCCTGCCCGCCTTCCGGAACAGCTGCGGGCTGCTCATCTTGCTCCCCTGCGGGAGCTACGGCACGGGGAACGCCGTAATCGTCATCATAGCTATTTCCAGTGCTGCTTATGGGGTCACAGCTGCAAAGGCAGACCGTTCCCGCAAGCAGAGCCGCAATAAGAGCGGCATTGAGCCTCTTCATGGCTGTCCCCTCCTTTGTGTCAGTTATTGAATGACTCAGGCGGACCATATACCAGCTGAACGCTGTCATGTTCGGGGACATATCCTGTGGTGTCCGGCTGAGCGATGGGGTCTGTAGCGAATTCATCAGTGGGCGGCGGTCCGTATACGGCAGGGACCGTGTAGGCGGCGGAAGAATTTTCCGTAACAGGCGGACCGTAAACGTCCTGTACATCATCGCTTCCGGGATCGCAGCCCGTGAGCATTACCGCACCTGTGAGCACAGCTGCCATAAGAGCAGTTTTTCTGTTCTTTTTCATAAAAAACACCTCCACTATATGTTATACCTTTATTGTACTACCTATACAGGTATTTGTCAACCGAAATGGGTACTAATGTAAATCAAAATTTAGCTTTGCTAAATTTTGATTTGAGTTTAGAGTTGAGAGTTTAGAGTTGAAAGTTGTGGAGTCGCCTGCGGCGACAATATTAAAATATTGTGAGCGAAGCGAACACATTAACTCTCAACTCTCAACTTTCAACTATCAACTTAGCGCATACGCGCTAAATTATGATTTACCTTACTAAAAAAAGCCCCCGGGTGCTTTTCAGCGCTCAGGGGCAGAACTTCCGTATTATTCGTCCTCGTCCTCATCGTAGAAGACGTTGTAGTTCACGGCGCGGTGACTGTATGTGCTGAGCACAAGTCCTATGATACCGTACATACTTATCATAGCCGTTCCGCCCGCACTGAGGAAGGGCAGCGGAACACCAATAACAGGAGCTACCTTCAGTACCATGCCTATATTCATGATACAGTGGGAAAGGATAAGTCCGAAGGCTCCCATGCAGATGAACTTGCCCAGATGGTCGCGGCAGACGCGGCTGTCGCCGAATATCTTCAGGCACACATAGGCAAGGATTATTATGAGTCCGATAGAGCCCACAAAGCCGAAGACCTGTCCTGCGTAGGTGAAGATGAAGTCGTTGTGTATCTCGGGAACAGTGATGTAGTCATCGGGCTTGCCGAAAAGTCCCTTTCCGAAGACACCGCCTGATTTCAGCGCCGCAAGTCCCAGATCCTGCTGATACTCCATATACTCGGGGTCTGTGCCCGGATGGAAGAGTATGAGGATACGCTTCTTGTGGAACTCGCTCAGTGCAAAAAACCATATTGCCACAACTCCCGCAGCAATGACAAAGGGAGCTGCCACAAGGTACTTCCATGAGATCTTCGCTGAGCATATCATAAAGGCGAATATAGCCGCGAATACGATAGCCGTTCCGTAGTCGCCCTGCAATCCGACGATACCGAGGGGGATCATGCCGTGAATAATTATCAGCAGCATATGGAGGGGCTTGTTCATCTCCTCCTCGTCCCTTGAAAGGTGGTAGGCGAAGGTGAGTATGAACGCCATTTTCAGCACCTCAGAGGGCTGGAACTGTATGAAGCCCAGGTTCAGCCATGCCTGGTCGTCGGCACCCTCTCGCCGATAGCCCAGGGAGGTGAAGGTCAGCGCCATAAGTCCCAGAGACAAGGGCACGAAGATGACCCACAGCTTTACCAGCTTGCGGTAGTCGATGAACGAGATTATCACTGCCGCCACAACTCCCACTGCCATTGAGAAAGCCTGGGTCTTCCAGTAGCTGGAGCCCACGGTCTCAAGCACCTTGTTGTGGGTGATGGAATATATCAGCAGCGTACTTATTGCAGCGCAGAGTGTGACCGCGAAAAGCAGTCCTGCGTCTATGCTGTGCTTGCCCGAGGGCAGTTTTTTGAATGCCGATTTCATTGTTTCTCCTTTGTTTTATCTTTCTTTCGTTTTTGTTGTCTCATGGTGTATTTTTGTCAGGTAAGTCTGGAACGCCGCCCATACTAAGCACTGATCACTAAAAACTTATCACTGACCTCTCATTCAGTCCAGTATTTGCGGTCAAGGCTGCGGAACTGTGCAGCAGCTGCCACATGGTTCTTCCTTATGACCTCAGAGCCGTCTATGTCAGCTATAGTTCTTGCCACCTTGAGTATGCGGTCATAGGCTCGGGCACTGAGTCCCAGCCTGTCGAAAACGTTCTTCATCAGGGTCTCCGCAGCGTCGTCCATGGGACAGAGCTCCTGGAGCTTATCGGGAGTAATAAGGGCGTTGCAGGTTATGCCCGTACCTCTGAAACGTTCCTCCTGAATGGCTCTCGCCGCGATAACGCGCTTTCTTATCTCTGCGGAGCTCTCCTCCTTTGTCTTTGAGGAAAGGTCGCCGAACTCCACGGGAGCAACCTCGATATGGAGATCAAAGCGGTCAAGCAGGGGGCCTGATATCTTTGAGAGATAGCCTGTTACCTTGTTTTTCGGGCAGATACACTTCCGCTTGGGGTGACCGTAGTAGCCGCAGGGACATGGGTTCATGGCGCCTATGAGCATTATGGTGCAGGGATAGGTCACCGTGCCCGAGGCTCTTGCGATAGTCACCTTTCTGTCCTCAAGGGGCTGGCGGAGTATCTCAAGGGTCTTGCGGTCAAACTCCGCAAGCTCGTCCAGGAACAGGAGTCCGTTATGAGCAAGGGACACCTCTCCCGGATGGGGAGCTGTTCCGCCGCCTGCAAGTCCTGCCGACGAAATGGTGTGGTGGGGCGAGCGGAAGGGTCTTTTGGTTATTATGGGCATTTCGGGCGTAAGTAATCCCGAGATGGAATGTATTTTTGTAGTCTCGAGGGCTTCCTCAAAGGTCAGGGGCGGAAGTATGGAGGGCATACGCTTTGCAAGCATACTCTTTCCGCTTCCGGGAGAGCCTATGAGCAGGGCATTGTGACCGCCTGCCGCAGCTATCTCCAGAGCCTTTTTCGCGGACTGCTGTCCCCTTACATCGGAAAAGTCAAGGGGCTCGTTGTAGGCAGCCTCGGGCGGTATATAACGCGGACAGGGTGTGAGCTTCTCCTCCCCTCTGAAATGGCGGATAAGCTCCTCCGCACTGCTGACTGCGTAGACGTCAACGCCCTCGATAACGGAGGCTTCCCTGGCGTTCTCTGCGGGTACGAATACGGAGCCTATGCCCTTCTCCCTTGCCAGCATGACCATGGGCAGAACGCCGTTTATGCGGCGTATATCTCCGTTGAGGGAGATCTCTCCTATGAATGCGCAGCCGTCGGTGTCCTCGCTTATCATGCGCATTGCGCGGAGTATTGCCATAAATATTGCCATATCATGGACAGAGCCGCTCTTTTTTGTGTCTGCGGGCGCAAGGTTTATCATCACCGACGCCACGGGAAAGCTTATACTGCATGAGCGCAGTGCAGCGCGGATACGCTCGCGGCTCTCCTTCACGACGGTATCGGGAAGTCCCACTATCTCAAATACGGGATTGCCGCGGCTTATGTCTATCTCAACGTCAACGGGAAAGGCATTGAGCCCGAAAAGTCCAAGACTTGACACCTTTGCAAACATAGTTCATCCTCCTTTATCTCAGCTTCAGATCGCTGAACAGGACCTTGCTCTCCTTACCTGCCTTTGTGACAAATCTGTCGGGAGCAGCTTTTTTCAGTTCAGGCTTTGAAACATTCAGCTCCGGCATATCTCCCAGACCGCCCGTAGTCTCCGACTGAGGCTGCGAGAACGCTGTGATGCCGCGTTTACTGTTAATATCGGCAGGCTGTGCGCCCTGACGCTGCTGTATGAGCCTCTGGCGCACCAGCTCGTCATAGTGGTCGCGGTAATAGCCGTCGGGACTGTTTTTCTTCCTGTCGTCATACTCCGCAAGGGTAACGCTGAATATGGGATAGCCCTCGGTCTTTTTCAGCTGCTTGAAATCGGGATAGCCCTTTATCATGCGAAAGCTTTTCAGCACTCCCACAAGTCCCGCAAGGAAGGTCAATGAATCGAATATGGTAAGGTGTATTATCACCGAGAATAACAGCATGAGCGCATAATAAAAGAACAGTATCAGGTCAAATATCTTGCGCTCTGTACAGCCGAAAGCCGCAAAGGCTATTGGTATCAGGCAGATGACAGTCTGAAGGATAGCAAATCCGCCGTTCATACCGATGTGCATATCTTCGGTCGTGAGCATCATAGGTATCCAGCCCACCACATGGAAGGGTATGCCAACAAGGGAAAGCACTGCCAGGATCACACTTGTGCCTATTGTTACCCTGAGTATGTCCGTGCTGATATTGTTTATCGCCTCAAGTCTTCCGCGGCATATAGGATAATGGAGGTGGTCGGGCTTTTCCGCCAGCTCCTCATTTTTCTTGAATTCCATAATGTTCTCCGCCATAAAAAGATAATCTATATTATTATACCACTTTTTTCTCCTGATGTAAAGAGGGTCGTAGAAGGGCGATGCGGGAGTAA
>JAKPUQ010000003.1 GCA_029572815.1 Bacillota bacterium | reverse complement strand
ACAACAGGCACAAACCTTATTGGAACTAAATAAACTCAAGCTCTCGGAAACGCTCTGTAAGCGTTTCTGAGGGCTTTTTCTTTTCAGCGGTTAGTTTTCCGCTCCGCAGGCTCGGACGGTGCTGTGGAGCTTTTCCGTTCGCCAGACGGTCAAGCTAAGGTCTGCTCGGTGATACCGTGCCGGAGTTCACACTCATGCACACGGCGGTAAAAGGTATTTGCCGACATATCCATTCTCCGCATAAAATCTCTGCCCGTGATGTTTTTTGCTCTCCATTCCCCATAGAGCTGCCCGAACCTCATCCAGTCGGTGGGGATAGGCTTTCGCCCGGTGTACTTGCCCTGAGCCTTAGCAATCTCGATGCCCTCACGCTGTCGCTGTTTTAGCTGCTCACGCTCCAACTGAGAGAGTGCAGCGAACACGGTCAACATAAATTTGCCCGCAGGCGTGTTGGTGTCGATTTTCTCCTTGTGGCTGATAAGGGTAACTCCTTTGTCGGTGAGGGTGTCGATGATGTTCAGCAAGTCCTTTGTAGACCTACCCAGACGGCTGATGCTTTCCACATAGAGGGGTATCTCCCTCACGCACATAGTCAAGCATTGCCCTGAGCTGAGGGCGGACTTTGTTCGCTCCCGAAATCTTCTCGGAGAAGATACGGTCAACCTGATAACCGCACATAATCTCCTGCTGTCTCGCTGTTTCCTGATGCTCCGTAGAAACACGGATATAACCTATTTTGCTCATAGTATCGTCCTTCCTTTATTCAAGTGCATTTTTATTTCTGTGTTTTGCCTGTGTCCTCTGACGGCTTTTCTCTCGCTCACTCTTCATATACTGCTCATTAAGGTACTGGCGCACCTGTCGGGTGTACCGCATCGCCGTTTCATGTTTGAGAAGATATGCCTTGTGTTCGGGCATAATGGCTTTGAGCTTATCTTTTAACGGCTTTGACAGTGCTGCAAGTTCACTCCGCTTGGGTGCTTTGCCGTCGATGTAATAATCCTTGATAAGCCTGTTGGTTTCAGCAATCTCGGTGTGGTCTGGTGTGAGATCAACCCTTGCACGAACGCAGTCACGGATATACTCCGTTTTGTTCTTGTAACCGTACTGCTCACACTTGGAAAGAATATCCTGCATTTCGGATTCTGTAAAGCGTACATTGAGCGTGTAAGACTTCTTTTCCTTTTTACGTTTCAGGTACTTGCGTTCATCATAGGTAAGCTCGTCCTCTGATTTGTCGACAAGGCTCTTGTCAAGTTCGGTTTTTACATCTTGGTCAAGAGCATAGTTGATAGCTCCCTCATAGGTCATGCCTGTGGTTTCAAAAACCTTTTGCTTGGGCGGTCTGCCACGTTTCTTTTTCTCTGTGTTCATGGTGTTATCTCCGTTCTGTTTATTTCGGCGTTAGCCGATTTTCTTGACCGCTGTGCGGTCAATTCGGGGCTTGGGGTGTCCCCAACAAGCATTGGTGGAATTTCGCTCGCTGTGCGGCGCATTCCACTATGCTTGTTATTTTTGTTGCGCTGTCGCGCATATTTCTCGCCTGTGGGATTTGCATATCTCGCAGGCTTTCGATGCTCCGTCAGCGAATTTGGAGCTATGCGACTTCAATCTCCGCTGCTTAGGTCGGCGGTCATTCTCGCTCACGCTCCTGCGTGATGCTCTTAATTCTCATCGGTGTCAATATTCTAATCTGGTACGGCGCAGTTTTAGCGCAATGAGGGCGGCAATCTGGTGAAAAGTTTGCCGTTAAAATTTTCCCCATAACAACTTGACGAACTCGAAAACTCTAATGGCGCACAAAGTTCATGCGCCCTGCGAATAGACAGATAGCTCCGAAATTTGCTATAATATTATCGTGGAATAAAATCATATCCTGCAATACTCAAAACCGAAAAGAGGTGATGCGAATGAGCAAGAAAGCTAAGAGTGAGGTCGCTGACAACTCTGCTGATACCGTCATGGACGGAGTGTTGTCTGAGAATCAGGCAAAGCTCAACAAGCTGAACAGTTCTATTCAGGCAGCCTATGAGCGCCGC
>JAKPUQ010000202.1 GCA_029572815.1 Bacillota bacterium | reverse complement strand
CTGCGATGCTCAGTATAATTCCAATAATAAATTCCTTGAGATTTTTGATAGGTTTCTTAAGGACGACGATCTGAAGTATCACTAAGATTAAGGCTAAGGGAAGAACTGTTTTTGCCGTTCTCCAGATATCCCTAAGAATCTCCATAATTCTCATAATGGCGTAGGCCTCCCAGAATTTTTGTTGAGAATAATCATAATGAAAATGAGATGCAATGCTTGCCTTACTCTAGAAGCTGAACCGTAGCTAGCAATCAAAACGCAGTTTATTAAAAATATCGATGGCTAATTTCCTTTAGCAACAATTCGAGGGGTACAGGCTTCGACCGCAACGCAGAACCGCGCGCTTCGCTGCGGTCGATTTGCCTTTACTCAAGGCATCTTTGGCTAAGCTCGCCTTACATTATCCGAACAGTCCGCCTTTTGCAACGCTGCTCAGTTTGTTCACTGCATACAGGGTAATCACGCCCACGACTATAAGGATGAACCCAAGCGCGGCGGCATCTCCATGAGTACCTCCCTGATAAAAGGTGAATATACCCATGGTCATAGTCTCCCACCCTGGTATCGACAAAAGGAGCGTGGCCGCGCTCTCCTGTATTGATGTCATGAAAGAGAACAGCGCTCCTGCCAGTACTCCTTTCCAAATCAGGGGAAGAGTGATGTCCTTGAATGTCTTAAGGCCTCCTGCTCCAACAGACTCGGCTGCCTCCTCCATAGAATGGTGCACTACAAGAAGAGAGCTATAGGACGATCGCACAGTATAAGGCAATCGCCGCACGGCGAGCACTATAGGGAGTATGATCCAGCTGTTCGCCAGCGGCGTTGTGAAGAGTATCGGAGTATTGAAGGCCCTGATATAGGCGATACCTAGTGCGGTGCCAGGCAGAGCCAGCACCAGCATTGTCAAGATATCCAGCGCCCCGCGAGTGCGCATCTGAGTTCTCGCCATGATCCATGATATAGGCACGCCGATCAGAATGCACATTATGACGGCTAGTATGCAGAATCGGAACGTGTTGATTATATAGCCAGGAGCGTATAGCAAGACCTTCTCGTAATGGACTGTAGTCCATGATGTGGGCAAAGGTGACATGGACCAGCTTCGTGCGAATGAGGCGAGCGTAACTCCCAGATACGGTATGAAGCAAATAAGCAGGAGCAAAACCAGAAACACTATAGTCAATATAGCCCATTTACCCTTGAGCGTTTTTCTCTCCACAGCTCTGTACGAGAGAGTACTGTAGTCTTTCATCGATATGTACTTCTTGGCTATCAGTAGAAATACGATCGAAAGAACCACCATAACAGCGCCCACTGTTATCC
>JAKPUQ010000196.1 GCA_029572815.1 Bacillota bacterium | reverse complement strand
CGTATAAACTCATCAGCGAGGAAGGTCACACGGGACGTAAGTCTCGGAGCATCTTCAAGTGCCGTGTCTGCAAGCGTAATGAATCCGCCCATATCAAGACTTTCGACCTTATACTCCTTGCCCTTGTATTCAAGATGATCACCAACAGACAGCACGGGTGCAGTCGTTTTGGGTACAATTTCCGGCTCTTTCTCAGCCTGAACTGTCTGCTCACGCTCCAAGCTGTCAACGAAATGAAAGCTCATGAGCATATCGCCGTTGTCAAGCCGAGAAGTCAGCTCACCGCCGTTAAACGTCCAGTTCTTCGCACGGTCAAACTCCATGTGGAGGCCTTTGCCCGTAGGTTCTCCGTTTTCATCGAGCTTTCGGGAAGTAAAATCAACCGTAGTAACGCCTGTGACCACTCTGCGCTCTCCGATACACTCAGGACGGAGGTGGTCAGTGATCTCAAACATCATACCCGGCTGGATAGCCTTTTTGAACTGAGACAGGTTCTTGACCGTAGGAATTTCAGGCTTATCGGGTGTTACCTCAGTCTTTTCAGGCTCAGGCTTCACGGGTGCAGACTGCTCCTTTTTAGGTTCAGCCCTGCCGATATACTCATACATACCGCTGTTCAGGAGCTTATCATAGGAGATATTCTCCGTCACAGCAAAACCGCCGCTTTCTCTTGTGATAGTGCAATCGTCCGTATAGAACGGTAACGCACCTGTCAGCGAAATAACCTCAGAAACCTCGCCAGTAATCTTGTGGCGAAATCGGTCACCGACTTCGACCTTATGGGGTTCAGCCTGTTCTGCTTTGAGTGCAGCCCTTTCTTCTTTCTGTTCAGCAGAGAGATAAGTATCGTCCCTGAGCCGTGATTCTGTCATTGTTGCGACATTGTACCACGAATGGCGGAACTTTTCGCCGTTCTCAAAGCTGAATGTGATACCCTGAGAATTGTAGTCCACAAGAGAGATCTTGCCCTCACCGCTGTGTCCGCCTGTGCCGTATTCTTTCTTCAAGAAGTCAGCAAGCTGCTGGATAGTCGGGTGTTTGTCCTCATAGAAGTCCTGCACACGGAGCTTGCCGTGAACAAAGCCTGTTCCACGGTCGATCTCTGCGGCAAGTGCTTCATAGACCTGAACGCCGTCCACCACCGGACCTTTGGCAAATTCAGACTTTGGCTTTTCAGGTGCGGGCTTTGAAGCGGTCAGCGGTTCAGGATCACCGAAAAGAGAGAGCTGTTCGCCCTGAATATCGGGCTTCTCCCAAAACGGAATATCATCGTTCTGACTCCGCTGAATTTCCTCGATAACATCAGCATCGGTGAACAGGGGCTTGTCAATATCCTCTGAAACCGCAGGAACATCATCGACCGCCATAAGACCAAGCTCATAGGCTGCACCGTCGATCTCTGCCTTATGATTTTCATAGGTGTCGATAGAGATAACGCCCTCGGCATTATCAATGATAACAGTAGCTCCGAGGGAAAGTGCCTTATCCTTGATCTCGTCAAGGCTCTCGGCATCACCCTTGTATTTCAGCGTAATAGACGGCACATCTTCC
>JAKPUQ010000187.1 GCA_029572815.1 Bacillota bacterium | reverse complement strand
CTTGCATACGAGCTGCACCACGACCGAGAGCCTTGTCAATACGAGGATCTCTTTCTATTCCTTGCAGTGCTGCGAGTTTGTTTAACCAGGCATCAAGCCCCTCACAACGAAAGTTTATTTCCATGATTCACACTTGAATACTGAATGAGATGTATACTTTCCAACTAATTCTGTAAGCTTTAAGTCAGGCTTGGTACTGTTTTCCAGTGAAGCCATGAAACCTTCCTTAAAATGATATCCGTTCGGTACTGTCAGAGTTACCGTTTTCTGCTTTGAGGTTGTTCCGTTTTCGGTCTTTTCCTCTACATTTGTTTCAACAATACAGTTGAATCGTCCTATAAGGTCAATCTTTTTCTCCGTGCCGACATAATCAGACGGTGCATCGACCATTTTGAAAATGAATACAGGACGCTGCTTATTCCTCGATAGTCTCATTATGTATAACACCTACCTTTCGAGGATAGTTCCAGAGCTGCTTCTTGATATCCTCTGGAATGTCGGTGCAGAAGTTCTGAGAGATACCGCCCTCAGAACGGCTGCTTTCTCCTTCATTTCCGAGACGATTATAGTATATCACTGCGAGCTTTATCACGATGCTTTCTGCACCTTTTGGAATACTATCTCTGCCGATGTAGTCGAGCACGGCGTCCTCCGCCATGCTCAGGCAAACCTCGGCAGTATCTTCAGAACATTCACAGGGATTGCCTAACAGCACTAATAACTTGTCAAGTGCCGTCATGATCCTGTTCCTACTACGGCAGCTACTACACCGCCAGCAACGCACTTTCCGTCAACCTTGACAGCTACTGCGATATACTTTCCGTCGGCTGTTGTAACAACTCCATCAGAAGGAAATGCAGTCCAACTGCTACCGCTGACATCATCACCGATATCAATTACATTGCCTGCTGCTGTAGCACTCGTACAATCTCCCCTGTATACGAGAACACCGCCACCTGTATTACCTGCAACAGTAACCTTTGATGTTGTTTCAGATGTTCCGACTGCTGCTGCTGTAAGTTTAAGAGCATTTGATGCACTTGTGTTTCCGTAGTAAACAGATATCATATCCTTCTTCTTGTCAAGGATAAATGCATCATAGTAAACTCTGCCTTCTGCAAGCTGACCGCTGATGCCTGGAGGATCCTGATGTATTCTGTACTCCTCGAGCTTTACTGGTGCAACACAAGCAAGCGGATGAGTGATCTCAAAGAGACAGCCTGCAGGAAGTCTTGAAGGAGCGACCTTGACGATAGCAACGCCGTCAAGTTCTCCAACTTGTCCTTTGATAAGCATATTCTGTGAAAGATCGCCCTGCTTAACAAATGCATCATCCTGCTTTATGAGATTATAGAACCACGGACTTACATTTGCAACTCTGCCACTTGTAGGAATGTCTGCATTATCGATAGCCTGATTAGCTTCAAGAAATGCAGCATAAGCTGTAGAGCTTGTAAGCAGAGTTGAAGCATAGAACTTGTGCCCTGCTGCCTTTGCTATTTCTGTGAATCTGTAACGATCAATTTCGGGCTGAATAACAAGGTCAATCTGTCTGCGGAGAGCCTTTGCAGCTTCACGTACACCTGCAGGAGTATCAATCTTATTTCCCTTATCAATTGTAAAGGTAAAAGCTCTGTCTTGTGTTATTGTAAGTGTCTGAGCTGTATCAGGAAGCTCGGAAGGGCTGCCGAACCGATTTGAACCGCTTCTTGTATAGTCATTCATTGCGACAGGATCAAAGCTGTATACCTTGACTGTCTTAGCACCTATGAAGTCATATTCCTGATTTACAGACGGAGCTGAAAGAGCGCCGTTTATAATGACTTCATCAACCTTGCTTGAATATTTTGTGGCGAGATTTACTGCCATTAATAAA
>JAKPUQ010000152.1 GCA_029572815.1 Bacillota bacterium | reverse complement strand
GGTAACACTTTGCATAGGAGGTACTTATGAAGCACTTATCTTCGAAGCTGCTTGCTGAGACTGTTGTAAGCAGAAGAAAGGCAATCAAGATGTCGCAGCTTACCCTGTCAAAAAAGACAGGCATCAACCGTTCAATCATCTCCAGACTGGAAAGTGAAGACTATACACCGTCTGTGGATCAGCTCCTTGCACTCAGCACAGTCCTTGGTTTTGACAATGCTGATGTTCTGGAAGATGACGCAGTGGAGTCAGCGCCGATTGAACGCAAGAAGATCGCTGTAGCAGGTACCGGTTATGTCGGACTGTCCCTCGCAGTTCTGCTTGCACAGCACAACGATGTTACCGCTGTGGATATCATACCGGAAAAGGTGGAGAAGCTGAATAACTGGGAATCTCCGATTCAGGATGACTTCATTGAGCAGTATCTTGCTGAGCATGAAGAGCGTCAGCTTTCCCTCAAGGCTACAACAGACGGCGAATCTGCATACAAGGACGCAGATTTCATTATCGTGGCTGCACCTACAAACTATGATCCGAAGACAAACTTCTTCGATTGCTCCGCTGTAGAAGCAGTTCTTTCCCTCATAAAGGATGTAACGGGAAAAAAGAAGAAAAAGCCTACTATCGTTATCAAGTCGACGATTCCTGTTGGCTATACCGCGCAGGTGCGTGAGAAAATGGGCATGGATAATATCATATTCAGCCCTGAGTTTCTCAGAGAATCCAAGGCACTCTACGATAACCTTTACCCCTCTCGTATCATTGTTGGCTCTGATGACGCTAACATGAAGGCGGCCGAGGAGTTCGCTGCACTTTTACAGCACGGTGCGATCAAGCCGAATATTGATATTCTTTTTATGGCAACCACAGAGGCTGAGGCGGTTAAGCTATTCGCAAATACATATCTTGCACTTCGTGTCAGCTACTTCAATGAGCTGGATACCTATGCAGAGGTCAAGGGACTAAAAACTGCAAACATCATCAGAGGTATCTGTCTTGATCCCCGTGTTGGCGACTACTACAACAACCCGTCCTTCGGTTACGGCGGTTATTGTCTGCCCAAGGACACAAAGCAGCTTCTTGCAAACTATCAGAATGTTCCTCAGAATATGATGACTGCTATTGTTGAGTCGAACAGAACCAGAAAGGACTTCATTGCTGACCGAATCATGGAGATTGCCGGCACTTACGGCAACAGTGCTGACTACTCCGCGGAGCAGGAAAGCAAGCAGAAGGAAGTCGTTGTGGGCGTGTACAGACTTACAATGAAATCGAACTCAGACAACTTCCGTCAGAGCTCCATTCAGGGCGTCATGAAGCGCATCAAGGCAAAGGGCGCTACGGTTATTATCTATGAGCCGACACTTGAAAACGGCAGCACATTCTTTGGTTCTCTCGTTATGAATGATCTGAAGAAGTTCAAGAAGAAGTGCGGCTGCATCGTTGCTAACCGCTACGATTCTGTTCTCGATGATGTTGAAGAAAAGGTATATACAAGAGACCTGTTCAGAAGGGATTAAGATATGAGCAAAGAAAGAATTGACTTGAATGGCAAGACCATACTTGTGACCGGTTCACCCGGATTTATCGGTGCAAATCTTGTGTTGAGACTGCTAAAAGAAATGTCCTCTGGTACAGTTGTGAGCCTTGACAATATGAACGACTACTATGATCCGGCACTGAAAGAATATCGTCTGTCTCTGATCAAAGAAGCTGCGATCACTTCGCCAGTCAGACACATATTTGTGGAAGGTTCAATTGGCGATAAGGCACTGATAGACAAGTTGTTTGCTGAATATCACTTTGATGTAGTGGTCAACTTAGCAGCACAGGCAGGTGTCCGTTATTCCATCGACCACCCGGATGTGTACATTGAAAGCAATATCATTGGTTTCTACAATATCCTTGAAGCCTGCCGCCATAATCCGGTGGAGCATCTGGTGTATGCGTCCAGCTCTTCTGTCTACGGTGGCAACAAGAAGGTTCCGTTTTCAGTAGATGATAAGGTTGACAACCCTGTGAGCCTTTATGCTGCGACCAAGAAAAGTAATGAGCTGCTTGCACATTCTTACTCCAAGCTCTACAACATCCCGTCCACAGGCCTGCGTTTCTTCACAGTATACGGCTCTGCAGGAAGACCGGATATGTTCTACTTTTCAGCTACGAACACATTAGCCAAGGACGGAACGATCAAGATCTTCAACTACGGCAACTGTAAGCGTGATTTCACCTACGTTGATGATATTGTTGAAGGCGTGTACAGAGTAATGCAGGGAGCACCGGAAAAGGCAAACGGCGAGGACGGACTGCCGCTTCCGCCTTATGCCGTGTATAACATTGGCGGCGGTACTCCTGAGAACCTGCTGGACTATATCAGCACATTACAGGAGGAACTTGTGAACGCAGGTGTTCTTCCGGCTGATTATGACTTTGAGGGACACAGAGAACTCGTCGGAATGCAGCCCGGAGATGTACCTGTGACCTATGCGGACAGCAAGGCTCTGGAGGATGACTATGGTTTCAGACCGACGATTGGCATCCGTGAAGGATTGAGAAAGTTCGCTCAGTGGTACGCTGAATATTATAAATAAACATAATGCCCACTTACTACGGATTCAAATGGCATAGATAATTTGCCGGTTGAACGCATAGTTTGTGGGCATCATTTTTTTATACTATGCTGAAACTGTC
>JAKPUQ010000164.1 GCA_029572815.1 Bacillota bacterium | reverse complement strand
AGTATTTGCAAGGCATTTTCAGTGTCCACGATGCAGATTCACTGTCTGCAAATTGGGATTTTCTCAATAACAGTTACCTGCGCTTCATTTATTGCAGGGTGGGTGCATTTTTACTGTCTACTTTTTGGGGGACAATTTATCAGATCTTAATATGCCGGAAAAATATTACAAATTCGATGTTGAAAGAAATGATTTTGCATTCTATAGAAAGTCTGAGACCGATGCCGACGGCAATACCAGGGATACTTATGTAAAAGTCGCATCAATCGTTGTTGAGCTGGATCCGTCTGTTACAGATGAGGATTTAAGTGTAAGGCTGTACCAGCTCATACCTGTATGGACTGAGCAGAATCCGAACGTTTACGGAGGGCTCACCTTCCGCTATAGTCCGGCTCCTGACAGCAAGATCGAAACCATAGAGATCGAAACACTTGGAGATGTAAACGCTGACGGTAATATCAACGCAGTCGATGCTTCTTCGGTGCTTGCATATTATGCTCAGGTCTCCACAAACCAAAACAGAGGATACACTGAAGATCAGAAGCTTTCAGCTGACGTTAATAAGGACAAAATGATCAATGCCGTTGATGCTTCCAATATACTTGCTTACTATGCCTATGCTTCTACAACACCTCAGGGAGAAGCAGAGACCATGGAAGAATTTATGAAAAAAAGCAAATAAACAAATGTCTGACATAACTGCGAAACTCTTATAGCATTTTTATGTATATATTAAGGGAAGCCCTTTTGAAAAGAGCTTCCCTTAATTCTTTTTCTGAAGGCTCTGTTTTGCTACGGAGAGGGCACCTGAAAAAGTATGCCGTTCTCTCATGTATAAGGTGTCCTCACCATGAATGACCTGACGCCTTGATTATAATCTCACAGGCAGTCAGCGTACTTCGCCGGACAATGCAGCCAATAATAACTGAGCCGCTGATACTTAACGTCAAAAATCTCCTTGGGACTGCTTCCCCCCCGGAGATCACAATTCACATTATTTCCGACGGATTATATGCGTGCAGCTGCAGCTTTATTACATTGTAAGTTGCAAAATAAGGCGGTAAGCTGCATTTTCAGAGGGGTAAGTTGCATTGACAGCAAGCAAAAAACGTGTTATCATAAATATGAAAAAGCAGTCTGTATCGCTACAGACTGCCTTTAAATATTGTATATGCTGCCCTGTAAAATCAGCCGTTAAGGATGTTCAGCAGGTCATTTGCGCTGCAATGATAGAATTCTGCACCGAGGGTATAAGCTGTTGCATTATCAAAGAAATATACGGTTTTTACATTGCCGTTTCTGAGGAGATTCTTGATAGTAGCACTGTTTTTGAGCTTAGCCTTACCGCCGCCGCTTAAAAAGCCTGCAAACTTTTCAGCACCTGTTTTGGTGCTCCATCTGCTGTCATTGATAGGCATATTCTTTCCTACATAGATGTTTAAAGTTGTGTTTCTGTTATCTCTGTAACCGATGAAATTGTTGCTCTTGAAAGTTGACAGTTCTGAGCCTGTCAGAGTACGTCTTACATCGGGAGACAATACTATTCCCGTATAGTTAGGCGTATTATATGTAAAAGCCTTATTGGGAACAGTTAATGTCTTCTTGGAAATTCCGCCGACACCGATGTAATTCTTTACATCGTATGAAGTATCGCCGTTGCAGGTGATCTTAAGATCCTTAAGCACATCATAGTTAGTAGAACCGTATACATAAGACGGAACGCCAAAATTCCAGACCTGAGCAGGTGTGGGATCGCTGATATGGAATGTGATCCTTGTACGGAAGCCTTTTCCGTTGTTCTTGGGATTTTCCTCAAGGGCAGGAGTTTCAAAGGTGGTATAGGGATCAGATGAAGAAAGTCTCATGCCTGCGATATAGTGGTTATCAAGATAGATGTTGCCCGTATATCCGCCGTGGCTCCTAATATAATCATAGTTGATATTCTCGGGTGTGTCGATATAGAAATGATTAAGAACATCCTGTAAATAAGGACCTTCAAGCATTCTCAGAGCGTAATCACAGGCATCGGGGTTTACCGGAATGCTGGGGCGTCTGCGGTGAGAATCAGTTCTGGAAACGTCCGAATACTCCAACGACAGTGCATAGTAATCTCCTGTTTTACTCTTTACAGAAAGATTATCTATATAGGGGCGGGCATTGTTGATAGTTTCACTTGTTGCAACATCAAGAGGGAGAAGGGCGAAAATATCGCAGTTGCCATATTCATTGCATCTTGTGTCGGTAGTTGCATAGTAAGTGTACTTGCCTTTTGCCTCCAGAATGGTTCTTGTCAGCGCTGGCAGGTCACCCTGAACGTTTTCATACTCCCATCGCTGACCTCTTCCGGCTGAGAAGTCATAGTTTATAAGCGGATTGCTGAATGACCTTCCTGTGTCCACGCGATAAGCGAATGCAGACATATTTGCAGGGATAGCCAGCATTGCGGCAGCAGATACAGCTGCGATGACCTTTGTAAGTTTTTTCATGATTTTTCCTCCGTTCATTTTTTGATTTGGTTCGTTTTTCACTGAAACTCTCTGTTTCAGCTCTGTAACCCAAGTTTATCATATCGGAGGAAGGAGTTCAATAATTTGCGACAGAACGCTCATTTTCGGGATAAAATGCAGAATACGGCGACGAAATGCTCAAAATCGCGACGAAATGCACACTCTGCGACGAATGGTAAAAATGTACCCTTCGTCCGCAAAAATATACCATTCATCCAAAACAAAATTCATTATACTATCTGAAGATCATAAGACGCAGGAGGTTTTTTACTATGTCATCACACAGATCTATCGCAGTAATATTCTCGGATATAAGGGAGGATCACACTGACGGTTTCCTCACGGGCATACAGGCGCAGGCAAACGCTTACGGCTACCGCACCGTCACCTTTTCCATGCCACAGACCAGCGAGCTTTACACCAACAACGAGGAGTGGGTATACAGTCTCATCGACTATGACCGCTATGACGGTGTCATCTTCGTGGAGCACACCTTCTCCACCCACAAGAGCCTTATCCCGCCTATTGAGAAGTCCCTCAGCGAGAAATGCAGCTGCCCTGTGGTCGTCATCGGCAGTTCAAATGTGCTTCCCAATGTCATAGGCATGGAAAATCAGAAGAACTTCGAGAAGGTGGTGGAGCACCTGACAGATGTTCACGGCTGCCGGAACATCTGGTGTCTCGGCGGTGAAAAGGGTATCGCAGACGAGCGTATAGACGGCTTTGTGAATGTGCTGAGGAGCCGCGGTCTCCCCCTGTGATGAGGACAACCTGCTCTACGGCGGCTACTGGATATCGGGAGCGGAGGCTGTGGCTAAGGACATCGCCTGCGGAACTCTTGAAAAGCCCGATGCTATCGTCTGCCTCAACGACGAGATAGCCTATGCCCTCATAAAGCAGCTCTGCTTTGCGGGGCTCCGCGTCCCCGAGGATATACTGGTAACAGGCTTTGATGATTCCGCCTATGCCTCAAACAGCGCGGTATCCATAACTACCTTCTCCGCGGACACCCACTTCTGCGGTCAGCGAGCCGTAAACCTGCTCCACTCTCTGATAACGGGCAGCCCTTCCGAGCCCCTCAGGCAGAAAAGGCACTGTGTCATAACAGGAGACAGCTGCGGCTGCGGCAGAAGGGGACTGCTGAACGTCCGTGCAAAGCTGGATGCTCTCAACCGCAGGGAGCGCTGTGAAATGGAATTCCGCAACAGTCGTTTCGAGGAGAAGCTCTACAAGATCAGCTCTCAGGAGGAGCTTTCCCTGTTCATCAAGAACCACAAGTATCTCATTCGTGACCACATCAGTCTCAGCGTGAACCTTATGGAGCAGGAGGACCGCTTTGCAAAATGTATCTTCCTAAAGGACTACCTCCTCAACGGCGAGACTGCAATTTTCCGCGCAAGAGAGCTCTATCCTGATATGTTCGCCTTCGGGGCTGTACAGAATATACATATCCTGCCTCTGGTCTTTGACAAGCAGGTATACGGCTTTATGACCATAGGCTATGCGGAGCCCGGAGTGTACACCCTTCACGCAAAGCAGTTCGCAAACAGGATAGCAATAGGCGCAGAGCTCCTCAGGGTACGTCAGCAGCTTCATACCTCAGACAGTACAGCCCCTGCACTGCCCGGCACAGAGGCTGTCCCTGCGGAGAGGATCGACAATAAGCCTGCCGCAAAGATACTGGTAATGCACAACAGCTCTATGACAAGGGTGCCTGTGGAGAACGTGCTGTATTTCGAGTCCTGCGAGAAAAAGGTCTTTGCCGCTATGAAAAACGGCAAATACGAGATAAAACAGCGGCTTTTCGAGCTTGAGGAGCTGCTCATCAGCAAGAACTTCTTCCGCATATCACGTTCCGTCCTTGTGAATATGGACAAGACCGTGGGCTATAAGGTGGACTTTGACCGTTCACTCCTTGCGGTGATGTCCGACAAAGAGGAGCTCCGCGTGTCAAGGACAAACAAGGAGGCGTTCAAGCAGCGGCTCGAAAGAACATAAAAAGCCGCCAGGAATAAGCTGAGATAAATCATAATTTTGCGGAGCAAAATTATGATTTGAGCCCTTAGCCCTTAGCCGTTAGCTAATGTAGGGGACGCCGCCCTCGGCGTCCCGCGAGATATATTACACTCCCAACGGGACGTCGAGGACGCCGTCCCCTACATTATGATAAATTATGATTTATCTTACACCTGAAAAAACACAATGCCCCCGAGCGTTTGCAGCACCCGGGGGCATATTTTTATGCGTTGAGATAGCTCCTTACAAGCACCTGTAAAAGCTCGTCACGGTCAATGTGACGGATAAGGTTTCTTGCATTGTTGTATGTCGTGATGTATGTAGGATCCTCCGAGAGGATGTAGCCTACTATCTGATTGACGGGGTTGTATCCCTTCTGAGTGAGAGCGTCGTAGATTATCGTGAGATTTTTCTTAAGCTCCGCCTCTCTGTCCTCGTTGACGGAGAACGTCATTGTTTTATCAAACATATTATCAGCCTCCCGCTGTTGGAATACTTCTGGTGGAAGAAGCTTGTACATTATATTATACTCTAAAATCAGCGGCAAAGCAAGGGGAAACGAGAATTTTTCCCGATTTGACCGAATTTCATTGCTGATTTTATGGATATTGCACAGCAAAAGACGTTGATAGAGTACGTTTTCAACATAAGGGACAGATATATATAAACTTCCCCTATTGTGCTTCCTTCAGCAGCTCACAGACCGATACCACATATTTTCCGCCGCATATTATGTACTGTCTGAAACGGCAGTCCTTCAGCTCTGTGACTATTTCTTCGCCGCGGAAAGAGAACTCCGCCTCGTTCAGGGGATAGGAAATACCTATGCCGATAGCCTTGACGTAGGCTTCCTTGAGAGTCCACAGGCGGAAGAACAGCAGGTCCCGTTCCTCCGGGGAAGCGCTCTCCACCAGCTGCCGCTCGTTCGAGGAAAAGGCGCGTCTCATGACGTTGGGACGGTACTCCCTGACATTTTCGCAGTCTATGCCGCATTCCTGCTCCGATACGATGCAGGCGGCAATGCCCTTTGCGTGGGAGAGATTATAGTGTATATCGGGGCGCCCCTCAAGAGAGGGCTTGCCCATTTTTCCTTTTATCACAGGAGTGTCCTCGCCGTAGTCTATACCCAGAGGTCTCAGGCACTCCCTGAGGAGCCTGTGAGCATGGGCGTGTAGCTCCTTTTTGTCCATGTCCTTAATGGAGATCATAAGCATATTCATCACCATTTACAGTATAGCACAAGTTTGAGCCCCTTTGCAACAGGAAATGACAAATGTCACCGCGAAAGTGACAGAATACATCTTCATTTTGCGGCATGATGGTGTTATTATAAAGCTGTAAACATGATACGGAGGCGATGTATATGCTGATAAGTCTGATAATTACCGCAGCTATAGTACTGCTCTGGATAATACTTGCATATATCAGCGAGCGTTTTGAAATACCGTCTTCATTCCGGAATAAAATATGGGCTTTCATTGGCATGGCAGGTATGTGCATTATTGTCTGGATACTTATAAAATGGGGATTTTTGGACAAGATAGGTTCCTGCTGTACCGATATAGGCGCTATGGGCTGAGAAAGGTGGATTTTATGAAAGGCTTTTTTACATATATTGCTATGGCAGCAGCATTTACACTTGTTATATTGCTGGCTGTCAGGCATGATAAAAAGATTGATCCAAGACCTGCTCCCGCTCCTAAGCCTGAGAGAAAGCCGCTGACACGGAGCGAAAAAAAGACTGCGGTGGAAGCAGGTATTTTTATTACAGCGGGTTTAGCGGTATCGCTGCTGATTGCTGATATTCTTGTGAAGATTGAAAATTTTATAAATGATGAGGATAGGGCTTTTTTATTCATATTTGGAAGCTTTTTACTAACATTAATATTAGGTATCTCCTGTATGTCTTCTGATAAAACAGACCTGAAACCATTGGGGACAACTTTTCTTATAATTTCGGTCTGTCTCCTGATCGTAATTCTCTACCTTATAGAGCAAGAGTTTCTGAACACGCTCAATGAGATCGATTCCTGCTGTACCGATATAGGCAGAATGGGCTGAATTTATCGGTATCTCTTGATTTGTGCAGCTTGGGGTGCTATAATAAAGGCATATTACAACAGGGAGGTCGGTCATGGAAATAGTAGCTCTGATTTTTGGCGCTGTGATTTTCGTTTTGGCGGTACAATTCATTTTCAGGACGACAAAGGGCACTGCCAAGGTAACACAGACGTATTCTGACGTAAACAGATACAAAAACCGCGGACGCAGACGAGTGGGCAGAGAGCCCGAGGTCTGGCATTACGCCGAGGGCGGTATCGGTCTCACGCTGAAATATACCATCGACGGCAGGGAGGTCTGCGGCGTTCTGGACCGCGGCTTCACCGTAAGCGAGGCGGATATAAATGCCATAGTCGAAGCAAATGAAGAGGTAGATGTGGTGGTAGACCCCGACGATCCCGGAAAGTTCTGCCTGCTGAGGGAGTTTTACTCCTCCGGACCGAACCCGAGGGCAATGGCAGCTTACAGAAGCGAGCGCGGCTCCGTGATGAACTCTTGGTTAAAGTTGAAGTTAGTGATATGGTCAGGCGGTATGATACTGGGATTACTCATGCTGCTCATTATTCTGGAGCAGTTTGAATAGAACCGCAAACCGACTGTGAAAGGAGAGAATATAATGAATGACATGGATTATATTATAAGTGAACTTATCGCAATTCTGCTCGTTATCGGCATACCTGTCGGACTGCTCATATTTTTTATCGTCTCTCTTGTGAATTTTTGCAGGACACCGAAAGATCACCCGAAGTACAGAGGCAGAAAGACTGCTTTTATCGTTTCGGCGGTGCTGCTGGGACTGCTCATAACGCTGATAATAGGCTTTATGGTGCTCCTTACGTCGGCTATGAACCATATGTGAGGTGACGGGCATGAGTGACAAGACATTCAGACGTATACTGGCAGTCATAACTGCCCTGGGCACCCTCGTCACAGGGGGAATTATGTGGTACACAGTTCACCTTCACGGCGTCTGCTCCATAGTCTCCTATGTGGCAAACGGGAGGTGAGACCGTGGGTACAGCTAAGAAAATAGGCGCAATAGCGCTGCTTATAGGCGTTTTCGCAGGCTTTGACCTGGGGATATACGGTTTCTTCACAAAGCGCTGTATAGACACCTCAAGCGAGGAGATGCAAAAATACTCCGTGGAGCTTCACCGCTATATGCCATTTGAGGAGGGCTCTGAGGCGGTAAAGGCGGACACGGAGCTGAGGCTCTCGGGAGACCTGCCCGTGCTGGACGGTGCGGCGGCTCTCTATCCCGTTTTCTCGGGAGTGGTGAACTCGGTCTATCCAGAGGACTGCGTTCACTTTGAGAACGGTGAGTTCACTGCGGACAGCGCCCTCCACTACACCAATACCATAGGCGCTTACAAGGCGGTGGCGGACGGTGACGCGGACGTGATATTCTGCGCAAAGCCAAACGACGAACAGCTTGCCTACGCAGAAGAAAAGGGCGCAGAGCTGGAAATGGTGCCCATAGGCAGGGAGGCTTTCGTTTTTTATCGTAAATGAGCGCAATCCCGTGGACGGTCTCACCTCGGAGCAGGTCAGGGATATATTCTCGGGCGAGATAAAGAGCTGGTCGGAGGTGGGCGGTGAGCACCTGCCCATAGAGGCTCTTTCACGGAACAAGGGCAGCGGCAGCCAGACCGCCATGGACAAATTCATGGCAGGAAGGGAGCAGAAGCAGAGCCCTCTCGGCGTATTCGGCAGATCCATAGGCTATTCCTTCAGATATTACGCCGAGAACATGACGGACAGCGGCGTGAAGCTCCTGGCGCTGGACGGGGCATATCCGGACAGAGAGCATATTGCTGATGGTTCCTATCCGCTGGCAAGCAGCTTTTACGCGGTATACCGCAAAGACAACGACAATGAGCAGGTGCCTGTGCTCATTGACTGGCTCCTGTCCGATGAGGGGCAGTCCCTTGTGGAGCAGGCAGGATATGTGCCCATTGGCTGAATAATCAACAAACCTGCACCGCAGTGTGCTGAAAAATGACATTATTGACGAAACAGCGGACTTTGTCCGCTATTTCTCATTATGGGTATTGACAAACTATGTCGTTTGATGTACAATATATTATGTGTATTTATACAATGTGTCAGACCTACACTATTATAATGTAAAGGCGGAAAACAAAATGGGTTTATTCAAAAACATTTTTGGTTCTAACGCTTACTCAAACCGCGAGCTTAAGCGAATAGAGCCTATTAAAAATAAAGTACTTGAACTGGAAGAGGAATACGGCGAGCTCTCAGACGCAGAGCTGAAGGCTAAGACTGCCGAATTCAAGGAGAGACTGGAGGACGGCGAGACTCTCGACGATATCCTCCCCGAGGCTCTTGCTACCGTAAGAGAAGCCGCATGGCGAGTTCTCGAGAAAAAACCCTATCCCGTTCAGATAATCGGTGCTATCGTTCTTCACCAGGGACGTATCGCCGAGATGAAGACCGGTGAAGGTAAAACTCTCGTTGCCTGCGTAGCTTCATACCTCAATGCACTTTCAGGTCTTGGCGTTCACGTCGTTACCGTTAACGATTACCTCGCAAAGACTCAGGCTGAGGAAATGGGCAAGGTGCTCCGCTGGCTGGGACTTACCGTTGGATGTATCCTCCACGGCCTCAACAATGACCAGCGCCGTGCAGCTTATAACTGCGACGTTACCTACGCTACAAACAACGAGCTGGGCTTCGATTATCTCCGTGACAACATGGTAACTCACAAGGAAGAGCGCGTTCAGCGTGCTCCAAACTTCGCTATCGTGGACGAGGTGGACTCCATCCTCATCGATGAGGCACGTACTCCTCTTATCATTTCGGGACGCGGCGACAAGTCCACAGACCTGTACGCTATCGTTGACCGCTTCGCCAAGACACTTACTGCCACAACAGTAGTTGAAATGGACGACAAGCAGGATCAGGACGCTCTCAACGAGGACGCTGACTACATCATCGACGAAAAGGCTAAGACCGCTACTATCACACAGCGCGGTGTAAAGAAGGCTGAGCAGGCGTTCAGAGTCGAGAACCTTATGGACTCTGAGAACATGACACTGCTCCACCACATAAATCAGGCTATCAAGGCTAACGGCGTAATGAAGAACGATATCGACTACGTTGTCAAGGACGGCGAGATCATCATCGTTGACGAATTCACAGGCCGTCTCATGATGGGACGTCGTTTCAACGACGGTCTCCACCAGGCTATCGAGGCCAAGGAAGGCGTTAAGATCAAGAGCGAGTCAAAGACCCTCGCTACCATCACTTTCCAGAATTTCTTCCGTCTCTACACAAAGCTGTCAGGTATGACAGGTACCGCTATGACTGAGGAAGACGAGTTCAAGGAGATCTACAAGCTTGATGTTATCGCAGTTCCCACAAACAAGCCCGTTATCCGTATAGACCACAACGATCAGGTATATACTACAGAAAAGGGCAAGTACGCTGCTATCATCGATAAGATCATAGAGTGCCACGAGAAAGGACAGCCTATCCTCGTTGGTACAGTTTCCATCGAGAAGTCAGAGCTCCTCTCCGCTATGCTCAAGAGAAAGGGCATAAAGCATGAGGTCCTCAACGCTAAGCATCACGCAAAGGAAGCCGAGATCGTTGCTCAGGCAGGTAAGTACGGCGCCGTTACCATCGCTACCAACATGGCAGGACGTGGTACCGATATCATGCTGGGCGGTAACGCCGAGTTCCTGGCAAGAGCTGAGTTGAGAAAGCGCGAGATCCCCGAGGAGATCATCACAGAGGCTATCGGCTTCGCTGATACAGACAACGAGGAGATCCTGGCAGCAAGAAAGCTCTACCGCGAGCTCTATGACAAGTTCAATGCAGAGGTAAAGGAGAAGGCTGTTGCCGTTAAGGAAGCAGGCGGTCTCTATATCCTCGGTACAGAGCGTCACGAGTCACGCCGTATCGACAACCAGCTCCGCGGACGTTCAGGACGTCAGGGCGACGAGGGCGAAAGCTGTTTCTTCCTCTCGGTCGAGGATAACCTCATGCGTATCTTCGCAGGCGACCGACTTGAGAACCTTATGAAGACCCTCAATGTTGACGAGAATACACCTATCGAGAGCAAGATGCTCACAAAGATCATCGAGTCTTCACAGAAGAAGGTCGAGGGTCAGAACTTCAGCATAAGAAAGAACGTCCTCAACTACGACGACGTTATGAATACACAGCGTGAGATCATCTACAAGCAGAGATCTCAGGTACTGGACGGCGAGGACCTCCACGAGAGCATTCTCAAGATGTCCGAGGACCTTATCCAGTCCACAGTTGACAGCTATCTCGTTGACGATGAGGTCAAGGACGACTGGAACCTTGTGGGCCTCAGAGAGCACTTCATGGGCTGGCTCATCGGTCCGGATGACCTTGACTACGACGAGGACGATCTGGGCGACGTTTCCAAGGAGGATATCGTAAATACTCTCAGCACCAAGGCAGGAGAGATATTCGAGGCAAAGGAAGCTGAGTACGGTTCGGATGTTATGCGTGAGCTCGAGAGAGTTATCCTGCTGAAGGTAGTTGATACCAAGTGGATGGCTCATATCGATGATATGGAGGAGCTGAAGAAGGGTATCGGACTCCGCTCCTACGGTCAGAAGAACCCCGTTATCGAGTATCGTTACGAGGGCTTCGAGATGTTCGACGCTATGGTTGAGTCTATCCGTGAGGATACTATCCGTATGCTCCTTACCGTAAAGCTCCAGAAGAACGAGGCTCCCGAGCGTGAGCAGGTAGCTCGGCCCGACGCTCCCAATGCAGGAGCAGGCGACGGCAGCTTCACAGACGAGCCTGTACGCGCAAAGAAGATCGGCGATAACGATCCCTGTCCCTGCGGAAGCGGCAAGAAGTACAAGAAATGCTGCAAGGCAAAGGATATGGCTAACAAGTAATATGCACAGGGGGCGGACCTCCGCCCCTTTAAGCATTGCCGCAGGGGGGGCGGCTGTGCAAAGCTTTACAGAGAAAAAGAAAGGTTTTATGAGGTGACAATATGAAAAAGTGTATTCTTCCCGTTATCCTTCTGGCACTTCTTTCTGGCTGCGGTAAGGTAAGCGATGCTTCTGGCATGGAGAGCCGCATAAATATCGTTTCGGGAACTGTTGAGGGCACCACCCGTGACCGTACTACTACCGAAACTGAGGTGACTACAGATGGGCTCACTTCAAAGAGCGGCACAACTACCACAAAGACCGCAGGAGATAAGGTATCGGGAACAACTACCACAAAATCTAAAAACTCTTCAATACAGCCTGCAACAAGAGCTTCGGGAGGCGGCAGAACCAGCAGCGGCGGTAACCACGGTACCACCAGACAAGTTCCCACAGCTCAGAGGACTACCACAACTACAGTACAGCCCACAACACAGGCACCTACATTTGACCCCAAGGACTACAGCTCCATTTCATTTGCATTCAATGAGAGCTCAAACGAGATAGACGTTTCAAGAAACGGCGATCCCCACGCATTCCAGGTGCTGAAGGATCTGGATCTGTCTGAGATCAGGAACACTTTGGCCAATGACTCTTCAAAGACCATAAATGACTTCATCGTAAGGCAGAATGACTTTGACTTTGACGGCTATCCCGACCTCTTCATCATCGAGAGGCAGGACGATCTCAACAAGACAGGAAAGTACTACCGCTATGATCCCACAAAGGGCACATATACCAAGTGGGAAGAGCTCAATACCCAGAGGTTTGAGGTAATGGTGAACTCCACAGAGAATTCTCTTACCTTCTACGATAAGAAGGATACCCTCAATTATGAGGCAAAGACCTTTGAGTGGGGCGATAACGGGCTTCTTGTGCTCAGAAGAGTTGTCAAGCAGTACAACGACGGCGAGCTTATCGACACCATCGTTTACGCCGAGAACGGCTATGAGATAGTTTCTCAGGAGACAAGAGACAGTCAGGGCAACCTCGTAGGCGAGGATACCACAGAGCAGCCCCAGGAAGACTGATATAACAGCGGCTGCTTATTACTCAGCAATAACCAAGGGGGCTGTGCCGAAAACGGTGCAGCCCCTTATTACAGCAGCGTGAAAGGAACAGGCTCATTATGAAGAAGCATTACATCGTACCAATATTTACCGCCGCACTGCTTATGGGCTGCTCGGAGAGCAGGACATCTCTCAGCAGTGCTCCTGCCGATGAGACCACCGCTGCCGAGACTACCATCACTGAGCCTGACACAACAAAGCCCATAGTCACTGAATCTGCGCCTTCAGACAGCAAGGAGAGAAGGGGCAGGAAGGAGAAGGTAACCGTGGGACTTTCGGGCACTACGCTGACCGTGCTCCAAGGAGGAAGCAAGGTCGGAACTATCGAGCTGGACGAGCCTCCCGTATACGGAACAGATGATGTTGTGACCGAGGACGTGAACTTCGACGGCTATGACGATATTTTTGTGTATGACAGCCTTGAAACAGGCACCTACTGGCTGTATGACCCTGAGAAGGAGGAGTTCACAAAGTCTGATGCATTTGCTCTTTTCGATGGAAAGACGTACCATCTGACTGCCAGCAGTTACTTCAAGACACTGACTCTGGAAGGGCAAAGCGGCAGTGACATTGCAGAGATCCGCTACAAGTGGAAGGGTGATAAGCTTGTGCCTGAGAGGCTGACATTGGAGTATCGCATTTATGGCGTGGAACGTAAAAGACTCAGAGACACATATGAGTTCGACGAGGAGGGCAGAAAGCTCCTTGTCGAGAGAAAGCATATCAACTTCGAGACAGGCGACTGGTTAAAGACTGAGACCGATCTGACATATCTCCGCGCCGCTGAAAACTCCGTGGACTACATGAAGGGACGGGAGCTGATACAGTCCATTGATGTGTCGGGGCTTCCGCAGCTCTATGAGCGGATAAAGCAGAACGGAAAGGAAAACTCTCTCCCATATAGCTCTTACAATTTTGATGACAGCGCAGATGTGTTCCTCATCGAAAATGACTATGATTTCGACGGCTATAACGACTTGCAGATACAGACGGATTCTGTGCTTGCAGGGGGCAGTGATAAATATGTTTATTACCGCTATGACGCCGAAAAGGACAGATATACGGAGTGGCAGGAGCTCAATGACTTTGGCTGTTATATCGGCGCCAATTCCCAGACACAGACTATCCAGTATTATGATAAGCATTCACTTGACGAGGACCACAACTGCTATATCTTCAAATGGGATAATGGCAGGCTTCGTCTGAAAGAGAGGGAGTTTTATCACGGCGTCGGCAATGACTGCGATATATACGAATATGACGAGGACGGAAACGAGCATTATGTTCGTACAGGTAAATACGTAAAGGATGACTGCTGATAAACATAAGAAAGGTTTTGCTATGAGATCGGAAAAGCTATTATTGGTGCTTGCAGGCGGTCTGCTGCTTGCAGGCTGTTCAGATAACAATGACTCGTCTGTGAGTGTTACGGAGCCTGCCACAGAGGCTGTTGAAACCACTGCTGCCGAGGTGAGCGCAGAGGACTATAAGCTCTCGGCGGACAAGAACGGCGCCACTATGCTCGTCAACGGAAAGTCCGCAGGCAGTATGAAGTTCGATACTCCTCTCGGTGAGAGTGAACAGGTACTGTTTGCAGATGTTAATTCTGACGGCTATGAGGATATTTTTGTCTGTCTGGACTGCTTCAGGGCTGATTGCTGGGTATACGACCATGAGTCTGAGAAATTCGTCGGTGCAGGGGAAAATCTTCCCATTGCCTTTGCTTTTGATAAAAACAGGGGCTGCAGCGTCACCTGCGAAACGGACAGCAGTGAAAATGCAGTCACTGTTGTACAGAAAAGCGATTCAAACGAAGGCAGTACCGTATTCAGATGGCAGGAAGACAAGCTTGTTCCCATAAGTATGAGCATAAGCTATTACACCTTTGATGACGGCCCTTTCGTGTACAACTATGAATTTGACGATGAATTGCGGAAGGTACTTACCGAAAGGCAGCTTCTTAACGGTCGGACAGGTGAATTGAAAAAATCGGAAAAGGATATTGAGTATTTCCGCGTGACTGACAGCTCCGTTGACTATATGAAGGGGACAGAGCTGCTCCAGAGCATAGAGGTCAGCGGACTGCCCGAAATGTGCGGAAAGATACTTTCAGGCGAGTATCAGGCAAGCTACACGATCAACAACGGCTGTCCTGCGCCTGTCCCTGAGAGCTTACTTTTCTCTGAGTACGACTTCGACTTTGACGGTCACAGTGACCTTGCCATATATACCGATACATCGAGAGACGGAAGCGGTCTGAACGTGCTCTATTACCGCTACGATACCGCAAGCGGCAGCTATACACCCTGGGAGGAACTGAACAGATTCAGCGGATACCAGCTCTTTACCATAGAGGACACAAAGGAGATCACTTACTTTGACTACTCCTCATCTGAGAATGGAGAGAGTGACCAGTACATACTTGTCTGGTCTGACGGAAGCCTGAAGCTCACCCAGAGAAGGCATCGTATAAAGAAGAAGGGAATGTATGAGCTTTATGAGTATGATGCCCAGGGCAATGAGAGCTACGTTAAGGACGTCTCGCTGCCTACGGGCTCATACTGAGGCTTCGGAGCTATAACTACTATTCGGGAGATATTATTATGAGCGGATACAGTGCGTTTGCCCGTTATTATGACGAGCTCACTGCAAACATAGACTACAAAAAGCGAGGGGAGTACTTCCACAGTATCATTCAGCGCTTCAAGACCACAAAGGAGAATATCCTCCTTGACCTTGCCTGCGGTACGGGAAGTATCTCTGAGGTCATGGCTGGGCTTGGCTACGACGTTATCGGCGTGGACAACTCCGACGAGATGCTGGGGATAGCCCTCGATAAGAAGTTCGACAGCGGACTGGATATACAGTATCTCTGTCAGGATATGCGGAAGCTGGATATGTTCGGCACGGTGGACATCACCGTCTGCGCCCTTGACAGCATAAATCACCTCGCCTCAATTGACGATGTCAGGAAGGTTTTCGAGAACGTGGCGTTCTTCTCCGAGCAGGAGGGACTGTTCATCTTCGATGTGAACACTCCCTACAAGCACAGGGAGGTCCTCGCCAACAATACCTTCACATACGAGACCGAGAACGTGTACTGTGTCTGGGAGAACACCCTTGACCCCGACACTCTCGAGGTCAGAATGGCGCTGGAGTTCTTCGAGCGTGAGGAGAACGGGCTATACTCCCGAAGCTCCGACAGCTTCTCGGAAAAGGCTTACAGCGAGGAGGACATAGAGCGACTGCTGAGGGAATGCGGCTTTGAGGTGCTGGGAAAGTACGGCGACGATACTCTTGAGCCCCCGAACGCGGACTCACAGCGGATAGTCTACGCCGCAAGATGTATCAGAAGCGGTCAGAAATATTGAAAGGATAAATAATATGGGAAATTTATACAGAGCTATATCTGCGGACGGCTCCGCGTTTGCAGAGGTTCTTGACGCAAAGGACATAGTTTCGGAGATAGAGCGCATACACAAGACCTCAGCCGTTATCACGGCAGGACTGGGAAGGCTCAGCATTGCCGCCTCCCTTATGGGCTATATGCTCAAGGGCGATGAGGACAGCATCACACTGAGAGTTGACGGCGGCGGTCCCGCAGGACAGCTTGTGGCAGTTGCCGACAGCCGCGGAAACGTAAAGAGCTGCGTCAACAATCCTGTGGTTGAGATACCTCTCAATGCACAGGGCAAGCTTGACGTAGGCGGCGCAGTGGGCACAGACGGCACACTCTCCGTTGTGAAGGACATGGGACTGAAGGAGCCATATGTGGGCGTTATCCCCCTTGTTTCGGGAGAGATAGCCGAGGACATCGCAAGCTACTATGCCACCAGTGAGCAGATACCCACGGTGTGCAGCCTGGGCGTACTTGTAAATCCCGACCTTACGGTGAAGTCAGCAGGAGGCTTTCTTGTGCAGCTCCTTCCCTTTGCGGACGAGAAGTGTATAGATATTATCGAGAAGAATGTGGCGAAGATACGTCCCGTTTCGGCAATGCTGGACGAGGGTATAACTCCCGAGGAGATAGCGAATATGCTCCTTGACGGTCTGGAGCCCAATGTGCTGGACACAGCTGCTCCCGTATACAAGTGCGATTGCAGCCGCGAGCGTACAGAGAGAGTCCTCATCAGCATAGGCAAGGACGAGCTGAAGTCCATAGCCGACGAGGGCAAGGACACAGCGGTGAGCTGCCATTTCTGCGGCAAAGAGTATGTTTTCACTCCCGACGAGATAAGAAAGCTCATGGGTGAATGAGGAGGAGCAATGATAACAGCAATTTTTGATCTTGATGGCACACTTGCCGATACCATAGCCGACCTTGGTGACGCTGTGAACTTCGGACTGGAAAAGCTGGGATTTCCCACCCATGACTATGCTGCCTATAAGCAGATGGTGGGAAACGGCGCAAGGAAGCTGTGTTACAGAGCGCTTCCCGAGGACAGCAAGGACAGGCTGGAGGAGCTCCACGGGCTGTTCAGCGAGTATTACGGTGCTCACTATCTGGACAAGACAGACCTCTATGACGGCATAAGGGATACTCTTGCAAGGCTCCGTGACAGCGGTGTTACCCTTGCGGTAGCTACCAACAAGCCTGAGAAGGTGGCTGTTGAGATAGTTATGGAGCTGCTGCCCGAGTTTGATTTTGTGCGTATACTGGGCGGCAATGACAAGAGACCTGCAAAGCCTGATACTGCCATACTTATTGAGATATTCGCAGCTCTCCCTGATGATGAGAACCGCGTTTTCATGATAGGTGACAGCAATGTTGACATTCAGACCGCGAAGAATGCCTGCATAGAGTCCATAGGCTGTGCCTGGGGCTTCCGCGGACGCGCCGAGCTGGAAGCGGCAGGTGCGGATTTCATAGCTGAGAAGCCTGAGGATATTGCGGATATAATACTCGGATAAAAACGTTCTCTTATAATAATATAAATCATAATTTATCATAATGTAGGGGACGCCGCCCTCGGCGTCCCGTTGGGAGTGTAATATATCTCGTGGGACGCCGAGGGCGGCGTCCCCTACATTAGCTAACGGCTAAGGGCTCAAATCATAATTTTACTCCGCAAAATTATGATTTATCTCAGTGTCTGAATAAACACTCAGAAAAAAGCTCCCCGAAGCAATTGCCTCGGGGAGCTTTATACTTTAATTCTGTCTGATAGTCTTTTCTTGATGATCTTGTCCCATTACGAAGAATACCTTCGTCAGGGTGCTGTCAGAATAGCCCAGAACATAGCGCTGGAGCTTCACCAGGTCGGCAACGTTCAGGTATCCGTCGAGGTTGAGGTCTATCCTGCTGTCGGGAGTGGGAGTGTTATTCCCCGTCAGAAGCAGCTTCCTCAGTGCGGCAACATCGAAAATATCAATAACATCATCGTGGTTAAGATCACCAATAACAGTCTCCTCAGCCACCATGGGAACGGTAGTTGTGGTGGTTGATGTAGTGGTGGTAGTAGTAGTTGTTGTTGTTGTTGTTGTGGTCTCCTTTGCCTGCTGAGGGAAGATGTTCAGGAACAGGTCAAGGGACTCAAGGGGCTTGCCGTGAAAGTCGAAAAGCGCCTGATTGTCAAAGGAGGAACCGCCTGTAGCGTCGACGTCTTTGTCATAGCCTTTGGCGTAGTCCGTAGCCCAGCCGGTACCGTGCTTCTCCCAGTTTTTCTTCTGGTCATTCCAGGAAAGGTCGGGAATACCCAGCCATGCAGGCTCCCAGTAGAAAACGCCTATGCCGTGACCGTTGCAGTTGGCAACTGCCTGAAAAACATCGGTGACGGCTTTTACCTGACCGTCCACGGAGACGGGATAGCGCATATCGCAGCCCTCGTGATTGGAGGTGACGCTGTTGCCGAAGTGGTCGCCGTCCATATCGGTATAGGGGTAGGCGGTCTCAGCCACCATGACGTACTTGTTGTAGGTGTTGCCGATGTCCGTCAGCACCTTTGTCAGGTTCTCGGTAGAGCCGTGCCAGTAGGAGTAGTAGGAGGTTGCAAACACATCGTAGTCCAGCTTGCACTCATTCATGACCTTGGCGTACCAGGCGAAGTGACCGCTGCCGGGATTAGCGAAGTGATGGGCGATGAGGATATTCCTGTCGAAGTCGCGGACCGCTTTCTCGCCGCTGGAGAACAGGTCGCAGATCTTGTACATATCCTTTTCGCCGCAGAAGAAGCACTCGGTCTCGTTGCCCACCTGAACCATGCCGATGTCGCTGCCGTTTTCGGTGAGGTACTTCACCACCCAGGAGGTCCAGTTGTATATTTCGCTCTTGAGCTTTTCGTGGGAGTGGGGCTGCCAGTATTTGGGACGGGTCTGCTTGGCGGGGTCTGCCCAGAAGTCGGAGTACTGAATGTCCGCAAGGAGCTTCATGCCGTTGTCCGCAGCGCGTTTGCCTATCTTGGCGGCAGTTTCCAGGTCGGAGTGACCGCCGCCGTAGCTGTTGCCATTGTCATCGTGTGGCTCGTTCCATATCCTTACGCGGATATAGTTGACGCCGTGGTCGGCAAGGACCTTGAAAATGTCAGCCTCATTGCCGTTATCGTCATAGAACTTCATGCCCGCTTCTTCCAGTGAGATCACGGAGGAGATATCCACGCCGCGGATAGGTTCTCCGCCATTGATACGGCTGTCGAAGTTGGTGAATGTTACGGCAGGTATGCTTGCTGCGTCGGTGACAGTGACGGGAGCTCCGCCGCTGACAGCAGCAGGGAATGCGATAGCTGCGGCGAGAGCCGCTGCGAGAAATCTCCTGAATTTCATAATGACCTCCTTTTTATCAGTCGTTTTTCTTCCTTGTTCTTATCCACATCTTCTTCAGGGGGTTCTTTACCTGCATATCAGAGAAGTAATGGTAGAGCACGTCCTGATTGCAGCCTGCATCGGGGAGAGACTTGTAGAACTTTTCCAGTCCCTTCATGTCCATGCCTATCTCCGATGGGAACTCCACGTCCTTTGCGGTAAATACAACGGCTCCGTTTACGGGAGTGGTATCGAAGCCGCCCTTCTTGAGGTGGTGGATAACATTGTCGATGTGGGTCTTGTTCTGTAGCTGGGGATTATATAACTTATGGGTCTTGCTTCCGATATTGTGGGTCAGGTTCTTGCCGCTGCCTGTTACCTTACCCGAGATGCCCTTGGTCTCGACTACGAGAACGCCGAAGCGTCCGAATACCAGGTGGTCCACCTCACAGGCTTTGTTGTAGAGGGGGAGGTAGGCATTGTTGATTATGCGGATATGGTCGCCCTTGCCCATTTTCTTCAGCTGCTTGGCAACCTTTCGCTCGGCAGCCCTGCCCTTGCGCTTGCCCTTGCTGAAGTGGACGGAGATATAGAGAATGAGCAGAAGTACAGCCACCGCTATGACAGCGATGAGGATCCATGTTTTTTTATCAAATATGAACGAAGCAGAAATAACAGGTACCATATTTTTCTCCTTAAAAAATGAATAATCATAATATTTGCGGTGATAATAGCATTGTACCGTTGAAGCGCGGCATATCCGTCGTCAGCGGTCTTACAAATCCCGAATAAAGAGGTGTTCTCAATATGTGGGACAAAATAGCTCTTATTCTTCTGATAATCGGAGGAATAAACTGGGGACTTGTCGGTATATTCGAGTTTGACATGGTGGCATGGCTCTTCGGAGGCGCAGACAGCGTCATCAGCCGCGCGGTGTATATACTCGTAGCCATTTCGGCAGTCTGGTGCATATCGCTTCTCTTCCGCAAAGACGAGGAGCTTGCAGTGCAGAATATCGACAGATAGACCCGTTCACACGCTCCTTCAACGATGCCGTAAGGAGCGCTACATACGGATATGCAAAAAGGGAGGCATAATGCCTCCCTTGAATTTTATGAATTAGTCGCTGATATAAGGAAGCAGAGCGATGTGTCTTGCTCTCTTGATAGCAACTGTGAGCTCACGCTGATGGTAAGCGCAAGTGCCTGTTACACGTCTCGGAAGAATCTTAGCTCTCTCGGTCATGCACTTTCTGAGCTTAGCGAGATCCTTATAGTCGATCTTCTCGATTCTGTCAGCACAGAACATACAAACCTTCTTGCGGGGCTTCTTCGAGGGACGGGAATTTCTTTCCTTTTCCATGACTTTTCCTCCTATCGTAATAAAGTAAAGTTAACAATCTCAGAACGGAACGTCGCCGTCACTGAGAATCTCCTCAAAATCGCTGAGGTTGCCGTAAGACATACTGTCATTTGCAGCGGGCTGCTGAGGAGTTGCCTGCTGAGGAGGAGCGGAATAATTGTTATTGTAATTGTTCTGGGGAGCGCCGTAGCCTCCGCCGTTCTGATAACCGCCGCCGTTGCCGCCGTTATCGCCCTTGCCGCCCACGAATTCAACGTTATCCACCTGCACGTCCATGGTGTAGTGAGTAACATCGGGGTGATTCCTGTCCCGATAGTTGTTATTTCTGAGAGAGCCCTCAATAGCGATGAGCTTGCCCTTGTTGAAATAACGTGACACGAACTCGGCTGTCTGTCTCCATGCTGTGCAGCTGATGAAATCAGCCTGTCTCTCGCCTGTAGTCTTATCGGCGAAGCGCCTGTCTACAGCAACAGTAAATCTGCATGAAGCGATACCGCTCTGAGTCTGCCTCAGTTCGGGATCAGCAGTAAGTCTGCCGACTAAAATAACCTTATTCATCTGACCGCCTCCTGATTAATGAAGTAGAATTATTCAACAACTGTAACGAGTGAACGAAGAACGCCGTCTGTGATGTTGAGACGTCTTGAAAGCTCAGCAGGGTAATCGGGCTGTGACTGGAATGTATAGATCACATAGTAGCCCTCTGTCTCGTCCTCGATAGGATATGCAAGCTTGCGCTTACCCCAATCCTCGTTGACTTCAACAGCTTCGGCGTGACGCTCGATTCTCTCCTTGAACTTCTCTACGAGAGCCTTCATAGGCTCCTCGCCGTTCTTGAGGCTGAAAACAACCATTACTTCATACTTAGCGGATACCTTTGCCATTTAGCACACCTCCTTCTGGGATCATGCCCGGCAACTTACTGCGGGCAAGGATAATAATAGTATCGATTTACACACGATACTAAAATATTATACCATTTCAAAAAGGGCTTGTCAAGCGTTTTTCCAAAACTTATTTTTCAAAAAAGTTGACAACTGACAAGCTACATAGTATAATAAGTATATACGGGAGCAATGATGCTCCCTTTATTTGCGAAAGGATATGTATATGAATGGAAACCTATAGTATTCTCAGAGACCTTGCCATTATCTTCATATGTGCCAAGGGTGCGGGACTTCTTGCCAGAAAGTGCAGGGCTCCCATGGTAGTGGGCGAGATAATCGCAGGTCTTATCATCGGTCCCTGTCTTCTGAACTGGGTAACGCCAAACGATTTCGTGGCGCAGATGGCGGAGATAGGCGTTATACTCATCATGTTCTCTGCAGGACTTGAGACCAATCTGCAGGAGCTGAAAAAATCCGGCTTTGCGGCGTTTCTCATAGCTTGTGTGGGAGTGCTTGTGCCGCTGGTCGGAGGAAGTCTGCTGTATATGTGCATTTACGGCTTCTCAGCCTTCGGTACCGACGAGTTTTTCAAGGCTGTGTTCATCGGCTGTATCATGACGGCTACCTCAGTAGGTATCACCGTTGAGGTGCTCAAGGAGATGGGCAAGCTCAAGACCCGCGTGGGACAGACCATACTCAGCGCCGCTATCATTGACGACGTTATCGGTATCATCGTGCTGACCTTCGTCCTGGGCTTCAAGGATCCCGACAGCAACACACTCCTGGTAACGGGAAAGATACTGCTTTTCCTGGTGCTGTCACTGGTGCTGGGAATAATCATCTACAAGGCGTTCAAGTTCTACGACGACAGACACGCTCACACAAGGCGTATCCCCATAATCGCTATCACACTCTGCTTTATCATGGCATTTGTGGCTGAGAAATACTTCGGCATTGCCGACATAACGGGAGCTTATATCGCGGGAATAATCCTCTGCAATGTCCGCGATGCCGAGTACATAGACCGCCGTATAAGCATAAACGGCTATATGTTCTTTGCGCCTGTATTCTTTGTCAGCATCGGACTGAAAACGGATTTCAGCAATGTTGACTCAAGCATGATAGTGTTCTCAATAGGCTTTGTTATCGTGGCAATGGTCAGCAAGGTCATCGGCTGCGGACTGGTGTCCAGGTGCTTTAAGTACAGCTGGATAGACTGTCTCAAGATAGGTGCCGGCATGATGACCAGAGGAGAGGTCGCCCTTATTATCACCAACAAAGGACTGGGGCTGGGCATAATCGACTCCTCCTACTTTACCGCAGTAATACTCCTCATCATAGTTTCAAGCATAGTAACGCCCGTAGTGCTGAAGTTGCTTTTCGGCAGATCAAATAATGATCCGGAAAAAACAATCAAAACGGCAAATAAATCATAATTTACATTTGTAGGGGACGCCGCCCTCGGCGTCCCGCGAGATATATTACACGCCCAACGGGACGCCGAGGGCGGCGTCCCCTACATTAGCTAACAGCTAAGGGCTAATGGCTCAAATCATAATTTTGCGGAGCAAAATTATGATTTACGAAAGGAGAATAATATGTTCAGAATAGGTCATGGTTACGACGTACACAAACTGGTGGAGGGCAGAAAGCTCATTCTCGGCGGAGTTGACATTCCTCACGAGACAGGTCTTCTGGGGCACTCCGACGCAGATGTTCTGGCTCACGCCATAATGGACGCAATGCTGGGAGCCCTGGCAATGGGAGACATAGGTCACCTTTTCCCCGACAACGATGACAGCTTCAAGGGCGCCGACAGCATGAAGCTCATGGCTGAGGTCTGCCGCAGGATAAGAGCTGAGGGCTGGGAGATAGGAAACATCGACGCTACTGTCATTGCCCAGGCACCGAAGCTTGCTCCCCATATAATGAAAATGAGGGAGAACATCGCAGCGGTATGCGGCTGTGATGTGTCGCAGATAAGCGTCAAGGCCACCACTGAGGAGCACCTTGGCTTCACAGGTGAGAAGCTGGGAATGTCCGCCCATGCAGTAGCCCTTATGCAGAAAAAATAAATCATAAATGATAAGAAAGGCAGGTATCCCGGAGGTACCTGCCTTTTTTGATGTGTTTATTCTGATGATTTCTTCTTGTCAATGAGCTGGTCGGCTGATATGAGCAGCACTATCATTGACATCGACGCGGCTATTCCCCAGGGGCTCCTGAGAAACTGTACCGCCTTTCCGAGCTGAGGTATGTTGAATATGCATATGCCGATGAAGTTATCGGAGGTAACTGCGTTTTCGTCCTCAGCATTATTTGCATCGCCTTTGGTGATGATGCTGCCGTTCTCTGTTCTGACCGCCCTGTGTGTGACGGCTGTGCCGTCGGAGGTGCTGAATGTTATGATATCTCCGCGCTTTATGCTGCTCAGTTCGGCTCTGTGATCCACAAAGCAAAGGCTGCCTGTTTTTATCTCAGGCTCCATTGAGCCTGTTCTGACAACGTAAAGCCGTATTCCGCAGATCAGCATGACAGCTATTGCTGCCGCCGTTGCTGCAAAGAGCGTGATCGCGCCGTTTACTGCGAAACGCATGACTTTTCCGAGCGCTTTATCTCCATGCTTCTTCATATGTCATTCGTTCACCGTCTTCATTGTCGGCAGGAACAGCCTCTGAATAGACAAAGATGTCATATTCATCAGCTTCAACGGAGTCATCATCGGGGAAAATGGTCTTTACCCACTTTATAAGTGTTGCTGTAACCCCTTCCGGCGGAACAGCCTCGGTGTAGTAGTAGCAGTCGTCCTCACGCCTGTATTCCCAGCCCTGGGGAAGATCGGAATCGGGATAGTCAGAGGCGTTGATATATGCTTCCTCATTGTCCTTGTCATCGTCGTTTGAGAGCCAGGAGATGTCCCTGACTGCTGATGACGAGAATTCCAGCCTTACCCTTATATAGCAGTCGATATTGCCGTTGTTGGCTATCTGCACGCTTTTCTGGAATGGATCGTCGCTTTTTTCCGGCGGGGGATCAAAGTGCTCGGTGACGGATATATCTGCAATTGGCTTGAATTCGGGAGGATAGACTCCCGTAAATCTGTTGGTCATCTTATCCGAGCTTGTAAAGTAAGCAAGTGTAAATGCAGTCAGAGCTATCAGCAGAGCTGATATTATCAGAATAATATATTTGATTTTAACTTTTTTGGTCCTGATCTTCATAGCTGACACCTCAATCCTCATCGTCCTGTGATGCAGTATAGCTTATCCTGTTATCAGCAAATGCTGTGTCGCTAACGGGGGTTGTTCCCTTGAAATGGTTATTGAACGCTACTGTGACCGGATCTGCTGAGGCGAGTGTAACTGATGCGCTGGTGTTGCTGCTGATAACCGGATGGCTGTCGCCTTCAACGGTCAGTTCCGAGGCTTCATAATTCAGAGCCGAAAGCTCTTCGATCCTGTATGTGCCGATGGGAAGTCCGCTGAGCAGTACCTCCTTGGTGCGGCTGTCATTGAGCTCGAAGGAGATTGCGCGTATGTACTCGGGACCCGATCTTATGGTGTTGCCGTTTTCGTCCTTGGTCTGAGTGACCCTGAACATGAATGTGGGACAGCCTCTTGCTGCAATAACGCGGTCAATGGTCTTTCTGATCTTCAGGCTGCCGGTTAGCTTTTCATTGGGTATGTCTACTCGGGCGATGTTGCCGTTTTCGGCGAGCCACTGGTCGGTGACGTCCCTTACGGTCACATATTTGCCTGACTCGCTGTCATATCTTACGGTATAGACCTGATCCACCATATTATCTCCCAGTCTTAAGTGAACGACTACGCTCTCCTCGGGAGAAGCATATCCGCTGGGAGCATTTATCTCTTCAATGAGATAGTATCCGCTGTTCAGCGAACCGCTGAAGAATACGCCGTTCTCATCAGATACGATATTCTGGTGATCTGTCAATGGATATTTTCTGTTGAGTGTCCTGTCGAACTGATACAATGAGAAGACTGCGCCGCTGAGAGGAACACCGTTATCGTCTGTTTTTCTCAGTACCATACCGTTCTGCTCGTCCTTGATGATGAGCGTACCGCTTTTTTCATCTGCAGAGAGAGTTACGGCGATATTGTCTGCTTCCTCGGCGGAATACTGTATATCCAGCCGTTCGTTCTCATCAACGTATATCATGACGGGAGCCGCAAGCATCGCGTAGCCGTTGGGAGGCTGTATCTCGTCAAGTCTGTAGCTGTGCCCTGCGGTGAAGTAGGCATTTGTGACAAATCCTTCCTCATCAGAGGTAAGTTCTCTGTCCAGGACTGCACCGTCGGTCACGTCTGTGATGGTGAATACGGCTCCGCTGAGTGCCTTGCCGTCCATAGTCTGTTTCAGTATCTCAAGAAAGTCTCTTGAGTTGGTGATGGTATCCGTTCTGATGTTATGACCTGTGCCCCCGATCTCGCCCTGCTGGTATCCTATCTTGTAGTCGAAGTCATACGCCCCTCCGCCGAAGGTCTCGGCGTTCAGTCTTGTTGTGGAGTTGGCGGCATAGGGCTGACAGTCGGTAACAGCCGCCGTATCTCCGCCCCAGTCTGCGGGCTGTATTGAGCCGGGTATGACCTCCATGGCCGCATATTCGCTCGCCTCCTGCTCGTCATTGAAGTAATACACGGAGGTATTGGGATATATGAGCTCTCTGCAGGTGTTCTCAACATAGGTGAGCCCGCCGCCTGCTTCTTTATGGAACAGAGCGATGTATATAGTGGCGTGTGAGCTTGTGTACTCCTCATCGGACCAGCTCTTGTTTACGGTGATGCCGAAGCCCTTCTGATTGTTTACGGTCATATGGGCGTTGGTGTTCTCACGGATCTCGCCGATGTTGTAGACTCCGCTCTCCACGAGGTTGTAGGTAGCTCCCTCGCTGTCAGTATTTCTTTCGTAGCTTTCCAGCTCATAGCCCAGGGGCATTTTTTCGGGAAGCTCCTCTACCTTGAAAACTGTCTGGGGAATGAGGTCCTCAATGACGACGGAGAATCCATCGGGGACGCCGGCGATGGAGCCGTTGTTGCCGGATACGCTGCACACAGCCTTTTCTTTGCCGTGCTTTGAAAGCTTGCCGTTTACATAGACGTAATAGTTGCCATCGGCGTCCGTAACATAGTATTCCTTTTTCTGATAGGGAACGGTTTCTCCCGCATCATTTATGAAGCCCACCTGGAATTCAAAGCCTGTTTTATCATTTTCAACGTGGTTGCCGTCCTTGTCAACAACGTTCTTGGTGATTATGAGCTTCTTGAGGTAATCCTGGTCAATGTGGTTCTCATAGACTACTCTCTTGCGGTTTGTGACTGTATCTGTGGCAGAGCCTACATCGGGATATTCCTTCAACCTTGTTTCAGCAAAATCGCTGGTAAAGGCTCTTTCGTTGTTTATATTGACATAGTCATATTCCTGATTGAATACAGAAAGCTCTTTGAAGTAGTATTCTGTATCCTTGCTGGGCATGGTGAATTCTGCATTTTCGCCTGCACGGAGATAGAACACGTTCTGATAGGCGGTGCCGTTTATCTCTGTGGATTCGTCATACTCCACGAGACTGTTCTGACCCTCATAGTGAACCTTTTGGGACACATCGTCCGGGTTTGCATAGAGAACGAAGTCGCTGCTGCCCTCAGGCTTGTAGTAGAGCTGATAGGCGTATTTGGTGTTGGAGTAATCCGTTGTATGTGTGCCTGTAAGCTGCTTTTCCAGGAAAACGCTCTTTTCGTCAACTGTTGCAAGGTTGAAACGCAGTTTCAGGTTTGATGCACCTGCGCCTCGCTCCATGTAGAATATCTTCATGGTATGTGAGCTGTAGTCCTTGAACACGCCCTCACCGCTCTGGGAGCTTCCGTCGTCCTTGAAGTATTTGTCTGCAAGGCTGTCATCCCAGGGAGAGCCGTCAGGGAATACGCCTGCATTCCTGAAGCAGTCCTTAAGCGAGGTGTATGAATAGGTATTGGCAGTGTAGCCGTTATATGTAGCCACCTCACCCGTACTGAAGTTTACCTTGCCTGTCAGAGCGTTATGGATACCGCCCAGATCCAGGACAAGAACATCATCGATGAAGAGCCAGAAGTCATCATCACCGGTGAACTCAAAAATGAGCGGGTTGCCATTGTCATCGCAACCCTTCTCGGGTATCATGAATGTAGCATCAAGCGACATTCCGAAGTAGTGATCTGGACTTGACTGCACATAGACGGCTTCATTATATCTCGGATCGTCAGAAGATATAGGATTAGAAATACTGTCATAGAGGTTCTTTGTCGTGACGTCATGATTGTCAACCATGTCGAAAGGTAAGAAGTTGCCTCGGCAGTAGGATTTTTTTTTCAAATCCTTACCGGGTGAAACAAGCTCCTGATACACACCGAAATCGTATACACCGGCGTAGCCCTCTGCTGATGGAGAAGCACCATTACCGTTTTCCTGCATAAGGAAGGCGGAGGTATCGAAACAGCTGTACTCGAAATAGCCTGTTTCGTCATAGGTGTTCTTGATAAAGAGGTGGTTCACCTCGCGCTCGGGGTATGTACTGTTTGCGGTGAACAGCGGCTCCAGAGAACTGCCTGTTTGGGTGGCAACAGGGTAACCGCCGTCCAGTATCTTTTCCACCAGATTCTTTCTTGCACCCTTGCCCTCGCCTGTGAAAGCGCTCTCGCCCATGATCGAATTCTGGTTACTAGCATTGACATAGTCATACATCTTCATGGTAATGCCAGCCGCTTTGCTGTCAACAGTCTCAACCTGGTGGAGATTACCGTCATTCAGGTATTTTACTGCAAAACACATCTCTGCAGCCTGAGTTTCCACAACAGGTGTAAGAGCAAGCCTGTCGGAGTAATCATATCCATACCAGCTCCAGACGTTCTCGTCCCAGGCGGTTATCTGCGAGGTATACTCACCGTTTCCCCTGCCTGTCAGGGTCACGCCAATGGTGTCATTTGAGAGTATCTGTCCGTTCTGGGGTGCCAGATACATTCCTGTTACGGGATTATAGAACTCATAGTATCCCGTATCGCCGTACTGAATGAACTGCCAGTAGAGACTGGTGTCCTCATCGTCCTTCCACTGAACTACATTTCCGCTCTCCCATACCTTTACCAGCTCGCCGTTGCCGTCTATGGCATAGTTTACGTACTCGTTGGCAACATGATCCCGTACCTTGCTGTACACAACTACCTCTGCGCCGTCGCAGAGATCAACGGTATCGGAAACACTGACCTTATTGGCGGTGTGTATTATGATATCATCCGTCGGCGTTACAACATTGTTTTTCAGTTCCGCATCTGTACGGACAGCAGGTACCAGCCATTCATTCTTGTCCTGTTCATTGCCGTTATCAGCCAAATAGGACTGAAAGCCTTTATTGTTGCCCTTCTTGTTGAGCGCCCATCCGTCCTTGTTGACAAGCCTTATCTTGTCAGCATTATTTCCCGTACCGTTGGTCTTGACGGTGATTACAGAATACTCATCGGGAGTATCCAGCAGCTCCACCTTTCCTCCATCACTGACCTTTTCGCTGTAGACTGAGAGATACTTTGTCACCCCGTCCACCTGAGCGGTAACATAGTAATTGTTGCCCTCTATCCAGGTGAAGGTCCACTCAGTGATATCGGTATCGGAAACGGCGTAGTGTGAAAAGATATCGTCATCAGCTTCCATCTTGTCCCGCGGGTAGACAGTTACCTCTTTCAGAGCAAGTCTGCTTGTCTGCAGATATGAAGCAAGTACAGCGGGGACACCGTTCTGCTGGGTTGTAGCTGACTGCGTTGCCTCCATTTTCAGAAGCGCAAAGCTCATACCGTCCAGCATATCGCCGATATTATTATCCGATACATTGTAGAAGAGTATTCCGTATGCGGAGAATGAATCGGTCTCAAACCTCATGATATCCGACGGAGCAGCTGGCGTGTCAAGAGCCTCGGCCTCCTCGGAGTAGGTAACGATATCCTGTGTGCCTGAAGCTTCCATAAGGACAGCCTGATCCTCGGAGAAGTGAATGACATCAGAAACGATATCATATGACTCATAGTCAAGGTCGGGTCTGTCATAGGTCATCTCTACAGAGACCGCGGATTTCGGCTCTATCTCTTCGTCCTTATATATGAAGCTTATATCAAAAAAGCGTGCGTGTCTCAGCTCTATAACAGAGTCGCTGTTCTCAGGAAGCGTATCGTTGAGAGCTGAGCTTGACTCCTCAAAGTATTCATCATACTGCGGTGTATCAGTGACTATCTCATTTACGGTGAGGACTGCTCCCTCGGGGATCTCAGCCTCTTCGGTGAAGGCAGCTGTCACTTTTATGCCTTCTGAGTCTGTTGCTGCCGTGAAAGATCCGTCTTCGTTTTTGCAGACTATTGCCTCGCTTCCGGCATTCACGGTGTCAGTGTCAGAATCCGAGCTGAGGGCTGCGGACGAATATGCAGCCGGCCTGTATATATCGGCTGACGATACGAATAATGTGAGACTCAGCAGCATGATAAACAGCTTCCGGAAAGTACCTGTATTCTTTCTGTTCATGTATTTCCCCCCTTATTTACAGCATTGCTGCTCGAAAGATATAACTATCCTATTCTAATACTATTATAACATAAAATGACTCGGATTGCAAGAAATGAGGGTAGAAATTATGCAGCTTTTCCTGTGCAATAGATACAAAAAAGGCCCCCGAAGTGTCTCTTCGGGAGTCAGATTTTTATCAGCAGTCAAAGGAAACTCTTTCCTTGAGCAGGTATCTCTGAATGAGAAGTGCGTCATTGGAGGTAAGTCCCTGTGTGGACTTATCCACGTCGCCGTTTTCCTTGCCCTGGTCGGTAAGGTGCTTGTCGGTGGAGCCTGCTGTGCCGTATTTATCGGGATTTGCAAGGCTCTGCATGATGAGAATAGCGTCTGCCAGCTCGATATTGCCGTCGCAGTTGGTATCGCCCAGCTTCAGCTCACAGAGCTCGCCCTCTGAGGGCGTAAGTGCAGCCCATAGTATGGTATTGTAGACGGAACTATTGCTATGCTTTATGATACCTGAGACAGTCGAACCGTCTGCAAAAGCTTTCGAGAGAACCTTGCTGGAGTCAAAACCTTCTGTCTCTAACGAGACAAAGGTATCTGCTGTAGAATCATACATAGACTGTCCTTCCAGCTTGTAATACTTACCGTTTACTTGTTCAACCCGGGCGTTTCTGATAATATCATAATTTTCTGCGTCTTCGGGAGTTGCTGTGATGATAACCTTTTTATAGATACCGCCTGCGTTTACGTCGAATACGACTGCACCTTCATGATTTGCCGTTACGGTAACTGAGCCGTCGGCGTTCTTTACTGTCTCAAAGGCTCCTGTAAAAAGCAGCTCCTGATCGTAGTCAGGGTTTTTAGCCACCTCAATTGAGAAGCTTGAGCAGTTCTTCACTGAAATATCGGTAGATTCGCCTATCTTCAGATCCAGCTTGTCGCAGATGATGATGGGAGTCTGTCCGGGGACAGTGGTTGTGATAGGTGTGGGGGCTCATTTACGGAGGTCGTGGTAGTTGTTACCTCGGGAGCGGTGGTAGTTGTGGTGGTTGTCCCTGTGATGACAGGTCTCTCTGTTATGGGAGCCATGCTGGGCTTGGTATCGCCCCACCACTTCCAGCGGTCGGGAGTACGGTATTTGTTGATAGCCTCGCCGTTTGCGGAAGTCCAGGTGAAAACGTTATCATAGAGGTGTCCCTCATTGTAATAGAACTGAGCCATTGCGCAGATCTCGTCGGCGTATGTGGCATAGGCACCGTCGTCCTCAGCCATATTGCACCAGCCTGTGTTGAAGCCCTTGAGGCTGTTCCTTACGACCTGATAGTCGGTCATACCCTGCTCGTTCATACATATCTCCGCAAAGTGGAGTATCTTTCTGATACCCATGTGGTTGGAGATGATACAGTCATAGAAGTTCTGCGGGGTAAAGGAATACTGGAACATCTCGGGGACGTTGTCCTCGGGCATGAACTTGGGGTCGCAGTCCGCAAAGGCGGTAACTGCGGTCTGCAATGTGCCGTAGGCGTGGGCGGAGTTCACGCCCCAGCCGTCCTCATAGGCTGTTTCGTGGTCTGATCCTATCTTGCCCTCACCCAACGTGGACTCTCTTGAGCCGAGACCCAGGAAAAGCGCATACATCTTCTCACGCTCGGGCTGTCCGAGACGGGTTGAGATGAGGTCCCAGTGCTCGTCTATCTCCTTGTAGAGAGCGTACTTTACCTCCTGAACGGTCATTTTGTGGTTGATAGCGCGTATCTCCTCAGCCGATGCGTCTGCGGGAGTATTTCTTTCGCCGAAGTTCAGGGGATTTCCCACGCCCTCAGCCTGAACGTCGCGTGAAGGGTCATGGAGGGGGTCGCAGGTGGTACCTGCAAAGCACCATTCCTCCGCATAAGCGTTCATGACGGTGTCGCTGCTGCCTGTCATTACAGGAGCACTTGCGGAGACGCAGAGAGCTGCCGCAGTGAGGGCTCCGAAAAATTTACTCAGTTTCATGATCGTCACCTCAGAAATTCGAGCCGTTCCAGCCCCCCAGTCGTTGGTACCCGTGTACTTGACGTAGATACGGTCGGACGGAACGCCTATGTTGTCAGTAAGAATGCCTGTTATGTGGCTTGTGAGAGTGGTCAGCGCGTTTGAAGAGGCGCTTCCGAAGATGGAAACCTCCACCATAGCGGCGGGAGCATCTTCTCCCTTGAACCACAGGTCATACTCGGGCTCGATGCCTACCATGAGCCAGCCCTCGGACTTTCCGGGGATAGCGGTGATAGCTCTGCCCAGAGCGGATTTGATACTTGTCTTCTGCTCGTTTGAAACAGAAACATTGGTCTTGACGTTGATGAATGGCATAGTGATTACCTCCTCATTGTAATTTTTATGTTTTTATATATTTATGAGTCCTTCCGAGAGCATTTCCTGTGCCGCCAGCATCACGCCCAGTTTGCCGCTGGTGTAGGTAATGCCGCCCTGCATCCATACAGCATAGGGTTCGCGGAGGGGAGCGTCTGCGGAGAGCTCAATAGATGCACCGTTTGTGAAGGCGCCTGCCGCCATGATTACCTGGCTTGAATAACCCGGCATATCCCAGGGCTCGGGAGTAACGAATGAGTCCACGGGGGCGCCCTTCTGAATGCCGCGGCAGAAAGCGCAGAGGTGCTCCTCGTCGCCCAGCTTTACAGCGGTGATGATGTCGCCTCTGGGTTCGTCCTTTCGGGGGGAGCACTCAAAGCCCAGGAGCGTGAACAGCTCGCTGGCAAAGGTGCAGGTTTTGATGGCGTTGGCAACTACATCAGGAGCAAAGAATATACCCATAAGCATCTCGCGGTTCATACCGAGTGTGCAGCCTACTTCCTTGCCCATGCCCACGCAGGTGAGACGATAGGAGCAGAGCTCCACCAGGTCGGCTCTGCCTGCGATATATCCGCCTGTTCGGGCGATACCGCCGCCTGCGTTCTTGATGAGCGAGCCGATGATGACGTCCGCGCCCACAGCAGTGGGCTCTCTGTCCTCAACGAACTCGCCGTAGCAGTTGTCCACCATGATAATAACGTCAGGGTTTCCCTTCTTGGCAGCCTTTATCATCTTCTCAATATCGGCGATAGTGAAGGCTCCGCGGAGGGAGTAGCCTCTTGAGCGCTGGATATAAGCCACCTTTGCGTCCTTTACAGCTTCGGTGATGCCATCGAGGTCGGGGGTGCCGTCCGGGTTAAGGTTTACCTGACCGTATTCCACGCCGTAGTCCATAAGTGAGCCGTTTCCCTTTTCGCCGCTTATGCCTATGACCTCCTCAAGGGTGTCATAGGGCTTGCCTGTGATTGAAACTATCTTGTCGCCTGTTCTGAGTACGCCAAAGAGTGCAACAGACAGGGCGTGAGTGCCCGAAACGAAGTTGAAGCGTACCAGAGCGTCCTCAGCGCCGAGAGCCTGAGCGAAGACCTTGTCGATGACCTCTCTGCCCATATCTCCATAGCCGTAGCCTGTTGAGCCGTAGAAGCAGGGCTCGCTTACCTTGTTGTCGGAGAAGGCTTTGAGCACCTTAGCGCCGCAGTAATCGGCGTTTGCGTCTATTTTTGCGAAGGCTTCCGCGCAGTTTTTCTCAGCCTGAGCGGCAAGCTCCGAGAGCTTCTCATTGAAGCCGTATAATTCATTTATCTTACTGTTCATTGGTTATCCTTTCTTGTAAATCATAATTTAGCGCGTATGCGCTAAGTTGATAGTTGAAAGTTGAGAGTTAATGTGTTCGCTTCGCTCACAATATTTAAATATTGTCGCCGCAGGCGACTCCACAACTTTCAACTTTAAACTCTCAACTCTAAACTCAAATCAAAATTTAGCTTTGCTAAATTTTGATTTGTATGCTTACTTAGATTATATCGCTTTTAAAAGCCGATGTCAACGCATTTTCGCTGAAAACGGCTCAGACGGAGTAATTCTCTGCCTCCTTGACCAGCTTGATGTCAACAAGGGCGTCCAGCAGAGTGCCGTTCTCGGCGTACTCCTCGGAGAATATCTTGCCCTCCTGACGTATCCTGCCGATGAAGGCGCCCTTGTCGTATGGAACGAGAAGCTTCATGCGTCTGGCGGTCTCGGGCAGGTTCTTCACGATACACTCCAGCAGTCTGTCAAAGCCCGTGCGCTCCTTTGCGCTTATCATGACGGTGTTGTCGTCCTCAAAGACCGTATCCGTAAAAGGAGCGGCGTCAGCCTTGTTCATGACGTATATTCGTGGGATCCCCTCGCAGCCCAGCTCCGTCAGCAGCTTGTCTGTGACCTCCGCCTGCTCCTTTATCTCGAGGGAGGAGAGGTCCTGCACGTTGAGGATAAGATCCGCAGCCGCAGCCTCCTCCAGTGTGGACTTGAACGCCTCTACCAGATTATGGGGGAGCCGCCTTATAAGACCGACTGTGTCCACCAGCATGACGCTCCTTCCGTCGGGGAGCTCGATGGCGCGTGAGGTTATATCCAGCGTGGCAAAGAGCTTGTTTTCCGCCAGTACACCTGCGTCGGTGAGGGCGTTGAGGAGAGTGGACTTGCCCACGTTTGTGTAGCCCACTATAGCCGCGCAGAGTACGCCGTCCTTTTTGCGGCGTGAACGTGAGAAGCTTCTGTGCTTTTTCAGCTCCTCCAGCTCTGCCTCAAGGTAGCTTATACGCTTGCGGATATGTCTCTTATCGGTCTCAAGCTTGGTCTCGCCGGGACCTCTTGTGCCGATACCGCCGCCCAGTCGGGAAAGCGCCGTGCCCATACCCGTAAGGCGGGGGAGACGGTATTTCTGCTGAGCCAGCTCGACCTGCAGCTTGCCCTCCTTTGTCCTTGCGCGCTGAGCGAAGATGTCCAGTATCAGGGTGGTCCTGTCGATGACGCGGACGTCCAGTATCTGCTCGATATTTCGCACCTGGACTCCCGTAAGCTCGTGGTCGAAGATGACCAGCTCAGCCTCAAGGGCTTCCAGCTGCTCCTTCAGCTCCTCAAGCCTGCCTGCGCCCATGCAGGTGGCAGGGTCATAGGCGGGACGCTTTTGTATGATAGTTCCCACCACTTCGGCGTTTGCCGTATCAGCCAGCTCCGCCAGCTCGTTTATAGAGACCTCCGCGTCGAATTCTCCCGTGTCCACGCAGGCGAGGACGGCTTTTACGGGAAGGTCTTCCGTTTTGTTTTCGTACATAGTGACTCCTTATCAGATAGACTCACGGCGGTAGAGCTCCGCCATATCGCTGCCGAAAAGCTTCGGAAAAATGCTGTTGTCAGCAATGAGCGCCAGCTTCTGAGACTTTGACAGCTGTTTTATCCTGTATTCCAGCTTTGAGGCTATGCTGCGGTTTTCGCAGCTCCATAAAGCTTCGAGGGCGACTGCTTTGTGTGAACGGGTGAAACGGGCACATTTTTCGGTCCTGCCGAAATGCTCGTCCATACGTCGGCTGACATCGGTGGTGATGCCCGTGTAAAGCAGGTCTCCCTCGCATTTTAAGATATAGATATAATACATATTTTTAATGGACCGTCAGCCCCTGCACAGAGCAGAGGCTGAGGCGTAAGGTCATCATGTCCAGAAGGCAAAGAGACGCTGTATCTCGGAAGCCCACTCGGGAAACTCTCTTCCGAACTCGTCGTATCTGAACATAGCGTTGAATTCCTGAGTTCCTGCCACAACGAGAGCCCACATGACTGCGAACCACATAAAGCCCTGTGCCAGTTTTTTCTTGGTGGGGTCGGTGAGCCTGCTGTAGAGGAAGAAGAATATGGCAAGTGCGCCGAGAAGGGACTGCCAGGCTATATCGGTCATATATCTTGCCGCATAGCCGCTCTCCCAGACGGAAGCCGCTATCACAAAGGGTATGAGCACACAGGGGACTCCCACATAGAGAGCTGTCCTGAGCTTGTTTTTTCTGCCCTTTATCTGCCTGAGAGCCTTGCCCGAAAGGAAGTAAGCGAACATGGGCAGTGCCAGGAAGAATATTCCCGAGGTATTGTATGTGCAGACCACATCGGCGTAGAAATAGCCGCCGTTGTTAAGGTACTGGAATTCCGTCCTTACGCCGGGATAGCCGGGAATGAATATGGGAGGATTGAAGAAGTAGTTGTATACCGCCACCAGTGACAGACGGGGGTGGAACTGTGTCTTTGTGAAGTCGTTGATGGTGAGTGAGTACTGTATTCCGAACTCAAAGGGATTTCCGAAGCGGTCGTAGTTGTACCACATCTGGACAAGTCCTATGCAGACCATAGGGAGCATAGCGCAGAGCAGGTATCTTATGCCTGCGGCGTTGAGCACCTTGCTGCCGCCTTTCTTTGCGCCCTCAGAGGCTGCTCTGGGAAGCGCCACGAGCAGGAAGACCGCCGCAGCTATGCAGTACAGCACCAGAGTAGGTCTGCTGAGCACGGCAACTGCGAACAGAGCGGAGGCGATGGCAGTTCTGGGGAGAGATATCTTCTTGTCGCCGATGATGTTTGCGGAGAGGAAGAAGTACACCGCCCAGGTCAGCACTGCAAAGCCTGCTGAGAGGGCTATCTCATAGAACATAGGTCTTCCGATACTGAACCAGATACCGCTTATGACCTGTATGATGATAAGTCCCGATATAACAAAGCCTGCGGGAGCCTTGGGGAAGAACTTCTTTATGAACTCCATATAGAGCTTGGTGAGACCCAGTATACCTATGAGCGCGAAGAGCATTACCGCCATTGAGTCGGGGAAGTAATAGCCTGTCAGCAGGTGATAGGGGAGAAATACCAGCACAACGGGAGCTATTCCGTAGTAGCTGTAGTAGTGACCGTCGAAGTAAACGTGGTCCCAGCTGTATTCTATCTCGTCCCTGTTGAGAGTATCGGTGACATAGGGTGTGGGAGCGTTATTGAGCTTGTCATTGGGCACATCAAGGAGGCTTGTACTGCCGTTTTCAAAGGCGTCCACCAGCTCCTGTGTCATCTGATTTCCCTCACGGCACTTCATGATGTCGGTGATGGAATAGTTATCCAGCTTTGTGAAGGTAACGAGTATAGCTGCCAGACAGGCGAGGTCGGTGATGATGATAGCAGCGGTGCGGCACATATTTTTCTTCTTGGAATAGCTCTGCTGCATGGTCTTGCTGTGGAGCATGAGGTGCCAGAAGGTCATGCCGAATACCAGGAAGACTACTCTTATCCATGAGATGTCCATGGCTATCTGCCTGTTGAAGCTGATACCGTAGATGTATACTGTTCCGCCGTTCTGCGGTGTCAGTGTGAGCTTCAGGGCGCTGAGCCTGCCCGAAAGGTGGAGCTGAGTGAAATGGGTGTGCTCCCTGTTCTTTACGAGAGTATTGTTTGCCACGGAATATCTGTAGTCATGGGGAGTGGTCTCGTCCATGGCGTCGATGGAGACATCCGCAGCCTTGACTTCGTTGTCAAAGCCGATATCCACATAAACATCAGCCACTTCCTCGTCTATGCCCTCAAAGGAGAATATAGCGGAGCGGTCGCCCCTTACGGTGATGGTGGTGCCGTCATCGTCCAGGCGGACGTCGCTGTTCCGGGCGCACTCCGCAGGGGAGAAGTCCATCTGACCGTAGCTTCCGAAAAAGAGGCGGTATGTGGGGATATTGAATACAGTGACCTCAAGCACTGCCGCAATGAGCAGAGCCTTTACAAGAGCGGGGGCAGAATGGTATCTGCGCTTCTTGTTGACTGTACAGACCAGCATGGAGAGGCCTGCCGCAGCACCCAGGAGCAGGAATGCTCCCTGATATACCCGGGGACGGATTATGCCCAGGGCTTCCGCAGCGGCGATGAACGCCAGAAGAACAGCGGCTCCTCTTGAAAGGGCGCGGATATTCTTCAGCTTTTTGTCGCTGCACTCCTTTCTGCTCAGGTCGCTCTTTATTTCGTGAAGTGAAACTGCGGTCACAGAAACCGATGCCGCAAACATTAGAACAAACAGAAAAGTACTCATAAAAACTCCGTAAAAATTATTATATCCTTGTTGCGAGAAGCTGTGAATATTTGCCGCGGAACTGCTCGAAGCGGTCCTCGTCGATGGCTTCTCTTATTTTTTCTGTAAGGGTATTGTAGAAATAGAGGTTGTGGTGCACCGCAAGTCTGCCTGCCAGCTGCTCATTCGCCTTGAAAAGGTGGCGGATATAGGCTCTGGAGAAGTTTTTGCAGGTTGGGCAGTCGCACTGCTCGTCCACGGGGCGGGGGTCGGTCTCATAGCACTTGTTGTTCAGGTGCATGATGCCGCTCCAGGTGAATACGGTAGCATGGCGGGCGTTTCGGCTGGGCATTACGCAGTCGAACATATCCACGCCTCTTGCCACGGCTTCGATAATATTTGAGGGAGTTCCCACGCCCATGAGGTAGCGGGGCTTCTCCACGGGCATATAGGGCTCAACAACGTCGATTATGCGGTACATCTCCTCTGTAGCCTCACCCACTGCGAGACCGCCGATAGCATAGCCGTCAAGATCCAGCTTTGCGATGTCCTCCATGTGCTTTATGCGGAGGTCATCGAAGGTAGAGCCCTGATTTATGCCGAAAAGGAGCTGCTGCTTGTTTATGGTATCGGGAAGGCTGTTGAGCCTTGCCATCTCCTCCTTGCAGCGAATGAGCCAGCGTGTAGTGCGCTCGATAGAAGCTGCAACGTATTTGTAGGGCGAGGGATTTTCGATACATTCGTCAAATGCCATGGCAATGGTGGAGCCAAGGTTGGACTGTATCTGCATACTCTCCTCTGGACCCATGAAAATGCGGTGGCCGTCGATGTGGGAGGCGAAATATACGCCCTCCTCCTTTATCTTTCTCAGCTGAGCCAGTGAGAACACCTGAAATCCGCCGCTGTCGGTAAGTATGGGCTTATCCCAGTTCATGAACTTGTGGAGTCCGCCCATCTGCTTCACCACATGGTCTCCCGGACGGAGGTGCAGGTGGTAGGTGTTGCACAGCTCCACCTGGGTCTTGAGCCCCTTCAGGTCAACTGAGGATATACCGCCCTTTATGGCAGCGGCAGTGCCCACATTCATGAAGCAGGGCGTCTGGAAGGTGCCGTGAACGGTCTCGAAGGTACCGCGGCGCGCCTTGTTATCGGTTTTAAGAAGTTTGAACATAGCTTCTCCTTTATATTTTTATTGCCCGTCTGTCTTTCAGCGCCTCATGGGCGCTCCCTTGTCAGTCAAGGTCGAAGGGACAGCTCTGATCGGGAGTCCTGCTCTCCTCACGGCCGTAGAAGCCGATGAGTTCCCCGCTGCCGTTTCTGATGGCGAGGATATACATATCCAGGTTCTTTTTGTTGTCATGGAAGGCGAAGACGCGGTTGTTGTCCCTGCCCTCCTTGAACCATTCCACGGACATACGCACCATGCTCATGAGCTCCTCGTTCATGAAGCTCTCAAGGAGCTTGCTCTGCATTTCATGTCCCGATTTGTAGTAATCCATAGCGGCTGGGTTGAGATAGATTATCCTGTAATCCATATTGCAGATGACGATCGGTCCCTCCTCCGAATCGACGATCCCCTTAAAAAAATCAGTTAATTCAAATTCTGTCATTGTTTTTCTCCTTATTCAGTCAATTGTTGTATAGGGCTCTGCGGTGTCCTTTGTACGTGACCTGTGTCTGCTGCAAAAGCCTATAAGCTCTCCGTTTTTGTTTCTCAGAGCGCGCATATATACGTCCTTATCGGAGCGGTTGTCCTGAACTGCAAGAAGGCAGTTATGCTCTCTGTCCTCCTTGAACCACTCTATGACCATATCCACCTTGCTCTTAGCCTCCTCGTCCATGAATACCGAAAGAGACCTTCCCACAAGGCTGCTGCCGCCGTAGGTGTCATATGCACTGGCTGCGGCAGGGTTCAAGTATATGATCCTGTAGTCAAGATCGCACATCACCAGCGGAAAATCCTCTGTCTCTGCGTAGCTGACAAAAAAATCGGAAATATCAGTGTTCATTTGTTCCCCTCGTTCCTATATGGTGCTTGCTCAGAGAATGCACATACTGTCGCCGAAGCTGAAGAAGCGGTAGCGCTCCTCAACGGCGGTCCTGTAGGCATTCATGGTATTATCATATCCCATGAAGGCAGAGACCAGCATTATCAGCGTACTTTCGGGAAGATGAAAGTTTGTGATAAGTCCGTCTATGCACTTGAATTCATAAGAAGGATAGATGAATATATCCGTGTACCCCTCATGCTCGGAAATATCCTTATAGAAGGTCGCCACACTTTCCAGTGTGCGGCAGGTGGTGGTGCCCACTGCGATGACTCTGCCGCCGCTGCGCTTGGTCTCGTTGATGAGGTCGGCAGTTTCCTGGGGCAGGAAGTAGTGCTCGCTGTGCATTTTGTGGTCCAGTACGTTGTCTTCCTTTACGGGACGGAAGGTGCCCAGTCCCACATGAAGGGTGACGAAGGCGGTCTTTATACCCCTTGACCGCAGATCGTCAAGCATTTCGGGGGTGAAGTGGAGACCTGCCGTGGGAGCCGCAGCGGAGCCAAGCTCCTTTGAGTAGACTGTCTGATAGCGCTCGCGGTTTTCCAGCTTTTCCTTTATATAAGGAGGGAGGGGCATCTGTCCCACGTCCTCAAGGGCGGTGAAGAAATTTCCCTCGCACTGAAACTGCACGATGCGGTTACCGTCGTCCTTGACCTCAACTACCTTGGCAGTGAGCCTTCCGCCGCCGAATGAGAACTCTGTTCCCACCTTGGCTTTCTTGCCGGGACGGCAGATTATCTCCCAGAGCTTGTCCCCCTTCTGCTCCAGAAGCAGGAACTCGATGAAGGTGCCGTTGGTTATTTTCTCGCCGTAGAGCCTTGCGGGGATAACACGGGAGTCGTTCATGACCAGCAGGTCACCTTCCTTCAGGTGGTCGCATAGATTATAGAAGTGGTCGTGGGTGATGGCTCCCGTAGCGCGGTCAACGCACATCATGCGTGAGGCGTTTCGCGGCTCAATGGGAGTCTGCGCGATGAGCTCCTCGGGAAGCTCGTAATAGAAGTCGGATTTGAGAAGTTCCAATTTCATTCTCCTTTTATTCTCAGAGTACGGAGGTACTGCTTCTGCTCCGCAGTTATGCGGAAGCTCTCCACAGCCTTCTGTATCGTTTTATTGTGAGTCCATACATCAAGGCGCTTTTCCTCGATATAGGGAAGTACACCGTCATAGTTGGAGGCGAGGGCAGTGGCGAAATACCAGGCTCTCACCATATTTATGTAGTATTCTCCGGAGCGCAGCTCTGCAGCCATATCGGCGTATTCCCTTCTGAAGCTGTCCCCAAGGAAGTGCTTCATGAGCATACAGACGCCGGATCTGACCGTATATGTGCGGTCGGAAGCTATCCAGCGGCGTATGCAGGGCAGCAGCTCATCACGGTGTTTTGCGAACACCTTGGGGGAGAACTGGTCACAGGTCGCCCAGTTGTCGATGTACGGCAGGAAAGCCTCGGTCAGCGCCAGGCATTTTGAAAAGTCCTTTTCATCGGCGATCATGAATGCGTGGAGCTGGTTCTCCTCGAAGCTGCTATGGGGCAGAGCCGACAGGAAATCGCCTGTATCCTCACGTTTCTGCAGCTCCTTAGCCAGCCTGCGCAGGTCGGGGGTGCGGACTCCCAGAAAGCGGCTTGCTTCCGGCTCGGGAATGATCTTTTTCTGGGATAAAGCGTATTTTTCGTCCCTCAGGCCCGAAAGAGAAGCTTCAATATGGGTAAAAATGCTCATAAGGCGCACCTTTCTGTGAAAAATAATTTTTTGTAAAATCACGAAAAACTGTTGACAACGTATCTTTAAAGTGCTATTATGTAAACAAGGTAGAGGCGCGGCTGCGAAAAGTACCTGTTCACGGGACGACCCGTCCGATGGTGGACAGCGAAAGGCAATGCCGCCGAAGAGCTGTTTCTGGTAAATTCAGCTCTGGCTGTATGTCAAACAGGTATACAGCTGTCATCATGTGTGATGGAGAGCTATCGGCATATGTTCATTTAATATGTCAACATTTCTATTATAACGCATGATGAGCCGGTTTGCAACCGGTTTTTATTATTTTTTGTAAATTTTTATCAAGGAGAGGTCAATATGAAACAGTACAACGTAGGTATTATAGGCGCAACGGGCATGGTAGGACAGCGTTTCGCAACACTGCTGGAGAACCACCCGTGGTTCAATGTCAAGGTGCTTGCAGCTTCACCCAGAAGCGCAGGTCAGACATATGAGCAGGCAGCAGGCAGCCGCTGGAAGATGGCAGTGCCCATGCCAGCAGCAATGAAGGATATGGTCCTCATGGACGCTACATCCGATATTGAGAAGATCGCCGGCATGGTGGATTTCTGTTTCTGCGCAGTTGATATGAAGAAGGACGAGATAAAGGCTCTTGAGGAGGCTTATGCCAAGGCAGAATGCCCCATCGTTTCCAATAACTCCGCACACAGATTTACTCCCGACGTTCCCATGGTAGTTCCGGAGATAAATCCCGACCACATCGAGATCATCAAGGCTCAGAGAGAGCGTCTCGGCACAAAGAGAGGCTTCATCGCAGTCAAGTCCAACTGCTCTATCCAGAGCTATGTTCCCGCACTTCACCCCCTGAGAAAGTTCGGTCTGAAGAATGTTCTGGCTTGTACTTACCAGGCTATCTCAGGCGCAGGCAAGAACTTCGAGACATGGCCCGAGATGGTGGATAACCTCATTCCCTTCATCGGCGGCGAGGAGGAGAAGTCCGAGCAGGAGCCTCTGAAGGTATGGGGCGAGATCAAGGGCAATGAGATCGTAAAGGCAACAGCTCCCAACATCACAACACAGTGTCTCCGTGTTCCCGTATCTGACGGACACACAGCTGCTGTATTCGTAAGCTTTGAGAACAAGCCCTCCAAGGAGGAGATTCTCCAGCTCTGGAAGGACTTCAAGGGCGTTCCCCAGGAGCTTGAGCTCCCCAGCGCCCCCAAGCAGTTCATACACTACTTCGAGGAGGACGATCGTCCCCAGGCCAAGCTTGACAGAAATCTTGAGGGCGGTATGGCAGTATCAACAGGACGTCTCAGAGAGGATACACAGTACGATTACAAGTTCGTATGCCTCTCACACAATACACTGAGAGGTGCAGCAGGCGGCGGTGTCCTCCTTGCTGAACTCCTTGCTGCAAAGGGATACTTTGACTAAGCGGGGAGCCCCCGCGGGCTTCCACGTTGCCGCTCGTAAACTCGCTTGCATTCATCAGAAATGAAAGTCTGACATCGCTTACAGCGCTATAATTATCCGGAATTATCCCGGATCTCCGATATGATCGTGTAGGGAACGCCGCCCTCGGCGTTCCGCGCTTATGCAGTGATCTAACAGATTTGTATTTATATTTTACAAGTCCTATGTGTCTGCCGCTTTTTCGTGTGCGGCAAATATGTTGATACATCATGGAACGCCGGGGGGCGGCGTTCCCTACATTTTAACATTACGAAAGGGAAAAGCTATGAAGAACACTATTTTCACCGGCGCTGCTGTGGCTATCATCACGCCCATGAACGCCGACGGTTCTATAAACTATGACGAGCTGGGACGCATCATCGACGACCAGATCGAAAGAGGCACCGACGCCGTAGTTATCTGCGGCACCACAGGTGAGTCCGCAACTATGACAGATGACGAGCACCGCGACTGCATCAGGTTCGCAGTAAAGCACGTTGCAGGCAGAGTTCCTGTTATCGCAGGTGCGGGCAGCAACGATACACGCTATGCCGTAGAGCTCTCCAAGGAGGCTGAGGCAGCAGGCGCAGACGCTCTTCTCCACGTTACTCCTTATTACAATAAGGCTACACAGAGAGGTCTCGTTGCTCACTTCACAGCTATCGCCGATGCTGTGAATATCCCCATTATCCTTTATAATGTTCCCAGCAGAACCGGCTGCGGCTTTGACGTGGCTACAGTAAAGGAACTCTCAAAGCACAGAAACATCGCTGCTATCAAGGAAGCAAGCGGCAGCATAAGCTATGTTGCAAAGGTAATTGCTGAGTGCGGCGACGATATAGATGTATACAGCGGAAACGACGATATGGTAGTCCCCGTTATGTCACTGGGCGGAAAGGGCGTTATCTCCGTAGCTTCACACGTTATCCCCAGGGAGATGCACGATATGGTGCAGCTCTGCCTCGATAACAACTTCGCTGAGGCAATGAAGCTCCAGATCGAGAACCTTGACATCTGCAATGACCTGTTCCTGGAGGTAAACCCCATTCCCGTAAAGGAAGCAATGAATATGCTGGGCTGGAATGCAGGTCCCTGCCGTCTGCCCCTGTGCGAGATGACAGACGACCACAAGGCTAAGCTGAGAGCTACCCTTGCAAAGCACAGACTTATCAAGTAAACCATCCACCGAAAAGGAAGTGTAAAATATGACTAATATAGCTATCTGCGGCGCTAACGGCAGAATGGGACACAATATCTTCAATTGTGCCGACGAGAGAGAGGACTGCACAGTAGTTGCAGGCATCGACCTCTATACCAAGCAGTATGCGGATTTCCCAATTGTGGAAACTCCCGCACAGCTTCCTGTCAAGCCCGATGTTATCATTGATTTCTCAAATCCTGCTTCACTGGACGGACTTCTTGACTACTGCCTTTCTACTGGAACTCCCATAGTTATCGGCGCTACAGGCTACACAGACGAGCAGACCGCAAAGATAAAGGCAGCTGCACAGCAGATCCCCGTGTTCTTTACATTCAATATGTCACTGGGCATAAACCTGCTTGTACAGCTGGCAAAGAAGGCAGCTGAGGTACTGGGGGACAGCTTTGATATCGAGATAGTTGAGAAGCACCACAACCAGAAGATAGACGCTCCCAGCGGAACCGCAATAATGCTGGCAGACGCAATAAATGAGACACTTGACAATTCAAAACATTACGTTTACGACCGCCACTCACGCCGTCAGAAGCGTGAGAAGTCCGAGATAGGAATGCACGCAATTCGCGGCGGCACTATCGTGGGCGAGCACGACGTTATCTTTGCAGGCCATGATGAGGTCATAACCCTTTCCCACTCGGCAGCTTCAAAGGCTGTTTTCGCGGCGGGAGCTGTAAATGCAGCGGTATTCCTCAAGGATCAGCCTGCGGGACTTTATGATATGTCATTTTTAGTATAAGACGTGATCCCCCTCTTGAAGAAAGAGGGGGAAGCTTTTTACATCGCGGGTGAAAACAGATCATTTAAGTAAGGAGAAAAAAGATGAAAAAAAGGTTTCAGTTATTATTCGTTCCCATAATTGGCTGCACACTTCTTCTTGCAGGCTGTAATGATAAAAAGGCGAAAATATCACAAAATACAAATACGAGATCGAAGAAGCAGTATCGGACGAAACATTCAGCAGTGTGATCGAGGGCGAACTGACACCTGTTGAAATAAAGTTCGGTATGGGCGGCGAGAGCGGCTATGAGCAGTTTTCGACCAAGGACTCGGAGATGATAAGCGCATATATCGACGCGCTCAGAGCAGTCAGAATAAAAAGGTCATCACGGATGAAGACGATATGTTTTTGGTGAATGACGGTATCGAGGACTATAGCTTTATCATGGAGGACGGAACAAAGACCGGCTTCGGCACCGATCTGAGTACATACGTTATGGACAGAGAGAACAATAAACAATATGTTCTTGAAAACACAGACGAACTGGACAAACTGAATGATAAGATACGCGGCAGGTCAGAGAGTTGAGCGTCGGTAGTGAGCGCTGAGAGTTAATGTATTCGCTCACATTATTTAAATAACGTCGCTGAAGGCGACTCAACAACTTTCAACTTTAAACTTAAATCAGAATTTGCTTTGAATACGGCAAAAGGAGGCAAAATGCTTACACATACTGGTACACAGACAATAGAGACCGACAGGCTTATCCTCAGACGATTTGAATATTCCGACGACGCTGCTATGCTGAAGTACTGGGTCGCTGATGAAAAGGTGCAGTCTTTGTATTCAGAGCCCGTTTACTCCACCAAGGAGGAGGTAAAGGGACTTCTGGACAAGTACATCGGCGGCTATGCCCGTGAGGACTATTACCGCTGGGCGGTCATCGAAAAAGAGTGCGGAGAGTGCATCGGACAGATAGCCTATTTCCTCGTTGACAGCAAGAACCACTTCGCTGAGATAGAGTACTGTATAGGCTTGCAGTTCCGGCGAAGGGGCTATGCTACCGAAGCAGCAAGGGCTGTTATAGCCTTCGGTTTTGACAGAATTAACCTGCATAAGGTGCAGATATGCTGCAAGACCATAAACGCTCCTTCCAGAAAGGTCATAGAGAAGTGCGGACTTACATTCGAGGGCACTCTCAGGGACTATTTTTACATGGACGGTGAGTATGTGGGCAGGCACTACTTCTCCATACTGCGCGAGGAGTACGAAAACAGGAGGTAATAAAAATGAACGATAACGAAACACTTGAAAGAGTACGGGAGACCTTCCGCGACGACCGCTTCGCTACGGAAACGGGAGCAGTTATAGACGAGTTAGGGGACCACTATTCAAAGTGCAGCCTTGTCCTTAATGAACACCACAGGAACGCCGTTGGCGGTATCATGGGCGGAGTTTACTTCACCCTTGCGGATTTTGCCTTTGCAGTTGCCTCTAACTGGCAGCAGGCAGGAGTAGTGGGGCTCAACTGCGATGCTTCGTTCATCGGAGTTCCGAAGACGGAGCGCATAGTCGCCGAGGCAAAGCTCATCAAGGACGGCAGGACCATATGCTGCTACAATGTGGACATAAGGGACGAGCTGGGCAATCCTGTTGCCGCTGTCCAGTGTGTAGGCTTCCGTAAGAGTTGATAATTCTTAGTTAAATATAAATCATAATTTAGCGCGTATGCGCTAAGTTGATAGTTGAAAGTTGATAGTTGAGAGTTAATGTGTTCGCTTCGCTCACAATATTTAAATATTGTCGCCGCAGGCGACTCCACAACTTTCAACTCTAAACTCAAATCGGCATTGTCAATAAAAATAGCCATAGTACTTCCGTATCGGAAATACTATGGCTTTATTGTTTATTCAGACTTTTTCGGATTTCCTTGCCCGCTTTTTCTGCTTCTTTATCTCATACATCTTCTCGTCAGCCATTTTGATGACGCTGTAAAGCGTATCGCTGTCGCCGGCGGTAGTGACTATGCTTCCGATACTTGCAGAAATAACATAGGGCTTCTTCACAAGCTTGTTGATATTCTCAAGCTCGGTGTTGAACCTGTGCTCCAGAGCCTCCACAGCTCCCTGTGAAGCGTTGGTGCTGAAGATAACGAACTCGTCGCCGCCGAATCTTGCGCATATACTGCCCCTTCCGCAGCAGTTGCTGATGATGCTTGCAAGGCGCTGTATAGCGAAATCGCCCTCATTATGTCCGTAGTTGTCGTTGATGAACTTCAGACCGTCCATATCTATGAAGCTGAGCAGCATTTCCTGCTTGTTAGCCACGCACTCCCTGAACATATCATCGGCGATATTGATGAAGCCGTTGCGGTTGTAGATGTTGCAGAGGGGGTCGATGACATACAGGCGGTTAAGCTCGTCCATAGCCTTGTTGAGGTGGAAGAGCTTGCGGATATTCTCGATAGAGTTGCTCAGTGTCATGGTCAGGGTGTGACATAGCAGACTGTATATGGGAAAATCTCCGTTTGTGATTATGTAGTAGCCCAGACAGCGGTCGCCGAAATGGAGGGGGAGGAAGTAGTTGACACAGCTTCTGTCCTCAAAGCCCTCGGGGAACATATTGCTGCTGGGGTAATAGCCCACGCTCCTGCGCTGCCCCTTGTCCCAGATAAGAGGAGCAGTCATATAACTCTTGTATGCATCGGGCTTTGAGTCAATGGGGGCGGAATTGAATGCGTCCTGCCAGTCCTCGCTCAGACAGAGCTGAAATTTCTCACACTCAAGCTCACCGATGAGCTTTTCGATGACATTGAAGCATTCAGATGCGGTCTCGGTCTCAGCCAGACCTGCTGTAAGGCAGTTGAGCATGAGTATATTGCTGTTGGTCACCTCAGACTTGCGGTAGGTGACCTTTTTGTATTCTATCAGGTCGTCGTGCTCGGCGTTTCGGCAGCCGCAGCTCTCGCTGAATACAGGAGTTGCCTCAAGAGAGATACTATGGGGCTGCTCAGTGCCGTGGATGACGTTGAGGAGCACCTCTGCTGCCTTGTATCCCGCCTTGAACAGCGGGCGCTTTACCGATGTGACGGCGGGACTGCAATTCCTTGCGCTGAATGTGTTGTCGAAGCCTGTGACCATAACGTCATCAGGGACCTTGTAGCCCAGCTTTTCCAGTGAGGACAATACTGTCAGAGCCATGCCGTCATTGGCGCAGATAAAGGCGTCGGGAAGCTCCATTCCCGAGGCTGCGAACTCATCGACAGCCAGCTTGCCGTCATAGCTCTTGAAGTCGCCGTAGTATATGCGCTTTTCATCTATGGGGATACCATTCTCCTTCATGGCGCTCCTGAAGGCATCATATCTTGCCCTGCCCTCAGGGTTTGCAAGAGGGCCCGAAACGAAGTTTATGACCTTAGCTCCGTGGAACTTTATGATATGATCCACCAGTTTATTCATTACGGAGAAGTTGTCGATGCTTATGTCGTAAAATTCGGGGAATTCATGGCTCTCGAAAATGACAGTGGGGATATGTGCGTCACGGACCCTTTCAAGGATACGGGTCCGTATCTCCTTATCGCCGAAGGTATTGGTCATAAGAAGTGCACCGTCAAAACGGGTATAGTCTATCAGGTTGTAGATGCTCACTTCGCCGATATCGAAGGTCCTGCTTCCCACCATTCCCCCGAAGGCAGCAAAATAAGACACATTGATGTTGTGTTCCAGTGCGAAACTGTTGATCCCGCGTATTGTGTTGTACTGATACTCTTCGTCAAGTCCTGAGACCACGACAGCGATGTTGATAATTCTTTCGGAATCCATATTATCCCCTCTTGTAAATGGAGTTATATACTTAATAATATTATACCACTTTTGTGAAAAAAAGAAAGGATTTAGAGAAACTTTGTAGAAAGTTACATTATATCTTGTAAGGCTTTGTGCAAAACAACAGAATAAAATATACCTGTAGTTGTATTTGCAGGATATATGAGCAAAAGGTCGGTTTTGACCGCTCATTTGAGTTGAACATTTAGCAAGTTCATAATATATAATAGTAAAAACGTACTTTCACCGCAAAAATCGGGCTGTCCGGGACTGCACGAAAGTGCAAGCTCACCCATCATTTTGTGCTGCACAAATAACGGTAAATCAACGTATCACCGTGAATTGTATAAAAAAACGCAACAAATGAGAGCTAAAATGTACAAAAAGAGCAAAAAATGAGCAAGCCCAAAAATTGTTAGCAACATTTGACTTGAATAGTTCACAGAAATGTAATAAAATTAAGACAGAAGCTGAGGAAAAGGAGGGACACAAAAGCAGATCTTGTGCTTTTGCGCTTTTTCTTAGTGTCACGAAGAAAACATATATCACGAAATGAAAGTGAGGAATGATTAAACATGAAATTCAGAGGTGTTAAAAGAGCTGCACTCGGATTAGTAGCCAGCATCGTATGCGTTTCATCTGTACCTTTTGCAGGTCTGGCAACAAATGCTGCCGGTGAGACCTACAGACTGAACGGTGCAGGACAGCACAAGGGCGTAGGCCCCGACGGCTACAGCTATGAGATCTGGGCTGCAGATACAAGTCAGCCTTCATCAATGACACTCGGCAACGGCGACGGTACATTCTCAACAGAGTGGAACTGCGCAGGACCTAACGGAAACTTCCTGGCTCGCCGCGGTAAGGATATGGGAAGCACAAAGAAGTTCCAGTCATACAACGGAATCACTTGTGACTTCGACGTAAGCTGGTCAGCAAGCTCTTCAGGTAACTCACGTATCTGTATCTATGGTTGGACTCAGAATCCTCTCGTAGAGTACTACATCGTTGAGGATTGGAAGAACTGGTGCCCTCCTAACGGATCACCCGGAGCAGGCAGCCCCTTAGGCACAGTAAGCCTCGACGGAGCTAACTACTATATCTATAAGGAGAACCGTAACTCTTATACCATCGAGGGTAACAAGCCCTTCTCACAGTACTTCAGTGTCCGCAGCAGCGGTAGAACAAAGGGTACTATCAGCGTTTCCAAGCACTTCGAGGCTTGGGAGAGCAAGGGTCTCCAGATGGGTAATATGTACGAAGTTGCTTTCAACGTAGAAGGTTGGGAGAGCAACGGTAAGGCTACAGTTAACAAGAACACAATCACATTCGGCAACGGTGGCGGCGGCGGCTCAACAGGCTCCACTGATACCCCCGCAACACCTACAGTACAGCCCGATGCTAACGGAAATTACTTCCAGAGCACATTCGAGAGCGGCGTAGACAGCTGGACAGGAAGAGGCGACGCTAAGGTTGCTTCAACTTCCGAAGTAAGCTACAGCGGTTCAAAGGCTCTCGCAGTTACAAACAGATCACAGGAGTGGAACGGCGCAGCTATCGAGCTCGATTCTGCAGCATTCGTTCCCGGTGAGACATACAGCTTCAGCGTAGGCGTACTCCAGAAGTCCGGTAAGACAGTTCCTATGCAGCTTTCACTCCAGCAGGGCGAAGGCGACGGCGCTTCATACACAGCTATCGCTACAGAAGATGTTAAGAGCGGCGAGTGGACAAAGCTTGAGAATACCTCATTCAAGATCCCCTCAAATTCTGGTACAATGACACTTTATGTTGAGACTCCCCAGGATTCCGGCGAGCTCACAGATTTCTATATTGACGTTGCTCAGGGCTCTAAGTCAGGAACAAAGTCATCAGTAGTTACAGGCCAGGGTACAGTTGGCTCAACAGGTTCAACCGGTTCAACTGGTTCCACAGGCTCTACAGGTTCAACAGGTTCCACCGGTTCTACTGGTTCAACAACTGTTAGCGGCGGTTCAGGTCACCAGAACCTCAACTACACCTATACAAAGGGCGGCGACGGCTTCAAGGATCACGCTGGTAAGCACTTCAGACTCGGTACTTCCGTAAGTGCAGGCGAGATCAATACATCACAAGGCCAGAGCTTCATTCTCAAGAACTTCAACTCAGTTACTTGTGAGAACGAGATGAAGCCCAGCGATACAGTTAAGGGCGTTAACGGCGACGATGTTCAGATCTCACTGAGCAATGCTGCTCCTATCCTCAGCTTCGCTGAGAAGAACGGCATCGGCGTTCGTGGCCATACCTTCGTATGGTACAGCCAGACTCCTAACTCACTGTTCCAGGAGAACGGCAGAGACGTTTCCAAGGACAGAATGAACAAGCGTCTTGAGAGCATGATCAAGAATACATTCGGCGCTATCAAGAGTCAGTATCCTAACCTCAAGCTCCATTCTTACGACGTTTGTAACGAGCTCTTCCTCAACGATGGCGGCGGAATGAGACCCGGAAGCAACTCCGGCTGGACCAGAGTTTACGGTGACGGCAACTCTGAGTTCGTTATCAACGCATTCAAGTATGCAAGACAGTATGCTCCTTCAGATTGTAAGCTCTATCTGAATGACTATAACGAGTACATCACAAACAAGACCAACGATCTCTATAACATGGCTAAGAAGGTTATGGCAGAGGGCGATTATATCGACGGTATCGGTATGCAGTCACACCTTGCTGATAACTATCCTGATGCTAATACTTATGAGACAGCACTCAAGAAGTTTGAGAGCCTTGGTCTCGACGTTCAGGTAACTGAGCTCGATATCACAAACAAGACAGGCAACAACGGAAAGCTCTATAAGGAGATCTTCCAGATACTTGCTAACCACTCCAAGAACATCTCATGCGTAACCCTCTGGGGTACAACAGATGAGAGAAGCTGGAGAAGAACTGAAAACGGTGGTTCACCGCTTCCGTTCAGCAACTATCAGCCTAAGTCATTCTACAATGACATCATTAGCATCCTCGATAAGACAGAGGGTTCAAAGGGCGATGATCCCGGTCAGTCTGTTGTTACAACCACAACAGCACCTCCTGTACAGGTTACAACTACAACTTCCATCATCACGATCGATGAGAAGGAAGAGCTCAACAAGAAGGTTACTAAGTGGGGCGACGCTAACCAGGATTCAGGCGTAGACCTTTCAGATGCTATCTTCATCATGCAGGCTCTCGCTAACCCTGATAAGTATAAGCTCAGCTCACAGGGCAGACTCAACGGTGACGTTTATGAGGCTGGTGAGGGTATCACAACAAACGATGCTCTTACAATCCAGAAGAAGCTCCTCGGACTTATCTCTACACTTCCCGAGAGCTATTCAAGCAAGCTCAAGACATCTACACAGATCATTACACAGGCTCCTGTTCAGCAGCCCGTATATACAACAACAGTAACCAATCCTCCTGCTTCAAGCTCAGGCGGAAATGGTTCTATAAACGATAACTTCGATTCAGGCGCAGGCAACTGGTCCGGAAGAAGTGCAACAGCTGCTCCCACATCTGACGCTTACTATGGTTCATCCGGTAAGGCTCTTGAAGTATCAGGCAGATCACAGGAGTGGAACGGCGCAGCTATCGACCTTGGTTCAGAATTCAAGGTTGGCGATACTTACAGCATCAGCCTGGCTGCTCTTCAGGTAGCTCAGGAGGCAGCTACAATCCAGATCTCTCTCCAGCAGGGCGAAGGCGACAGTGCTTCATACACATCTATCGCTAAGGCAGACTGCAAGAAGGGCGTTTGGACAAAGATCGAGAATACTTCATTCACCATTCCTTCCAACTCAGGCTCAATGATCCTTTACGTTGAGACAGTTCAGGATTCCGGTGATACAATGGATTTCTACATCGACAACGTACTCGTTGCTAAGGAAGGTACAAAGTCTTCTGTAACAACTGGCGGTCAGGGTAAGGTACCCGAGGCTAAACAGCAGACAGTAACACCGGTCAGGGTACAGGCGTACAGGCTGGCAAGAAGCTCTGCGGTATCTCATTCGATGACGGTGCATCAGCTACAAGCACATCTGATCCCGGATACAGAATCATTAATGCTCTTGCTGAGAACGGCATGACAGCTACATTCTTCAATGTAGGCAGCTGGATCAAGACAGAGCAGCAGATCAAGTATGAGTATCAGAAGGGCATGGGAGTTGCTAACCACACTCAGACACATCCTCACATCGGACAGCTCTCAGCAGATCAGTGCTACTCAGAGTGGTCACAGTGTAATGCTAAGCTCAAGGGAATCATCGGCACAGAGCCTTCTCACCTCATGAGACTTCCTTACCTTGAGGACAGCGCAAATGTAAGATCAGGCCTTAAGGACGTTCCGCTTATCTCTTGCGACATCGATACTCAGGACTGGAACAACGCTTCTAAGGATCAGATCGTTCAGACAATCAAGAACGCTGCAAATAATGGTTCACTCGAGGGTGCTATCGTTCTTTGCCACGAGAATTACGCTACAACAGCTGCAGCAATGGAAGAAGTTCTTCCTTGGCTCGCTGCAAACGGATATCAGAATGTAAACATCTCTGATATGGCAGCTGCAAAGGGCAAGACCCTCCAGGGCGGCGTAGTTTACAAGCGCGTTTGATAAGTAATAATTCTTATCAGAGTTTTCAAATGTGCCGATCATTTCGGTGGTCGGCACACTAATTAAGATTTCTCCAAATTTTAATATCCCCTGAAAGGCAGTCGGTGCAAATCGGCTGTCTTTTCATTTTTTCAGAAAAATGCTATAATATTATGTGACTTTTTGTATTTCCCCAAACGTGTATATAGTGAAAGGAGCTGATGAACAATGCAGAAATGCGGCTGCGCTCGCGAGGCGGTCGAGAAATACGGCGATATGCTGTACAGGATAAGCCTGCTTATACTGAAAAATACTGCCGACGCCGAGGACGCTGTGCAGGAGACCTTCATAAAATACTTCACGAAGGCTCCCGAGTTCGCAGACGGCGAGCACGAAAAGGCATGGCTCATCACTGTTGCCACTAACAAATGCCGTGATATGCTCAGATGCCGTACCCGACATGAGACCGAGAGCGAGGAGCTTCTCAATACCTACGCCGTGGAGAAAAGTGACAGCGGCATACTTGAGGCTCTTATGGAGCTCTCTGACAAATACAGGATAATAATGGTGCTTTTTTACGTTGAGCAGTATAAGATCGACGAGATCGCTGATATAACAGGAGTAAGCGTTTCGGCAGTCAAAATGCGCCTGTCAAGGGGCAGGAAGCTGCTGGAGGAGAAATACAGAAAGGAGTATATGTAGTATGGATAAGAAGCTCAGAAATGCGGCTGAAAAGATAACGATGCCCGAGGATATGAAAGAGCGTATCATAAAAGCCTGCGAGAACATAGACAAAACGAACATAGAGCGTACCGACAACGACGGCTATACCGAAGTCGCAAGCGGTACCGAGCGCATAAGCAGAAAGAACAACATTATCCGTATAGTAAGCGCCGTTGCAGCCTGTGCCGTGCTTGCTGCGGGTATAGGAACTACGGGAGTTCTTCTCCATAAGAATCACAGAAGCCAGTTGGCGGGGAGTGAAGACGTTGATGCGGCTGAGAGCAGAAGCTGCCCCTTCGGAGACTTCAACGAGCTGGATTACACATTTGACGCAAATGATGAAAAATACGGTTACTACTCAGACGAAACCTACGCTAAATTGTCAGAATTTCTGAATGGATTCAGTTGGGGAGAAGAATATGAGAATACCGAGGGAAGAAAGATCGTACAGGATACACCGGATAAATACTGCACTCTGTACTGGTTCACAGACGATGCCAATTGTACTGTATGGATATCAAATGACGGCTTTGTCAACTATGTAAAATATGTTCTGCCTGATGTTTCCGAACCGCCACTATCGGAACCATTGGAACCGGCTGAAAGTAAGTACTATATGATAGACATTGAAGCCTTCGACAAGGGTGTACAGGAAATACTCGCTCAGGAAGAGGCAATCGCAGCAGAGAAAGAATCTGATGTATCACCCTTCGGCGATTTTACAGCCTTTGACTTTGAACTTCAGAACGGCACCGTGAGGATCAATAAGAACAATGGCAGATCATACGAGCTGGTAGCCGATATGCTCAACAGATGGGATTGGGGCGAGGAAACAGAGGCACAGCCCGGCAGAGAGGATCCCTTTGCAGTAACTGACTCGGAATACGAGATCTCATGGGAGATAGACCATGACGTTTACTGGCTCAAGATCGCGGAAGACGGATATGTCATCTATTCGGGCGACAGATACGATGAGGATTATCTGAATTCCGAGGAGATATGCAGAAAGTACTATAATATAGAGGTAAATTCATTTGATGAAGGTATCTATGAATGTATTTCCGAGGCTGAGTCTATTACACAGGAAGAAATAGATGACCTCACGAGCGGTGAACTCATTTCTGCGGAGCTGTATGATATAAGCGAAGGCAAAAACGAAAACATTACGCCCACTTCAGAGGGAGACAAGCAATATGTTGAGGAATTCCTTTCCGGTATGTTCATTGATATGCTGAAGGATAATATTATCCCTGAGAGCCAGGAGGATCTGAGATATTCTGCTGTTCTGATGTACAAGGATAATGACAAGACCATCAGAAGGACATACTATGTTCACGAAAACGGCTGTGTAGTCCTCTACGCGTATGAGGTGACTGCTGCGGGTGAGGAGCCGATAACAACTGCAAGCTATTCTGTGGACTTCAATGAGTTTGAGAACTTCCTTGTAAAATTCGGCGCAGATATTGAGAATTAAGACATAAAAAAGAACAAACGAAAGATAAAATAAAAAGACCGCACATCTTATGATGTGCGGTCTTGCTTTTATCTCAGTGAATACAGTTTCTTGAAGTCTGTTGGAGTGCAGTGCTTGATTTCCTTGAAGATACGGTTGAAGGTGGTAAGGCTCTTGAATCCCGAGCGCATAGCCACTTCTGTAATGGGAATGCTTGGGTCAAGGAGGAGAAGCTCCGCCGCCTTGGTACGTCTTGCGTTTATGTACTGGAGATAGGACATAGCGTTATACTGCTTGAATATACGGGAGAAATGGTACTTGCTGTAGCCTGCAACGTCGGCAAGCTGCTCAAGAGTAATATCGTACATATAGTTATTGTCGATATACTTGAGAACGGTACCGAACTTTTCGCTGTACTCGTCTATCTTCTCGTCATCGCAGTCCATAACGATCTTCTGCTGCTCCAGTTGATACTCGCGGAGAGCCATGAACAGCTCGATGACCTTGACGTAGATCTTGACGTCGGCAAGCTCCGACTTTGAGTTATAGAGAGAAAGAATATCCAGCATGGTCTTTTTCGCCAGAACGTGGAGCTCCTTATCCATATCCGCATTGATGAGGACAGCCGAATTCAGTGAACGCATAACAGGTTCGAGGGCAGAGATCTCGCCCAGGATGCTGTTATCGCACTGGAAGATTATACGTCTTCCGGGAATAGCAGGCATACTGTGAAGCTCGCCCGGGGGAACGATGAGAACATCGTTTTCGGGAATAATATAGTCGATGCCGTTCACAGTGACCGTATATTCATTTTTCAGCGGCATAAGGAGTTCAACGGCGTTATGCCAGTGAACAGGATAGGCCTCATTCTCGTTGTTGTCGTAGAGCATGGCATACTTTTGGGTGTCATACTCAACGGTCTCGAAGTCGCCCGAGAGATGTTTTATCATTTTAATACCCCCCTCTGATCTGCACTAACAGAGGTCGTGACCAAATATTGCTGTCATTTGGTTCTGTTTCAACTTAATTACTAATATCATTATAATCTATATGATGTATTTTGTAAATGGTTTTTGTGCAACTTTGTGAAAACTATACAAATGGACTGACCAATTTTTGCGCAAAATGAATTGTGGTCAATCGCAAAAAACAGGCATTCTTTACAGTCTTATTACAGCAGTGCAACAGGGAAGTGACAAAAAGCTCCCCTGACGACCGCATATCGTCAGGGGAGCCTGTGGTAAAATATTAGTCGGGAATGTTGTCGCTGTCGTAGAAGAAGCTTCCGCTGTCATCGGGAAGAGTTGACTCCTTTAAAGTCTCAGCTTCCTCAGCAGGAGCAGCCTCAACAGCAGGTGCAGCAGCTCTGGGAGCCGCCATCTTGCCGCCTAAGAAGCCTGCAAGAAGTGATCTGATGTCAACGCCTGTAGCCTCAGTGAGACCGTCGGTGATCTTTGTGGTAGAGCCGATGATGTCACCAACAAGCTTGCTGGAGTTGCCTTCGCCGTACATAGTGATCTTGTCAACCTGAGCAAGAGGAGTAGCGGCGTTCTTTACTACCTCGGGGAGAGCCTTGAAGTACATTTCGAGAACAGCAGCCTCGCCGTACTTCTTCATAGCCTCAGCCTTAGCGTTGATACCCTCAGCCTCAGCAAGACCTTTAGCGCGGATAGCGTCCGCCTCAGCCTTACCTACAGCAGCGATACCTTCGGCCTCCTGCATCTTAGCGAACTTCTGGGCTTCAGCCTCAGCCTTCTGAGCCTCAGCTTCCTGCTCACGCTGGAAACGATCGGCTTCAGCCTCTTTCTTGAGCTGATAGAGCTTAGCGTCGGCTTCCTGCTGAGCCTTGTAGCGGTCAGCCTCAGCCTTCTTCTTGATCTGAGCTTCGAGAGCCTTTTCTGTTACCTCTGCCTCACGAGCCTTCAGCTCAACGTCCTTTTCGGAAGCGGCGATGTTAGCATTAGCCTTTGATACCTCAATGGTCTTACGCTGATTTTCGCGCTGGATCTCGTAAGCAGCATCTGCGATAGCCAGCTGTGTGTCGGCTTCCTTCTTGAGTTCTGCCTGACGGATAGCCAGCTCGTTGTTTTTCTGTGCGATCTCGGTCTCAGCCAGGATCTTAGCGTCGTTGGCTTCCTTCTTAGCCTGAGCCTTGGCGATCTCGATCTCCTTTTCGGACTCAGCGCGTGCGATAGCAGCCTTCTTCTGGATCTTGGTGGTGTTGTCGATACCGAGATTTTCGATCAGGTTCTGATCGTCGGTGAAGTTCTGAACGTTGAAGGAAACAATCTCAAGACCCATTCTGTTCAGGTCGGGAGCAGCGTTTTCCTGTACCTTCTCAGCGAATGCCTTACGGTCATTGACCATAGCCTCAAGTGACATCTGACCAACGATCTCACGCATATTACCTTCGAGAACCTCTCTTGCAACCTTAGCCACATAAGCTGTGTCCTTGTTGAGGAAGTTCTCGGCGCCCAGCTTGATGAGCTGGGGATCACTGCTGACCTTAACGTTAACGTTGGCGTCAACATTGATATTGATGTAGTCTGCGGTAGGAACGGCGCTTGAAGTCTTTACGTCAACAGCGATGAGCTGGAGCTTCAGCTTATCCACACGCTCAAAGAAGGGAATGCGGATACTTGCCTTACCGATGATTATTTTTCTCCTGAGACCCGAGATGATGTACGCGGTGTCCGGGGGAGCCTTGATGTAGCCTGTGATGATTATAAGGAGGAGTAAGATAACTCCTATTGCGATCGGGATAACGAGTCCCCAGTTGATGTTGTCAAGCATATAAACCTCCATATCATATATGCGGCGCTTATGCGGAGCGCCAATAGTTTTACGGCAGACCTGTTTCTGCCGTATGACAGTATTATACATCAATTTCTGCTCTTTGTCAATATGCGACAAAATAATTACAGAGCGTATATCACAAAATATGAAATTGTGCAGAATATACAGAAGGATTTATTGCAAAAATAAGTTCATATGAACCTTTTGTACAGTTTCAAGAACCCGAGCCGCTCCCCGGTGTATTTATCATAGCTCCGGGACGGTTTCAATTGCGGCTTTGTTCACAAAAAATTTACAATCTTATCCGCACATACATAATGTCTCCTCCGTTATTATAGTAGAGCTTCTGATAATATAGAGAAGTTTCTAAGTATAAGGGGGTATCTTTATGAAAAAAGGTATATATCATTATTGTCGGCGGTCTGTCTTTCTCTTTTTCCGTTTTCAACTGCCTATGCGGAGGGTGACGGCGGGCTCGACCCTATCTATGAAGCGGTAAAGCAGTTCGGCTCAGAGACAGACTACCTTACTTATGTCAATTACGGCAGCCTTGTCAAGGCGGAAAAAGAGTCAAACAAAGCATATGCGGATTTCCTTGACCGCTGCTCGGATTCGGAGCTTTTTGAGGAGCCTGCCAAAAAGTATACCGATACCATGTCCGCGGGCAGGTGCCTGGGCATATCCCTTTTGGAGATAATGGCGCATAACGGCTTGATACGTCCCTCGGACATACAGGAGGGAGCTGTGAATATGACGGATATTGAGCTTGACGATACAGCCAGGTATTATACGGATTATTATCAGTCGGTACAGCTCCACAGGGACTTTGACCTTTATTTTAAATGGTATATGAGCCGCTACAGCAGAGCCGAAAGAGTGGAAAAGCTGCTTGAGACTGCGGAAAAGGCGGCGGAGGATAAAAAGTATTTCCTCATTATGATAAGATCGGACAATTTCATGCACGCAGTGGCAGGTATCGGAGTTCTGGAGGGCGACTGGGAATTTGAGGGAAAGCATTATGATAAATGTATACCCACATTTGACTCCAACGTGGTGAAGCAGCAGTATATCCCCGAGAAAATGGTCTGCTGGGGCTTCAACAAGCACTCTTCCTTATATGTGAACACCGATACCCTTGAGATATATTCTCCCAGCTATTCCGAGTACCTCGGCGGAGAGTTTGAGGTGTTCAGCAGCGATGATGAAGCCTTGCTTTACAGCAAAAGCCTTTTCCCCGCGGATACCGATACAGGCAGCCCTTCAGATGAGCTGTGCGAGATAGATATTGACAGCAGCAGTGCCTGTTCCATAAATGCGCTGAGAGCCGACGGCAGCAGCTATACCGCTGATAAGGCGGACTATCCCACCTTTGCGGCTGAAAAGGGAACTGCATATTACCTTGACGGTGAGCGGTTCCGTGTGGATACAGAGGAGAGCGGAGAGCTGTATGTGAGATACGCTGACCTCAGAAAGACCGTTATTTCCGAGACAAGCGGCAGTGTCAGCAGTATCACCAACAGCCCCGGCGGAACGGAAATAGACGGAGAGGATTTCGGCTATGATATTATGCTGCTGCTTAATGAGGGAAGCTACACCTTCGCGCCCCATTACCGCTGGAATATCAGAGGTGAGGCAAAGGAGAGGATACAGGTCACTCAGGGAGAGAAGGGGATAATTCTCGGCGGAGACAGCGGAGTCAGATGCACCCTTTCAGTGTATGACTCGGTCTTCGATGACAAGCTGAAGGATAAGGAGAGCGCTTCCGGGGTCAATGTTTTGGCGGCAAAAAGCGTTATGGCAGTCTGTGATGACAAGACGGGGGGAGATCCGCTTTCTGACAGGCGAAGACTACACCCTTCCTGTTGAATCAGGGGACGTGAACTGCGACGGAAGGCTCAATGCTGTGGACGCTTCTTATGTGCTCGCTGATTATGCCGAAACATCGGTGGGCAGGGAGGCTTTCCTGAACAGGAAGCTTGCCGACTATAACGGCGACGGCTCTGTAAGCGCGGTGGACGCCTCACAGATACTTGCAGCCTATGCCGATAACTCCGTCAGCTGACATTAAGGGGCATTGTCCTTTTATAATTGACAAATATCTCTCAAGGTGATAAAATAAAATATGCTTGGAAACTGCGGCAATAATATCCAAATTAGTGCCGCAGTTTTTGTGCAGGCGTACAAAGATCAGGCTTCTTGAGAAAAAGTAGGCGTTTTTGCGACATTTATATTACAGAAGCTTATCGACGGAAGGATGTGAGACTGTTGATAGAGCCCGAACATTGCACGCTGATAATCGAAAAGTACTATAGTGAGATATTCAGCTACTGCTACGCTAAGCTCGGCTACAGTCATCACTCCGCAGAGGACTGCACACAGGAGGTCTTCGTGGTGTTCTTCTCAAAGCATGAGAAGCTTGACGAGACCGATAACATAAGACTGTGGCTGTACCGTGCGGCAGACAACGTCATAAAGGCGTTCCTGCGAAAGGCTCCACCCCCTGCCGTAAGTCTTGAGGAGAGCCCTGAGGCTATGAATATCGCCGACAGCGGCGGTTTTACGGAGAGCGGAGACAGTCCGCTGGACCTGCTGTCACCTGAGGAGAGACAACTCCTCGAACTGTACTATAACAGCGATTACGGACAACGAAACGAAGCTGCTAAGCGGCTGGGACTATCCCTGCCCGCACTTTACAGAAAAATACACAAGCTGAAGAAGAAGCTTCGTGCCGCTGAAAAGTGAGGCGGACGTTATCATGAACAAGGAGTGGTTTAATTTGAAGGATATTTCTATCACCGATAAGCTTTCGGATAAGAATATGCTATACGATCTGCAGCGGCTTCTCAGTGAGGAGCTCGCAAAGCCTCTGGAGGAGCGTGATCTTGATGCCGTTAAGGAGATCACCGACGCTATGGTCGGTATTAATGACGAAGAAATTCCGAAGCCGATTCAGGCAGATGCAGTTCTGGCGGAAGTCAGAGCAAGAAAGAGACGCAGCCGCATCGTGCAGCTCCGCAAATGGGCAGCAGTCCTCAGCGCCTGCTTCGCAGTCTGCATCGCACTCAACTTCTACACCATCAGGACCTACGGCTCAAACGTCGTTGAAACAGTGATCAGGGCAGCAAAGTCAGGCTTCAGCATTGACCTGAAGGATATAGATGATATGGAGCAGTCCTCTGCCGGTCCCGGAGCAGCTGATACCACTACCACCACAACAACTACAGATCCGTATCATCCCGCATCCACTACTTCAGCCGGAGCTCTGGTGACAGGACCTGTGGAAAGCACATCAGTGCCCATGTTCGCTACTACCACCACAACAGCAGGAATGCAGCAGCCCGCTACTACCACATCAAATACGCCCGCAGGCAATTTCCCTGAGGGCTGCAATGCAGCAGCAGGACCTGTTGCCGTTCAGCTTCTTGAAAAGGCAGAGCAGAGCGGTATAAATACAGGCTATCCTCAGTATCTCCCCGATTATCTGTCGGGACTGAAGCTTACGGAGAGCAGCTCGGAGCACATGAAGGACTCCGCCGATCTCTATCTCACCTTCTCCGATGGCAGCAGCAAGCTGGATATCATCGTTGAGGAATACAGATCGCAGGACGATATGCCTGAGGTAATGGTGCCCAGCGAAAATTTTGAATACGATGTCATCAGCAGCGGCTATGCAAAGGGCTTCCTGATACGTGAGGACAGCGGAAGTACGGCACTGTTCGTAAGCGGAAACATCGTATACACCCTCCACAGCAGCGATATTGATCCTGACGAGCTTATGGCGATAGCCGAGAGCTTCGTGGCATATCCCTCGGGATCATCAGAGAAGTGAGGGCAGCGGCATGAAAATAAAATACATCACAGCTGCCTTTCTTGGAATACTTCTTCTGAATTCACCTGCACAGATGACTGTCAATGCAGTGGATAACAGTTCATATGAACAGTACGAAAGAGCAATAGGACTTATAGAAAAGTGCTCACTCAGGTGTACATCTCCTGAGAGAGGAGCAATTGAGATAACAGCAAAAACACAGGTCTCGGGAAAACTCAGCGAGGTCGGCTTCAGAAATGTAGTTATACAGTACAGCAGCGACGGAAACAACTGGAGCGACGAGGTAGATCTGGGAGACCTTACAAAGAGCAACGCAAGGTATTACAGCCTTGACGGGCGCAGGGTCCAGGTAAAGGGCGACGGCTTCTACAGAGTATCCGTGGTCCACTACGCCGATGAGGGCGGTTCCTCCGGCAGGATACAGACAGCGGTACAGGTATCGCCTTCTGTATGGGTAACTGCTAAGCCTGTGACCACCACGTCAACGACTACCACCACAACTACAACAACAACCACCTCAACTACAAAGAGGACCACCACTACTGTTACGACTACGGGAAGAAAGCACAGCTCAACAACTGCTGCCACAACTCCGCAGAGGAGAACAAGCTCAACCACGAAGGCTGCGGCAAATTCTTCCGTAAATTCGTCGGGCAGCATAAGGACCGCAGCTGCAAACAGCGGTTCGGGAACGGCTGCAAAGACCACATCAAAGCCTTCCCGTACTACAACAACTACCACCGCAGCAAAGGAGAGCAGCTCTCCCAAAACGGGCAGCAGCTCGCCTGTAATGGAGTTCACAGCTCTTTGCAGCGCAGGTGCAGTGGCACTCTTCATTCACAGCAAAAGACCCAAGCGGAGCTGATTCCGTTTTATAAATGCACTTATGGATCACCAAGGGGGACAGATCAGAACACAAGGCAGTAAGCAGAACAACTATGCTGCGGCTGTTAAAATGACTGCGGCTCCGCAAAGCCTATCTGCACAGGCAGCGCAGAGAACGGGTCAGGAAGCAGCTCCGCCAGCTGGGTAAATGCCGTTTCAGAGCATTATCAGAGCGAAAGCACATAGTCTTTCAGGGGAACATTGCCTCAGTGCCGTCATGAGGGCGGCAGCTGACAGGCATTACCGAAGCGGCATAAATACATAAGACATCATCGCGCACAGACGGTCTGACCAAAGCTGTTCTGTGTCTTTGGACAATAAGTTTTTTCTCCATATTTCCCTGTCCGCAGCACTCGGACAGGGACTTTTTTTGTCTCGTTGACATTGCTGCTGAAAGGGGATATAATAAAGATATACTGACGGTAGTAGTATGTAATAAGGAGGTCAGCTATGAAATTCATACATCTCTCCGATCTTCACCTGGGTAAGCGTCTCAACGAGTTTTCGCTTATTGAGGATCAGGAATTCGTATTGCAGGAGATATACAGCATAATATCCGAGGAGAAGCCCGATTTCGTCATCATCGCAGGTGACGTCTATGACAAGGCAGTGCCCTCGGCGGAGGCGGTGAGACTCTTTGACGGCTTTCTCACAAAGGTTTCGGAGCGAACAGACCATGTTTTCGTTATCAGCGGAAACCACGATTCTGCGGAGCGCATAGCCTTCGGCTCCCATATAATGGAAAAGAGCGGCATACATATGTCGCCTGTATACGACGGAGAGATAGTCCCCACGGTGCTGACCGACAGCTACGGGGAGTTCTGTGTGTATATGCTGCCCTTCATAAAGCCCGTGACGGTCAGGAGATTTTTCCCCGATACAGCCGTGGAGTCTTATACCGATGCAGTAAATGCGGCAGTTGACGCCATGGAGGCGAACTTCGGCAAGAGAAATATCATCATCACCCATCAGTTCGTTACGGGAGCTATGAAAAGCGACTCCGAGGAGATATCCGTGGGCGGCAGCGACAACGTGGACAGCTCTGCCTTTGACGGCTTCGACTACGTGGCGCTGGGACATATACACAGTCCCCAGAATGTGGGAAGTCCGCGGATACGCTACTGCGGAACTCCCCTGAAATACTCCTTTTCCGAGGCTTCACAGGAGAAGTCCGTCACTGTTGCGGAGATAAGGGAAAAGGGAACTCTTGACGTCAGGACGGTACCCATAATGCCGCGGCGTGATATGCGTATTATACGCGGAGAATTTGACTATCTGACCTCGGCAGAGTGCAGCAGTGCAGGAGACAGAAGCGATTATATCCATGCAGTGCTCACCGATGAGGAGGAAGTCCCGGAAGCGATGGGAAGGCTCCGAAGCGTCTATCCCAATATCATGAGCCTTGAATATGACAACCGCCGCACAAGGAGTGACCACAGCGTCATGGCGGCTGCCGAGGCGGAGAGCAAGCGTCCTATCGAGCTTTTTGAGGAGTTCTACAGCATGAGCAACGGCGGAGAGATGTCCGCAGAGCAGCATGAGTTCGTGCAGTCGCTCATAGAAAAAATATGGGAGGGAGAAGAATGAGACCCATAAAACTTGAAATGTCGGGCTTCGGTCCCTATTCTGGGAAGACTGAGCTGGACCTGGCGGCTCTTGGCGAAAGCGGCCTGTACCTCATTACAGGAGACACGGGTGCAGGCAAGACCACTATTTTCGACGCCATCACCTATGCCCTCTATGGCAGCGCCAGCGGCGAAAACCGCTCCGATGACAGTCTGCTGCGCTCAAAGTATTCTTCTCTTGACACTCCCACCTATGTGGAGCTGACCTTTGAATACGGGGGAAAGCGCTATATCATCAGGAGAAATCCCTCCTACACCAGACAGGCAAAGCGAGGCGGCGGAGTGGCTGCACAGCCTGCAAATGCGGAGTTCACCTACCCTGACGGGCGGCAGCTCTCCGGCAAGAGGGACGTTGATAATGCTGTTGCCGACCTTATAGGTCTGACGGAAAAGCAGTTCAAGCAGATCGCCATGATAGCTCAGGGAGATTTCATGAAGCTCATTACCGAGGACACAGCGCAGCGCCGTGAGATACTCCGCCATATATTCAGAACGGACAACTATCGTATACTTCAGGAGAAATTGAAGTCGGAGAGCAGCAGTCTCAGGTCCCTGTGCGACAGCCGCAGAGAGGGCATAAGGCAGTACGTGGGCGGCATCGTCTGCGGCGAGGAGGACGAGTACGCAGAGGAGGCGGAGCGCGTAAAAGCGGAGCTCCCGCCTGTGGAGTACATAGAGGAGCTGATAAACAAGCTGCTGAGCCGTGACCGCGCCAGAGCGGAGGTATGCGCACGGGAGTCCGAGGAGACCGACAGAAAGCTTGAGGAGGTCAGCGGCAGACTGACCAGGGCTGAGGAGAAGGCGAAGGCTGCCGCAGAAAGGGACAAGACCGCAAAGGAGCTGGAGCGCACAAGGCTGAACCGTCAGGAGCTGGAGGCTGCCCTTGAAGCCGAAAAAGCCCGTCAGCCGCGGCTAAGGGAGCTCAGCGACGAGATAGCTCTCATAAAGGCGGAAATGCCCGAATATGCCAATATTTCAAGGCTCAATGAAGTTCTTCTGAGAGAGAAGCAGAACGGATTTGAAATAGAAAATGCCCTTGAAAAATGTGCTGCGGACAGGGCGGGCTGTGAGAAAAGACTTGCCGATATGAAGGCGGAGCTGTCACAGCTTGCGGAATGCAGCGGAAGCGCCGCGAAGCTTGAGGCTGAGCGCAGGGAGCTGGAGCGCAGAAGGACGGAGCTGGAAAAGCTGTCTCAGCAGCTTACCGACTGGGAGAAGAGCGCGGAGGAGCTGAATACGGCTGCCGGGGCTCTGAAGGAGCAGCAGACCAAGCACGACAGCCTTCTGAAGCAGTCGGAGAAGACAAGTGGAGATATAAAGGAGCTCAAGGCACGCCGTGAGGAGCTCAGCGGCGCTGAGGCGGAACGTGAAAAGCTGCTGCGTCAGGCGGAAGCAACGGACAAGCGTACAGCGGAACTGAAAAAGCTCTCGGCAGACCTGGCTCTGCTGGAAAAGCGCCGAAGTGCCCACAGGAAGGCGGCGGAGCGTTACAGCGAAGCCGCTGACACCGCCGCAGCTGCGGCGGAGAGGTACGAGCACAGCTACAGGCTTTTCCTGGACGATCAGGCAGGAGTTCTGGCGGCAGGTCTTACGGAGGGAAGTCCCTGTCCCGTATGCGGTTCCCGGGAGCATCCTTCTCCCGCGGTAAGAGGGGGAGAAGCTCCCTCCGAGGCCCAGCTGAACGCTTTGAAGGCGGAAGCTGACGGGGCGCGCGCCGCAGCCTCGTCGCTGAGCGCCGAGGCTTCAGCTCTGAAAGCCGCTGCGGAGGAGCTGGAAAAGAATATCGGCGACAGGCTTTCAGAGCTCCTCAGCTGCAATGCAGCTGAGGGTGCGGCGCGCTGCGGCAAGGAGCTTGAGGAACTGGCAGTGCAGAGAGGTGACATCGAAAAGCGGATCACCGAGGCAGGGGAGCGCATTGCGGAGCACGGCAGAGTTTCTGCGGAGCTTGCTTCAAAAGAGAAGCAGCTCGGCGGCATAATGGAGGCTGTAGCCGAGACTGACAGGACAATGGCGAAACTGCGCAGTGCAAGGGATAACGCTGAGGGAAGAAGCGTCCAGCTCCGGAGTACTGCGGAAATAGCTGCCGCGGAGACCATAAGAGAGTGTCCCTTTGAGGAGATACGGGGCAGGATAGTAAAGGAAAATCTGAACATCAAGGCACGGCTTTCGGACAACGCCGAAAATCTCCGCCGTGAGGAGCAGAGGTCTCAGCGCAGGGCTGAGATAGAAAGTGGTGTTCCCGAGACCGAGAAGGCTATGAAGGACATTGCCGAGAGAGCTGCAAAGCTCTCGGAGGAGCGGACAGCGGCGGTTACCAGAGCTCAGGCGGCTTCTGAGCAGCTTGAAGAGCTTCGGGGCAAGCTCAGATTTGAAAGCGGCGAAAAGGCTCAGCTTCGTTGGCGGGCTGCAGAAAAGGAGAGCGCGGAGATAAGGACAGCCTTTGAAGCGGCAGTTAAGGCAGCAGGGGACGCTGAGAAGGTCTGCGCGGAGCAGGAGGGCAAGCTGAGGCAGCTGACAGAGCAGGTAAATGCTCTGGGAGACCTTGACCCTGAAGCGGAGAACGCGGAGAGAACACGGCTCACTGCTGAAAAGGCCCGCACAGCACAGCAGCTCCGTGCACTGCACACAAGGATAACGGTGAATGAGACCGCCCTTGCCAATATAAAGGAAAGCTCGGCGGAGCTTGAGGGGCTTGAGCAGCGCTATAAGTGGCTGAAAAACCTGTCTGATACTGCCAACGGAAAGCTGTCCGACCAGAGCAAATTCATGTTGGAGACCTATATCCAGACTGCATATTTCGACAGGATAATCGCCCGCGCAAATCAGCGGCTGAGGGTCATGTCCGACGGGCAGTACACCCTGAAACGCCGCACGGAGTACGCGGACAAAAAGGCTCAGGTAGGCCTTGACCTTGATGTCATCGACCACTACAACGGCTCCGAAAGAAGCGTAAAGACACTGTCCGGCGGCGAGTCCTTCAAGGCTTCGCTGGCGCTGGCGCTTGGACTTTCCGACGAGATACAGTGCTCAGCAGGAGGTATACAGCTGGACACCATGTTCGTTGACGAGGGCTTCGGCTCACTTGACGAAAACTCCATAGAGCAGGCGATAAAAGCGCTTTCGGGACTTTCCGAGGGCAGCCGTCTGGTGGGAATAATCTCCCACGTGCAGGGGCTGAAGCAGCGTATCGACAAGCAGATAGTGGTCACCAAGGACAAAAACGGCGGCAGCAGCGCTCAGCTCATAGTGTGAAATTATCCGCAGTTCCTGCTGAACTGCGGATTTTTTGCTTTGTGCATTTTGTATAAACTGAGCCCTTTCCACAAGCGGAAAATCCGCATTTGCAGACCATATAAATCAGTTATCCTGTTAATTTTCACAAATTTGAGCCTTGAACGGCTCTGTTTATTGATTTTTCGTCGATGAAATGCTATAATTATATTGTTGAATTCATTTTTCTGTAAAAACAATATCCAGATAAATACTGTTGGAGTGATAACAAAATGAAAATGACGAGGTGTCCCGAGAAGCATCTGTATGATGCGGATGAATATAAGACTTGTCCTTACTGCTCGGGTGAGCTCAAGGCGGGCTCAGAGCAGGGCAAGGCGCCAAAAAAGGGCAAGGTCGTAAAGGTAAGAGCCGTCAGGGCTCGCCGCAGCTCCGATATTGAGGAGAAAAAGCCTGCAGAGGCGAAGGCTGCTCCCAAGGCCGAGGAGAAAAAGCCTGTTGAGGCGAAGGCGGCTCCAAAGGTCAAGGAGAAAAAGCCTGTAGAGGCGAAGGCAGCTCCCAAGGTCGAGGAGAAAAAGCCTGCAGAGGCGAAGGCAGCTTCCAAGGTCGAGGAGAAGAAGCCTTTTGATAAAAAGGACAAAAAGCCCGTGCGCACAGATGACGGCGCAGAGCTTGCCATAGAGATAATGGAGGCTATCCCCGAGTCCGAGAAGGCAAAGTTCAAGGACGATGTGAAGGCTGATATTTTCAGCAGCAAAAAGAAGATCGACACCACTCCCGCTCCCGTAAAGCTCGACAAGCCTGTTGACAAGAAGGACGAGGGCAAAAAAGAACGTGCCGACAGGAAGACTGCTGAAAAGGCTCAGGACGGGAAGTCCGAGAAGGTACGCCTTGAAGAGGAGATAGTCATCAAGGAAGCCAAGGCAGAGGAGAAAAAGCCCGAGGCTCTCAAGGCTGTAAAGGCAGAGGAGAAAAAGCCCGAGGCTCCCAAGGCTGTAAAGGCAGAGGAGAAAAAGCCAGAGGCTCCCAAGGCTGAAAAGGCAGAGGAAAAGAAGCCCGAGGCTCCCAAGCTCGACGAACCCGATAATTACGAAAAATACGGCGATCTGGTAAACGATGAGAATATCGAGATCGACGATGTCAATAATATGGCTATCGATAAGAACGGTACCCTTGTGAAGTACGTGGGAACCACCGAGTCAATAGTCATTCCCGAAAAGGTAAAGGTGATCGGCAAGTACGCATTCCGCGGCAATGAGACCGTGAAAAAGGTGGTCATTTCAGATAGCGTGCGCATTATCGACAAGTTTGCCTTCTGCCACTGCTTCAATCTTGAGGAGGTCATCTTCTCCAAGAACCTTGAAGCTATCGGCGAGAATGCATTCCTCAAGTGCCTGCGCCTCAAGGAGATAAACTTGCCGGAGTCTCTCAAGAGAGTGGGCAAGGGTGCCTTCGGACGCTGCAACAGCCTTGAAAACGTAGTTCTGCCTGCATACCTCCAGAGGATAAGCGATCTGATGTTCTTCTCCTGCAAGAAGCTGAGAAGGATCGTTATTTCGGGTTCCGTTGAGGCTATCGGCAATGCTGCATTTTCCGAATGCTACAGCCTGAAGAAGGTCATCATCTCCAACTCTGTTGCGGTCATCGGCGAGAGTGCCTTCTCATGGTGCAGGTCTCTGGAGAAGATAACCATTCCCAGCACGGTAAAGAGCATCAGCAACTGGGCATTCTACGGCTGCCAGAACCTTACCGACCTGCGCATAAGCATGAATACCAAGGACATCAAGGAGGACGCCTTCTGCGGCTGCGAGATGCTCTACAATATCAGCATTGCCGAGTTTGAGGACGAGAATATCCCTCTTGACAGCATAAAGAAGGGCCACAAGCAGACCATAAGGATACTTAAGCAGATAAACCGCAAAAAGGCTGAGCGCTACGCAAGAGAGCACGGATTCAGCACACTGTTCATATAACTGTATAACAACAAAAACGGGAGCTTTTACGCTCCCGTTTTTCTATATTAAAGAAGGATATGAAACGAACTTTTTTACATTCCGCTGTCGCTGAAGCTGCGTCCGCCGTGACCGCCGAAGCCGCCCTCGGGAGGAGTGAATTCACCATCGGGAGGAGTAAGGCCGCCCTCGCCGCCGAATTCGCCGCCGAAGCCGCCGCGGCCGCCGCCGAAACCTCCGCCAAATCCGCCGCCGCGGCCGCCCATCATGGACTGGGGTATCTCAGAGACCTCTGTGCCGTTGATGATGATAGTGCCGCCGTTGAACTCAGCTGTCCGGTCATAGTCGAAGGAGGACATCTGAGCGGTGATGTCGAGAGTACCGCCGTTCACATAGACGCTGCCGTTAGCGTCAACAGCGTCGGTGTCGCCCTGACCCATGGTGATAGTTGTATTGCCGCCGTTGAACTCCACAACGATATCGCAGGCTGTGCTCTTGCTTGTGGCATTTATGCCGTCATCGGAAGCGTCAATGGTGATATCTCCGCCGTTTATCTGAACGTAGGTAGCCTCAATGCCCTCGGCAGAGGAGATATTGAAGGTGCCGCCGTCTATCTGCACATAGGTGGTTCCCTGAATGCCGTCGCTTACTGAGGTTATATCGAAGCTGCCGTCAGCGATGTAGATACAGCCGAGGGTATCGTCCTCGTCGTTCTCGCAGTGGAAGCCGTCCTTATTAGTGTTGATGGTGAAGCTGCCGCCGCAGATGGCTATAGAGTCATTTGCTTCAACAGCGTCAGCCGAAGCAGTGATATTGTAGGTGCCGCCTGTGAACTTCAGGTCGTCCTTGCAGGAGATACCGTTGTCATAAGCGGAGTATACTGACAGAGTACCCGTGCCGTTGAACACAAGGTCTTCCTTTGAGTAGATAACAGCGTCGGTGTTGGTATCGCCGTCAGCAGTGAATTCCTCACTGACTGACAGGATATTCTCACTGCCGTCAGCAGTGGTAACGAAGACCTTGTCCGCCGATACCACATAGATAGCGGGGAAGTCCTCGTTCTCGATCTTCACGCCGTCCAGCACCAGCTGTACCTTAGCTGTATTGTCGGTGTCTACCTTTATGGTGCAGTTCTTAGCGCTGCCGCTGATGAGGTAAACGCCCTCCTCGGTTATGTCCAGGGCCTTGCCGTCGGCAACTGTCAGGGACTTAGCCTCTGACAGGTCGGCTGTCTGTTCAAGATCGCGGTCGGTGAACATATCTGTTGTATCAATGACGCCGTCTGAGTTTGCACTGTATGAGGTCTTTGAAGCCTTTTCGGAGCTCTTTTCAGTAGTTTCCTCCTCAGCCTTTGAGGACATCTCCTCGGCTTCTCTTGTTACCTTGAAGCTGCTCTCTGATGTGGAGCTTTCGCTCTTGTTATTATCTGCACAGCCTGTAAATGCGCTGAGTGCCATTGTGAGCACTGCCAGACCTGCTATTGTTCTTTTCCAAGTGTTTTTCATCATAATTACGCACCCTTTCGTTTTTGTTTTGGGAGTGTTTTGTTTCTATGGTTATAATATACACCCCTTTTGTAAAACAGCGTATTGGAATGTGAAATTGTCCGGAAAGAATTGTGTTGGCGGACAAATAAATGTGGATAAATCGGCATACAAAATGAAAGCACTGTGAAAAAACGTGAAATTTTCCTCACTCAACCACTTGACATTCCCATTCAAAAGTGTTATAATACAAACAATTAAATGCGAGGACGGAGACAAGTAGCGCAGAATATCGTTCCCAGAGAGTGCGGGCAGGGTGAGAGCCGCATATCAGAGTCTGTGTGAATAACACTCCCGAGCATCAAACCCAAAGGGTGCTGAGTTAAGGGGCTTGCTGAAAGGCGGCGTCAAGGATCTGTTTGTGAAAACAGTTCAGGAGGACAGCGCAGTTCAGGAGGACAGCGTGGCTGTGACAGGGACGGCAGGTTCCTGACGGGGCGGCGCGTTTGTGATAAGCGCTGTGAGTTCCTGTTTTTCAATGCACTTCGAGTAGGGGCGACGTATTCCGCACGTTACAGCGGCTCAAAAGTGATCGCTTTTGCGGTAATTCAGGTGGCACCACGGGTATTATGCCCTGTCCTGTAGTTTCAGGACGGGGCTTTTTGTATTTTTGCTCGTCCTGCATGATACATTATTATGAAAGGTATGGTCATTATGAAACACATCGACGTCAAGGAGATAATCTCCGCAAAGGAATATGTAGGCAAGCAGGTAACAGTATGCGGCTGGGTACGCACCTCACGCAATTCAAAGAGCGTGGCATTCGTAGAGCTCAACGACGGTACATCACTGAAAAACGTTCAGGTAGTCGTTGAAAAAGGCGAGGGCGACTACAAGGAGCCCAGAGTCGGCATGGCTCTCAAGGTAACAGGTACAGCCGTAGAGGGCAGAAACAACACAGTTGAGATAAACGCAGTTCCCGAGGGCATAACCGTTCTGGGCGACGCACCCACAGACTATCCCCTCCAGAAGAAGGGACATACTCTTGAGTTCCTCCGTACTATACCTCATCTCAGAGGCAGAACGAACACCTTTAACGCTGTATGGTGTGTACGTTCAGTGCTTGCAGCTGCTATCCACGAATACTTCCAGAGCAACAACTATATATATGTAAACACCCCTCTTATCACAGGCAGCGACTGCGAGGGCGCAGGCGAGATGTTCCAGGTAACAACTATCGGCTACAGCAACGATTACAAGAGCGAGGAGGACTATTACGCAAACGATTTCTTCGGCAAGCGCGCAGGTCTCTCAGTATCCGGACAGCTTGAGGGCGAAATGGCTGCAACAGCAATGGGCAAGATCTATACATTCGGTCCCTCATTCCGTGCAGAGAACTCAAACACTCCCAAGCACCTTGCCGAGTTCTGGCACGTTGAGCCCGAGATAGCTTTCGCAGAGCTCGATGATGTTATCGAGATCGCTGAGGATATGCTCAAGCACGTTATCCGCACTCTCCTTGACAAGTGCCCCGACGAGATCGCATTCTTCGACGCTCATTTTGAAAAGGGACTCCGCGCAAGACTTGAGGAGCTCATCTCCCACGACTTCGGCAGAGTTACCTACACAGAGGCTATCGAGCTTCTGAAGAATTCGGGCGAGAACTTCGTATACCCCGTAGAGTGGGGCTGCGACCTCCAGACCGAGCACGAGAGATACCTCTCCGAGAAGGTGTTCAAGAAGGCTGTATTCGTAACAGACTATCCAAAGGAGATCAAGTCCTTCTACATGAAGCTCAATCCCGACGGCAAGACAGTTGCTGCGGTAGACCTTCTGGTACCCGGTGTCGGCGAGATCATCGGCGGCGGCGAGCGTGAGGCTGACTATGACAAGCTCATCGAGGCAATGAACAAGAGAAACATGAACCTTGACCTGTACAGCGACTATCTCGACCTCCGCAAGTTCGGTACAGTTCCGCACGGCGGCTTCGGTCTGGGCTTCGAGAGACTCATCATGTACACAACAGGCATGGCAAACATCCGCGACGTTATCCTCTTCCCCAGAACAGTAGGCTCTATAAGATAATTTAACGGCTTCGCTGTTAAATTACCAAGCCTTCAGCCTTTGGCTGACAGCTTATGGCTAATGGCTTTACCAGTACAGCACGGCAGTCGTCAATGGCGCCGATTGCCGTTAAAATATCAAGTAAAGGAAAGTGATTACTATGTCAAGATCGCTGTATATCCCCGAGGGCTATAAATCAGCCCTTACGCTGAGAGAAACTCAGCACGCAATCAAGTACATCAAGGACATCTTCCAGCAGGCGCTTGCATTTGCCCTGACACTGGACAGAGTATCGGCTCCCCTTATTGTTAAAAAGGGAAGCGGTATCAACGACGACTTAAACGGCGTTGAGCGCAAGGTGGACTTTGACATCAAGGAGATCGATGCAGAGGCAGAGGTAGTTCAGTCTCTTGCCAAGTGGAAGCGAATGGCTCTCTACCGCTACGGCTACAATGCAGGCGAGGGCATCTACACCGATATGAACGCTATCCGCCGCGACGATGATACAGACAACACTCACTCAATTTTCGTTGACCAGTGGGACTGGGAGAAGGTAATAACTGCCGACCAGAGAAATATTCAGTTCCTGAAGGATACAGTAAAGTCCGTTGTAAAGGCAATAGCCTACACCAAGCGCAAGGTGAGCCTCCGCTATCCTCAGATAGCTGGCAAGATCTGCGAGGAGCCCTACTTCATCACCACTCAGGAGCTTGAGGACAGATACCCCGACAAGACAGGCCACGAGCGTGAGCGCCTTATCGCAAAGGAGCGCGGCACTGTTTTCCTCATGGGTATCGGCGGAAAGCTGTCCAGCGGCGAGAAGCATGACGGCAGAGCTCCCGACTACGATGACTGGTCACTGAACGGCGATATACTGTTCTGGGACGAGGTACTGAACGATTCGCTTGAGATATCCTCCATGGGTATCCGCGTCGACGCAGAGTCCCTGAAAAAGCAGCTTGCCGAGTGCGGAGCAGAGGACAGGATGCAGTACAAGTACCACCAGATGATAGCTGACGGAACACTTCCCCTGACTATCGGCGGCGGTATCGGACAGTCCAGGCTGTGTATGCTTCTTCTTGAAAAGGCGCATATCGGCGAGGTACAGTCCTCTATCTGGTCTGACGAAATGATAGCGAAGTGTGCCGCAAACGGCATAACACTGCTCTGATGGCAATAAAACAATAAGCCCGGAAGTTTAAGCTTCCGGGCTTTTCTGTGTTATTATTCCTGTGCAGTTGCGGTGGTGACTGCTTCTGTGGTCACAGCTTCAGAGGAAGCTTCCGATACAGCCTCTGTGCTGTTCTGTTCCACGGAGAGCTCCATGGTCTTTACCTCAGTGAACCTGATAGTGAGCTTATTGTTTGGCATTTCAAAGCCGCTGAGCATTCCGTCCTTATCCACGGTGAGTGTATAGTCGCCGCCGTCAAGGCTGCCGCTGATAGCGAGAGCGCCGTCCTTTTCCTCGCCGCTTAGCTCCTCGGCAGCTGCGCTGCTGTCCACGGCGGACATAAGGTTTAGCATCATTGCCTTTACGGGAACGGCTGACTGGGGGACGGAAAAGCTGAGCCCTTTATATGACGCCATGACGTTGCCCTCGCTGAACTCCAGCTTAACGCCGCTGAGGGTATTGGGCTCGGAGAATTCTATCTCCCATACGCCCTCTCCGTAGCGGACCAGCTGCCCCTCCGCTTCAAGGCGGTCGATGGTGATGCTGACCTGTGCGGAGAACGGGAGACCAAGGCAGTTTTTCCGCGAGATACTGCCGCCCTTTGTGACAGCGCAGGCTGTCAGACAAACAGCGGCTGCAATAGTGATAACGAATGTGAAGATCCTTTTCATGATACCAGCTCCGATCATAGTAATGAAAGTAAATTTTCACATCCGACCTTTTCATACGGTCATATTCTGCTTCTTTTCCTTTAACAGACTGAAGGCTTCGGGCAGGGCAGAGATTATATCTCTCGGCAGCATTGCCTCCATACCCAGCTTTCTTGCGGCTGTATCGCCTGCAAGACCGTGCATATACACACCTGCACAGGCTCCGTCGAAGATACCGCAGCCCTGAGCCACAGCAGCTCCTATCATACCTGCGAGGACATCACCGCTTCCGCCCACGCTCATACCTGCGTTGCCTGTATGGTTCACGGCAGTGGACCTGCCTGAGGCGATGACAGTGCCTGCGCCCTTGAGCACCACGGTAATGTCATACTTCTCAGCGTACTTCTCGGCGGCGATAAGCCTGTTTTCGGCTATCATGCTCACATCGCAGCGAAGGAGCCGCGCCATTTCGCCCATATGGGGAGTGATGATGATGTCCGAATTCTTCTTCATTAAAATATCTATGTCCTTTGATATGCAGTTTATACCATCTGCATCGATAATAACGGGACATTTTGCGGTTTCGGTGACGAACTTCGTAAGCTCTATGGTGTCGGGAGTAACTCCCATTCCGCAGCCTATGACCACCGCGTCAGCCTTTTCCATAGCGGCTGCAAGGGGCTCGCGGCTGCTGTCATAGAGCATATAGCCGTAATCATCGCTGTCAAGCTCTATAAATGTAGCCTCAGGAGCGTGGATAGAGGCTGTATCTATGCACTTTTCCACCGAGGCAAGGCGTACAAGTCCTGCGCCGCTGCGGAGAGCGCCCAGGGTAGCGAATGCAGCTGCACCTCTCATTGATGAGCTGCCTGCGATTACCAGGACGGTGCCGAAGTCGCCCTTGTGAGAGTCTCTCTCGCGCTTGGGAGGATAAGCCGCCAGGAAATTGCGCTCAATGCGGTGATAATCCCGCTCGCCTCCCTCAAGGAGCTGCTTCAGAGCTGCTTTTGGTATTCCTATATCCGCAACGGTTATCCTTCCGCAGTATTTCTTCAGCGGAAATTGTGACATACCTGTCTTTATATAGCCGAAGGTGAGAGTTTCGTCTGCCTTGAATATGCCTGCTGATACCGTTCCCGAGGAGCTGTTTCCGCCGCTGGGAATATCCACAGCTATGCGGTAAGCACCTGAGCCTATGCTGAATATGCCCATAGTGTCCTTGTCCAGCTCGCCGTGGAAGCCTGTTCCGAAAACGCCGTCCACCAGCACCTGTGCACCGACCACAGCGCCTTTAATGAGACCCATGCGTTTCTTCTCAGCGTGGAGCAGGTCGTCAAGGGGATTTCTTCCGTGCTCCTCATCGGCAGCGTCAGCACTTCTGGGCTGTATGGTCATATAGTCCAGCTCCGCAGCCTCGATAGCCGCTTCAACATTGCCGCTGCGGAAGCCCTCAATGAAGGTTATCCTGTCACGGGGCAGGATGCTGAGCATCTCCTGCGCAAGGAGAGTTTTCGGCAGTCCGCCGATGTGGATAATGGTTATCCTGTAGCCCTTGTAGAGCAGTATATCCGCCGCCGCATAGCAGTCGCCGCCGTTGTTGCCCGTACCTGCAAGAAAGACCACCGAGGAGTCCTCGGGGCGGAGCTTCGCTTCATTGCGGCAGTAGCCGTCTATAAGCTCCGCAAGCTTCCTGCCTGCATTTTCCATGAGCTGCCTCTTTGATACTCCCAGCTTCTCGGAAATATCCTCCAGCTTTCCCATCTGCTTTGGTGTAACTATCTGCATATATATACCTCCCTCGGAATAATAATATACTTTATCAGAAGTGATTGTCTGTCTGATCGTCTATCCATTTGAACTGTGGATAGTCGTCCAGCAGGTCCTCTCTTATATAAAAACTGTCATATATTCCTTCAGCATAGAGCTTGTAGAAATTGACGGCTTCCTTTCTTGCGATAGGAAGGTATTTTACTCCCTCAAGCTCTTTTTCGCTGTATATAATATCAATGGGACAATATCCGATTATAAAATCAGGAAGCCCTTTTTCATGCCATTGCGCAAATACTGCCTCAGTGTCCTCCTTATATTTATAGTGCATATAAAGATCCTCGGGACAGTCAACGTTGAAGTTCATGAATATATTCCTGTCAAAATACGGCTGTATCATCGGAGGGGCATCCTGTAAATAGGTGTAGTTTTTTATTACCTTCGGGTGATTTGAGGGGATCATGAGCTCCTTGAACATATAATCCATATTCATTTCAGGATCATCCGACTGCTCCTCAAAAAACTGCCAGGACGAAAAGATCTTTGTGTTCTCAAGGTGGTTGTCTTTTATGATCCTTGCAGCCCATGACATACCGCACTCATTCCTGATGTCATTATAGCACGCGATGCCGCTGTATACCACAGGCATAACAGCGATGATAATACCTCCTGCCGCTGCCGTCTTTTTTACCAGGGGAGAAGTAACGCCCCCGGCGATCTTCTTCATGAACTCAGGAAGCTCTATGGTACCCTTTTCATCCAGGATTATCCAGAAGATAAGTACGTGCATGAGACCGCCGATACCCAGATGGTATGCAGACATATACTTGAATGCCATGAAAAGTGTGATAAATATATACGGAACAAAAAACGTAAAGAACTTTTTGTTCTTCGCAGTTATAGTTATAAGTGAGATCCACAGGAAAACTCCTATGACAAGCTCTGCTGCCATAATGGGAGGGTAGTTCTTCAGGTCATTATGCCCGACCATTATACCGCTCCAGCTTTCAAAGGGGGCTATTATCACTAATTTGTAGCAGTTAACAGAGGAGAGGAGCTGTTTCAGCGTTAAGTTGTTCTCAACGCCGACATAATAACAGTCATCAGCGGGAGTTATGGTGATTATCAGTGCTATTGCAGCTGCCAGAATAAGACAGAGAAAATAAAATCGCTTATCCTTCCAGAAATACAGGAGCTTTTTATTGCGGACAAGCTCTGTGATTATCTCGCCTGTCCAGACCAGGCATAGTCCGCCTGCTATCATAATGCCGTATGCGGTCGTAAGGCAGAGAAGTATGAGGGAGAGTATATACCGCAGGGGGTGGACATTGCGCCCCTTATATGTTATGGCTATGAGGCAGAACGCCAGCATTGTGATGGAATAAGGTCGGTTGTATATGCCATAGTGGAAAAAGAAGAAATAGGTGAAGGGCAGGACATATCTGATTGCCTTCGGGAATGGCGACCTGAATATCAGAAGTGCCGTTGCCGCGGAGCAGAATGTTATGTTCACAGCTCTGAGAGTGATATCGACAGGAGCTCCGTTTTTTGCGAATACCGACAGCAGCAGATGCCAGAGGGGAGGGTGCCCCTCATAATGGGGAACAACTGTGAGCATCTCCTTGTAAGAGGCGCATTTTGCTATCAGCCATGCCTGGGTCTCGTCAAACCACAGCTCATGGAAACAGCTTATAACTATGAGGCCGATGGTGTATGCCGCAAGGACTGTGAGCCCCATGAAAAAGCTCTTTTTTTCCTTAATGTTTTTCTCCATATGTCCGTACCTTACTGTTTTCTTGTTCTCAGCTTTGCGGGAAGGAATTTCTGCATATTCTCAAGCATACGCTCATCGGGAGCGAAGATAAGTCTTGCGCTTCCCATGGTCTCGTGGTTGAAGTCTGCGTAGTATTTGTGCGAAGCTATATTGTCGGTGGCGAGGATAACAGTCATATCCTCAGTCTCCTCCATGCCGTCCTCATACTTTCCGAAGGCGGCGAATTCCCTTGCGTTGGTGGATACCATCTCGCGGCGCTTCTTCTTGGCGATTATCTTGTCCACGTCCAGGTCGCCGTTGGTGAAGGTGTATTCGTACTCAACAAAGGTATTCTGTACGATGTGGAAGGTGCCGTAGCCTGCGGCAACTGCAAGGGCGAAGCCGAGGAGCGCGATAAGGGGAGTCCTGAGCTGGAGCACAGCCAGGGCTGCAAGGGCAAGGGCAAAGAGTATGCCCACTATGACCATGAGTACTCTTCTGGTCTTGTCACCTGAGGTCTCATTCTTCTTTACAAGCTGTTCTGCAAAATTATCCATTATTATATCTCCGTTTCTTTAATCAGATACATATATAATAACACAATTTTCGTCAGATTGCAATAAATCGCGGCAAAAAATTAATTTCTGTAGTTGTACACTTGTCAATGATCTTGGACACTAACCCTCAAAAAATAAGATGTTAAGCAGATAATGGCAAATTCACCTCATGTAGGAGCCGTAGGCGACGGAGTGAGGTGAATTTGCGGCGGCTCACCACATCACCGACAGGTAA